>JANNWZ010000075.1:0-77711 GCA_031409295.1 Mariniblastus sp.
CGTACCCCATGCATCCTCGGCGATTGGGTGGAGTCTACTATCGCGGCAACGACGAACGTAGTCCGGCGCTTTTTAATGGAGGATTTTATCGGACTGCGACGATGGAACTTTGGTTGGTCGATGACCAGAATCGGCAATACCGATGGGGCGATGAAATACCCGTGGGTCCCTTGTTCATTTCATTAAATATACAACGTGGGCCGGGTACTACACCCATGTTGTTCAGTCAGTCGGTATTCCAATCCACCTACTTGCGCCGTTTTCGGCAGTCCAATTTGGTAACTGATTCCATTCCGTTCGAATCGGACCGCATTAACTTGGCCGAACTGAAACCCGAACAACAATGGGAAGCAAAAATTCCGCTTGAGCCAGCTCACCAATGGCAAAATGCTGCTACCGAAGGAATAGTGTATCTTTTTTATGGTGCTCAAATGGTCGATGGGCACCAAGGTCGAGTCCATTTCGGAATCAAATACAATTTGAAGTTAGTCGACAACAAAATCTCCAATGTGTCTGAGTTGTGGATGGGCTCGACCTATGATCTAGGTGGCACCGTGTTGATTCCGCGCGAGGGGGAGATTCAACTCGACCAGTGGTTCGACTTTCGACCGATCCCAGAGATCGAAGGAGAAAACACGGGCGACGCGAAATTGTTGGGAATCCCCGAGCACGTCAAATGAAGTAACATGGGCGACACTTTTTTGAATCGTCCAACGGTCGCGGAAACAGCTCGATTCAGACTGGAGGCGGGGAAATCAGTTTGGACAAGTATTGCCCAGTAAACGAACGCAACACTTTAGCAACGTCGTCCGGAGTTCCGGCGGCCAACAGTTCTCCTCCGCCGGAACCACCCTCGGGTCCCAAATCAATTACCCAATCGGCACTCCGCACGAGGTCCAGATTGTGTTCGATCACGATCATGGAATTCCCGCGATCCACGAGCCGATTCAATGCCGCCAACAGGACTCGAATATCGTCAAAATGCAGGCCGGTTGTCGGTTCGTCCAGTACATACAACGCATGACCGTGGTCTTGTTTCGCCAATTCCGTGGCTAGTTTTAAGCGTTGGGACTCACCGCCGGACAACGTTGTCGTCGACTGGCCAAGTTCCAGATAACCGAGCCCGACATCTAATAGACTTTGTAGCGGCCGAGCGATTTGTTCAAAGCCATCAAAAAATTCACGCGCCCGCTCGATGGACAATGCCAATACGTCTGCTATCGAGAGCTCATTGAATTTGACTTGCAAGGTTTGCAAGTTGTACCGACGTCCGCCACAGGCTTCGCACGCGACATCGAAATCAGGCATGAAGCTCATCTCGATTTTCTGCACCCCCAAACCCCGGCAGAGCGGGCACCAACCGGATTTAGAATTGAAGCTGAATCGAGTCGTCCCGAAACCAAGTTGTTTGGCTCGTTTCGTCGCCGAGAAGATCTTTCGCAAACTGTCCAGAATACCAGTTACCGTTGCGGGACAACCGCGCGCAGACTGCCCGATCGGTTTCTGATCCACAACGATTAGAGTGTTGATTAGATTTGCACCGGTCATTTTTTTATAGGGTTGCGTAAGCGGTGCGCCGCGATCAAGCAACGCTAAAATTGCCGGCACGAGGGTTTGATTGATTAAAGTGCTCTTGCCACTGCCGCTGACACCCGTGACACAGACCAGGACGTCGAGTGGGATCTGTACATCAATCGATTTTAGATTTCGTCCGCTGGCACCCGTCAATGAAATCATTCTCGCTTGATTGATCGGTCGACGCTGCTGAGGAATTGGAATTTTTTTGCGGCCCGCTAGATAATCGCCGGTCAAACTCCCGGCCACGTCACAAATTTCATTCGGCGAACCAGCAGCAACGACTTGGCCTCCCCGCTGGCCGGCCCCCGGACCCATATCAATCACGTAATCCGCGCATCGTATGGTTGCCTCGTCGTGTTCCACCAAAAGCACGGAGTTGCCACAGCGTTGCAATTCCCGAATCGATTCGATCAACCGTTCATTGTCCCGTTGATGCAATCCGATTGACGGCTCGTCGAGTATATAGCCGACATTCGAAAGTCCAGAACCGATTGAAGTCGCCAGTCGTACCCGTTGGTGCTCGCCGCCGCTCAGTGAATTCGTGCCGCGACCAAGCGTCAGATAACCCACTCCCACATGTCGGAGGAATTTCAGGCGGTGCAGTATTTCCCGTATCAACGGGCCTGTAACAGGTTCGAGTAGATCGGGCGCTGCGACACCCTCAAAAAACGGAATCGCCTCGTCGATGGGTAAGTCCACCAACTGACCGAGGTGCAGTCCCCCAAAATAGATTGAACGTGCAGGCTTGGATAAACGAGAACCCTGACACGCCGCACACGTCGTGGTTGCGTTGCTGTCGAATTCGGATGCCGTATTTGTTTGTTCCGATGACGCCAACTCAACCGCTCCCAGCCCTTCACAGCATTCACAGGCCCCGCCCGGACTGTTAAAGCTAAACATGCGGGGCTGGATTTCGCCATAGAGGATATCGCATTGTGCACAAGCGTAACGAGTGCTGAAAACCTGCTCGGACCAGTTTTCGTCGTTGGTATCGGGCAACAGGTTGGCGATCGCCACTTTGCCATTGGATAACCGATCGGCAAACTCAATCGCTTCGAGCAGCCGGCTACTAACTTCTGCGCGAACGATGATACGATCGACGACCGCAGCGATCGAATGTCGATCGGCTAGCTTCAAATCGGGGACTTGATCGATATCGTAGACTACTCGATCGATGCGAACACGAACCAAACGCTCGCGTCGAATCGTTTTCAAGACGGCGGCATGATCGCCGACGGCGTGCGTGGCGAGCGGAGCCAGTACCATGACTTTGGTTCGCTCAGGCAGTTGGCGGATCAACTCACAGATCTGCTTCGGCGTATGCTGTGTGATCGGCAACTGACATTGATAACAATGAATTTTGCCCACTCGGGACATCAACAATCGTAGATAATCATAAATTTCGGTAATCGTTCCCACGGTGCTTCGGCGATTGGTGGTCCCATGTTTTTGGTCCAGGCAAATCATGGGGGGTAGACCTTCGATCAGGTCCACGTCGGCGGCGGGAAGCTGTTTAAAAAACTGCCGTGAATAGACGGAAAACGACTCGATGTATTGCCGCTGTCCCTCGGCGAAAATCGTATCGATCGCCAGCGACGATTTCCCACTTCCGCTGGGTCCGGTAATGACAACCAGTTGATCTCGCGGAATGTCCACGTTGATGTTTTTGAGACTATGAGTCTTCGCACCGACGACTCGAATCATTTCACCCACGTCCGCGACCGAGGGTAAACGCGATGATGGAACCGACGCCGATCATGACCCACGTCAGCGGCTTCAGTTGATCGAGGTGCGTCAAAAAGTACCACCAACTCCCGTCGGCTTTGAACGGCCACGTCGACCATTCCGCAAACAAACTCAGCCCCAATGCCAATACGAAACAGAGAATTCCAAATACCAAATGGGACCGGCGGGCCGCCGATCCGAATCCAAACCCAAGAAAGGCACCGGGAACTACGAGGGCATAGAATCCCTGCGAAAGTGCCCATTTGTACACAAAATAACCCATCGCTCCCCCAACGATCGCGCCCAATAATCCGATTAATAACCGGTCGAATGGAAATCCGCCGCTGGACTTGGAATTGAGATCATCGCGATTCCCCGATTCGTAACGATTCGGGTCAGGTCGATTGTTCATGGCGATCGCAAGTTGGAGGTGAATGGCAAACCAAAACTGTGTTTCAGTTTACCATGCCGGATCGGGATCAGAAGTTGCCACATTTCACGTTGCGAAAACGACATCCAAAAATTACCGCTTGATGGCGGTTGAAGTCCAAAACGGCCACGAAGTGGATTCAAATATAGGTGCGGAACCGCACGTTCGGGTTGTTGACCCTCGAATTTATGAAATCCGGATTCTAACCGCCGGCGAACCGGACCGATCGATGCAGATTAACACATGCCCATTCCCAATCCGTTAGCTTGGTACAAGGGCCAGATCGATTCCGTTGTTGTCGCGACGCCGGTTGCGTTCGCAAGTCATAATCGTGGTTGTCAAACAAGTCGAATGGTTTGGCGAAAACCGAGGATTACGCTTTGAAACTAATTAAGAAAACTTCTCGGAAAATTCTTGACTTTGATTTTTACTCGTCAATAATCTGAGCATTGTTCGAGCAAACGCTTAAACAATTCATCGAGCCGTCCAACATGATTCTGTCAGTTAGTTTCGCCTTAACGAGTTCGTTTCATCGTGCCACAATTTTTCTGTGAACCATTTTTGATGCAACGTAACCGGTCGAAAAAATTCTGGACGGCCTTGTAACGCAATAACGCTCCGCAGCGTCTTAGGAAACACCTTTTCGAGAATGATTCTCGCCTCAATTCACCATTTTAGATAAGGGTACAACTTTATGTCGAACGGCAAAAAAATCAACAATGTTTTCGAAGCGATCCTCGAATATGGCCATGACGAAGATTTTTCGCCACGCGAGGGAGATGATTTTATTCCGACCGACGCTCCGGCCGGTTCGGACGAAAAAATTGAAGCCTTGCGTCAACGCGTCATGTCCGGCATGCCGCTTTGGCACAATGAAGATCGTCAGGATTACTCTGGATTGACTGGAGCGGTTCGCCCGCGCGAATAAAGCAACATTGGGTAACCGATGGATGTTCAACGCCCGATTTCGTCGGGCGTTTTCTTTTGGGCGATCGTCAGTTGAAAAGTTACCCGCCGTAAGATGGACGGCCTCGTCCGACGATCGCTTTTTAACGGACCAGGATGTCCATTGTACGGATGTTGTTTTTCCTGCCGCTCGCGTTGTTGACCTCAGTTGGCGGTTCCTTAGTTGGTTGTTACCAAAAAAAACGGCCCGCCCCAAGAAATGGAGCGGGCCTTCTTCGCGCAGGGACTGCAGTTCAAACGTTGCAATCCGCGAAAGGTGGCACGACGGCTACCCGCCGGCAACCGACTTATACGGTGCCACCTCGGCTAGTACAGAAATAATTCACTGAAAACCTCCTTTCGTTCAAACAGTCCGTCAAGTCCGTTGCCGTAGAGTAAGGAACTTGAGGGAGGATTGGCCTCTCGCAGTCGCGTAACTGCGAAACGATTTACATATTGTCTTACCGATACGGCAAAATGCAACTAATGGTTGGACAAAATCAGGAAATTTTCTGTTTTGTATCCGGATCAATTACACTCTTTTTTTCGGCGACGCTGTAGAGACAGACTTTTCGGATCAAGGTTCACCTTTATCTGATTCCGCTGTTACCTAAAAAAAGCAAATTACTGGTGAACGCTTGCCGGACGTTTGCGAATATCCTGCGCATCCGACGCAAGTTTTCCCGGCGTTTTGGGCGCGGCAGTTCGCGGTTGTTGTTTACACACGGCGCTACGACGGCCCGAGCCTGATCGAACCACAAATATCCGTCTTGACCTCGTCTGGTTACCCTGATAATTGTCTTTAAATAGTGGGCAAACCTCTTGTTATCGACAATCGGTCGTAGCTTTGAACAGGGAATTTTTAAAATTCGTCTTGATTTTTTTGCTGGCAATATTAGCTGGAGTGGGATGCTGCGCGAAATCCTGGGCACAGCGAGCGCGGTTTCAAGATTTTTTTCAAGTTCAAAACTCACCAACGCCGCCACCGTTCCCAAATCGTTCGATCATCAACTCGCCCCCTCCGATTCAAATCACTCCACCGCCAGCGGTGTTGCAGAACCCGGGCGGCTTTTCCCAGGGAACACCGGTGACTCAAATTCCCAACTTTGCCCCGACCTTTAGTGCGCCCACCGTCGACCCGTTTCAAATTCAGAACCAGCCGTTTCCGGTTTTCCCAACTCAGACCGCGCCCCAACCGATCTATCCGCCAGTCAACAGCCAACCGGGGTTTGGGTCGGGATTCCAAAGTCCTCAGCCACAATTCGGAGCCTCGCTGTATGATCCAGCTCAATTTGGCACCGGACAAACCTATGAAGGTACGGGCAGCAATTGGCTCCCGGCGATTGACTGGAGTCGGCCTCAACAAGCGTGGCAATCGTTTCAACGAGATTTTCTGCCGCGAGTTTTGGAACGACCTCGCGCTCGACAGACGTACCTGTTCGGAAACAACGGCAACGAACTGAATATCAACGATATCGAATTAGCGACCACCGCGACGATACCGAATTTTTTGCAAAGCAATCAACCGTTGCGGATCACGCCAGGATTCGTGTTTCATTTTTGGGACGGTCCGAACTCGATTGCCAATCCCGGTTTTGATCTGCCAGCTCAAGCTTACAGTGGATTCATTGCGCTGGATCACTTGACGAATCCCGCGAATCAAGTCGGCTTGGAAACCAGTTTTACGGTGGGCTTTTACAGTGATTTCAATAACACTTCTAATGAAGCGTTTCGGTTTACCGGGCGCGTGCTGGGTTGGACGCGGCTAAATCCTTACACCATTGGCAAGTTTGGCATCGAATATTTCGATCGCGTGAATGTAAAGATGCTGCCCGCGTTCGGGTTTTATCTCACGCCGACACCCGATATCAAGTTCGATTTGTCTTTTCCAAAGAGCAAATTGGCCCATCGCATTCCCAACATTTCCGATTTCGAAGCGTGGGTTTATGTCGGAGGAGAATATGGTGGTGGAAGTTGGGCAATCGAACGAATGGGGGGGATAAAAGATCAAGTCGATATCAACGACGTGCGTTCGTTTCTCGGCGTCGAGTGGATGGGACCGCGGCGAGTTACCGGTTTTTTCGAAGTTGGTTATGTTTTCAATCGTGAGATTTTGTACCGGTCCGATCCCATCAATCAACTTGATATCCAGGACACCTTCATGATTCGTTCCGGATTTGCGTTTTAGCCGCAGCCAGGGTTCATTTCGTTCCATTCATTGAAATGTTCGCGATCCAAAAAACAACAATTGCATGAACCGTTTCAAGATATGATTAGCAAAAGTTTGATAGTGGCCGAGGTCCTATTGTTGGTGTCCGTTGCCGCGTTCCAGGGGTGTGATCGATCGTCGATGAAACCACTATTTCCTCGCAGCCGAGCCTCGTCGAGACTGCCTGAGCCGGCCACGTCGAGTATTTGGCATGACTCGTATGAATCGGCGATCGAGGAATCACTAAAAACAGGCAAACCGATTTTGGCCGATTTCACTGGGAGCGACTGGTGTCATTGGTGTGTGAAATTGAAGACAGATGTATTCGAGACGGAGACTTTTAAGAACTGGGCGCAGGACAATGTCGTGCTGCTCGAGTTGGACTTTCCCAAACGGGGATTGCAGGCCCCAAAAATCAAACAGCAAAATCAAGAATTGGCGAACCGTTTCCAGATTCAGTCGTATCCAACTGTATTGTTCCTCGACAGCAAGGGTGGGAAAATCGGCACACTGGGTTACCTTAAAGATCCAGAGATTTGGATTACTCAAGCCGAAATTCAACTCTCCGGCGGCGCCGAGTAATGTCGAAATTCTGCCTCGGCAATTGGCAAACCAAAGCTGAGATCTATCTTGGTCAGAGCAAATAGCTGCTGAACTCTGTCAGTGCCCATCAAATGCTGTGATTCCAGTAATGGCGCCGAACGTTTAAAATTCCTTCGTATTTGTCCCGCCGTTGCACAGCATTTTTCAAAAAAATATGGCCAATTTTATTGCGCGTCCTGTTTCCGCCCGGTGTTGGTGCGGATTGTCCTGGTTGCTGCTCATTCCGGTTTTTTTCGGCTGCCCAGAACCGGCCCAGATCGAAGTCGGTGAAGCCGAAGTCGAAATTCGCCGACCTGATCCCATCGCCGTGTTGGTGATCGACGACGCTCAAACGGGTGAGCGCATCGCGCGGCAATGGTCGGCCCGCCGGAATGGCGAGATCAAAATAGTCAATCAAACGTCCGCGCAAATCGTAGCTGGAGACTTCCAAATCGCGGACGAGATCGACGTGGTGATCTACCCCACAGGAATGCTATGTGAACTTGAATCTCGCGGGAGATTGTTACCGGTCTCCAAATCGCTTTGGGCTTCCGAGGAGTTAAACAAAGACGAAATTTTGCGATTGCATCGCAGTACATTAGTTCGCGTGGGCAACGAAATTTGGGCGGTTCCACTTGGCAGCCCACAGTTTTCATTGATGTACAACCGCGAGTTTTTTGCGCAACAGAAAATCGAAGTCCCCGACCAATGGAACGCGATGCTCGAACTGTCGGACAGAATTCGATCGACTAACTCTAATTCCGCCACCGTAGCCAATCAGGTCACCCCATCGAGCCTAAGACTTCCACTCGCCGAGTCTTGGGCGGTCGAAGTATTCCTTGCCCGAGTCGGACCCGAGATTAGAAGTCGAGGAAAAATCTCGACGGTTTTCGAGCGCAATACCATGCAACCGCTGATCACCGAACCCCCGTTCATTGCCGCACTCGAAGACTTGAAGAAAATTGTCGGCGACGATCAATCGCAACTTGAACTGACGCCGGCGATGATCTATTCGCAGGTCATCACTGGCATAACCGCCATCGGGATGGCGTGGCCGAGTTGTTCGAATTCGGAATCCGAGGGTCTTACCAGTCCAGCAGTTTCTACGCGGGTCGCCGAAGTTGGCTTTGCTAACCTGCCGGGGGCCGTTCGATGGTACGACTCCAAATCTAAAAAATGGTTTCAGCGATCAAAAGACGAATCGCGCCAAGTGGGATTGATCGGTTTCTCGGGTTTGTCGGCGTCAGTTGCTTCTACCAGTCGCAACATAAATACTGGCTTCGAATTTCTCGGCTGGTTAGCCAGCAAGCCGATTTCGTTGATTACCTTGGTTGATTCCCCCCTTAGCGGTCCGTTTCGCGAAAGCCATCTGGGCGACCCAAGTCGCTGGACGGGCACCAAGATTTCGGATCGGGCTGCCGATGAGTACGCGGATCTAGTCAAAGAGATTAATTCGCAAGAAGTCACGTTTCTATTTCCCAGAATTCCCGGTCGTCAGCGGTATCTGGATGCGCTGGATCGTCGCATCAGATCCTGTTTGCGCGGAGAAATGGATGCGGCAACGGCCTTAAAACAGGCCGCTGCAGACTGGGAAGCCATCACCGATGAATTGGGCCGCGAACGATTGATTGGTGAATTGCGCAAAGACGCCGGCTTGTAAATCATGAACATAAAACGTGAACTCAGATCGCCACGCGAAATTCGAAAAATGAGGACCGCCGGTCTGGTGGTTTGGCAGGCTCATCAGGCCGCGGCGCGAATACTTACGCCGGGCATAACGACCGCCGAATTGAATCAAGCGTTTCGAAATACGTTCGCGGCTTACGGTGCCGAACCATTATTTTTGAACTACGGCGCCATCGCTGGAAAACGACCACCGTTTCCGGCCGAGACTTGCATCTCGATCAACGAAGAAGTTGTCCACGGCATCCCCGGATCACGAAAAATCATCGATGGCGATATTGTCAGTCTGGATACCGGTTGTCGACTCCACGGATGGTGTGGGGATGCCGCCATCACACATGGTGTGGGCAATATCAGTTCAGCGAACCGACGACTGCTAAAAACTACCAATGGCGTACTCAATCTGGCAATCGAACTGATGGGTCAGAAGACACGGTGGAGCCAGATTTGTGGGATGATGGAGCGCTATGTACTCGACGCTGGTTTTTCCGTTGTCGATGAGATGGTTGGTCACGGCATTGGCAAGAACTTACACGAGCCACCGCAAGTCCCAAATTATCTGCCGCCAGATTGGACCGAAAATGATGACTTTGATTTGCGACCGGGAGTCGTGTTAGCGGTTGAACCGATGGTGAACACGGGTGTTGCTGAATTGACCGAATTGGACGACCGTTGGACGATGGTCACTGCGGATCGGAAACCGAGTGCTCATTTCGAGCATACCATTGCCATTACGGATGCCGGTCCAGTTCGATTGACAGGACCCCCTTCGGAGGCAGAACTCCAAACCATGCCCGATTGGTTGCAGGATCGTTCCGCTTGGGTGATTTGGTAAATTTTTTACTACCGAGCATCGTTAAAACAATGCAGTTTCAAGCTGATAATAAACCAGCTGCCACTGACTTTAACAAATTGTTCGCAGCCATTGAATTTGGAACAACTACCAAATTCTGCACAAAAAACTGGTTTCCCGAGCCGAATTGGTTTGATAAACTTGTCTCTCTGGGGTTTTCCGAGTAACCTTAACGGTTGGGAAAGATCTTCCCCTACGTTTTTTTCTCCCCGTTGTTTGCGTGGCATAACAGATGAACACCAAAGTGCAACACTCCCGCGGATTTACACTGGTTGAGTTGTTAGTTGTAATCGCGATTATTGGTATTCTCATTGGGATGTTGATGCCCGCCGTGCAGATGGTCCGCGAAGCGGCGCGACAAACCTCCTGCAAGAACAATCTCAAACAAATGGGATTGGCAATCCTAAATTTTGAGGGAGCCAAAATGGCATTGCCGCCGTCGCGCGGAGCTGACAGGTTTTTGACTTGGCCAGTTTATCTGATGCCGTTCATGGAGATGCAAAATCTGTCAGACCGATTGGACATACGTCGAAAATATTCTGATCAGGATCCGATTGCGGTTCAACAACCCGTCTCCACAATGTTCTGCCCGACCCGAAGTTTTCGCAGCGGGTTTCTCAGCAATCGTGAAACCCGGGGAGAACAAATTGGCGCCTGTGGAGATTATGCTGGCAACGCGGGCACTTCCCAATATTTCCCGTATGATCGCTGGGCCATGTTTGAGGACCCTGTCGACGGAATTTTCAATTCGGGATACGCGGATCAAAATCCGGTGGTTGGCAATACTTTACCCGGTGGCGGCAAGGGTCGATACCGACTGGCAGACGTGTTCGATGGTACTTCAACAACAATTTTTTTGGGCGAGAAATACGTCAGTTCGTATGGTCCCCAAGAGCCGCAAGGTTGGGGCGATGGTTCGATTTATCATGGTGATGAACCCGAGACATTCATGCGTATCGGCGGATATGGAATGGGGTTGGCGCGCAATGACCATCTGAATTGGACGCCGGGCGAATACCCGATTTTTGGCAGCTCGCATTACTCGTTGGTCAATTTCACCATGGGTGATGGCAGCGTTCATTCGCTTGAGACCGGCATCAGCCACGAGACGTTGTATCGATTGTTATCCCGCGAAGATGGCTTGACCGTCGAAATCAAATAGAAATTTCTGTCTCGTGTACGCCCTTACGAACTCTGGACTCCATGCGCGCCCCGTCTCTGTTTTTCGTCGGCCAACCTCACGAGGTGCAACATCATGCCGCGCCGCTGGCCGAACGATTTGCAGTTCAGATCGTGGGTCCCGAACAAGTTGTTCAAATCGCGCTGCCTGGTGATCTGGCGATATTCTATTCAGAACATTTTGATCGGTTTCGTGTTGCCATTCAGCAATTGAAACAACAACAGGTGGGGACGCTTTACCTCCTGGATGGAATCCTCGAATGGCGAAATGCTTGGGAAAATCGGTCCGATGAGCCGGCCTGCCCGTTTACCATGCGTCCCGTTTTGGCCCACAAGGCCGCTTGCATCGGTCCCTCGCAAGCTCGAATACTTGATAGTTGGGGCAATTCGGGAAAGACAGAAATCGTCGGCATTCCCCGTTTCGACAAGCTGCAGGGAAAACAACGGATTCCAAGTTTATCGGGTGTTTTTCGTGTGCTGGTGATGACCGCAAAAACGCCAGGATTTACCGATGATCAACTTCAACGCACCAAACAGAGTCTTGTCGATCTAAAAAACTGGTTTGAACAGTCGAATTACCGCGTTGCCGGACGAGAAATTCAAGTCGTTTGGCGACTGACGGCGGGCTTGGATCGAGAGATTGGCGTCGCGAATGAGTTATCCGATTTGACGGGTCGGGAATTGCCGACGCTGTTGACCCAGGTCGACGCGGTGATTTCAACTCCGTCCACAGCAATGTTGGAAGCGATGTTGTTGCGTCTGCCGGTTGCCGCACTTGATTATTACCATTGCCCCAATTATCTGAAGTTGGCTTGGACAATCCATAACACCGATTCCATTGGCACCACCCTACGAGAATTGATCAACCCACCCGAATCGAAATTGTTTTATCAACAATCTCAATTGACCGATGTGCTTTATATGCCAGTGTTGCATGCTGATTTGCAGACACAACTTGGCCCAACGGCGACAGATCGTTTGGAGACATTGGTACAAGAGATGTTGCGCAGCATGCGTTCGCAAGTCACTGTTGATCAGCCCTTGCGTTTCGCGGACCGAATTCTGGCACCGATCAATTTGTCGTCGACCAACGAGTTTGACCATGCCAAAATTTATCCACTAGCGCCAGAATTTGCCAACCCCAATTTGGTGGAATTGCAAGTGGAACTTGCTCACGCCCGCCGCGAGATACAACACGTCCAACGAGAGTTGGCTCAGGTGCAGTCCGAATTGGATTTAGCCCACTCGATATTTGAACAGATTCAACAACATCCAATCGCCGGACCCATTGTTCGACTGCGACAAAAATTCCTCGATTGGTTTGCGCGAAACGAGAAAACATTTATTGAACAGTGACAACCGGCCAACCGGTTTCTTGAACCGAACTCAAATTTGCCAAACTAGAAAAGCTCCTGACTGATTCCTTGATCCAGCAACTCCAACCACTCGAACGTCCGATTACGTCGCTTAAAACCGACGAACCGGTCGTGCTATGCGCTGCAGACGACAACTATGTTCAGCCGTTGGCGGTGACACTGCATTCCGCTGTTGCCGCGCTAAAACGTGGTAAGCATTTACATGTCTTACTGATGGATGGTGGGATCAGTGAAGTCAATTGGATCGGCCTGAAGGAAACACTGGCTGGATTGCCGATCTCAATTCATGTTGTTCGTCCCGATCGAAATGAAATCGCCGACCTGGGTATCTCGCATCATATCACCCACACGGCTTACTTTCGATTGTTGGCGGCGAGACTATTACCGGCATCGATTGACAAAATAATCTACCTCGATTCCGATGTGCTGGTGCGAGATGATTTGACCGAGTTATGGAACTATGATGTCGGGGATCAATATTGCCTGGCGGCTGTTGATATTGCCTGTCCGTTCATTGACGCGCGTAAATCCGATCCACGATTCCGCGGTTCAATTCCCTATTTGGCTGAGCTGTCCCCTGTCCGCAATTGGCGTGAATTGGGCTTGGAAGGTGCAGCGCCCTACTTCAATAGCGGCGTGATGGTGATCAACCTTAAACGTTGGCGGGACGAGCGGATTGAGGAACAGTTGTTGGCCTGTTTGCGCGAAAATTCCCGCTACGTATGGTGTTGGGATCAATACGCGTTAAATGTCGTGTTTGCCGGTCAATGGAGACCGTTACCTCCGCGATGGAATCAGGGAGCGCACCTATTTGAATACCCCGATGAAACTTGCAGCCCGATTGACCCGTTGGAATTTGCGGAAATGCGCGACAATCCCGCCCTGATCCATTTCACAACGGAATTCAAACCGTGGCACTATCGAATCATTCATCCATGGCGGGATACTTGGTTTGAAAGCTTGGATCAAACGGCTTGGACAAACTGGCGGCCAACGAAATCCAGGTTCTCGCTGAAGGAATGGTGGAACCGTCAAGCCGTGTATTGGATTCGAAAGTCCACCATTAATTATCGCCTTGTCAGCGGCTGGTTTTGGCGATAAAGCGTCACTTTTTTCACATCATCAATCCAAACACCTATGATTCCCGACCTGGCCCATTCAACGCCGGAGCTGCCACGTGCCGTTGTAGACGGCGGCGTTTTGCTATCGACAGAACCGAACGCGACACAAGTTGCGCCGCCTTGGGTTACGATCTTTGCCATCCCCAAGCCTTTTACCGAATCAACGGCCGTCATTCAAAAAAATGCGATTCGCTCCTGGAAGCAATTGAGACCGCTCGTCGACATTCTATTGATCGGTGACGAGCCAGGAATTGCTGAGGCGGCCGAGGAATTGGCGGTCCGCCACGCACGTAGTCTCCGCACCAATGAGCGGGGAACGCCGTTATTGAGTTCAGCGTTTCAGACTGCCCATGAGATGTCCGCTGCGCCGATTTTGGTGTATTGCAATTGTGACGTGATATTGCTGCCGGACTTTGCGCGAATGGTCGAGCGATTGCTGAACTCTGAACTTGATAGATTTGTGGCGTTTGGACAGCGCACGGACCTGCGCGTTGATCGCGAACTGGATTTTGACAACCCGACCGAAATGGAAAAACTGTTGGTCGATTGCCAACAGCAGGGCGAAGAAAGTTCGATTGTTTGCAAGGAATACTTTGTGTTCAATCGCCAGCTGTACGATCCAATTCCCGATTTTGCGGTCGGACGCGGCAATTGGGACAATTGGATGATCTATTCCGCCAAACGACAACGGCTGCCCGTGGTTGATGTAACATCCTGTGTGACGGCGATCCATCAATCACACGATTATTCGCATTTTGGTAAGAGCCGTTGGCAGTGCTATGTCTCGGGGAATGAAGCGCGTGAGAATCAGAGGCTCGCTAGAGGCCGACATGTAATTTCTGGCTCCACGCCGACGTGGAGTCTTGAGGAAGGTGGCGTTCGCAAGGTGCGATTGAGCGGGTTAAATCTGAAGTTCTGGTTGGATGGGCTGCGATTCGTCAAATTGACGAAGGAATTGGTGTTTGGACGCTGATTGACTCAAATCAGTGCATCGAAACAGGGTTTTGCAAAGTAGAATCTAAGCACGCCTGTTTTTTGATCAATCTTAACCCGAATTTACCGCCAGCGAACACGCTGTCGCAGGTCCTGTGATGCTTTTTCTTTTCGCCACAACTACTTCGGTCATTCTGATTTCGGCAGCGGTCATTCAGCTGATTGTGGCCCGTTACTTCCTGCGTCAATTCGCCGGAAAGCAAGTCGTGCGCTTACCAGCGGACAGTCAATCCGGTGTCGCAGTACTGATGTGTGTTCGAGGTTGCGATCCATCGCTGCGCCTGGCGTTGATTTCAGTTTTACGACAGGAGTTTGCTCACTATGAAGTCCATGTCGTGGTCGATCACCGATCCGATGCCGCCTGGGAGGTCGTACACGAAGTTAAACGGGAGTTTGATGATCAAAATCGGCTTTCGATTCACGAGTTGAAGGCGCCGCGAGATTCCTGCGGATTGAAATGCAGCTCGTTGCTCCAGGGGCTGGAGCAAATTTCCGATGCCACAAGATTTCTAGTTCTCTTGGATTCCGATGTTGAGACTCATCCGACCTGGATCGCAGAATTGATTGGGCCATTGGAACATGACCCCACGATCGGACTGGTGACAGGCAATCAATGGTTTGAACCGCCTGGTGGTTCCACTTGGGGAGCACTCGTCCGCAGCAGCTGGAATGCCGGCGCGTTGGTTCCGACCGTTATTTTTGGAAATCCCTGGGCGGGCACATTCGCCATGCGAATGAGAGATGTCCGAGCCGCGGAGCTGCCGCTCATCTGGCAGAAATCGGTGGTGGACGATGGACCGCTGCGATCAGTCATGCAGAAGTTGGGACTGAAAATCCATTTCGCCCCGTCCCTGATCATGATCAATCATGAGAATTGCACGTTTGGTTACGTCAATCGCTGGGTCACGCGAATGCTCACGTGGTCACGAATCTACGAACCCACATTCTTCCTATCCGTGGTACACGCTGTGTTCAGTAACGTGGCGATGTTCGCGGTGTTGGCCGCGTTAATCGCAGGATTAATTGGCGGCGATTTCCGATCGGCGTCGATTGCGGGTGGCGGATTGTTGATAAGCGGATTGCTCTCTGTTTTCGCCTACGTCGTCGTGCGCTCCGCCGTTTCCCAAAGTTGCGGGCTCAGAAACGAGCAATTGCCGCCGATGGGCGCAATTCGATTTATCAAATTACTACTAACAGTTCCCATTGCCCAACTGATCTATGGAGTTTCGTGTTTGCGATGCCTTGTTTCGCAACGCGTCCAGTGGCGTGAAATCACTTATGAGTTAACAGGAAATTCGTCCGTCAAAATGTTGGACTACCGGCCCTTTGTGCAAACCAAAGAACAAGTCCGATCCAATGTCTCCATTTGATATTGCCATCGATTCCAACATCAATGCGAAAATGTCGGAATGTCCACTGATACCACTGGATTGAAAAACTGCGCAGCACTGATTACTGTGGCCGGTACATCGTCAAGCGGCAACGTCAACTCGAATCTGGCTCCCTGTCCCGCTCCGTTGCTAAAACATTCCAGCGCTCCGTTTAGTTCTTGAGCAGCAAGGATACTATTGTGCAAACCGAATCCGTTGCCGCCGGGGCGGGTCGTAAATCCGTGTTGAAAAATCTGTTTCTGATTTTCGGGTGAGATTCCCATTCCGTTATCTTGCACCGTGACTATCAGGGAGTTCTTTTCGTTCAGGCTTGTCGAAATTACGATTTTCCCTCCGGTCGAGCGAGAATGCTGAACCGCAAATTTGGCATTGCTAATCAAGTCCACGATGATCTGCAGAATTTTGTGCGGTTCACTGCACAATTCTGGTAAATCTTGATAATCGCGCACGACTTCAATTTCATGCTTATCCAAGTCTGCTTGTTGAATGCGAATTGCCCGATCACATACTTCTGTTACCGAGAACCGTTCCGAGGCGCCGGACACTCGGGCGTATGACTGTTGCATTGATACGATTTCGGAAATGTGAGAGACATTTTTTCGCATCAATTGAACTTCGCAGGCGATTTCAAGATGTTGATCCTTTAGATTTTCGGAAATCAGACCCAAGAATTGCACCCACTGCTTACCACGTGGGCCATTTGATTCCAATTCGACCAAGTCTGAACTTCCAAGTTCCAGTCGGGAAACTGCCTCATCAAGTCGTTCCACACGTGCATCGCTCAATCGATCAATGATCGTATCCGCCGATACATTGATACTGTTGATCACATTTCCAACGGTGTGGAGTACGCCTGTCGCCACCTCGGACATGCCGGCTTGCCGCGAGGCCTGCAGTAGTTTTCGCGTCAATCGCTCTCGATCAGTCTCCGCCCGGACCCGTGTATGCACTTCGTCATGCAGTTGCCGGTTGACGGTCTTCAATTCCTTGGTGCGAGTCCAGAGTAATTGCTCATCATCAAGTCTGGCCTGTTCCAGTCTGGCCTGTCCCCGACAAACCCGATTTTCATGTTGGCTGTTGCGATGTTGACCGAGTAACAAAAATCCGACTGTGGCGGCATAGCAACATGCAAATTCCAAGACTCGCTCCCGACCATTAACCGAGGAAATCGGAATCCAGCCTTCCCAACCGAACACAATGAGAGCAACGGTTACGGTGGTAAATGACGCAGCCAAACCCAGAATTTTCCGATCCTGGTACAGTGACAAGGCGATTAATGAGGCGAAGCCATGAAAATAGGCTCCCGGTCCTCCGTTGGTCCAGACGACCAACCAGATCCAGGAAAGAAGCTGAGCAGTCATCACGATGACTCTTGTCAGCACCGACTCGGAATTGCGCCACAACAATACCAGAGCCACAACTGTCGCCAGCAGGCCTCCGCCAGTAACCAATCCGATGTTCGTCGCGAGACCATTAGCGAGTCCTGTCGAGGCCAGCCGAGCATTCGGCTGTGTCAGCAACAAGATTCCGATCATCCCAGCCCACTGTGCAGGAATCAGCGCCTTAAACACGCGGTTTGCGCTTCGAATCGCGTGCAGTCGATTCTCCGAAATCAACAGGGCTACTCGATCGCTGATCCAATCAGTCGGGTACAGTGATTTCATGGAGCTAGTTTCAAATAACAGGATATTTTCAGTTTATGGATTAGTCAAAAAAGGAGGGAGGAAAGGAGGAAGATTAACCTTGTCGCTTTGATTTTTCGCACTAAGAATTTTCTAGGATTTCACCAACTCTTTCGTTTCAACTCGATTGCGACCCTTGATTTTTGCCAGACCTAGCGCTTCATCGGCGCACTCGAGGACCCGTTCTGCAACCTCATACAGGGCGGCAACCTGGGTCGCCACTCCCACGCACACGGTAATTTTTAGAGGCATACCGTCTACCATCACGGTTGACTCAGCGACGCGTGCCCTTAGTCGCTCCGCAACCATGATGGCGCGGTCTTGCGGGCAATTGTGGAGACAAATGATAAATTCTTCTCCACCGTATCGTCCGATGACGTCATTTGGTCTCAGTGTTTCTCGCAATCGCTGCGCCACGTTTTTCAACGCCAGGTCGCCGGCCAAATGGCCAAATGCTGCGTTGACATCGTGCATCCCATCGACATCGACATATAGGATCGAATACACACCGCCATGCTGTTCCGCGTCGGCAGCAATGAAATTGATTCGATCCAGAATCGCGTGCCGGTTCAACAATCCGGTCGCTCGGTCGATTTCCGAATCTTCATAGAATTGATTCGGATTCTCGCGCAACATCGCTTCGACTTGCCGACGCTGCTGAATTTCTTTTTCCAATTCGATCGTTCGCTGGGCGACCATCGAGCGCAGCTCTTCAGTCTTCAGCCGGGCCATGTTTTCCAGCTGGTGTTTCACGGAAAGAGCCAAGGCCATTTGACAGACTTCGATCTTATCGAAAGGCTTCTTCAGAATCAACAATCGGTCTGACCACCCTAAACGAGTGACCATTTCGTCCCAGGACATGTCGGCAAAGGCCGTGCAAACCACGATCTGCAAATCCGGAACGATCGCCCACATGCGTTCAATTGTTTCGATGCCGGAAATTCCCGGCGGGATACGCATGTCGACAAACGCCAACGAATAGGGGCGTTTTGACCGGTGCGCTGCGGTGACTTTGGCTACACCTTCCAACCCCTGATAGGCTGAATCGACGTCGAAGATTGGCAATCGTGAATCCTCTTTGGCATGTCCGCCATAGAGTTGCTGTTCAAGCTGGTCAAGTTCATCACAATTATCAACGCGCGTCAATATTTTACGGAAGTCTCGATGGATCGCCGGATTATCGTCAACAATCAAAACGCGAAAATTGACTGAGTTCGACAACACGGAATTCTCCAGAAAAGGGGGCACTACGAATACCTTCCGACTTGTAGGCAACGCGCCGAAAAGCCTCTCCCAACCCTATCGAACCCCTAACCGGAAAAGTTGCGAAAGATTTTTGACCTGGCCTTGATTGGAAAGTCGTTGGTATTCGCTGCGACTGACAATAAACTGAAAGTCGTTTTGATGGGATGGTCGGGCCGTAATTTCTTGAATAGTTTAGGACATCCGCGTTCAGGAATCGGTGCCAACATCGAGTCGCACCGACCCCAGGCGTCAGAATCCACGCCAGTCATTGGGCACAACTCAAAAAAAAAGGCATCGTTTTCTCGATGCCCAATTGATCCGGATTTGATTTGCCGAAACCGACTAACGATCGGCAACATACATCGCCAAAGACTTGTGCGGCAACGTATGACTACCGGTGGCTGACATCAATGGCCCGTTCAAGTTTGGATAGACATCATGCGGAGTCGGCAACGAAGTGTCGGCAAACAAATGCCAACGCTTGGATTTGGCGATTGTGGGAATCAAAAACCGACAACTGCTGCCACTCGAATTGAACATCAAAAGAACATCGCGAGCAACACCCGCCGGATCGTCGGCAATTGGAGGAGCAGCTAACAGGCAAATGATCGGATTATCGCCAGCATGCCAATCGACCGCTGTTCCCAGGGGACTATACCAGCTGACATCGGACCAACCACTCTTGCTATTGGGTACGCCCGTCAAGAACTGACGCCGACGAACTGTCGGTTGGTTGCGACGAAACTCGATCAGGCTGCGACAGAACCGAACGAGTTCCGTGTTCTTCTCCATCAAATCCCAGTCCAGCCACGAGATTTCGTTGTCTTGACAGTAGGCATTGTTATTGCCTGCTTGGGTCCGCCGAAACTCATCCCCGGCCACCAACATGGGTACTCCTTGAGACAGCATCAAAGTCGCGATCATATTCTTGATTTGTCGAATCCGGAGCTGATCGATTGCCAACTGATTGGTAGGGCCCTCGACTCCAAAATTTTCGCTGAAATTATGATTGTCTCCGTCGCGGTTGTCTTCGCCGTTGGCCAGGTTATGTTTGTCGCGATAGCTGACCAAATCGTTAAGTGTAAATCCATCGTGAGACGTAATGAAATTGATGCTGCTACACGGTGGACGGCCCCCGGGTTGATACAGATCCGCTGAACCCGCCAAACGCGTGGCCAACGCCCCTCGAGTTCCGGTGTCCCCACGCCAATAGCTGCGCACATCATCCCGGTAGCGTCCATTCCATTCCGCCCAGCGGTCATCGCCGAACGAACCGACTTGATACGCTCCTGCCGCGTCCCAAGCTTCGGCAATGATTTTTGTGTCGGCGAGTAATGGATCTTCACCAATTGCTTCCACCAGCGGCGGATTGGGAACCAACATACCGCTGCGATCGCGACTGAGAATCGACGCCAGGTCAAATCGAAATCCATCGATATGATAGTTGTGCACCCAATGCCGCAAGCAATGAAAAATCATCTCGCGGACGATCGGGTGATTGCCGTTCACAGCATTGCCACAACCCGAATAATTTTTGTAATGGCGTTTGTCGTTCTCGAGCATGTAATAAACCGAGTTTTCAAGTCCCTTGAAACTGAGCGTCGGTCCGCGCTCGTTGCCTTCGCAAGTGTGGTTGAATACGACATCCAGGATGACTTCGATGCCGGCGCGATGCAGCGCTTTCACCATCGTCTTGAATTCATCGACCTGCCCACCGGGTTCGGTTGATGCGGCGTATCCTCGGTGCGGCGCAAAAAACGCCAACGAATCGTAGCCCCAATAATTCGGTCGTTCCGGAGTCTTGCCATCAAATCCCAGTATTGGAAATTCGTGCACCGGCATCAATTCAACCGCCGTCACTCCCAACGACTTCAGGTACGGAATTTTCTCAATGACTCCCAGATAGGTACCGGGGTGCTTCACGCCACTGGAATCATGCTTCGTAAAACCCTTGACATGCATTTCATAAATGATTGATTCTGAAACATCGTGTCGGATATGTCGATCTTCCTCCCAATCAAAAAAATCATCGACCACCACGCACTTGGGTGGCCGAATGACTCCATCGGTATTTGTTTGAAATTCACCGGCGAGAGCCTTGGCGTACGGATCAATCAATCGCGCCTTGGAATCAAAGCGCATGCCGCGGCTGGGATCGTTTGGGCCGGAACACTGAAAATGATACAGCTGTCCGGGTCCGAGGCCGGGCACGAATATACTCCAAATATCTCCCCATCGATCATTTCGCGGATTGAACGCGATCACTTCGGTGGGCTCACGATCCAGCACATTGTCATACAGCAGCAACCGCATTTCAGTTGCATTTCGACTGAAGACGACAAACTGCACACCATGCTCGTGGATCACTGCGCCATAAGGCAACATGTGCGTAAACTGCAGTTTGTGGTAGTTATTTTTCATTTCCATTAACATTGGTCGATTTCCCATTAGTTGACAATCCCGGAAGCGAATTCCGCTGCGAATCGGTTGAATCTTAGCACTCAATTTTTAGAGCTTGCTGACTGAACTGGAGAAAACACCACGATTTTCCGAGTCTGAATGCGTTACAGCAGGCAACCTCGAAGCGAGGTACCTGATCGTTTAAGATTGCGTGTTCGGTTAGGTCACCGGAACCGTTAGAGCCGTCGTGGGGCGAACGCCCTGGCTTCTATAAGCGACGTTCAAGGTTTTCCGTCGGACGGTTGCCCGAACCGCAGCAATCAGGCAAACTGGGGTCTGTCAAATCGTGTTTTCGAGCGCGTTCATCGCACCACCCATTTCTTCCCAACTAATTCATATGGCAGGCGTTTCCTACAAAGATGCTGGAGTTGATCTCGAAGTTTACAATGCGGCGATGAAACGACTTCCTCGGCTGATGCACCGCACTTTTTCACCGCGCGTACGACAGCTTGACGGCGGATTCGCGGGACTATTCGAACTCGATTTCGACAGCCAGTTGTTTCGGCGAAACTATCAGGACCCCGTCCTCGTGGCTTGCACCGATGGCGTTGGCACAAAATTAAAACTGGCTCAACTGCTGGATTCCCACGATACGGTGGGTGTTGACTTGGTCGCCATGTGCGTCAATGACGCCATTTGTTGCGGCGCGGAGCCGTTGTTTTTTCTCGATTATGTGGCGATGTCACACGACGATCCAGCGCGACTGGAGAGCATCGTTCAAGGGATTAGTGACGGTTGTATTCAATCCGGTTGCGCGCTGTTGGGCGGCGAAACGGCGATCATGCCTGACATGTATCAACGCGGCGATTATGATCTCGCAGGATTCTGTGTCGGAGTGGCGGAACGCAAACATCTCATCGATGGACACTCGATTGCCAATGAAGACGTTTTGATCGGCATCGCGTCGAGCGGCATTCACTCCAACGGCTTTAGCCTCGTTCGAAAAATTGTCTTTGACGTGGGCAAGAAACAGCCCCACGACGAATTCGCAGGGACCGGTAAATCAATCGGCGAGACGTTGCTGACACCGACGCTGATTTACGCGAAAGCAGTTCGGCAAGTGCTCAGTCATTACAAGATCAAGAGCGTGGTGCACGGAATCGCGCATATTACCGGCGGGGGATTGGAAGAGAACATCGCCCGCATCACTCCCAATGGACTGGCAATCGAAATCGATGGACAATCCTGGTTTCGTCCACCGGTTTTTGAGTGGCTGCAAAAAATGGGCCAAGTGGACACCGAAGAAATGTTCCGGGTGTTCAATATGGGGATCGGCCTGGTGATGATCGTTAGTCCCTATTACGCCGAAAATGTTCGACGCATGTTACAATTGGCCGGCCATGAAAATTGGCTAATTGGGACAGTAAAATCTCATGCCAATGGCGAATTGAAATCGGTCCAAGTATTGGATAAATGATGAATTACAAATTTGTCTTGATCGATAGCGCCACGGGGAACGACAAAATGTCGTGGGTTCTGCCGTTGCCTGTCATCATCGGTCGCAGCCCTGAAGCGCAAGTTTCGATTGGCGATCCGTCGATCAGTCGGCGGCATTGTCAATTTAGTAACGACTCCGATGGAGCCCTGGTAATTCGCGATCTCGAATCCATGAACGGGACTTATGTGGATGAGTTGCGCGTCAACAAATCCGTCCTGCGCCCCAGTAGCATGGTTCGAATTGGCGCCTTGACGTTTCGGATCGAATGGACCACCGAACCAATCACGGATCGCCCCAAGGTCGAGGGAGGTGACGGCTCAAGCACGCAACCGATGAGTGTTTTGCCTCGGCATAAAGACGCCGAACGTTAACTGCTTGCCCGTTGTTTTGTCTGCACGCTGTTGGAATACGGAGACGAACGTGACACCGCTTTTGCTTAGACTGATTGTTGTGGTCATCGGGATCACGACGCTGTGCTCGTCTCAAATAACCCATGTTGAGGAAACAAACACTTGGGCCGAAAGACTAGGTGGACCCGCCCTACCATTTTCGGATCAGTCCACTGCCAATCAGATTTCGACGTGGGCCCAGGCAAGTGAATGGCTCGGACCGTTGGCGCCGATCGCGATCTCACCGTTTTTCGGCATCACTTGCCTGGCGGCGATCTCACAGTTCGGAGGCGATTGGGTGGCTTTCAATCGTTTTCTCAGTACCAATCCAATCCTCAACAATCCAACCATCTTTTGGGTTTTCTTAGGCCTGACCGTAGTTACCTCATTGCCTCGGTTTACCAAAGTCAGCAAACCCGTTGCTCAAGCGATCGACCAATTGGAGGCTTATGCTGGTATCATCTCGATTCTGGTTATTCGATTTCTCCCAGATCTAATGGCTCCGTCCGAAATGGTGCCAGCAACAGCGATGGTGGTGCAGATGGGATTTATTTCTTTCTCCAGTAATCTGTTGTTGTCCGTGGCCGCCGTTATCAATATCTTCGTCATTAATTCCGTCAAATTCTTTTTTGAAATTATGGTCTGGCTAATTCCAGTGCCAATGGTAGATGCCTTATTGGAGGTCGCGAACAAATCCGCGTGCGCCGGATTAATGTCGATCTACGCATTTAGTCCAACCTTGGCGACGTTGTTGAATTTGTTGTTGTTTGGAATTTGCCTGATCATTTTTCGCTGGATCAACCGGCGAGTCGGCTTCCTGCGGTCGATGATCGGCGATCCAGTTTTGGTTTTTTTTGGCCCACGATTTGGCGTTTGTCGTTCGGACGAGCTGACCGTTTTTCCACAGGGAAGCCAGTTTGGTTTTCCGGCCAAGTCAAAATTGGTATTGAGTGCCAAGGAGCAGGGTTGGCAATTAAAGGAACACCGCTTCTGTCGCTCACCCAAGATTCAGTCGCTCGACCACGAACTGGTGAAACTCACGCTGCGGGAAGGGCTGTTGGTCAACAGTATCGAAGTTGGTGGAAATCCTGCAGGACGCCTGTTATTTTCGCGACGATACCGAAATCAGGCCGATGAGTTGAGTCGGCGACTGAAAATTGGCCGGTCCTCAATTGAATGCTCCCAAGATCTCAATTCTGCCCTGACTCCGGGATAGAGCTTGATGCGTGTTGTCAATTGGAGTTCCTTGATCAGCTCAATCTTGGGCTTGCATTGTCAACAATACGGCCGACATCACCGCGGCAGTTTCTATCCGAAGAATTGTCGGACCCAGCCTGACCGGGTACCAGTTCGCCGATCCAAACTGCGCTGTCTCCAATGGATCGAATCCGCCTTCTGGGCCGATGGCGATAATCCGTTTCCGAACCGATTGCGGACTGACCGAAATCAAGTCTGCGGTCGCGTCAGGATCAGCCAGAAAACAGGCTGTGTCAGTCTCGTTCGTGACCAAGGCCAATAACTCGGCGATCGAATGTTGTGGTGTGACTTGCATTAAGTAATTGCGACCACATTGCTTGCTCGCCTCGATAACCCCTTTTTCGAACCGTTCGATCACATTCGGGTTCGCCACCGAAACGGATCGGGATGTCTTAAGTGGAATCAACCGTGCGACCCCCAGTTCCACCAGTTTTTCCACGAGAAATTTTTGCCGGTCTCCCTTGGGAATTGCTGCGGCGATCGTAACGCTAGGGACATCATGAAGCGGTGTTAATACTGTCGATGTGATGGCCAACCGCAAATCCTTTTTGCCAATCGTTGCAATCGTCGCGCCATACTCATAACCAGTTCCGTCAAACAGGGTTACTGCATCTCCGACCGAATATCTCATGACATGCAGGGCATGATGCGCTTGGTCGCCGTCGATCAAGACCGTTCCTTCAAAAATCTTCTGTTCAATAAAAAATCGGTGTGCCATAGACCAGAATCCTACCGAAGTTCTGTTCGCGATTCGATCCCCGACTTGAGAGTTGTGCCGTTCGCAAAAGTGCTTCCGAGCTCGACTTATGCCGAAGCCTTGGCGAATTGGTGTGAAACCCGCTAATGTGCGTTTTCCGTTTGAGTCGATCGCCGCCGAGGAGGAATATGCAAACTGGTTCGGACGATACTTGCAGCAATCCAGATCTTTTGGCGTGTGTCAGCTGTTGGAATCGATGGGACCTGAATTGTTCGATCCAGCCGCCCGGCAACTAATTAGCTTCCATGACGATTTTTGCTGCCGGGAGTCGAATCGAGAACTTGCCTAGCCGATGGTTGTTACTGACAGCGCGATCAATTAGCATGAACCCAAGTTTCATTTCGGAAAAATCCTGGGAGTCGTTCATGAGAACTGGTGTCGCGGCGTTGATTATCGTTTGTATTGTCGCTTTCGCAACGGAAGTAGCACTTGGTCAAGATTTTCGATTGTTGGCCTGGAATGTGGAAAGCAATCGACCCTCGTCGCCACCGGTGAGTGATCCGGTGGTGCTGGGCAAAGAACTGACGGAATTACTAACGGCAACGGCAACGCGCTCGCAAATTATTGCCTTGAGCGAAGTTGATCCGAAATCGTTTCAAGTTTTCGCCAAAGCGGCAGCTGCCGGTCTGAAGTCGGAAATTGATTTTGTAACCTCGGCCAGCGGAGGATTTCAGGATTCGGATTCGCTGATGCTGGTCGTTGACACGTCCCGCTTTCTGATTGAAGAAGCGATGGAATTGCATCGGTTTGCCGGTGTCTCGGCGAATTTTAATGTCACGGAAGAATCGTCCCCCGAATTTGGAACCTTGCGTGCGCGATCTCCTTTGGCGGTGAAAGTCCGAGACAAATCGGACCAAAAAACATTTTGGGTCATCGTCAATCATCTGGCTCGCGGCGAAGCGGAATTGCGAACCGATCAAGCGCGAATGCTTGTAAAATGGGCGGCGGCCCATCCCGAACCGATTATTTCTGCCGGTGATCACAATCTCGACTTTGAGTTCAAGACTCAAAAAGGAAACGCCGCTTTCGACGCCATGCTCGAAGGGGGCGTTTGGGAATGGGTGAAACCCGATCCGCTGATCGATTCTAACTGGTCGAGTGACTTTCGCATCCAAGACCGGAACGTCGATCGATATCCCGATTCAATTCTGGATTTCATTTTTGTTGCGAACCAAGCCAAGGGCTGGCACGGTAAATCGGCGGTCGTGGTGCGCGACGAAGACTTTCCGGACAATGAAAAAACTAGTGATCATCGCCCTCTCATTGCCGACTTCAACCCTGTGAAATAGCGGAGGTCGGCGACATTCACTTTTACTGCCCATCCGGGTCTTCGCCGAAACTGGATTCCCGGTTGGGCAGGAATGACGGTTGAGGCGGGCTGTGACGTGCGCCGGGATGACAGTTCTGTCTCAAAATCGGTTACAATCTCTCCCGGCGACTTTCGAGGAATGCTGGCTCATGGAACGCTGAGTGAATTGCAATGCGACAGAAATTCAAACTAATGTTGATCAGCGTTTTAACCGTTGCCGTGATCGGGGTTTTGCAATTTCTGTTCTGTACTTGGACCGCGATTGAGAACTTTCCTGAGGGATTTTCGTTCAGTGAAAATTTTCTCAGCGAGCTGGGAATGCAGTCGCTGCAGTATCATACGACCTACAACGGTTCCCTGATGTTTTTGGGATTCTCGATCATACCCAGTTTTGTGTTGCTGTGGCTGACGAATCTCAGGCGACTCTGGTCACTTACGGCCACGGCGATTTTTGGGATTATTTCCGGAGCCGGGTTGATCGGAATGGGGGTCTTCACGGTGGAACGAGAGTTCATTTTGCATTACGTGTCGTTGGCGATTTGGATGTTTCCGATGCTGTACATGACCGTCAGTTTTTTCTTTGCCGTCTCACGTAGCGAGTATGTGGGCGTTGGATTTCTATCAGTGAGTTTGTTGATGGTCATTACCATGTTGGTCGTGCTGCTGCGAGCGCAAGTCACCAGTCAACAATTGTTGCATATCTTCGTTGTATGTTGCGGATTGATCTGGTTTGGCTACGTGATTGCCTTCATTTGGCAAATGGGTTACCTCATGTTGAAAAATTGGGATCGAGTTGAAGATCATACGTCCGAGGAAAACGTCTACTTTGCTACGTTGTTGCAAGATAAACAACGATAATAGTCGCGGACAGTTGGTCGTCCGAATTCAAATTGTCTAAGTACACAGAACTGAAAGCTGATACCAAATGAACCTGGATTTGAATCAACGACACGCGATTGTCTGCGGCAGCAGTCAAGGGATAGGTCGCGCGATTGCGCTGGAGTTGGCCGCGATGGGTTGCACAGTGACCTTAATGGCGCGAAATCCTGAATTACTGGAACAGGTTCGCCTGCAGCTTGACGATTCGGCAAATCAACGGCACTCGATTCTAGTGGCTGATTTTTCGGATTACGCCCAAGTCAAATTAGCGATCGATCAATTCGTGTCGGCTGGAAAAACGGCGGATATCCTGATCAATAATACGGGCGGTCCGCCTCCCGGGCCGGCCTTGGAATCGAAGATCAACGAGTATCTTGCGGCGTTTGAGTCGCATTTAGTTTGTAATCAGATTTTGACTTCGGCACTTGTACCCGGCATGAAAGCAAAAAAATTTGGACGGATTGTAAACGTCATCTCGACGTCCGTGAAGCAACCGCTCGATGGATTGGGCGTCTCTAATACGATTCGTGGTGCCGTCGCTAGCTGGGCCAAGACGCTGGCCGGTGAATTGGGGCCGTTTGGCATTACGGTTAATAACGTATTGCCCGGCATGACCCATACCCAACGGTTGGACTTGATTATCCTGCGGCGGGCAGAAAAACTTGGGATATCGGTCGAAGCGGTCACTCAAGAAATGGAATTGGAAACGCCGGCAAGGCGTTTTGGTACGGCCTCCGAGATCGCGGCGGCCGCAGCGTTTTTGGCCAGCCCGGCGGCGAGCTACATCAATGGCATCAATTTGCCGGTCGATGGGGGACGTACAAAGTGTCTTTGATCAAAATCCAAAACTATATTGGTGGAGTTCTACAAGATCCACTTTCAAATCAATGGCTGGACAATTTCGATCCGGCGACGGGCGAGCTGTACAGCCAGGTTCCGGATTCGAATGAATCCGATATCGACGCCGCGGTAACCGCCGCAAACAAGGCCCACCCCAATTGGGCGGCGCTGAGCGTAGAAAACCGGGCGGCCATGTTGAATCGCGTCGCCGATTTGATTGAACAAAATCTGGACTCGTTAGTGCAGATTGAGTCGCGCGATAATGGCAAACCGGAATCGTTAGCCCGGACCGTCGACATTCCTCGGTGTTCCCAGAACCTACGGCATTTCGCCGCGACTGTGATCGGTTCGTCGAGCGAATCCCATCCGATGTCCGGCGCGATTAATTACACCTTGCGGCGACCGCTGGGCGTGGTGGGCGTCATTTCACCCTGGAATTTGCCGCTTTATTTGTTTACCTGGAAAATCGCTCCCGCCTTGGCGACGGGTAACTGTGTAATTGGTAAACCCTCGGAGGTGACTCCCATGTCGGCGTTCCGATTTTCGCAGATCTGCATCGATGTCGGATTGCCGCCCGGCGTACTCAATATTGTTCACGGCAGCGGCAACCAAACAGGAAATGCACTGATCAATCACCCGGACATCAAAGCGATTTCGTTCACTGGCGGAACCAAGACCGGTCGTCACGTGGCGAGCGTAGTCAGTCCAAAACTAAAAAAATTGTCGCTGGAACTGGGTGGCAAAAATCCGAACATTGTCTTTGCCGATTGTGATTATGAAACGATGCTGGAAACAACGTTGAAATCATCATTTTCCAATCAAGGTCAAATTTGTCTGTGCGGATCACGTATCTTTGTCGAAAGAAAAATTTACGATAAATTCAAACAGGATTTTGTCCAGCGAACACGACAGTTAAAAGTCGGGGATCCACAACTTTCTGAGACACAACTGGGAGCCGTTGTTTCCCAGGCCCATTTCGAAAAAATCATGGGTTGTTTGGAGACCGCGAAAATCGAAGGGGGCCGAATTCTGACCGGTGGCAATGCGGTTCACCCCAACGCGCGTTGCACTAACGGCTGGTTTATCGAGCCGACGGTCATTGAAGGGCTATCGAATTCTTGTCAGACGAACCAGCAGGAAATTTTCGGACCCGTGGTCACGCTGCAATCTTTTGAGTCGGATGAAGAGGCAATTGGGCTGGCCAATGATACCGAATATGGGTTGTCCGCATCCATTTGGACACAGGATATCACGCGCGCCCATCGTCTGGCGGAAAACCTTGAAGCGGGTGTCGTCTGGATCAACTGCTGGCTGGTCCGCGATCTGCGCACACCGTTTGGAGGTGTCAAACAAAGCGGAATGGGACGTGAAGGAGGAGATGAGTCGTTGCGATTTTTTACCCATACAAAGAATATTTGCATCAAATACTGATTGACTGGATTGAATCCCGATGCCCAAATCAATAATCAACGTCGAATCCGCGCCCGATCCGGTTGGGCTGTACCCGCACGCGCGATGCGTCGGCAGCCTGTTGTTCCTATCCGGAATCGGTCCTCGTCAAAAAGGAAGCCCCAAAATCCCAGGCGTTGAAATCAACGCTGCGGGCGAAATCGTCAGCTACGACATCGAAGTGCAATGCCGTAGCGTTTTCCAGAACGTGAGGACCATTGTCGAAGGCGCTGGTTCGAAATGGGAGAACATTGTCGATGTAACGGTATTCCTCACGAATATGAAAGATGATTTCAAAACGTACAATCGAATTTATGCAGAGCACTTTGCTGACAATCAACCGTGTCGGACGACTGTCGAAGTCAATGCGTTGCCCACTCCGATTGCCATCGAGCTGAAATGCATTGCGACGATCGACTGACTATCATGCTGGTTCTTAACAACTGAGGGACTCGGCGTCGTACTCTGTTAGATTTCGACATTTCCGCCGCTGATGATAATCCCGATGCGTTGCGGACGAGCGGCGCCGTCTCGAGTTCTTTTAAACTGCGCTGCCAAAGCGACGGCGGAACTTGGTTCGATAATTAATTTCGTTCGTTCACAAAAAAAACGCCGCGCCGCAATGATCTCGTCTTCAGTGACACAGATGATCTCGTCCACGAGATCGCGAATAATTGGCCACGTCAAGTCGCCGAGACTGGTTCGCAAGCCGTCCGCAATCGTTTGAGGATTGGATTGTGGAATCAATCGGTGATGCAATTTGGATTGATAGGCATCATCTGCTCCGGCCGGTTCGGCACCAATGACTCGAATCGTTGGGGATAGTGCTTTGGCTGCCAAACACGTTCCTGACATCAATCCGCCACCGCCGATGGGCGCGATCATCACATCCAGATCGGGAACCTGTTCCAGAAATTCCATCGCGCAAGTTCCTTGCCCCGCGATGATGTTTACATGATCGAACGGCGGAATCATCGTCCCGCCGATTTCCGCTTGTACGGCTGCCGCCACCGACAATCGCGCTGCGAGATTGGGTTCACATTTGACAATTCGACCCCCATAGTTTTCGACCGCCGCGATCTTGATCGCTGATGAATTGGTCGGCATCACAATATGAGCGGTTGTGCCGAACAGTCGTGCTGCATAGGCCAAAGCTGCAGCATGATTTCCGGAGCTATGGGTGACTACTCCCCGTGACAATTCCAGCGCGGTCAGTTGCGAAACGGCATTAATCGCACCCCGAATTTTGAACGAGCCGGTCTTTTGAAGGTTTTCACATTTGAAGAAAACGGAGTGGCCCACCCTTTCATCAACGGCTTGCGAGGTAACTACAGGCGTAAAATGAATTCGAGAATTGAGTCGCAGGCGGGCCGCTTGGACTTCGGCAAACGTCGGCATTGTCACCGAAATATTGGACATATTAATGGGTTTTGTAGAATGATTGGGTTCAAAGAAGTCCAAATTTTGGCACGTTGGATGACACAATGCAATGATAACCGCCATTCGGGCCGTGAACCAACGGGTTGGTAAATCGGTCTCTGAGACTTACAATATAGTTTTGGTTGTCAAGCGATCCAGTTGCTCGCCAACCAGGAAATGATTCCGCCGTCCAAACTGTCTCAGGAAACCCGCGTGTCTGAAAACCAACCCGTCAATCATCCCACTGTGGAGGTTACTCCTGCCATCTCGGTTTCGTCGTTTGAACATCAACCTACCGGAGCGGCCGCTCGTCGCTCCAATCCGGAAATGAGTTTACAGCTGGCTTTGGCTGCGGCCAAAACCGCAGCTGAAAATGGCGGCACCAATTTGTTGGTGCTGGACATGACCCGTCATACCGCGATCTTCGATTACTTTGTCATTGCCACTGGCACCAGTCGCCGACAGTTGCATGCGATGAGCGAAGAGATTGATCTCAAATTGGAGCGAGATCTGAAAGACAAACGAGTCAACATCGATGGCTACGATGAAAGTAAATGGATCGTTCTGGATTACGGAACTGTCGTCATTCACTTGTTCGACGAAGACACGCGCGCGTTCTATAGCTTGGAAGCGCTGTGGGCGGATACTCAGAAAGTCGATTTGACGGAAACGCTAAAAGATATTCGCAATCGGTAAGCCTTAAGTTAATACTCGGACGATGTTTCGTTAAACCGTTGCAACAGTTCTTGATAATCCTGGGGTGTGTTGATATTTCTCAACGAGTCCAGCTGCGCGTCCAGTGATCTCAACTCCTCGGCGTCCAACAACTTTGTCCGCAAAATCTCGGCCAGCCCTTTGACTCGCAAGCGACCGGCTTGAATTTCTGCTTCAATCAGGCCGACGATATCAGTTCGATAGATCGAGGTCAGTCCATAAATCTGTCCGCCAGTCTTCGGCATGATTGCTTGGTGGTCGCCAATTAATTGAAATAAGCGGGCAATCACGGGGGGGCGTATCAACGGCGCATCGCAACCTGTAACAAACGCAAATTCCACTTGGCTGGAAAGTTGGTCCAGCCCGACGCGTATTCCTTCGAGGGGCCCACAATCAAGATATTTGTCGGTCGCGAAAATTACGTGCGGAAATCGCTCTCGCAAGATTGAGTTGTCACTTCCTACCACAACGATCGGCGCTGCTACAGTTCCGACTCGCACAATCAAATGGTCCAGAAACGTGCGCTGTTGAAACATCAAACTGGCTTTGTCGACCCCCATTCGTGAACTGTGTCCGCCACACACAACGACCGCGCCCAGATTGGGGATTCGGTCCGGTGTAGAGCTCGGAGATGAATGCATGGTAAGATAGTCTGACGGAACAAAGGCCAATGAAAACGGCAAAATCCACTCGCGGCCTCGAACATTTTCGGATTTGATCATCCTATGACTTTAGTTTTAGACCGACAAGCCGAATCAAAAATTCCAGTCGAAGTGCTCGGGATTACGCCGGATCGGCTCGAGGGATTGAATGAGCGAGAGATTGCGAAACTATCGATCTGGATTGGAAATCAAGCGGTCGAACTGGGAGAGTTGTTTCGTGTTCAAGGCAAAATCAGCGATGACCAAGCGATTCATTGGTCGGGCGACTTGACCGCGGTCCATTGGATTGGCGCTGGCATGAAATCCGGCAAAATTCAAATCGACTCACCAACCGGGCGTCATGTTGGCAGCCGTATGCAGGGAGGAGTGATTGCCACCGCGTCCGATGTGTCCGATTTTGCGGGAGCGGAAATGCGAGGGGGTAAACTCCTGGTCGGCGGCCACGCTGGCGACTTGCTGGGAGGAAGTTATCCCGGGTCAAAATATGGCATGAACCTGGGCGAAATTCTGGTCACGGGAAATGCCGGTCGAGGCGTTGGTCAATCCCTGCGGCGCGGATTGATAGCCGTTGGCGGAAACGTTGATTCCCTCTGCGGCTGGAATATGTTGGCCGGCACGATACTGGTCTTTGGAAATTGTGGCGCGGAATGTGGTGCGGGCATGATCCGTGGATCAATCGTGCAGTTGAGCGCGAACAGCGCACCGTTGCTGCCGACATTCTCGCGCGGCGGACGGTATGAAAAATACTTCTTCGGATTGACCGCGAATCGACTCATCGAATTGGGTTTCCCCAACGCGAATCGTTTATTGGAACACCAGTATCAGATGTACCATGGTGATTTGTTGCGTGGCGGTCGCGGTGAAATTTTCACGCTCGGTTCGTAGTGAGAGCCTGTCCGCGTGCCAATGGCGAGCGGGCGGGGCTACGGCTTAGGCGGGAATGACGACTCGATCCCGTCGCACTACGGACGCCAGCGCTGATTCGATTTGAGTCGTAATCGCAGCCGGGGAAAAACGGTCCAGTAACATTTGCCGCGAATTTTGAATCACCGTGGTGCGCAGTGTCATATCGGTTAACGCACGCGCGGTGGCTTGCGCGATTGCCGTTGCGTCCCGGGGATCAAACAGAAGCCCGGTTTCTTCCGGAATCACGAATTCTTTCAAACCTCCAATGTTCGCGGCAACCACCGGCACACCAGCGGCCATTGCTTCCAACGCGCACAAGCCCAGCGGTTCCTTCAGGCTCGGAACGATACAAGCGTCGAGTCCTTGGACCAATTCATGGACGTTGTTCCGACGGCCCATCCAAATCACACGCCGGAACAGTTTTTTTTCGTACAGAGATTTTCGCAAGTCGTCGTAATAGTTTGATTTTTTGTCAAACTGACCGATCAAAGCGACCTTCAAATCTGGAAACATTGCGACCAGCTCCGGCAAGGCCGCGATCAATTCGCGTTGTCCTTTTCGCGCGGTCACGGCACCGATCATACCAATCAACGGACGATTGTCATGAATACCCAAATTGTGGCGAACTTCCTTGCGAATCGCGGGCGAGATGCGGCTGAATTTTTCGAGATCTATAAAACAAGGAATCGTTACCAAGCGTTTTTTGGATACGAAATTGTATCGAGATTGAAACGCGCGGGTCGATTCGGAATTGGCAATAACGAGATCGTTAAACAGCCAATGAAGTTGAAAATGGCTGGTATGAGCGGTCGCCACGCACGGGACACCAGTAATCCGGCGGAGTAAGACACCAAAAAAATGTGCGCGGCTCATGTGGGTATGGATCACATCGAATTGTTCCTGACGGATCCATTGGGCGATCCGCCAAAGCTCCGTGGGTGGCAGCCGATTCATTTCGGATTTCCGACGCTCGATCCCGGTCCGACTGAGTCGGCGCCAGATCCAGGACCGTGGGCGGCAAAGCAACTTCACCTCGTGACCGCGACTGCTCAGCTCGCGGGCCAACAAATCGACATGTACCATCGCACCGTTAACGAATTGGCCTGAGACGATTTGCAGAATTTTCACGATAAAGGCAACCGAGAGTGTCAAAGTAGGCCAGCGGGAGTGGATATTGCACCAAAACCGCACGGTCCAAGTCAACGTCAGTTTATTGGTTCAGTCGACCCACCGGCCGACAAGCGGATCCAATTGATTTGGTAAGGGTATCGCCCAATTCCAATCGATAGGCGTCCGCTGCCTGTTGTAGTCTCAACACGACTGCCGGATTTTCCGCCGCGATGTTGGTGGTCTCGCCAATATCCGATTTCAGATCATACAACGCGAATTCAGCCCGATTCTGCTGGTATTCGATTGGCCTCCCATCGGCCCGTCCTGGGCGACCGTTAAGCGAGCGATAATTGTGGGGAAACACCAGCTTGAATTGTCGATCCCGCACCGCCTGCAGCTCACCTCCGGCATAGTAACAGGCGAAATGGTCGTGGGGCGAAACTGCTCCCTCAGCGCCGAACATCAATGGGCGAATATCCTTGCCATCAATCTTATGACTTGGCAATTCCCCGTCGATCAATTTCGCGACCGTCGGGAAAATGTCGATGGTGGAAGCCAATTCGTCGCAAGTTGAGCCCGCGGGAATTTTCCCAGTCCACCGCATCAGGGTCGGGACGCGGTAGCCACCTTCGAACATCGTTCCTTTTCCTTCTCGTAACGGACCCGCCGACCCAGCATGCGTACCGAAATTCAACCAGGGTCCATTGTCCGAGGTGAACACTACCAAGGTATCTTCTTCCAATTGATGCCGCTTAATAGCACCCATGATTTCACCCACCGACCAATCAAGTTCCAGCATCACATCTCCAAACAATCCAACTCCGCTTTTGCCGGCAAATTTTTCGGAAACGTACAAGGGCACATGGATCATCGAATGAGGCACATACAATAGAAATGGCAGGTCGGCATGCTCGTTGATAAATGCGACCGCTTTTTCGGTGTATTGTGTCGTAAGTTGCTTCTGATCGTCGGCCGTCACCTCAGCGTCAACAACCTTGTTCCCTTCAATCAGCGGCAAATCCGGAAATCCCACCCGACGCTGGGATTCTTTGGGTAAATTTTCATACCCCGGTACAAACGGCCACATATCATTCGAATAGGGCAAGCCGAAGTAGTAATCAAATCCATGTTGCAATGGCAAGAATTGTTGCTCCATTCCCAAATGCCATTTGCCAAAACAAGCGGTCGCATAGCCCCGCTGTTGACACAATTCACCGAGGGTCATTTCATCGGCGTGAATGCCAACTTTTGCGTTCGGGAAGAGTGCCCCTTGAATTCCGATGCGCTGATTGAAACAGCCTGTCAAGAGCGCGGAGCGCGAGGCCGAACAGACGGCGGACGACACTACGAAATCAGTAAATCGACGGCCTTCTCGCGCCATCGTATCGAGATGGGGCGTTTGATAAGCCTTCGCACCAAAGGGTCCGATATCCGCATATCCCAAATCATCGATGAAAATCACCACGATGTTGGGCTGCCTGCACCTGCCACTTGATCGAGAGTTGGGACCCGGTTGTTCGGACCCGATCGCATCGGACAACCCGATCACACAAATGAGCACGAAACAACGCACTATTTTTGCACGCGACAACATAAACAGGTTTCCTATTCGATTGACCGGGGTAGATACTGTCTCCGTTCCCGATAAATTATTGTACGTGATCGCTGGTCGCGACTCTATCATGGCGCCCCCTTAGTTCGATTATTCGTCGCTACAAGGCAATCGAAAACGAAGAACGGAATACTGAAAAACTCCCATGCCAATTCCAGAAAAATACTTCGAGCAACTTTGTCAACATGTTCGGCAAACGAATCTACTTTCAGCGACTAAGGCGTTATTGGAATGGGATCAGCAAACGAATCTACCAATTCGAGCGAGCGAATTTCGCAGCCAGCAAATTACCTATTTGGCCGGTGAGATTTACCGCAGCCAAACTGACCCACGCGTCGGTGAATGGCTGGGCGAACTCGCCCAGACCCCACTGGCCGAAGACCCGCATAGCGATACTGGTGCATCCATTCGGGAATTACAACGAGAATACAATCAGAAAATAAAATTGCCATTGTCGCTCGTTGAGGAACTGGCCGGGTTGACCTCGCGCGGGCAGACAATTTGGGTGGAAGCCCGCCAGAAAAATGATTTTGCGTTGTTTGCTCCAACGTTAAAAAAGATCATGGAGTTGAAAAAAAACCAAGCCGCCGCATGGGGGTTCGATGACTGCCCGTACGATGCGCTGTTGGACGAGTACGAACCACATTCTCGAACCTCAGATGTTGCCAAGGTGTTCGAAGCGTTGCGCGTTGAGCTCGTACCGTTGGTTGCACAAATTGCTGATTCCGGCATCGCTTTACCGATCGATGTCCTAAAACGACACTATCCCCAAGCAGCTCAACACAAATTGGCCCTCGCCGCCAGCAGTCAAATCGGCTTCGACTTCGAACGCGGCAGGTTGGATACAACCCACCATCCATTCTGCACGGAACTGGGCCCACATGATTGCCGTATCAACATTCGTTTTGACGAGAGCTTTTTCAGTACCGCTTTTTTCGGTACGCTTCACGAAGCTGGGCATGGGATGTATGAACAAGGACTGAGATCGGAATGGTATGGTCTGCCTCCGGGTAAGTACTGCAGTTTGGGAATTCACGAGTCACAATCTCGGCTTTGGGAAAACCTTGTTGGTCGACGCTTGAGTTTTTGGCAACACCTTTACTCCCAAACTCAGGATTTTTTCCCGAGTGCGCTCAACGATGTCGCCTTGACGGATTTTTACCGTGCCATCAATCGAGTCGAGCCTAGTTTGATTCGCGTGGAAGCCGATGAAGCGACCTATAATCTCCATATCATCATCCGGTTTGAGCTCGAACAAGAACTGATCAATGGTCGGCTGGAAATCGATGATCTGCCCATGGCTTGGAATGAACGGTACCAACAATATCTTGGTTTGACCCCGTCGTCCGACGCGGAGGGCGTGTTACAGGACGTGCATTGGAGTGCCGGTTTGGTGGGTTACTTTCCGACCTACACTTGGGGGACGCTGTTTGCCAGTCAATTGATCGACCAAGCTACGGAAGATTTGGGGGACTTGGACCTATTGTTCCGATTGGGAAACTTTCGACCACTGCAGCAATGGTTGAACGAAAAAATACATCGAAGAGGGATGTGTTACGCTCCCCAGGAACTCCGAGAAAAAGTCACGGGGCAGGCAGTCACGCATCGGGCATTTATTCGTCAGCTCCGCGAAAAGTTGGCGCCGTTGTATGGCTTGTAGTTCTTGCCAGCCGAATTAATCCTGTTCATCCATTAATTTTTCGTTTATAATTAGGGGCGGCCAATTTCTCCTTGAGCCATGTGCCGACCCGGAATTCCCGCGACCAGCTTTTCTGCAAACGCCCTCAAAACGAAGTTCGACCTAATGGACCAATCCGATATCAAACCAGCCTCCCTAATCGTGGGAAATTGCCTGTCCTGCAACGGTTTGGTTAGAATTCCGTCTGCCGTCAAAGCGAGTTCGACAGTCCGTTGCCCGCATTGCGGTCAGTCGTTTTCATTGCGCCAGATCCTGGAGAATTCAATTCCTGAATTGGAAGTCCTTGAGACCGAAAGCCAAAACAACGATCACAAAGTATTGTATGTTGATCGGGCGTTGCACAAAGAACAAGATCGAGAACAACCGCGTGAAAAATTCGTGGTACCCCGGCAATTGACGATCGGGGCAAAACGAAAACGCCGAGGCCGCCGGCATGGCGCGCCCACCGATGGAAAAGGTAACGCCACCCCCGTGCGCAATTCTCAACCCGAACAAAGATACCCGGCCGGTTTGGCCATTGGCGAGCCAGTCGGGGCCGACACTAACAGCGACTGGGAATTCGGTGGCATCACGAGTGATACAAAACAGCCTGCCCAGGTCCGAACATCCGAACGCGGAATTTCGTCGAGTGATTCTCGCGCACGAAGCGGTCGCCGAGAGGCGGCCAATTCCATTCGGCCCAAACGCTCGGGCCGTTCGGACGGTGCCCCGATTTTTGAAGTTCTCAAGATCGTATTCGGTGGTGCATTAGCGTTTCCGATCGCCTACCTGATTCTGTTTTGGGCTTTTCGGCAAGACCCATTGAAACTCGGCCCGACGATTGGAAATTTGGTCCCCTTTCTCGTCCCGGCGGAATTGCGTATTCAGCCCTTGGAAGCCTCCAAGGAAAACGGCAAAGAGAACGACAAACCAATTGAAGGCAAAATTCCGAAGGCCAAACAGAATAATCGAGACAACGACTTGCCGATTCCCGATGTGGATCCTGACAAGATTCACGTGGGCCAAAATCCGACACGATGACTTGGCGACGTTGATCCCGACATAACCGCCACAATCACACCGAGTTGCCCTGTCGTGAGGCTTTTTCTCATCATCCCAGGTGGAAAATAAGCACCATCTTGCCTTTCGTATGGTACTTTTCCACCAGCGAACATTGTTGACGGCTTCCTGTTGGGACCGGGCTCTACAGAACCCTGATCCCGCCGGTTGAATCGCGTTCAATACAAGTTCGCGCTTCAGGTACTGATGGATCGGGAAAGCGATGGGATCACACACAGAACTTCGGCGTTGGAACGTCCGCTGGACGTGCGCGAAGCTTGCGCTCCTGATCGCCGCTTGGCCGCTCGTCTGGCAAGTCGGTTGTGCCAGACTTAGGCTTCCTTCGATCGATCCGACTGGCAATCGAATCTTCGTACCTGGCAATAGCACATCGCTACTAACGCCGCGCGCCAGTGGCGGTGGCTGTTTGGGACTCAATCCCCTGCGTCGTCAATCCGATGCGAATGTCGGCGGCGTGTTTCAACCGGCGCCGTTTTCGACCGCTCCGTTGCCAGCCGGTCCCACTCCGGTGGTGCAAAACCCGGTGCCCCCTTCTTATCCAATCCAGCCCGCGTTTCAACACGCACCCGATCCACCGCCGTGCAATCAACCGGCGGTTGGCAAACATCGCCAAGTCAAACATGTCATCCCGAAAATAGACGGCAAAAAAACACCAGGGCAAAATGGTCAAATCATCATGACCCCCTCGCGCATTGTCGCGCCAGTTAATAGTGAAGTCGTCGTATTGGCTGGAATTTGCGGCGGCAATGGCTTTTTTGTAAAAAATCAACCGCTGGAATGGATGCTATCCAATAACAGCGTCGGGCAAATCATTGAAGTCGGCGGAATGAATCACGCCGCATTTAACCAGCTCGTCCCGCCAACGTCCAGGAAACATGATGGACAATATGCTCAGGGTCGGACTGGATTGAAAAATATTTTGTTGACTCGTGGTACACCGACTCCGGTCGATGATATTGAGTTGGTGGAAGGACAAACCTATATCAGTGTTGCATCGGCATCACCTGGCACCTCTTATGTCACTGGGTTTGCACCGAATGCCGAAGGCTGGGACCGCCGACGTGCGTCGACCATTATTCATTGGGTCGATGGCTTGTGGTCGATTCCCGCTCCAGCCAATGCGACGGCCGGCACCGTATATCCATTGACCACTGTCGTTAGTCGGTCGACAGATGCCGGCGGCGTCGAAGGTTGGACGGTGCGTTACGCCATCGTCGGTGGAGCGCCGGCTGAGTTTGCTCCGGCTGGCTCCCAAAACGCAGAAGCCAGAACCGACAACGAAGGTCGCGGCACGGTCCAGTTGCGTCAAGTCTCCGGGCAATTTGAACCGGGCACGACTCAGGTTCGTGTCGACGTCGTTCGCCCGGCCATGTTGGGTGAACCCGAACTGGTAGTCGAAAGCGGCATCACCAGCATCACCTGGAGCGCGCCCGCCCTAACCATTCGAGCCATCGGTCCTCGCACCGCTGGAGTCGATGAGTCATTTAATTACCGTCTCGAAGTTACAAATCCTGGGGACCAAACCGCTCGCGACGTCGTCGTGCGCACCAAGAACCTGGATGAGGCGATCGAATATGTCTCCGCCACGCCGAAACCAACCGAGTACGGTCGCCAATTCGAATGGAAGCTGGGTGACATCGCGCCTGGCAGTCAACCTCGTATCATTGACGTCCAACTGAAATCCAAGAAACGGGGAAACGTGGGAATGTGTTTCGAAGTGGCCAGCGACGCCGACCGACTGCGTACCGAAGCCTGCGCCGAAACAGAAATCGCCGCGCCCTGTATCGGACTGGACATCGATGGACCGACGTTTGCCCGCATCGGCGAAACCGTCACCTTCAATTTGAACGTGCAAAATCAATGCGACGAACCGCTGGAAAATATCCGTTTGACGGTCCGGCATGATCAGGGTTTATTGAATCCCGGCAAAAGCAATCCAATCTCTTTTGATTTGGACAAATTGCAATTCAACGAAACGAGAACCTTGCCGCTGACATTGACCGCGCAAGCCTCCGGCACGCGCTGCTTCGATGTGGAAATCACCGCTCAAGACGGTCACACTTCGTCCGCGCGACGTTGTATCGAAGTCGGTGCCCAATCATCGCAACAACTCCAAACTCAAATTGGACTGGAGCTTGGCGGCGGTCGCCCCATGAACTTGGGCGGAGAGACATTAGTCACGGCGCGAGTTACAAATCGCGGAAACACTCCCTTGGATAATCCTGTGCTAACCAACCGGTTTTCATCTTCGATTACCGCGATCAATCTCACAGACGGCTTGAGATATGACTGGTTGAGCGATAACGAATTGGCCGTCTACCTGGGACAACTTCAACCCGGACAAACGGTTGATCTATCTGTCGCCTATCAAGGGTTGACCGTTGACAGTAACGCCGTCAGCGAATTTTCGGTAACGACGCCGCAAGGTGCCAATGCAACGGAAAAAATCTCGCTCCGTGTGGAACCGGCAGGTACACTTAATCAGCCGGATCAACCTGACTTCAGCGGTTCAGGCTCTGCTAGCGGAACTGGCACCCCAGGCCCGATTGGTATTCCAAGCGATCCCGGCCCTTCGACCGGTGACCTGTCGGTTGGCGTTCGGGCTGTTCAACGGAGCATCCAAGTGCAAAACAGCGCGCAGCCCAACGCCAGCACTCCGACTACGGCCAATGTGGAATTCGTGGTCAAGAACAATAGCCGGTCCACCATGCGAGATGTTGACATTACGATCAATGTTCCGACTGGGTTGCAACTAACCGAATTCAATTATGGTACAACCAATCTCGATTTGGTCGGAAAAAACAGCGACGATACCCAGTTCTACGTGCGGCGTGTGGTTGAATTGCGTGCCGGCGAAGAACTGAAGTTCATTGCGACCGTTGTCGGCATTGTTCCGGGCTCGTCAAACTTCAGCGTCCAAGCCCAAAGCCCGGATTCAGCGGGTACTATTAATGGTGATGCAATCAGTGTTTTACAATAAATAATCCGTTCCGCAGTTGCTTGCATCTTCCCGCTGTCATTCACTGGTTTTCAGTTCTAGCCCCATTTTTTCGGAATCACCAGAAAAATCCGCAAGTCCGGCACAGATTAACACGATACAAATCTCTAAGAGTGCTTACATCACAAAGGGATTATCGATGTTAACAAATAAATTGACTGTCACCCTGGCATTGCTCGTTGCATCGACGGCAGTTTTGAGCGCTGGATGCTTTACGGCGTCTGGGCCTTCGTTGGGTATCTTTAGCGTGCCTATTCCGGTTTCACCGATGTGGCAAAAGAATCAGGAAGACAAGTTTCATGTCCATGAACGATATGCACGGGTACCGATCTTGGGACCGTTGACGTCGGGTGGGCCGGTGAAAGCCTTGGATCCACCGAGCGACGATGAGGTCTGGTGGGCACTCGAACGTGCCGATTCTACCCAAGGCGGTTTTCCGTTCCTGCATGAAGTGCAGCGAAACAACATGACTTTTGTCAAAGAGAAAATTGCTGATTACATTGATCCGCCGCGAGTCGTTCCGTTAATTGGCCCGGCGCAGTTGCATCACGCTCATTATAAATGCACGATTTACTACACGGAACGAAAAATTGTGGGATGGCCGATTCCGCACACTTTGATCGACGAAGACTCGGTGGAAGTAATCTACATTGACCACAACCACTTCCATATGGTCGGTAATGTTGATCTGGGAAAAGAAAACACTCACTATTAGCACTTGGCTCCAGCGAAGTCGAGCAGTCATCGGAAGAGCGCGATTGACCGAATGTGAACTGAAAAAACACTGATTTAACGGACCGCTCCTTGTGAGCGGTTTTTTTTTGTGCTTCGCCGGTTCCTCAAAGTGGACTACTCAAAATGAGTTGTAAAGAGTCCAATGAATGCGGTTAAAACGCTGTCTGTTGAGACTTTCCCGGTTGATCGATTGTTGCAATATTTCCCCTAGATCGCCGTGAACTCCCCGACACTGCTGAACCGAGCGAGTTTTCAATTCCCAATTGCCAGGTGTAGTGTTGTTGATCCAATCTGACCAAACCGATCCATTTCCTTCGGACGCTGGACCCCCGACGTTTTTGGAACGCTGGTCCACGGTAATTTTGTGTTTTACGTTATTCCTGTTGCCGTTAATTGGCATGGGCGCGGCTAAGTCTTTGAAAGTCTATGCCTCGGATGTTCGCCAGTGGTTGCCGCGCGGATTTGACGAGGCGACCACCTACGATCAATTCGTGGCGGAATTCGGTATCGATGAGATGGTAGTCATTAGTTGGCCTGGTGCCACGATGACCGATCCGCGGGTGACCGCGATGCGCGAAGCCTTGGAAGAGCAGCAACTGGAAAATGGTCCGATGTTTTCCAAGGTCGTCTGTGGCCCTGACATGTTGGCACAAGTCCGATCGGTCGGTGTTGACGAATCGACTGCGTTGTCTCGGATCAAAGGGCTGGTCTTGGGCCCCGATGGAAAAACTACTTGTGTGATTGGCTATCCCAATGCCAGTTTGAAAAACAGCCTGGGTACACTGATTGTGGATCGTACCGAAATCATCGGTCGGATCCGCGAAATTGCCGGGAAAGAATTTAATATCTCTTTTGACGATTTGAAAACTGGCGGTCCCACGGTCGATGGCGCGGCGATTGATTTCGAGAGCAAGCGATCTTTGCAACAGTTTCTCTGGATGTCGATCTCGGTGGTGTTCGTCTTAACCTGGATCCGAATGCGAGACCTGCCGTTGACGCTAATGGTCATCGGTTTTTCTATTTTGGCATCAGCAATTTCACTCGCGATTCTCCACTACGGTGGCGGTGAAATGAATCTGACGATGATTATGCTCCCCACCCTGACGTTTATTCTCGGTGTGTCGGGTTGCGTACACATGGTCAACTACTATCGTAAGGCATCGACGATGGGCCACGGAATCCATTCAGCCGACCAAGCGTTGAAAGACGGCTGGTACCCAATTTTCCTGTCATCTGCGACCACAGCGGTCGGTATGTTCTCATTGTGTACCAGCCGTGTTGCACCCATTCGGGATTTCGGAATATTTGCCGGCATCGGCGTGATGGCCGGAACCGTGATTATCTTGTTTATTTTGCCCGCGACTTTGTACTTGCTAAAAGGCCGGATCAGCAAGTGGTTTTCGTCAACCGGGAAAATGGACAAGCGCCAGCGTGCGACTGGACTCGGTCGCACCACTTCATTGTTGATTAATTGGGTGTGTCGAGAGCACGGCTTGGTGGTCGTGCCAACATTGATCGCGGTTTCCGTTTTGTCAGTCGGAGTTTTCCATCTCCAAGCATCAGTAAAACTTCAAAACCGATTCGCCAACCGCGCCAAGATATTGCAAGACTACGAATGGCTTGAGCGCAATTTGGGTGCCTTGGTACCCATGGAAGTCGTGTTGAAATTCACGCCGGAAAACAAGCTCTCGCTGTGGTCGAAAATGAAGTTGGTCCAAGAAATCGAACGCGCGATCCGTCGTACGACGGCAGTAAGCGCCACGTTGTCAGTTGCTACTTTTGAGCCCTATTTGCCCCGCGGCAGCCGGCTGGGACAACGGCTCGAACAACGCGCCAGGCTGGATAAATGGAAAAGCGAGTTTAAGAGTTTCGATGAGGCAAAACTGGTAAAAATCAAAGGAGATTTTTCTTCCTGGCGAATCAGTTTGCGGATTGCAGCGCTGAATGACATCGACTACGGGTCCTTTTTGGAGTCCGTCGAACAAAATGTCAATCATCAGTTGAGAAATTTCAACCAACCTGGCGTTACCGCAGTGTTAACCGGTGGTATTCCGCTAATCTACAAAGCGCAACACCAAATTCTAAGCGACCTCTTGATTAGTTTTCTGACAGCGTTTTTCTTCATCTCGGCCATCATGATGTTTGTGTTAAAAGGAATTCGTTCCGGTTTGGTCGCCATGTTGCCCAATGTTTTTCCTCCGATCATCGTGTTTGGAGCGATGGGTTGGATGGGCCGAAAGATCGAAATTGGTTCCGTGATGACCGCCAGTGTCGCACTGGGGATCGCGGTCGATGATACGATCCATTTTTTGACTTGGTATCGTCGCAGTACCGTGGATGGGAATTCCCGATATAAATCGATTCGTTTTGCGTTTGAACATTGCGCGAAAGCGATGATTGACAGCACCTTGATCTGTGGATTGGGCGTCGCCCCTTTTATGCTTGGCATTTTCATGCCCACGGTTAATTTTGCGATGTTGCTGGTGGTTATGCTGTTTGTGGCTTTGCTCGGGGATTTGATTTTGTTACCGGCCTTACTGGCCGGTCCGGCGGGCGTCCTGTTTCGATTGAAAAAGAACCAGATCCCGAATCCAAACTTGGTTAGTCCTAATTCGTCGCAATTAGAAAACGAAATCAAGGTTGGAAATTGACCGTCTTCGCAGAATCTTGGCGTACGCCCTGTTGTGAATTCGCACGCCCATTTTCCGACGTTTTTTAGGGAAATATTCCGGTGAATGACTCCAAAAGAGGCTGAAAAACCAGCAAAATGGCGTTGCGTGAGTTGGAAATCCAGCTAGACTTAGCTGGCCGAATAAGTGTACTGAAGACCTGAAAATTGACCCTACATTAAATCCTGTGCCTGCCTGAGCGGTTCGCACTCTTGGCTAGCCTCCTAACGAGCAAAGACAACCCATGGCAGACGTTTTCGATAAATGTGACGAGTTTTGGGCTCGTATGAAGAAAGTGACCGGCGAGCACTTCAATCCCGGTATCTTTTTCCGCCAATTCCCGATCACCAACTGTTTGCCGAAGGTCATGCTGGATGGTAAAGAGTATTTGCAAGTTTCTACCAACGACTATTTGGGTTTTGCAACCCATCCGGAAGTGATCGCTGCCGCGGTGCGTGTGACGGCGGAAAATGGCATTGGCACACCGTTGGGGGCTCGTCCGCTGACGGGAAATACTGCCCTGCATCTAGAACTCGAAGAAAAACTGGCGACTTTCCGCCGGGCCGAAGCCAGTTTAGTTTTTAACCTCGGGCTCGGGGCGATGTCCGGAACAATCGCCTGCATGGTTGGTCGCAAAGAACGAGTATTTGTGGACGCCTATGCCCATGGTTGTTTGCATGACGGTGCCCGACTATGCAAAGGGGAAGCGAGCTGGTTCGGTCATAACGATATGGACGACCTGGAAAGCCAATTGAAAGCCTGTCCTTTGGATCAAGCGAAGTTGATCGCCGTTGACGGCGTCTATGGCATGACCGGCGACCTTGCTCCGCTGGATGAATTGGTTGAATTAAAGCACAAATACAACGCCCAACTGTTCGTCGACGATGCCCACGGTACCGGTGTTATGGGCGAAAATGGTCGCGGGACTCCGGAATTTTTCGGAGTGGAAGATCAAATCGATTTTCATGGCGGCACGTTCGCGAAGTCGTTCGGCACTTTCGGGGGTTACATTTGCGGTCCCAAACGAGCGCTTGATTTTATCAAGTTCGTTTCGCCTGGCTTCGTGCTGACCAAAGCACTTCCTGGCGCGATTACGGCCGCCACGCTCAAGTCATTAGAGTTGATGCAATCGATGCCCGAGCGACGCCATCAGTTGTGGGAAAACACCAATGTTTTGCGCAACGGGTTGCGCGACGCAGGTTTCAATATTGGCAATCCTCGCGGCGCCGTTACTTCAATTTTCACGCGGGGAGCCATGGCACTTACTGCGGTTCAGGTGCTGGAGGAGGAACATGGCATTTTGGTCAATCCGGTGATGTATCCGGCGGTGCCCTATGGCACGTCGATCATTCGAATGACAGCCAGCGCGCTGCATACGCCAGCCCAAATGACACAGTTGGTCAACGCGATTGTGGAAGTGGCCAAAAAAGTTCCTTTGCACGAAGGCAATGATGCGGCGGCGCATAAGGCCGTCGCCAAATCGACCAATGGCAAGGCGGCCGTAAACACGAACGGTTCGATTGGACTGAATTGATCGGTGAACCGGGGGAGATTCGACGGCGCACGATGTCTGCTCTTTCGATCCAAACCGTGACAAGTTCCAAACACTGGAACGATTTCTTTTCACTGCGGTATACAATCTATAAGCATGATCCGGCAGCTGTATTTCCGCTTAAACGGATGGAACGGCAGCAACTTGATCGACTGCACAATCCATTTTATCAACATGCCGAAATGGAATCGTTTGTGTGTTATCGCGGCGATCAAGCGGTCGGACGAATTGCGGCGATTGTCGACCACTTGCACAACGAACACCAACGGGATGATGTTGGTTTTTTTGGATTTTTCGAAGCTCTCGATGATCCAGCCATCGTACAACTATTGATCGACACTGCCGGCCAGTGGCTCGGTGGACGAGGTTGTCGCAGTATCCGCGGCCCCGTCAATCCGTCGATGAAGTCTGATTTCGGCGTTCTGATCGAAGGCCACGAATTTCCCCCAACCATCATGATGGGGCACACTCCGGGACGATACGATCGGCATTTGCTGGCCGCAGGGTTTACAGTTGCCAAATCATTCTATGCGTTTCATTTTGTGTTTTCGCAGCTGGGTGATGGCTGGCGCGAGAAATTTCAGGAACTGCATCAAGCGCAGGTCAAAATCGAAAAACGGTATCCCAGTTTACGATTGCGTGCCGTCGATGCCCGGAATTATGAATCGACGTTGCGGCAGATTAATGAGTTGGGCAATCGGGTCCGCAGCGAAGGTTGGGGATTTGTTCCGATGACTCCTGCCGAATTGGATTTCATGATCAAGAATCTGCGCCGGATTATTCGCTTTGACATGATTCACACCGCCTATTGGGACGATCAACTCGTTGGTTACATTGTCAATATCCCTGACGTTAACTGGGCGCTGAAGCGGACTGTCGGTTCATGGGACTGGTTGCGAATGCTCCAACTACCATTCCTAATTCGTCGCACGCCCCGGACTCGAGTCATTGCATTAGGCGTCGACGCGGAATTCCGCTCGAAAGGGGTCGCGATGATGTTGATCAAGCAATTGACTGACAAGTACACAGCCTATGATGAGTGGGAATTTTCGTGGGTCCAGGAAGACAATCTGAAGTCGATCCGCGCAATCGAGCGCGCGATGCCTCTGCACCGCTACAAAACATACCGCTTGTATGAGCGCAAAATTCCAATTTCGCAGGTAGAGGGGTCCGCTTTCTCGGACTAGAATTCAAGTCATGGTTTGGATTGGTTTCGCATTCACCGAGCCAAATTTCTTTGCCGCTTATCGGAGCCCGGAATTCCATGCACACGACCCAAGCTCGCCAGATATTTGCCCTGACTTTGGTCTCGTGGGGATCGCATTGGGCCGGTGTTTTTTCCCAGGATTCCGTTCGTCCCACGCCGAACCCAACGGTAACTTCGGCAGCGAACATTTCAAAATCCGACGATGTTCCTGTCGATTTGGGTGTTTTGACCGGGAGGATCGATAACGATTTGATCTATCGTTCGTTTTTGGCAAGCGGCAAGGCGCTGACGTTGCGAACAGATATCCTGGATGCGGAACAAATTTCGGAGCTATTGAAACAACAGCGCCATCCGGCAGCCATTCGAATTCCAAACACACCGGATTTTGGCAAACTCGACTTTGAGACAATTGCTAGATCCAGTTTGTTGTTTGGAACCGTTTATGACTGTGGACGATGCAATCAACTGCATGCCAACGTCGCCGGTGGCGTAGTGGTTTCACACGATGGATTGGCGCTGACAAATTACCATGTGCTTGATCGAGACGAAAAGGGAACATTGGCCGTGTTCGCGATGACCATTGATGGCCGAGCCCATCCCGTGGCTGAAGTCCTGTCGGCCAATAAGGAACTGGATGTTGCTTTGGTTCGATTGGGTGGTGAGGGCCCCTTTTTTCCAGCCGCCATCGCGACCAAGTTACCACTGCCGATGGAATCCGCGACGGTATTAAGCCATCCCAAGAATCAGTTTTTCGTGCTCACTCAAGGCGCAGTCAGCCGCCATGTCACGTTGAACACGCCCAACGGACTGGAGCAATGGACCGAGATTACCGCTGACTACGCGGCGGGCAGTAGCGGTTCAGGGGTCTTCAATTCGCGAGGCGAATTAATCGGTCTCGTATCGCGAAATTTTCCGATTCTTCGAGACCCGCAGGGAACCAAAATTGCCGCGAACGAAGAACAGGACCGTTCCCGGGATTCCAATTTGTCGTTTGTTGAACTGGTTCTCCGACGCTGCGTGACACTCGATGCCATTAGGGGCTGTTTCGCCCAATAGTCAGGGCACCGGCGGACGGCCAAATCCGCGAAAATAGATAATCGGCAGTGTTCGGTCAACCGGCATGCGTCAGGTGAGACGGTTCAACGCCACGACGGCCGCCAATACTTCGTCTTCGGTGGTACACAAATGGGGTGCTAGTCTCAAATAGCCATCGCGGGGTGTAATTACGATTTTCTGCCGATTCAAATCGGCGGCAATTTGCTGGGCCGTCGAAAACTTTGGAATCAATGCCAAAATTCCGGAACGGTGTGCGGGCAAATGAACCAACGGTTGATATTTGGAAAAATCCAAATGCGCTAGAATCAGCTCCTGCAGCGCAAAATTATGATCGCGGATTGCTTCCATGGTGTTAGGCAGAAAGATCTCTTCAACACCCACCGACAATCCATCCAGCAAGGCATAGGAAACCGTGGAGAATTCGAATTTTTTGCCAGTTTCATAAGGATCCCAGGTATGGTTCAAATAATCTGCTTCCTGTTTCATGTGATCCGAACCCGACATCGTGATCTGGATTTTTTCACGAAACTCGGGGCTGGTGTACATGACACCTGCTCCGATATGTCCCAATAACCACTTCCAACCGGAGGACGCAACACAGGCAATTCCGTATTCCTCCGGATAAATTGGCAGACAGCCCAATCCTTGGGCTGCATCGATTACCAAATCAATCTGTCGCTGACGACAAAATGCGCCTAGCCTCGGCAGATCCGCGGCAAATCCACTGGTAAACTGGACATGACTCAGGGCAATTATTTTCGTTCGCGGCGTGACGCGTGATTCCAATTCACTAAACGACCACGATCGGGCAAACGAGCCTGGTACACTTGCCACATAATCCCGTTGCTCCTGATCCATATCGACATCGGAAAGTTGGATCAATTCGGCGCCGCGACGCCGCGCTTGAATGACCCAGGGATAATGATTCGCGGGGTACTCGTGAATGTAACTGATAATTTGATCACCGACGTCAAACGGATAGCCATTGGCAATCATGCTGAGTGATTCCGATGTATTGGTCGACATCGAAATATTGTCCGGCGATGTTTTTAACAAAGCGCCAAAATTTTTGTGAAATCGAGTCGCCACATTTTCTTCGCCAACATATTCAACCAACATCCCGCGTCCGACTTCCGATTGTCGATTGATAAACCGAATGGCGCGTTCGGCGGCCGGCAGGTTCACGGGAGAGACGCTATTATAAGCCAGAAAATTACAGTGTTTCTTACTCGGAAAATGAGACAGATTTCGTATGAGGGTCATGTGTTCCTGATTGGCAAGTTGTCGCAGAGCTGACAAAGTCATTGTAATCGCGTTGGTAACAATGTAAAAACGTACCAACCGAAGATCGTAACTATGTTTGTTTGGTCTGGCGGTGGCGGTCCCACCGATACAATAACAGTTTCCCCTTTTTCGGACAAAGGAATGGTGTGATGAAAGTCCATAATTTTGAACAGGTGGAACAAAAAAAAGTCGATATGCCGGGCAGCGAAGGCTGCAAAGTTCGTTGGTTGGTCGGTCAATCGGATGGAGCCGAAAATTTTTCGATGCGGCACTTCGAAGTCGATGTCGATGGTTTCACACCGAAACACAGCCATCCTTACGAGCATGAAGTTTTTGTACTCGAGGGCGAAGGCACTGTTCTCGAAGGCACGCAGTGGCACTCGATCAAGTCCGGGGATGTGCTGTTTGTGTGCCCCGATGAAATTCACCAATTCAAAAATACCGGTAGTCAACCGTTAAAGTTTCTCTGTCTGATTCCCAATTCGGCACTCAATCAACCAATCACACCAGCACCTGAATGTGGTCGATAGTCCCGACGCTTGGATGCCATCCCGAATCAATTACATCTGGTAACCACTAAGCCAGTGGGCGGATACCGGGCTCCAGTTGGCTGGGCATCGTTAACTCGCTGGCTTCCAGCGAGGCGACTGGAAACGAGCAATAGTCCGCTGCGAAATAGGCGCTCGGATGATGATTTCCACTGTGCCCGCAACCGCCGAACGGCAGCTTGCCACTGGCACCCGTCGTTTGCCGATTCCAATTCACAATCCCGGCACGAATCTGGTGAATGAATTGCTGATACAGATTGGCATTGTCACTCAATAGTCCCGCTGACAAACCGTAGGCGGTCCGATTGGCTTCCAGAATTGCCGCCGCGAAACTCGGCACTCGAATCACATTTAGTAACGGTCCAAACAATTCCTCATCACTTCGGTCGGACACATTGGTAACATCGATCAGGCCAGGTGAAATCAATGCGGCGCAATTTCGCTGCGATTGCATTTCGACCAATGGGAGACCACCTTTTGCGATCAAATCCGCTTGGGCCGCCAATAAACGCCGTCCCATCGCTGCGGAAATCACAGTGCCCATAAACGGCTGGGGATCATCATCGAAAAAACCGACGGAAACCTGAGCGATCATTGCCCGCAGTCTTTCCAGAAAAGGTTGGCATTGATCATCTTCGACGAGAATCAACCGTCGCGCACACGTGCAACGTTGTCCCGACGTAAAATAGGCCGACAAAATCGTAAGATAAGCGGCCGCTGAGAGATCAGCCGCCTGGTGTACGATTAACGGGTTGTTGCCGCCCATCTCCAACGCCAAGATCTTTTGCGGATGTTGGGCAAAAGCTTGATGTAAAGCCCGACCGGCGCCCGAGGAACCGGTGAAAAACATACCATCCAGTTCAGGATGGTTGGCAATTGCCACACCCACATCGCGGCCACCTTGGACGAGGTTCAAAACACCGTCTGGTAAACCGGCGGCTTGCCATTGCTCGGCCATCCACGCTCCGACGGCTGGCGTGATCTCGCTCGGTTTGAAGACTAGTGTATTGCCCGCAATCAGCGCCGGCACGATATGACCGTTGGGGAGGTGCGCTGGAAAATTAAATGGGCCCAGGACGGCACAAACGCCATGCGCTTTGAATCGAGTAACCGCTTGGGTACCCGACATGTCAAACGAGCTGGTGTCGCGGCGGGTGCGAAACGAGTCAATCGACAATCCAACTTTGGCCGCGACTGATGCGGCTTCCGTTTTTGTTTCCCACAGCGGTTTGCCCGTTTCGCGCGAGATCAAAAGTGCCAGTTCGTCGGCCCGTTCGGTGACGATTGCCGCGAACTTTCGGGCAATCTCGATTCGTTGATCTGCGGAATGATCCCACCATTTCCCGAAAGCCCGGCGGGCAGCCATGAACGCCGCATCGACCTGCGCCGCGCTCGCTCCCAGACCGGACCAAATTTCATGTTCATTCGTAGGACAGATCGAAACGAGATTCTCGCCTTGCCCATCCAGCCACCGTCCAGCGATCAAGAGTTGGTTTCGTATCATAAATTTCAGTCAGCGTATAAATCAAGATTTTGGTTTGAGATCAACAGTTCGAATGGGATCCCCTTGTCGCAGTTTCAAACGCAAGGCCGTCACTTCATCAATAGTGACTTGATCCAGTTCCCAACTGGTTTCACCGAGGCAGACTCGAAAATCCAAGCGGGCGTTGGAGATTAGTTGTTGCTTTCCGCCAGGAACCCTGGGTTGAATGTCTCCGACGACACCGCGACGACTCTCGCGCACGGCTCGAATTTGTTTCGCTTGGCAATGCAAGGTCGGTCCGCCATCAAAAATATCGACGAGTTTTCGCGATTCGAAACCCTCTTTTTTTAGCATCGCCAGGGCAGGGCGTGTGTTGTTGTGCACGTTTCCGATGACCGCTTGGGCGGACTCGGGCAACAACGGAATGTAAATCGGATGTTTAGGCATCAGCTCCGCGATAAACTTTTTGGATTTGGAAGTCAACGTTTCCGCTTTGGGAAAATCAATTTGAAAGAAATGAGAACCGATAGCTGACCACAGCGGTGACACACCATCCTGATCCACGACGCCGCGCATTTCTGCGATGATTTCCGCTTCCATGCGTTCCGGAAATTCCGCAATAAACAGGAACCGGGACATGCTTAATAATCGTCCATGACCGCCACCCCAGTAATCGGGCGAAAGGAACAAACTCCCAATTTCGGTCGGACCATCATGCTCTTCCAGTAAATGCAGGACTTCGATTTCTTTATAGACTCCCAGGTCCGGCGAACTGTGAACTGAAGTTTGAATTTTATAGGAATACATTGGCTCGAAGCCGCCAACCTTGGCATAGATCGAACAAGTGCCGACGATTTTGCCTTTTGCCAAATCCTCCATAACAAACACATAGGGTTGACCGGCAGGCTTGGCAGACTTCTGTGAAAATGCAAACAGGGATTTTTCAATTCGGGCGGCCAGCTCGTCTTTGGAGATTTTCAGCGTCGTCAGTCCATATTCCGATTTTTGAATCAACTCAAATAGCTGATCCAGATCTCGTTCCTGTACGCAACGGACAATTAACATCGGGTGGTTTTCCAATTTGACCTGGTCTAAAAATATCTGGATTATCGCGTGAAGACAACTATAACTGCATCAGGTCGATCCAGTATTCTATCTCACTCTTTCCGAACTCACAGATTCTACAAGCACCGGGATGCTGTTCAAGTCTGCGCTCCTTTTTAACCTCCGCAAGTTCAGTTAGGGCATGGTGTTTTAACCCTCTTTAGACGATAATGACGGCATGTGGCCAGAACCGTTTCCTACCGAACAATTAATTGCACAAGCCAAAGACGGAAATGCATCGGCGATTAATGAGTTGATGGACCGCCATCGCAATTCATTGCGGCAACTGGTTCGGATGCGTCTAGACAAGAAGATTCAGAATCGGATTGATGTTAGTGACGTGGTGCAAGATGTATTGATCGAGGCGAATCGGCGACTGAGCAAGTATTTGGACGCACCGATGATGCCGTTCCATCTCTGGTTGCGGCAGATTGCCAAAGATCGCATCATTGATGCCCACCGCCGTCATCGTGTCTCCGCCAAACGGTCGGTCGATCGCGAACAATCGATGGCTGTCCCGCGAGGTTACGACCAATCCTCAATGCAATTGGCTTCATTGTTAGGCGATCCAAAACTGACTCCCGCGGCGGCGGTGATGCAGGCCGAAATGGCCCGCAAGGTCGAAGAAGCGATTGCCACGTTGGACGAAAAAGACTGCGAGATCATTGTGATGCGGCATTACGAACATCTGACCAATCAGGAAATCGGTCGAGTTCTTGACTTGACGGAACCCGCCGCGAGCATGCGATATTTGCGGGCGATCCGACGTTTAAAACTGATCTTGCAAAACGGTGATTCCAGCTTGGAGAGTAATAGCCAATAGTTTTGCATTTATTTTCGAGAATGTCCCGAAACCGAACTTCCCGTATCTTTCTTGATTTCGTTGCCGTGTCTGAGCCAACACCACCTACAGCTGAATCGGACGAACAGGAGTTGGCCGCTCTCATCAGTCGCCTTGCCGACCAAGTGGCGCATGGAGAACATTTGGAATTAGCGACCGTTTGTCGTCAACATCCCAAATTTGCTGCGGACTTGCGGGAACTTTGGGGCGTGGTCATTGTCGCCAATATGGCTGGCTCAGCCAACTCGCAAATCGATACGATTTCGCTCGACGCCGGCCAAGCACCCAGCCATTTGGATCTGCCCTGTGAGTTCGGCAACTACACGCTGGAATATGAGCTTGGCCGCGGCGGCATGGGAATCGTCTATTGCGCTCGGCGCCATAGCGACGATCAACCCGTGGCCATCAAAATGATCCTCAAGGGTGACTTTGCTTCGACCGCGGATCGCGATCGGTTTGATTCGGAAGCATTGGCGGCCTCGCGGTTGGACCACCCCCATATTATTCCGATTTATGAAATCGGCTCGCATAATGGTCGAGCTTTTTTCTGTATGAAGTTGATTTCCGGTGAGTCTCTTTCCGAAAGACTGGGACGCGGGCCACTAACATCTGAAGTTGCCGCGCGAATCATGAGTGAAATCAGTCATGCAATTGAATACGCCCACCAACAAGGGGTGCTGCATCGCGATTTGAAGCCCTCGAATATTTTGTTGGATGAATCTGGCCATGCCTATGTAGCGGATTTTGGATTGGCCAAGCACAACCACGGACAAATGAGCCTGACCAAATCCGGCGCGGTTATGGGGACTCCCGCGTATATGTCGCCCGAACAAGCCTCGGGCGCTCGCGGACAGGTCGGAGTACTGAGTGATGTTTATAGCTTGGGAGCCATTCTCTATCACACCCTGACGGGAAGGCCCCCGTTCCTGGGAACTTCGCCAGTCGACACGGTATTAATGGTCATTGAACAAGACCCCGTCGCCCCGCGAGTCATCAATCGTCAATGCAATCGTTATCTGGAAATGATCACGATGCGATGTCTGCAAAAACCCATGGACTTGAGGTATGACTCCGCGGGCGCTTTAGCGAACGACCTGGATGCGTTCTTGAATGATGAATCGATCTCAGCTCGGTTCGGCCGCTTCAGCCAGATTATCGGCAACGTGTTGCGCGAGACGCATCATGCCGCCGTCCTCGAAAACTGGGGCGTATTATGGATGTGGCACAGTTTGGTGTTGTTGGTGGCCAGTCTCGCGACGGAAGTTTTCTTTTGGCTCAATATTACCAGCCGTTGGCAGTATTGGTTAATGTGGACGGTTGGAATGGGAGCCTGGGCCATCGTTTTCTGGATGATCCGCCATCGCATGGGGCCGGTCACTTTTATCGAACGACAGGTCGCCCACGTATGGGCATCGGCGCTGATTGGTGTAATGCTGCTATTCCCGTTGGAGATGACCTTAAATTTGCCAGTGTTATCGTTGGCCCCCCTGCTGGGCGCATTAGCGGGAATGACTTTTTTGATCAAAGCGGGGATGCTCTCGGGTTCGTTTTACTTACCCGCAGGCGTGATGTTTGTAACTTCGGCCCTAATGGCTGCGCTGCCTTCGATCGCCATGTTGTTGTTCGGAGTCACTTCAGCCGCATGTTTTTTCTTCTCGGGACTGAAGTATTATCGACGCAAGATCAATCGTTAAAGCAGCGATCAAACAATAGGGGTACGATCAAGCAGCGCTGTCCCTTAACCAGCGAACATCTGCAAACGCGTGCCAATTTGATCCAAAATCTCGCAAATTGACGCAAAATCTGGATGGCGCACAATGATCATGCCGTCAGAACGCAACGTCTGTTTCCAATCGCGTCGTGGGGCGCCAATTGGCAACAAGTCCACGACGCTAAAATGCTGACCATAATCAGCCAGCAACCCATCCAACCCTTCGATTCGTTGGATGCGCCCGTCGCCTTGGGCTCGTTTAAAAATGTGGGCGGCATTGTATTTGCGTGAAACATTCAAGCCGAATGTGCCCTGTGTAACCGCCTCCGCCCAGCCCTGATAAATGTCGAAGTCATTGACGAAATTCATCAGATCAACCGTATTTGCTCCCGGGGGTCGCGCCGCGATTTCACCGAACACTGCTTCGCCGTTGGCTTTACGATACCATTCCATGTGAGTAAAACCCGATTGAAAACCCAACGCTTTGATCACCGCGGCTCCCATTTGCCGGCCTGACTCGTAGACGGGATCGTGGACGTCGCGGAGTGCGATCGTTTGTTGGCTGATCCATTGATGGGTGCGTCCCATCAGCGGTCGCGGTCGATACATGCAAATGTTGAAAAACTTGATTTCGCCATTGATGCAGACCGTATCGAAGGTGAACTCATCCGCTTCAATGAACTCCTCTACACTGACCTCAGCAACATGTCCCAATTTGGGAAGGATCTCTTCCAACTGCGCGGCATCATCAACTCGGTAGGTATCGGCGGAACCGGCACCAGCGATTGGTTTGACACAAATGGGGTAGCCAATTTGTTCGGCGGCTGCCCGCACGCCTTGTCGCGAAGTCGTACTATGATGGCGAGGCGTTCGAATTCCATGTCGATCCAACACCTGTTTCATTTTTTCTTTGTCGCGAAACGGCGTCGTCTGGGCCACCGTCATGCCTGGCAGGTGCAACATCTCGCGAATCTTCGCGGCCAAAATCATGTACGGTTCCCAAGTGCACTCGACGCTGTCGATGCGCACTTTTCGAGCAGCTTCGGCGACTTTGTTGAGTACCGCCTGGTCGTCGGAAATATTGACTTGCAGATAAGCCGTCAGGGCGTTCCGGGCGATTTCCGGTAAATCGTGCTCGTGTTGATCGCCTAATCCGATCACTCGATTGCCAACGCGCGCCAAACCGCGGGTAAAAAACGGTTGTTCTACAGGGAAACCGGGCGAGATCATTAAAACGTTCATATTTTTTTCTGGGAAGTAACGGAGAAACAGATTTTCAGGTTCGGGTCGCAATTGGCACTTGTTCGAACTCACTCAATGTTAATCACGCCATTTCAATTTGCACGGAGTTGATTATTTGACGCAGCATTTTTTCCACGGCCTGCGTTTCCGGGTGACGCACGATGATATAGCCTTCGCCTTCGTATCCGCCGCTGGGCGACTGACCGGGTTGAGGAATTTTCGCTTCGACAACGAAGTCGCCAAACGAATGCGCGATTTCTTGCAGGCCATGCACGCGCGACACACTGCCTTGCCCCATCCCGCGTAAATAGGCCGCTCCGACCGCATACTTCCGCGCGGGCACGTGAAAGCGATCGTGAATCATCAATTCCGACCAAGCCCGGTAAAGGTTGAAGTCATGGGCCAGCGAAATTAAGGTCGTAAATTGGGCTCCGGGAGGGCGTGCGCCGACTTCTGAAATCGCCACGCGACCGTCGGGTCGCAGAAACCACTCCATGTGACTCAGCCCAGTTTGCATCCCCAGCGCCTGCAAGGCGGTTTCCGCGACTTGGCGAATCGGTTGGTACTGCGGTAAATCCGTCTCCCGTGGAATCATCACGCACCACTGAATCCAGGGCTCGCGCACCACCTCCAGCGGGCCGGGCGAGTAATGCGAAATCGACGACCACACGAGCCGTCCGTTCACACAAACGCTGTCGAACGAATACTCCTCGCCTGTAATAAACTCTTCGAGCACCACCGGTTGTGCTGAGCTGGGACTGGAATGGGCCAAATAGTTTCGCAATTGACTGATGTCGTCACAACGGAATGTCCCCTTGGCACCCGCTCCATCAGGCGGTTTGACGATCAGAGGAAATCCAATTTGATCGGCGAAATACAACGTTGAATCGGCGGATTCCGCCAAACCATGGCGGGCACACGGCAATCCGGCCGTTCGCAATACGGACTTCATCACTGCTTTGTCACGAAAATTATGGGCGACCGCCGCTCCCATTCCGGTCACTCCCAACTGCTCGCGGATTTCTCCCAGCGGCACCTGGATTTGCTCAAGCATCCCCATGATTCGGTCGATCCCGCCAAACGCTCCACCGATCGCTTTGACGCCGCGCAGCAATTCGGGAGTGCTGGTGTCATTAACGGCATAATGGGCCGAAATTCGTTCGCGAATATCGGGCGACAATTTGGAAATCGGATCACAGCTCACCAGTCCGATTTTGGCATCCTGAACCGTTGTTGCAGCGCCGATAAATTTCTCGGTCGCATCCATGAAATAAGGCGCGACAAAAACAACTTTTTTCATTTGTGGCTTCGTGTCAGTAGATTATGCTATGGCGTACAACCTTCGCCGGGCCGGTAGCTGAATTACAGTCCCGACATCCTCGTTAGTCCAATATCGTTTTATCCGCTGCAAACACGCCGTTACTAGCACGATGTGTTTGCGAAGTTTCGTTGTTCTCGAGTTCAATCATGAATGTAATTTTTGTCGAACCGGCCTTCCCGACCAACCAACGTGAATTCGTTCGCGGTTTGAAAGCTGCTGGCGCGACAGTGGTGGCGATCGGCGAATCAAGTAAAGATTCACTCGACAGCCAACTCCGTGATTGGCTGTTCGATTATATTCAAGTTTCCTCGGTTTGTAACGAAGCGGAGATGACCAATGCCGTCAAATATGTCCAAAGCAAAATGTGGGTGGATCGGCTCGAGGCAACCATTGAATCGCATATTATGCCCATTGCCAAAGTGCGGGAGGCTTGCACAATTCCCGGCATTTCGGTCGCTACATCGCATCTTTGCCGGGACAAACCGAACATGAAACAGGTCTTACGGGACGCCTCTGTTCCATGCGCTCATTCGATCGGCAGCGGTAATGTCGGTGAGATTCAGCAGTTTGCCAAACAGGTCGGCTATCCGTTAATTGTCAAACCGCGCAGCGGGGCAGGGGCCTCCGGGACGAGCCGCGTTGACAATGCGGGCGAATTACTGGCGGCCTTAAGTCAGTCCCGAGTCGGTCATGGTGGTGAAGTCGCGGTGGAAGAGTTTGTCGAGGGGCACGAAGGATTTTACGATACCATCTCAATCAATGGTCAAGTCGTGTTTGAGTTTGTCACGCACTATTACCCCAATGTTCTGGAGGCGATGCGACAGCGCTGGATTTCGCCCCAGTTCATTACCACTAATCGAGTTGATTCCGTTTCCGAATATGATGAACTGAAAAAAATGGGGCGACGGGTTATCGAAGCTCTAAAAATTGGCACTGCAGCCACGCACATGGAGTGGTTCTTCGGACCCAAAGGATTGAAGTTTTCGGAAATCGGTTGTCGGCCGCCAGGGGTTAAGGCTTGGGACCTGTACAATATTGCCAACGACATGGACTTGTATCATCAATGGGCCTTGGCAATTACTCAAGGTTCGGTCGATCAGAAGCCTTCCCGTCGATTTAGTGCTGGAATCATTGCATTGCGTCCCGATCGGGATGGCCGAATTTCTGGTTACGAGGGTGTGGACGAAATTCAAAGCCGATTTGGCGAGTGGGTCACGGATTGCCACCTGCCGTCGCCCGGGACACCCACCCAAGGAGTTGAAGCGGGCTACATGGCTAACGCTTGGATTCGAATGAAGCATCCTGACTTCGACCACTTGCGTTTCATGTTGGACGAAGTCGGAAGAACAGTCAAAGTTTATGCCAATTAAGCATCGAAGATAGCCGAGTCCTTCCGTTCCGCGAACGTCCAGTTTTTAGTTCTGGCTTTAAGCCGATCGGCAGTTGAGAAGTTACGCGCCGTACGTTGGACGTCCTCGTCCGTCGATCGCTTTTTAGCGGACAAGGATGTCCGTTGTACAGGTATTATTTTTCCTGCCGCTCGCCTAAGTCCAGCTGTTGGGGAACTGGCGTGGATGCATTTTCAACCGCGATTTAAACTGTTATCTTGCCAAGCTGGACGCACCCACTGTTTTCTGAGTTTTTTCATGACTTCGACCGATCGACATTTAATCCTGCTTGGACCGCAGCCGAAACACGCGTCTCTCAAAAAAGTCCTGTTGGAACTGGAGTTGCCCTCGCCGGTGGCCTTAATTACCGCGGGCTGGGAAACGGAAGAGAACCAGGACCATGAACTTCAACGAGTCATTGGAATTGACGCGTTAAATCTGAACTTGTTTGGCCGCACCGAACAACTGTTTGCCGATGACCCCGAATTGATTCAAGGCTTACAGGCGCGCCAAGACGAACTGCGACATTTGCGCGACGACTATAACGAGCGATTGCACTTGTTGCTTCAGGCTGCGCGAAAGGTCGCCCAGCGAAACGACAAATTGGTCGATTGGTCGGCCGAACGGGAATCGGCTATCGAAATGATTCGCCAACTGGATCGACAACATTTTCAACATTCCAGTCGCGTCATCGACGTTTACGAACACCGGTTAAAGGTCAGCGAGCGACCCTTGGTGATCGAACACCGCCAACAATTGGCTGAGTTGATGGAACGCTGTAACGCTTTGCTGATTGCCGGCGGACACGTGGCAATCATTCTCAATCGTTTGCAGATTTTTGGAATTCTGGAAATGCGACCTGACCTGCTCACGATTGCCTGGTCCGGCGGCGCAATGGCTTTGGCGGAGCGGGTCGTGTTTTTTCATGACTCGCCCCCCCAGGGCCAAGGGGATGCGGAAGTTTTGCGTGCCGGTATGGGCTTGTTCCCCGATATTCTGCCGTTGCCCGACGCGCGGAACCGATTGAATCTCGACAACCGTTCCAGCGTGGAATTGTTCTCGCGCCGATTCGGGCATTTTCAAAACGTGGTCTTTGATGAACAGACCAGGCTCGACCGAAAGCAGGGCCAGTGGCAAGATAAGAGTGAAATCGGGGCCGTTTGCCTGGGCGACTGTGGAAGAATTGTGGACTTCAAAACATGATCAAGTCGCGGATATTTGATAAACTCGATGCCCGATCAACAAAAAAAGAAATTGACCGGGTGATCCACGATCATGTGTTTCCCTTGGTTGAAGATTCCGTCGTCACTTTCGTTTACGTCGGCGACGCGGAACATGTGACTGTGCGACATTGGATCTATGGCCTGCCTTCGAGTCTGCCGCTGGTGCGATTAGGAAAAACCAACGTCTGGTTTCGGGCGATGGAATTCCCAACTCGTTCCCGAATTGAGTATAAATTCGGCGTCGTTCGCGGGGGTCATGAAGAATGGATTTTCGATCCGCTAAACCGCAATGTGGCGAACGACCCTTTTGGGGGAAACTCCGTCGTCCATTGTCGCGATTATGTGGACCCAGAATGGTCGTATGAGATTCCAGGAGTCGCGCAAGGACGTTTTGAGACCGTGGACGTTCCCAGTTCAGCGTTAGGTGGGACGCGCCAGATTCGAGTCTATATTCCAGCCAAATTCCGCGATTATCGCCGGTATCGATTGCTGGTCGTGCATGATGGGGATGACTACGTGAAGTATTCCCGACTGAATCATGTGCTGGACAATTTGATTGCACGATTGGAGATCCCGCCCCTGATTGTTGCACTGACCAATCCGCAGGACCGCTTGCGGGAGTATGCCAGTGACCGGCGGCATGCGCGACATATTGTGGAAGAGGTGATTCCGGCGCTCGAAGAAAAATATCCATTGATTACCGAATCGTCGGGGAGATGCATCATGGGCGCGAGTTTTGGCGGCGTAGCTTCGTTGTCAACCGGCTGGCACTATCCGCATGCTTTCGAATCCATGTTGGTGCAATCCGGGTCGTTTGCCTTTACTGATATCGGCGATCATTCGCGCAGTCCGGTGTTTGACCCCGTGGTGGAATTCATGAATCAGTTCCGGGACAATCCCGGGCATCCCGCGAAACAGATTTTCATCAGCTGCGGCGTCTATGAGTCATTGATTTATGAAAACCGCTCGTTGGTGCCTTTTTTGCGTCAGCACGGAATTGATGTTAAGTTTGAGGAAGCCTATGACGGTCATAATTGGGAAAATTGGCGAAACCGACTGCGGGCTGGTTTGACATGGCTGTTTCCCGGTCCCTTGTGGGTTACATACATGTAGGAACAGGACGGCAATTGAGCGATTTTTTTGTACATTGTGCCAAGCTAACTAGATATTTCGGAAACGATTTATGACCATCGAAACGCGAAAAATTGGACTCTCTTTGGGGGCGGATCTGTGCTGGCCCAAGTGTTACGAAGAGATCATTCGCAAATTGAATTTGCAGATTCCGCACCAGGATCAACAGGTCCGGTTTGATATCGAACGTGTGACTATCGAACCGTACGACTTGCGTCAGCCTTGCAAGTATGATTTGGTGATCGATCGCTTGACTCATTGGTATCACACCAGTCGGGAATGGATCAAGAAAGCCATTCTGATGGACGACTTATACGTGTTCAACAATCCCTGGTCGTTGCAATCGATGGAGAAACAGACGACTTACTGCGCAATGATGAAACTTGGGCTGCCGGTGCCAGAGACCTGGATGGTCCCACCCAAATCGTATTCGGACCATGCCGATCTGGATCCAACTTTACGGCGTTATGCTCAGATGTTCGACTTGGGTGCGATCGGTGAGAGAGTCGGTTTCCCGTTATTCATGAAACCCTATGATGGCGGCGCATGGAAAGGGGTCAGTCGCATCGACAACGCCGAAAAATTGCGCGCGGCCTATGAGGAAAGTGGAACATCATTGATGCATCTGCAACGGTCGGTTGAAGGATTTGATCGCTTCGTTCGCTGTATCGGCCTGGGTCCACAATTTCTATTGGTTAGTTATGATCCCGGTGCACCACTGCATGAACGATACGAGATGAAGCTGGACTTTGTCAACGCAGAAGAACAATCGTTACTGGAAGACATGGCGATGACCATCAATGGATTTTTCGGTTGGGATTTTAACTCCTGTGAGTCCCTGCATCGCGATGGTACGTGGTATCCAATCGACTTTGCCAATGCTTGTCCCGATTCCCAAGTCACGTCCCTGCATTACTTTTTCCCCTGGCTTGTGATGGCCAACATTCGCTGGTCGATTTTTTGTGCCACCACGAAACGAAAAATGCGGATGAATCAGGATTGGCAGCCTTATTGGGATATCCTGCAGCAAGAATTGCCGTATCGCGAGCGACTGGCCGCGTACGCCGCGATCGGTCATCAACGGTTGGAAACCGCACGTTTTCGCGAGTTTTGCGCCCTGCATTTACGACATCTGGAAGAAGCCACCCACGAATTTTTTGGAACTTCACTCGCGAAAGAGACAATTCGCCAAAAAGTTCGGGCACTTTTCCCGGAACACGAAGTAGAATCGTTTACCGAGCATTTCTGGGCACGGATTCAACGCTGGCGAGACGATCAAGTGTCTTTTGTCGCGTGATGCTCTGGTCGATTTTCAGGAACCCATTTTATTTGAGTTGATATGAACGCAACGAAATATCTTGACGCCAAAACCGTGTCGCTAAAAGAAGTTCACAAATGGCATTCTCGCGAATTGCGCATGGACACGCAAATCGTCCGGTGGGGCAATTTTGGGACGCCCTTGTTACTGTTTCCGACTGCCGGCGGGGACGCAGAAGAAGTCGAGCGATTTTTTTTGATCAAACAACTTGCGCCGTTTATTCATGAAGGACGTCTGAAAGTCTACTCGGTTGACAGTATTAATGGTCGGACCTGGATCACTCATGATTCGATCCCGCACCGTGTCTGGGTCCAACAGCAGTACGACCATTTCATTCGACACGAAGTAGTGCCGCTGATTCGCAATGACTGCCACAGCGGCAATATCGAGATCATGACGGCCGGTGCTTCCATTGGTGCCTTTAATGCCTTGGTTACACTGTGTCGCCATCCCGACGTTTTCAATCACGCCATCTGCATGAGTGGGACCTACGACATTCAGAAATGGCTCGAGGGACAGTGGTTCGATGAATTCTACCATCAGTCTCCGATTCATTTTGTTCCGAGTTTGCCCGACGATCGTGTGGCGTTGTTGCGTCAGCGTTTTGTTTTATTGGCAACCGGTCAAGGCAAAAATGAATCGCCGGGCGAATCTTGGAAGGTAGCCCATGCGTTGGGGCAAAAAAATATCCCCAATCGCGTTGATCTTTGGGCTCCCGACTGGGAACACGATTGGGGAACATGGCGCGAAATGTTGCCCAAATATGTCCAAGAGGCGTTGCAAGCGTCATCGCGCTAATTTACGAAATTTGGGTTTAACGCCTGCAATAACTCCGTGCGAAATGTGTTGCTCGCGGGATCATAAAATCCGAATCCGGCAGCGAGTTCCCAATACGCCCAATTGATGTTGAGCTGTTCACAAACTCCACGCACGGTCGAAGTCCACCGCACGCGGGACGGCAGATCAGCCAAACCGTACGAACCAAATTCTCCCACATGCAGTGGCAAGCCGTTGTCCAAACTGAACTTGGCCGCAATTCGAAAAGAATTTTTCAATGATTCGGCCGCTGTATCGATCAATTTGAAGTTCGCATTGATACCGCAAAGTCGAAGATCGTTAAGCGTGAACAACGGTGCCGGATTGGGTGATGAGTTTTGGAAAACAACATCCTGAATGACTGGCACACTGCCAAACTCACTGAGATTGATCGTATAGGTGTTGGTACCAGTGCCCGTTTGCCGGAACACAGCTGTGCTATCGGTGCCATTGGAATTGATCAACCAGATCCGCAAATTGGCGGCACCGGTCGTCGTGAAAACGAGCTTGTCGGAGCCACTGATGGTCGATGTTGCATGAAATCGAAGCCCGGCCCATCCAGCCGTATACGTCACGCGCAGACCATCATCGGCTGCGGTGGTCGTGGTGTTCCAGCTCCAGTTTTGCCATTTGTCTGCAAAACTAATCCGGGTTCCAAACCAGGGAGTTCCTACCGGAGGCGTTGGATTGACCCACGACGCCCCTTGGTGAGTGAATGCGAACGGATCATAGTAGTGCACAGAAACAATTAGATTCGGATCATTCGGTGGAAAAAATGTACCCAGTGATCCAATCGAATTCCAAAATGTCGGACCCACGAGTACTTTTCGAGTTGGGTTGGTCGCGCGAATCACCGTCAACGCGTCGGCCATGAACAAATTCCACTGAGCCGGGTTGGCGTTAAACGCCCCATGCGGTTCATTCAGAATTTCAAAGAAGACCGTGTTCGGTTCATTTCGATAACGATTTGCAATTTGTCCCCAAATCGCCAACGCCCGGTTCCATTCAGCGATTGGATTGTCGTTCAATTCATCGTAATGATGAACATTGACAATAATCTTCAGACCTCGCAATTTGGCCTGTGCCACACACCAATCGACGCGTTGGAAAAAACTTTCATTGATCGTGTAGGGCGCCGTCAGACCCGCATGGTTGGTCCAACTGACCGGCAAACGAATATGATTCATGCCCGCCGCCACGACTTTGTCGAAAAAAATCTCCTGCACGAACAATCCCCAATCACCTTCATTGGGCGCTTCCAACATGTTGCCGAAATTCACACCCCGGCCCAGTGCTGCCGACAAGGCCTTCTGAGTCAATGGCTTCACCAGCTTTAGTGGTGTGAAGCCAGATTGATTCTCTCGGGCGATCGAAATGTCATCCAATCGAACGAAACCGTCTCGATTGAAGTCGAACCGGTTGGAGATATTAGCGGAACCAAATCCAGTTTGATTGTTGCGGGTGTTGGTCACATCAGCGACATTGACAATCGCATTGTCCGGACTGTTTCCTGTTTCGCCCGGTGCATTGCCAAAGTAAAAAATATCATCTTGTGGCAACCGGGTATTGCCGTTGGCCCGCAAGCGAACCTGCAACCATTTCTTGACGATGCTCCCATCGGGCCAAATCAATTTGATTCGAAACGAGCCATTGGTTCCAGCGCCAGCAGTGATCTGCAAGCTGGGAGGCGGAGCGAGCTGCCATTGATCCGGCGAATCGTCATTGCCGATTCGAAATTCAAAATCAGCGAGCGATACATTATTGGTCAACCCATTAACATCGATAAAGATCCCATTGATTCCAGGCAAGTAACTGCTGTAATTGGCCAACGACGCCAGTTGGTCTTCCCGCAGCGCGATCTTGTCGGAGGCGATCGCATTCTCATCGCTGATCAAGTCGAACGACGAATTGTTGTAAAACAATTTTCTGGCCAACACCGGATCATCACCCGATCGCGCTGGCAGTCCACTGGAGAAAGAACTCGAATAGCAAAATGGAAGGTGGAAAATGGAAGTGACCACGAGGGCAATGAGAAATCGCCCGAGATTCATCGTTGACTCCTTAACTGTTAGTAACAACTCGAAAAAAACCCTTTTACACCCGCGTATTATACAAACACGTTTCTAGCCGTGCCAACCTCGCGTCGCCAGATTATCCATTGCAGTGGTTCATCGATACATAAATCAAACTCACTCCCCGCAGGGATTCGTGAACTCGCGAAGATTTGCCAGCTCACGACAACGGGATAATATCAGTTCGGGCGAAGTTTAACCGGCTGATCCGACCACGCAGTGACTGTTTTGCGTTTTTCGACGGGATACCAGGCGTTCAATCGTACCGCCAACTCGGAAACAATATCCGGATGGGTAGCAGCTAGATTATCTTTCTCCGTTGGATCAGCCAGCAAATCATACAATTGGGGTCGGAAATCTTTTGGCGGAAACTTGACACCAACCAGAGGCCCGTCATAGGTCAGCAATAGTTTCCATTGGCCCCGGATGACCCACCGATAAATTAACGAAGCCTCCGGCTGCTCGATATCGACGACGTCGTGAGAAAACACTTCTCCGAAAATCGCATCCCTTTGAATTGTCGATCCATCGCAGATCGCTGGCAATAGATTCAAGCCCGGCAATTCGACCGGCTGTCTGGCCTGAGCCGCCGCCAGAATCGTCGGCATGATATCGATGCTGGAACACAATTCTTCTCGATCGGCTGGCGTTACGACGCTTGGCCAACGAAACATGATCGGAGATCGAGTACCATTCTCGTAGGGGCTCTGTTTAGATCGCTCAGCAAAACTCCCTTGATTGCTGTGCTCCGCCAATTGTGTCCAGCCGTTGTCGGTAACATAAATGACAAGCGTATTTTCGCGAAGCTGTTTCTCATCGAGATAGTCCAATAACTGCCCGCAAGTCTCGTCAAACCATTCGCACATGGCCCCGTATTTGGCAACCGGCAACGGTCGTCCGCCGACTGCATAGTTATTCAACAATCGTTGGGGTGGAGTATGCGGCTCATGAGGCAGCAACGGCGCATACCAAACAAAAAATGGCTGCTGTTTTTCTACAGCTTGATCGACAAAATCAAATACCGGCTTAAGCCCGGTACGTCCGATGGCCAATCCGTCGTCACCATGTCGACCGCCAGGGTTTGGAAATCCGCGCGTCATCCCATGTGTAAATCCACCACGTGAAAAGCTCCCTTCCCACCACTTTCCGGATTGGATTGAGAGATAACCCCGTTCCGCGAGCAACTTGGGAAGAGTGTCGAACCTGTCGATCTGGGCAATCAACTGCTCGCGGCGAACGCCGTAAGCCTCCGAACTCTTGAGATCGGAATTCAACGCCGGGTCATTGCCGCAAATCCGATGTTGATGCGCGTAGCGTCCCGTCACCAACGTCGCCAAAGAGGGCCGACACAGCGCTGTAGGGACATAGCCCCGTCGAAATACCGCACTCTCTCTTGCCAGTTGATCCAGTCGCGGAGTGCGAATGAATTCGTGTCCCATGAATCCATAATCGGTCCAAGCTTGATCGTCAGAAATTATCAGCACGATATTGGGTGCTCGCGGTGGCTTCGTCGTCTGAGCCAGCCCGACTTGCGCAAGAAGCAATGTCGCCAATGCAGTCAACATAAATTTGGAATTCAACGGCATTCGATTCACCCCAATAAAACGAGTCGCATCCGCCTCGGAAACCCAGCGAACGCTTGGTCAAATTCCAAGGCACCGGATTTGCTGTAACAGTATCGCGCGCTTGAACGGCCAGCAATCACCCAGGGCTCAATATGTCAACAGAACCGCCAAATCTAGATTTTTCCATCGAGCGTTTGCTGCGCGCCGACTGTTTTCCACATGAGGTTGGTAATTTGGCGGTGCTGGAAACGCACATCTCGTGGGTCATTTTGACAGGGAAGTTCGCCTACAAGATTAAAAAACCAGTCAAGTTTGACTTCGTCGACTATTCTACGCTCGAATTACGGCGTTTTTATTGTCAACAGGAACTCGAACTCAATCGCCGTTTAGCGCCAAATCTGTATTTGGATGTCGTTCCAATTCACTTGGTTGATGGACAATACCTTGTGGGTTGTGCGTCGCAAGAAATCGCTGTCACTGGAACCCTTAACTCCGACGTCGAGTGTCCGATTGAATACGCCGTCAAGATGCGTGAGTTCCCTCAATCGTCCATTGTGGCGGCTCGGATCGATCATCCAAATCTAAGCAGCCGCACGGTCGAAAATTTTGGTGTAGAACTGGCCAATTTTCACGAGGAAATTGAGTCTGCCGACCTCAAATTGGACTGCGTGCAAATCGAAGTACTGCGGACAGAGTCCAGCGAGAATTTTTCCGCACTCCAAACTGCTTTTGCCGGCGACTCGCGCGCTGCGGTAATCGCGCGACTTGAATCTTGGAATGCCAAGCAATTTGAGTCGTTAATACCGATATTCAATCAACGATTGCTCGCGGGAAAGATCCGGCGTTGTCACGGTGATTTGCATTTGAAAAACATAATTCAACTTGAGGATGGCAGGTTGATGGCTTTTGACGGGATCGAGTTCAATGAGGAATTTCAATGGATCGACGTCATTAATGAGATTGCCTTTCCGACGATGGATTTTTTTGCGTGTGGACGTCCGGACCTCGGCTGGCATTTGCTGAACGCTTATTTCGAAGCGGCGGGAGACTACGAGGGACTGCGTGTGCTGAGGCATTATCTGGTTTATCGAGCCTTAGTGCGAGCTAAAGTGACTTGGCTCAATCCCGCGCATCATTCGGAGGCCACGCAAAAATCGTATCAAGCCGATCCCGACGAATTTGATCTTCTGGCTGGCCCTTGGGATAAATACCTAAAAGCGGCAGTGTATTTCGCGTTTGAGATCCAACCTCTGTTGGCCATCACGCATGGACTTTCTGGCAGCGGCAAATCGACAAAAGTGATGCAAATTATTGAGCAAAGCGGTGGTATTCGGATTCGGTCCGACGTGGAGCGACGCCGGCTGACGATTGCAGCGACCACGAAACAGCGGTACTCGCCCGAATTCAGTGAAAGAGTTTATGCGCTGCTTTTGAAACACGCGGAATCATCTTGCCAAGCCGGAATTCCCGTGTATCTCGACGCAACGTTTTTGCAACGCCGTGAACGGATTCAGTTCGCGGATTTGGCACGGAAACTTCACGTCAAGTTTGAAATTGTCGACTGTGAAGCAACTTTCGATGAACTTTGTCAGAGAATCCAGCACCGTATCGGCGATCCGTCAGAAGCGACGATCGAAGTGTTGAAACTCCAAATGGAAAACCGTGATCCTCTAACGGTTGACGAAATGGCCTTTGTATTGAAATAACCAACCTGGGGCGATTCTCAGGTTTCAAAAACACCGTTTGCTCGAACAAAAAAACTACCGCTGCCCGAACTGTGCGAATCCGCTCAATGATGTTTGAAGATTCCGAATTCTCGACTCCGAGTCACAGTTGATCTGACCCAACGGACTTGGCTCGCGCGAAGGTTGTCGAGTCCGCAGCGCTCTTACGTCCGCCGTCAAGAACCCCCAATCACCGCCAAAATCTCTGGTGGGGCGCTATCACAATTATGGATACACGCCGCTAGAATTGCCAATCACCAAAAAACTCGAATTGGTAATCCAACACAGTTTCTTGAAAACGAATCCGGTCAACCGGCTCATCGGCTAACGAGTTGGCGCGCAAGCGGGAAATCCCGCGTACTTTTACCTGGTGAAATTCTCCGACCAGAGCGGCGCCAGTCTGGTTCAAAATCAACTCGGCTGCGCCACCGCTATCGACTAAGGTTGCGACATCATTGCCCCCCTTGCCCTCAAATTCAACGTCGCGGAATTGTTGCAGCGCAATTGCGGTTCCGGCCCCGTTGAGCACTGCCAAACTCGATGACGACCAAAAATAATCGTTGGCGGCGGAACCGAACAGGTGGGCGATGTCATTGCCGCCGCCGCCAATTACATTGATTGATGGAAAACCCCAGACCTCGGTTTCAAATCCAGCTCCAGCAAATCGAGTAACGACGGGAGTCGACTCCAAAGTTTCCTGACCGCCGGACCCGCGTAGAGTAACTGAATCTAATCCACGACTCGAGTGGATAATCGTTCTATCAAACTGGTAGGCTCGATGGTCATAACCTTCCCCGACCAACAATGTATTTAGTGCCTTCGAGTTAATACGATCGCGTCCCGGCCCGTCGAACATTCTCAACTGGTCAAATCCCCCTTCTGCATAACTCGTGGTGCGCTCCAGTCCTGTGACGGACACTTGGTAGTCAACGCCTGAAAAATCGGCGGCGGAAGGACTCAACGTTAACGATTCATCGCGGGTACTCCCCTGAAAAATGACCGAATCAAATCCGGCTTCCAACGCTACGACGACGGACGAAAATCGGTCGGCTTGTACCATTGTCGTGCCACGAAACATCCGGGTAAATTCGGCCCCAACCAAGAGCCGTTCGTTAGCCGCCGTGCCCACAAAATGCGCCGTATCGTCCCCCGCCGATGCATAGACTCGGCTGTATCGGAAATGATTCGCTTGCAGTGACTTGCTCGTAGCCATGAACATCGTCGACTAATCCATTCCGATCATTGTCGATGCCGTCGCCTGGAATCTCGCCATCATGGGTCCACAGTTTCCCAATCAACTGCGGATGATCGGGATCAACGCCCGAGTCGATAGTCGCAATTGTCACACCCGCACCGGTGGCAGTTGAGGTCGGCAACAATGACGCCGGTGCGGCGGTCGCTACGACACCGGCAGCCACTGCATTGGCGGCTCCCTCCACAAAGATCCAACGACCAACCAAACCGTCATCGAGATCGACGAAATACAGATTCCCATCGGGCCCCTGCACCATTTGCACGACATATCGATGCCCCGTCGCAAACGTCTGTACCTGCGCCACCGATCCGTTGGCGTTGAAACTGACATTGCGAATAATTCCTTGTCCTAAATCTCCAAAGAAAACATTGTCGCGATATTGTGCAGGGAATGTATTGCCGGTGTAAACATCTCCCATGACGATCGCATTGATTCCCGATGCCGCATGGTTCAAAGCATAGACCGAGGGGGTTACCGGTTGACCACTGGCATAAAAAGCCTGGCCCGCTGGCAAGTCCTTGTAGCCGCCGGTTTGCAAGCTATTGCCGCTTCCCCCTTCATACCAGGGCCAGCCGAAATTGGCTCCGGCAGGTGCCGAATTGAGCTCTTCCCATTGAGTCCAACCGACATCACCAATGTACAACTTGCCGCTGGTCGGATGTAACGCGATCCGAAATGGATTCCGCAATCCCAATTGCCAAACCTTAGAGCGATTGGATTCGGCATCGCCATTGAAAAACGGATTATTGGAAAGCCCACGTCCGGTTAGCGGATCCACTCGCAAGATTTTGCCGGACAAATTATTGACATCTTGTACACGAGAGGTGCGCGGATCAACCTGGTTGTACGAGGTCCCATCGCCAATCGAAGCGTACAGCATCCCATCCGGTCCGAACTCAACCGAACCGACGGTGTGCGACTCGCTATCGGTAGCGATAAAGTCTGGCACCCAACCGCCGCCTGCCAGTTGTCCCGCCGCCGGTTCAGTGAAGTTACTGGTGCTATTGGCAAACCCGTTGAAATTATTCCAGGTACTGTTCTTGCCAACAATAACGATCTCGCTGTTGGGTACAATTGTCGTGTAATTCGTCGCCGCGTCGGCCGTAACTCGAGTCACTCGTCCGGCTCGATTGCCATTGCCATCGGGTCCAGCCAGCGTGCCATACGATTGACTACTTACTTGAGGCGGATCGTAAGTATAAATCAAATAGACATACGGATTGTTGGTGAAATCTGGATGAACGGCAATGTCCAACAGTCCTCGATCACGGGTTCCATTGACATGATCGCGAAAGTCTAAAAACGGATTGGGCAATAAATTTCCGTTGCGAGCAACGCGAATAATCCCGCGCTGTTCGGCCATGTAAACATTACTGCCATCGGGCGAGAAATCCATCGCTGTCGGCTGAACCAATCCCGTGTACAAAGTTTGTGTTCGCAACGAATCGCCCGGCGTCACAGGCGGCGGGTCGGCTGCATATAGTTGACTGCGCGGAATAATTTCCAGCGGTTGTCGTGCGCTACTCCAGGATAATTCCGCAATGGCCTCGCCGGTATTTTCGTAATACTCCTTGCGAATGTCCGCGAATACGCCAGCCTGCAACGAGATCGCACCCGTACGAATAGTTGCGGACTGATCCAACCAACTGTCGATAATGAGTTGGTTATTTACCCACAGGCGCACTCCATCGTCAGTTCGAGTTTGGAACGTATAGGTCTCCGTAAAACGCGGCTCGATCTTCCCCGTCCATCGAACAGAAAACGAATCGACTCCCATTCCCGCCGCCGGTACGCCTAAACCCCAATTGAAATTGACCGTCGTGTCGACGCGATTGATGAAACGAGCTGTGAACCCGACGTTGTCAAAGTACTCGCCCAACAAACCGGTACCCGCCGCGCGGATCGCATCGTTATCCTGAATGGTAATCGTTGCGGTCCGAGGTGCCAGTAGCGCGGCTCCACCCTGAACGTTGTCAATTGTGAAACTGAATTGCTCATCCCCCTCGACGATCGCGTCGTCAAGAATCGTGATCGGAATTAGTTTCGATGTTTCACCGGTCAGGAAAGTCACCGTGCCAGCGCGGGCGACAAAGTCTGGCCCAGCGGAAGCAGTAAGTGCAACCGTCCGATAGTCGACGGTGATCGTCCCGTCCGAGCCCCCGGTGCGAATGATCGACAGATTCGCTGTTGCCGCGTTTTCGGCCACATTGATGACACTGGTTTGCAAACTGATCGAGCCGAAATTTCGTGGTGTTTCGTATTGGAAATAACCCTGGGCATGCAGCGTCTGCGATTCCAGAAAACCGGGTTGAATGCCGACAGTCGAACGCCACGTGCCCGTAGACAACACATTGGGGCCTTCGGTTTCGTAGGTCACTCCGCCAACCGCAATCCAATCGACATTCAAGTTGCGATCAATTCCGTTGGCAGGATCGTACAGGTCATTAGTAAACGCCACGCGAATTCGACTGGCCGCGACGTTTCCAGGCGCAACAAATTGGAAATTTGTCCACGCCGTTGTCACAACATAGCTGCTGACCGTCACTCCATCGATCCGCAGTTCCATTTGTTCACCACCTTCGTCCCCCGAAGCCCGAATTTGAATCAACGTCCCGGAATTCCCGCTGTTGGAATACTGGAAATAGCCACTCCCATGCAAGTATTCGCTTTGCCGAAAACCAGGGACAATTCCATCAACCGGCGACCACGTCCCAGTAGAAAAAACCTGGGACGATTCGGTTTCGTACCGTACGCCGTCGATGATAATCGCATCGATGCGTACATTTCGATCGATACCGTTTGCCGGGTCATAGAGATCGTTCGTAAACGCCAACCGGACTTGGTCGGCGGATAACGCACCCGTGGTCGTATGCGATAACGTCACAAACTGACCGCTATTTGCATTGCCGCCCAAATTATTCCAGGTCCGAACGGCTTGACCGTCGATCTGTAGAACCAAAGTCTCGGCATTGGTTTCGCCGGCCGCGATGACTTGAATAACAGCCAGCGCCAACCGGGGCTCCAATAATTGGTATTCAATTTGGAGCGAAGATGCGGATCGACGAAAACGACGAAGCGACGGTTTGAACCGAGAACAATTCATGGTGAAATCTCATTGGAGGCGATCAATTAAAACGAGGCGTCCTAACCATTCCTATTGCGATTTTCCATCCAGACGCCCAACCAATTTCGGTGCATCTTAATCGAAAACAATTGAGAATCAACACTCTTAAGTCTGCGACCAACAAACCGATCAAAGCTGGCCTGTAAATACATGGGCATCTCGAGAAACCGGCTGAGCGGCAGGTTCCTCGCCCCGTTCGTAAACAATATGAGCTCGGCCGACCAGCAAGGGATCCATCGATCCGATTGCTGGTACATCTTTGTTGGAATATTGCAGTCGGTGCAAGATGTATCGCATCGCATTCAAGCGCGCGCGTTTCTTACAATCCGATTTAATCACCGTCCAGGGAGAATCGGCGGTGTCGGTGTTAAAGAACATTGCTTCTTTGGCTTTCGTATATTCCTCCCATTTATCCAAAGAAGCCAAATCAATGGGTGACAGCTTCCACTGTTTAAGCGGATGTGCGCGTCGTTCGGCAAATCGCCGCCGTTGCTCGTCGCGACTGACCGAAAACCAGAATTTTATTAGGTGTACACCGCTGCGAACCAAATTTCGTTCAAACTCGGGTGCTTGACGCATAAACTCGTGATACTCGTCGTCGGTACAAAAACCCATCACTCGTTCCACACCGGCGCGGTTATACCACGACCGATCCAGCAACACGATTTCACCAGCCGTCGGGAGATGTTGTACGTAACGTTGAAAGTACCATTGACCCTGCTCTACGTCGCTAGGCTTTTCCAACGCGACGACGCGGGCTCCCCGAGGATTCAAGTGTTCCATGAAGCGTTTGATGGCGCCCCCTTTGCCAGCGGCGTCGCGACCTTCAAACAGGATCACAACTTTTTGTTTCGCCGACTTGACCCAAGACTGCAGTTTCAACAACTCCACCTGCAAATGATATTTTTGTTTCTCATAACCTTTTCGAGACAACAGATTTTTGTACGGATAGCCCCCATTTCGCCAATCATCCGAGAGTTCCATATCGCGGGTGATCACGTGAGATGTCGGGCCGTCGGCATCATTCTGCATCACACCCCGCAACACCGCCGCATCGTCCGGCGAAGCCCCGGCAAGAATTGCCTTCAAAGATTGTGCCAACGACAACACGTCATGTGGTGGTCGGCTGTTGACGATCGATTTGACCGCTTCGATTTTTGATTCCCTGGCTGCTTCGATTTCTTGACCGACAACAAATCGCTCGATTTGGTCGCCCGTCAATCCAGGCGAGACATCGCCGGATACGGACCTCTTGGAGCGGCCATTTTTTCTTGCCGCCGCCTCAGCGGATCTCTTATTAGACTTCGACTTATTGGATTTCTGTTTGGCCGAAGTCTTATTTTTTTTCATTAGATATTCGTCGCTGGTAGATCGAATAAACTCACTGCACGCCAAATAATTCTGGTCGCGAATTGAATTTTAGCTCGCGGCAATTGAACTGTCCAACCTCGGCTGTCTCATTCGCCCAAGACGCGCTGATTGCCAGAAACTGGGCCAATTCGCACTTCGAGCACGTGGGGAACCGTGTTCAGACTACCCCGGCGTAGGTTGATGACGCCCAATGAGATATATTCATCTTCATGAAAGACTCGATCGAAAAAGCAGCCCCGTGGTGGAGCACCGAAGACTGGTTCGCGATTGCGTGCGGCCTGGCATTGTTGGCCGTTTCCTTCGTTGCAGTGTTCGTATTCGGGCAGTCGGATAGCGGAGTTACCAACCCGCTCACGTCCGTTCTGGCAAAACCGTTGGCTTGGGAAGTGACACCATCCAGTTCGTTTTCCCCGCTCCCTCTGGCGGTCACGTTGGTTGTCTGCCTGATCGTGTTTGGGGTTGGTGGATTGGCCGCCAAGTCGCAACCGATGCGATTTGTTACCGCTTTTGGGGGAGTTTTTTTGCTGGCCGCTGCGGCCTTGGCGATTTCAACTCAATCCACAATCAAATATTACAATCTCGAATACGCTTTATGGGCGATACTGATCGGATTGGCGATCAGCAATACGATTGGCACACCAGGCTTTTTGCGTCCGGCGATGCGAACCGAGTTGTATATCAAAACAGGATTGGTGTTGCTGGGTGCCAAGGTATTATTCACGGAGTTGTTAGCTCTCGGCGCGCCTGGATTATTGGTGGCTTGGGTGGTTACGCCGATCGTGCTGGTGACAACTTATTGGTTTGGGCAACGGGTTTTGCGGATGGAATCCAAAACCTTGAACATGGTAATTTCGGCAGACATGTCGGTTTGTGGCGTCTCGGCGGCGATCGCCTCCGCCGCAGCTTGCCGAGCCAAAAAAGAAGAGCTGTCGTTGGCCATCGGAATTTCGATGGCCTTCACGGTCGTGATGATGATCGTCATGCCTGCCGTTGTTAAAGCCACCGGCATGAACGAAGTTGTCGGCGGGGCTTGGATTGGTGGAACCATTGATTCTACTGGAGCGGTGGGGGCGGCTGGAAAAATGGTTGGCCCCGAAGCCGAAAAAGCGGCGATCACGATCAAGATGATCCAGAACATTTTGATCGGAGTCGTGGCCTTTGGTGTGGCGCTGTATTGGGTTCGATTCGTGGAGCGTGAAGACAACAGTATCCGCCCGGACATCTGGGAAATTTGGCGGCGATTTCCCAAATTCGTAATAGGCTTCTTGTTGGCATCGGTTGTTTTTTCAGTGTTGATGCGCGAGCTGGAACAAGGTCCGAAGATTGTCGACGCAACTGTTAAACAGGGGACCGAGATTTTGCGTGATTGGTTCTTTGCGTTGGCGTTTGTCAGTATTGGTCTAGAAAGCAATTTCCGGGAGCTGGCCAAATATTTGCGCGGCGGTAAACCCGTGTTGCTCTACGTGTGTGGCCAATCGTTAAATCTGGCGTTGACGCTGTTGATGGCTTGGCTCGTTTTTGGGTGACGGTCTCTTGCATTAATAGTCTCCAATAACTTCTCCACGATCAATCGAAGCTAGCCAACGTATTCGACGTGCCGTCGCGAATGTCCCTGAAGCCGATGCGGCTGTTGCGGCAAAATGAGCCGGGGCCAGACGAAGCAAAACCGTGAGCGTCCTTCGAACTTCACGCTAAACCAACAAAAACCCACGTGCAACCCGTTTGTTGGCAGCACTTGGTTTGATTGCAAAAAAAATTAGGAAATGTCTTGGGGTGGCCCTCTTGGTTCGCCCTTTTGGTTTCCATCTTGGTTTCATTCCAATTAAAAATCACAATACTTGAGTGCCGGTAGGCACGGCAGTCACTAGCCCACGGCGTGAGCCTATTCTATCGACACAGAATTGACAGCACTTTGTGGACCTGGTCGAGCCCAGTGGTTTGCGGACTTGGCGATCTCTTTCAGGCTTTCGACATCGTAAGTCTCAAGGATGTCAAGCATGGACAGCAATACCCAAAACCCCG
>JANNWZ010000076.1:0-84224 GCA_031409295.1 Mariniblastus sp.
TTTATGATTCAACGGACAATGCACCTCATGGAACGGAATTACGGGCGGCCATCGATGCGGTGCTCGACGGTCGAGCAACCCTATGTGTTGGAAATCAATTCCGCGCCATCATGGCAAGCGATCGCGAAAGTGTTGCAGGTTGATGTTGCCAAACGGATTTTGAATTATCTAGCGAAGGCCTAGCAAAAATCCCGGATCGGTCCGCGGATATACTCAAATCCGAAAGCTGCTGGGTCCACCACCGGGCCGCCATTTGATATTGCAGCCCATCGAGGGAAGTTGATTTTTATCGGGGGCTCGACCGTCGAGCACCGCATCGATGGCCGCCCGTAATTCCGTTCCATGAGGTGCATTGTCCGTTGAATCATAAACCCCCGATTTGACTCGTTGCGGGTGGGTTGCGTCGAGTCGACCACGGTAAGCCAACCGATGATGCGCGTCGAAAAGGAAAAAGTCGGGAGTGCAAGCTGCAGTGAACGTCACCGCAACATTTTGCGATTCATCATAGAGATACGGAAACGAGTATCCCCTTTGCCCCGCTTCGGCTTTCATTTTATCGGGCGCGTCGTCGGGATAATTTTCGATGTCATTGCTTTGAATTGCCACGATACCCAGGACGCGATGGGAGTAGTCTCGACCGATTCGAGCCAACTCAGGCGCCACGTGTTTCGCGTAGGGGCAATGGTTGCAGATAAACATCACCAATAACGGCTGACCCGCAAAGTTTTGTTTGGAAACAAGCTGATCATCCAACACATTGGGCAAAGAAAAATCGGGAGCCAGTGAACCAAGTGGAAGCATGTTCGATTCTGTTAGCGACATAGCGAAACACTCTACAAATTGATGTTTATAGACCGGCGTAGGAAGATTGCCGGGCAACAACGGGAAATAGCAACGCGATGTCGGCCTGAAATCACGTTTCAAACTGGGGACCTTAAATCGATTTGAAGTGCGCAACTCGCAAGGCTAACGAGTTGATGACTTGGTTGAAATCTAGTTCTGTGAATGTTTGTCGTCCGTCGCTCGGCGCGTGTTCGGATCATCCGGCAACGGTAATTTGGGTCCCAAACGAAAAACAAACCCACACTTGCACCGAACTTTCCGACCGGCCAATTGAGCTTTCACGCGTTGATGCAATTTACTGCATTGCGGACACTGAAACGAAAGTAGCGCCATAACTATGATTCATTCGTATCTGAAATGTCGAATCGGTTCACCGCGAATTCCGATTCCCGTCATCGCTTCAATTCCGATTTCCAGATGAGTATGCGACCAGTTCTTAGTCACCAGATCGTCAGAGTGTTGAGTCTTCACGCCTTCGGGCGTGATCGGCACGTCCGAAACCAACAACAATGCTCCACGCGAAATCTCGTTAAAATGCCCTACAATAAACAGCGTTGCTGTTTCCATGTCGATGCCAATACAGGTCATTCGCTGCATTTTTTGTCGGAATTCATTGTCATGTTCCCACAACCGACGATTGGTGGTGTAAATGACGCCTGTTCGATAATCGAGATTTCGTTTCACCAACGACTCGGATACGAATTTGTGCAATTTAAATGACGGCAACGCGGGAACTTCTGCCGGGAAATAATCCAGACTCGTGCCTTCGCCCCGGATCGCGGCAATCGGCAGTATGAAGTGCCCGATTTCGGTCGAATCCTTGAGTCCACCGCACTTTCCCAGAAATAACACCCCGGCCGGACTACGAGCGCTCAGCAAATCCATAATCGTGGCAGCATTCGCCGAACCGATCCCAAAATTGACGATACTCAATCCAGCCGAATTGGTTGCCGCTTGCATTGGTTTCCCGACGCCATAAATATCGCAGCCAAATTTCTCGGCAAAATTGCGTACGTAAAAATCGAAATTCGTCAGCAAAATATAATCGCCAAACTTATCGATCGGCATCCCCGTATACCGAGGCAGCCAACTCTTGGCGATCTCCAGACGCTCGATTTTAGGATTTGACATCTTAGTTTCTCTGGCACCAGTATTATCCCGTTACGGCCCATTTCAGCATTTCGCCCAACTTGGGGGATTTGCCTTGCCATAAAATTCCGACGCGGAAAATTCGGGCGGCCAACACGACAATAAATAAAGTAGTGATCAATAATAGCACAATTCCCAACAGAGGTTGCCAGATCGGGATCGTCTGTCCGGTCGCCATACGCAACATCATGGCGGTCGGCGTCGCGGGGGGAAACAATGAAAAATAGGTCGCCATGGACCCCAGTGGATCCCGTACGATAAAAATCCAGACAAACATCGGGCTCATCATTAACATCCAGACCGGCAGCAACATCGATTGGGCTTCCTTCAATTGCGACACCGACGCGCCCACGGCCAGAAAAATCGAGGCGTAAAACAATACTCCGACAATCTGGAAAACCAAAAACCAGGGCACCAACTCAAACGGAATCTGATCCGTCCAACCACGGTACATGGCCAGCGCCCAAGCGCCGGCCAAATAGATCGCGAATACCGTCAAAGAACCGGCAACGGTACCCAACAATTTTCCGCACATCAATTGAAATGGATTAGCGCTGCCCAGAAGCACCTCGGCGATGCGTTGAGATTTCTCCTCGAGGACGCTTTCCAACATGGGTTGAGAAGCCATAAAGATGACCATAAACATCAACATCATCACGCCCATGGGCAGAAAAATGGCGGTCATCGGATCGTTTTCTTCTTTCGAGTTTAACGAACCATCGGATGACTTGGCGACCAATCCCATGCCGACCACAGGCACCGGCAAACTGAGCTGTCGCACAATGGCCGGGTCGATGTTAGCAGCGGTCAAGCGGCGCGTTTTGACAATCTCATTGATCGTCCCGGCCAACCAATTTCGCGCCTCCGACAAACTGGAGTCTTGCGCATGAAAACGAATTCGAGACGCAGAATCGATGTTCGGTTGGTCGGAACCGGGCGGAATAACGACAAAGGCATACAGATCCTGCTGACGAATTCGTTCGGAAAGTTTCAACCCCATTGCGTCGTCGACATCGACCGCGTCAATTTTCTCAAGCAAGTATTTTTCTTTGGCGAAGCCCGGCAATCCCTTGTCATCGGCTTTGCTGGCGGCCCGGCCGCCAGGGGCACTTGATTCGGGCTCGATGGGAAACAGCATGGAATTTCTGGCAGCGGCAGCGGCGGACAATTCGGAATAAAACGCATTCGACGGATCGAAAATCGCGATCTTGCGCTCGGAAATCGTGCCGGCGTCACGTAGAAATTCCATCGCAATGAGTCCGCCTAGCATCAAGAGTGGCATCATAATGATGGACACCAAAAACGCCTTGGTCCCCACCATCGCGCGATACTCTCGCACCGCAATCGTCATGATTTTTTTCATCGTTAATGTAGTCCAGCCGGAATGCCATTGGGAAAAGTTGCGTCGATGATTTTCTGAATGTATTCGCGGCGATTCTTGGGGCGGGGATGGGTACTCAAAAACTCCGGCGGCCCTGTGCTACCGCTTGATTCTTCAAGCACGTCCATTACGGTCAACAAGTGTTCGGGGCTATAGCCGGCCAAAATCATCAGTTTGACGCCCCATTCATCGGATTCCGTTTCGGCCTCACGACCGTACTTCATGCTCACGATATTGCCAACATAGGCCGCTGCGCGAGTGCTATTGATATCCCCCCCGGCAACTCCAGCCGCTCCAGCAATCCCCTGGATCAAACCTTGTTTCGCCATTTGCTCAGATCCATGCCGTTCAATCACATGCCCCATTTCATGTCCGAGGACGCCAGCGATCTGGCCGTCAGTCCGAAGCCGTTGATAAAGTGCTTCGGTGACAAAAATCTGCCCCCCCGGAATGGCGAACGCGTTGACGGTTTGTTGATCCGCGAGCAAATGGAATTCGAATGGATAGGGATTACGTTTACCCTCCAACGCTAATTGTTGCTCGAGAGTATTGATCAGTCGGGCGCCCACAATTTCGATCCGGCGTTGGGCCTCAAAATCGTTGGAAGCGCGCCCCATTTGTGGCGCGCCTTGCAATCCCATCATGATCTCATCATTCACCGATAATCCGACGCGCTGATGCTTGCCCGTGATGGGATTCAATTGGCTCTTGGCAGCGTAGGTCACGATCGTAAACAAAATAATCGCACCTGCGAATAACAGTCGCAATTTCAATCCCGAAAAACTGCTGCCTCGGCTTCGCTGGTGGGAATCGGGCCTTTGTTCGTTATTTCGACTATAACTCATTGGATTACGTAAGAAATTGGATTGGCTAAACGGGATCTAATTCGGAATAAACAGGATGGTGGGGTACCGATTGTCGGAACCAATCTTTCATCCGAAGACGGATTTCATTATCCAAGAAACCGAATCCTAAGCAACCGAAGTCGGATTAATTCAGACTATTCTCCCAAATTGCCGCTCCATTAACCGCCTTGCAGCTGGAGAATCTTGACCCGTAAGGACTCTGCTTCAGCCTCCGTAGCCTGCTGTTGCTGCTGGGCTTGCTCAACTTCGGATGCGACTCCCCGCAGTTTTTCTTGAGCTACGCTGACCGAAGTTTGGCGTTCAACAATTACCTGCTCCGTTTTTTGCAGCTCCAGGTTCAATTGATCCAACTGCTGGATGAACTCCAGTTGGCTATTCCATTTTTCAATTTGTTGTTGGGCCGCGGCCATCTCCGCAGCGGCCGCAGCGGCTGTTTGTGATTCCAGCTCCGCTTGCGTCGCCAACGGTGCGATTTGTGACTGCAGCTGCGTCACCTCCGCGGTCAGCGTAGCCAGGGATTGGGAATCAGCTTGGAGCGTAACGGCTAGCTCATCCATTTGTTTTTTGGCATTGGCTTTTTCTTCGTCCGATTTTGCCACGAGCGAGCCCAATTCCACCAATCTTGCGTCGACCAAGTTCTTTTTGGATTCCAACTGAGTCATCGATTGCTGCAACTCCGTATCGGCCGGCAACGCTTGTGCGGCAGCCACAGTTTTTTGATAAGCCTCCGCGATCAATGGCTGGGCTGCCATTTTTTCCGTTTGTTCGATTTGCCATGTCGCCTGTTGTGCAGATGTCGACTCAAACAGCTGCTTCGCAGCCGCGATTTTCGCTTCCATTTCGGCAATCTTGGCGATCATTTGGGTGCGATTCTGCTCGCTGCTGCTAAGCGCAGAGCTGACCTCAACCAATTTCAATTTTGTCTGTTCCACTTGGGCGAGCAGGGGAAGATGTTTTGCGGTTGCGACGTTTAAATTCTGGTTGGCCAATACCAAGCGTTCCGACAACAAGGGTGGGTTGGCGATCAATCTGCCAACTTCAACTCCGTCAGCCGCATTCCAAACATAAACTTGGCCCTTCCAGTCCGCTCCAATGACACGACCGGTTTCATCGCAATACGAAACGGCAACAGCGACATCGGACATGGCCGGAAACTGCCGAATCAGCGTCCCGTTCTGGTCCCATGTTTTGACTAACTGGTCCCGACCGCAAGTTGTCAAATTACCATCTCGCAAAAAATCGATCGCCGTAGTGCCGGCTCCATGAGCGCCCCAGTTTTTGACCGCGCCTCCTTTTTCCATTTCCCAAAGTCGTACGGTCGTGTCTTCGCTGGCTGAAGCGAGAATCATACTATCGGCGCGCCAGCTCACGCCAGTAATCGCTAACGTGTGGCCCGGCAGAGCAAATCGTTCAGCTCCAGATGCCGTTTCCCAAACTTGCAGCCCGCCATTTCGATCTCCCGTGGCTAGGAATTTCCCATCCGGACTGAACTCCAGGGCGGTGACCCAATCGGTGTGTTTGTTGATTTCATAACGCAAGCTTCCGTCGGCCACTGAAAAAACTTTGACCAATTTATTGGGCCCCCCCAACGCGACAAGTTCTTGGTTAGAACTAATGTCGGCTGCTAGTACAGCATCGAGCTCATCGCCGATTGCAGTAATACGTCTGCCGGTGGACACGTCCCAAATAATTACTTTTCCCGATTGACCATCTTTTCCACCGCCGCCCAACAACAAACTGCCATTGCGGGAAAACTTCAACGTGTGGGCGAGGCCCTCTTCCATGGGCAAGACCCCCAACAACTCGAGGGTCTCGGTCGAATACAGTAGAACTTGCTTGGGAGCGGCGATTGCGGCAAGTTTCGCCCACGGACTGGTGGCAATTGCCGTCGCAGTTGGTCGCGTTGTCTTGATCACGGGTTCCAGTGGCATGCGCAGCGGGAAAGCAACCGTTTCGGGCCGGACGGTCGCATCTCCACTCAACGCCAAATCCGTTTTGGGCTTTGATGTACGGGGTTTGCTGCCCGTATTTTCCAGCGCACCTTGATTGATCCAGTCAGACAACAGTTTGATATCGGGATCAGGAATTTTGGTCCCACTGGGTGGCATTTCCGGAGATTCCGCATGCGTGACTAACCGGTACAGGTAACTATCGTTGGCTGACCCCGGAGCGATCACTTCTCCACTGCCGCCACCAAGCATGATCGCGGTGTAGTTGGTGACATCGAGATCGGCTTCTTTTTTTCCACCGCCGTGACAAGACGAGCAGTGTTGCTGAAAGATCGCTTTCGCATGATCGTCGAATGTAATTTTGGGTTCGGAAGCGGCTTCCTGCGCTTGGACTGCGTTGAGCATGATCAACACAATGGCACCAGAAACAACAAGCGAGGACAAGTTACTCGAGCTTTTTTTCATCGGAATCTAAACATTCGTTTCAGGCAGTGAATCAATTCAGGAAGCGTATCAAGGTTAGGGTTCGCCGCATCCTCGCCACTTCGGCGTCGGTAATCAACACCGAGGGCGCAGTTTCGAATCGCAAAAATCTAATGGTTGAATAGGAACTCGCGAGAGTTCAGAATTGCCCAAAAGGCATCTTCCAAGCCCTGTTGACGATTCTCATTGGTGGCAATTTCAGCGTTCAGTTGCCCACGTTCAGAATCGGTTGGCTTTCTCGCCAAGCAACGGTAAAACAACTGGTCCAAAATCTCGTCGTTCGTTTTCTGTTCCGACAGCCAGCGTTCAATCAGCTTACCTTCGATAATTTTGCTGTGGACCGTCTCACCGTTTAGCAGATGCAATGCTTGAGACAAATTGGGATCCATTTTAACTTCGCACGAGCAAACGGTCTCCCGTTTGGCTCGTCCAAACGTGGTCAGGAAATAACTGGAAGTATTCCCGTCAGCAATCTGCACCGCACGCGCCCCCAGCGGCAGCCCGGCGAATTTGTTCTTGGTTTCAGTAATTTGGCTGATTACGTCCAACATGATTTCGGCCCGAATTCGTCTCAGCCGCGCGTGTGAAAAATTCGTTTCATCGGATTCGTTGGTGGGATTGGTGGAAGTGCTCAATTGGTACGTCCGAGAATTACAGATGTCTCTCACGAGTTTCTTAAAATCGTAATTGTATTCCTTCAGCTTGCTACCGAGGTCCTCCAACAGTTGGGCATTGACGGCAGGATTGCTGACCCGCACATCATCAACTTCATCGACGATTCCGCGACCGAAAAAATGAGACCAAACGATGTTTGCCAGATTTTTGGCGAAATAGGGATTCTCGGGAGACGCAATCCACTCACCCAAAACTTGCCGTCGATCACGGCCTTGCAGGTCCGGTTCGATGCCACCCAAAAATTTAGGCTTCATGGGCTGCTTGGTCACAGGATGTTGAGTCTCGCCGGAACCTTGATTGTAAACAATCGTCTCGCGGGGATCTTCGCCTGGCTTGCGTGCGACTTGGGCGAAGAAAGCGGCGAAACTGTAATAATCATTCATGGTCCAGCGGTCAAACGGATGATTGTGACATTGCGTGCATTGGATCTTCATGCCGAGAAAAACCTGAGCCACATTTTCCGCGACCTTGAGATTGTCCTGCTCGTTTTGGTAAAAATTGGTAGACGGCTCGGTGAAGGTTCCGCCTTGTGCGCTAAGCAACTCTTTCACCATCACATTGACAGGCACCTCCTTGGAAATGCGAGAATTTAACCACTCGTAATACAGCAGCGCTGATTTGTAACTAACCAATTGTGACGAGCGAACTTGCAACAATTCCGACCACTTCATTACCCAAATTTCCACAAACTCTTTGCGCTCGAGCAGTTGATCAACTAACTTCGCGCGTTTGTCCGGGCTGGTTTCCGCTAGGAAACCCTCAATCGTTTCGGCGGTCGGCGCGATTCCACAAATATCCAAACTGGCGCGACGGACAAACTCGGCGTCGGTGCACAATTCGGACGGTTGAATCCGCAACTTGCGCAGTTTTTCATTGATCCGCAAGTCGATGAAGTTGTTTTCAGGAATCGTCTGCCATTGAAACTCCAAATCTTTGGGCAATACGATAAAATCCGCACCGACGGTGTGTGTGTCGAACCGGCACATCACAAACGCTTCTCCACGATTTTTAGCGGTCACTAAACCAGCCTGTGAAACGATGGCCGAATTGTCATTGTTTGTGGAGAAATATGCCAATGAGGTTACGTCGCGATCCGAGCCATCGGAATATTTTGCGCGGACCGTTAGTTGTTGTGTTTGATCAGCACCGTTTAATACTGCCGACTGTGGATAGAGCTCGATACCCGTTACCGAAGGGATTGGGCCCTCGTCCGGAATCGCTCCATTTTCCAACCAGGCCAACAGAGTCTGGTAATATTCCGTGTTGGGTTGAAAAACGGTGCCGCCGCTGTGTGGGACTTTTCCGGTCGCCTTGTTTATTAGCAAACACTCATCCGGGACCGCCAAATTGACTCTTCGGCCTAACATCTCGCGCGTCAGTCGGTGGTAATCTCCAGTGGGATCAAAACCATAAAGCGATAGTCGAAAACCGTCTTTGCCGCGCGCTGCACCATGGCAACTGCCCGCGTTACAGCCCGACTTTGAGAACACCGGCATGACGTCGTTAGTGAAACTAATCGGCGGTAATACACTGGCCCCAGAAATTTTGGCTGGCAATTCGATGGAAAAATTCTCGATTGAGATTTTGACTATGGTTTCACCGTCACTTAGCGGCTTAAATATCCGATCGACTTGCTGCATCAATTGGGGATTAGAAATTTCAATCGCGACCTGACCCGACACATCCTGTGTGATACCGTTGGGATAAAGCAGCTGCGCCACAATCGCTTGCGAATCGCGACCGGAATTCAAATCAATCGTGGTTGGAAAAACGACCAGTTTTTCGGCGACCGGAACAACAGCTGGAACAGGCTCCGTAGAAACAGCCGTTGCGACTGCGGCCGAATCATCGAAAGCTGGTTCGTCCCCGCATCCCGCCGTCGGAAACATCGCTGCGCCTATCAAAAATACGAAGGCCACGGCAACGACGCGTGCAGGATTCTTGACTTGTGAAATCGACATGATACTGGCGGGGATTAAGGGCGATCGAATGGGTAAAAATTTTGGGAACGAAAAACATTGAAACCACCAACTCCATTATGGCTGAATGGTAGGTGCGGTGATCTCTTTGGGAGGCAACGGCTGATTGATTTGTAACTCCACATTTCCAGCACGCGAAACAACCGGTTCGCCGTTTTGAATTATGGTGACCTGACAAAACAGACCGTGTTTGCCGACTGGACTGGCTGCCGTGGTTTGAACTTCAAACGACAGCTCGGTCGAGTCTTTCGTGAATTTCAAAGGGGTGTTGATTGTAATATTCGGTGGGATTCCAAGGATTTCAGCGGTCGCTTCACCCTCGAACGGGGTCAATTGTTGGATCTTGCAATACAATTTCGTGGGTTGCCCCAACTCGACACTGGCCCGTTCAAATTCCATTTTGATGTAGGGCTCCGCAATCTCCAGCTCGGCCAGTTGCGTTGACGTCCAGGCCGGACCGTTCGATTCCGCAAACCCAATTACATACATTGGCCATTTACCCAACTGAGCGGCTCCGTTGGCATTCAATGGATACAACAACTCCGATGCTTCTGCCGGTATGGTGATTTGATTCGTCGTGCCGACGCCAGGCCCACGAAAAGGAAACTGCACATGGATCGGTTGAACGAAGCCCTCATTGCGATGTGCCACGACTTTAATATTGATCACGCCATCCCGGACTAACGGAACTTGCGGTTGCACCAATTCCAAACGAAATGGCAATGGCTCGACAACCGCCATCGCGAGTCGATTCACTGTGCAACCGTAATACAACCTATTGTTCGGTTCGCCCAATGCAAAATCGGCCAGGTTCAAAAACCCACCCTGAATGTTGGTGGCCGGATCGATGTGTCGAGCCCGAAAATCAACCATGGCGCCACCAATCGCCGCATCGGGGGCCGCTTCGAACACCACTGGCATCGAAGTCAAATTGTCCTTCATGGGCATGGCCTTCATCGTGATTCCGGCTGGCAGATTATCCCCGATTAACTCCAGTTCACCAGCAAAATCAATGCGTGACGCATCGACCAAAACGGCAAACCGACTACCCTGCGGCACGGCAATCGTCTGTCTTTCTTGTGAATAACGATCGTTGCGAGTGACTCCAATGGACAATTTCGGTACCGACGGTGCCAATTCGATCCGGTAGACAAAATCGGCTTGTCCACGCAGCAAGTGATCATAAACGCGAACGTAATACTCGCCATCAGCCGGTACTTGAAACCGAATAAAACTATCGGGCGTGCCATTGTCGTCATTCCCCGCCAAGGTTCCTTTGTCGGCGCCGAAAACGTGCATGACCGGATCAAGTCCAGAACCGATGCTTCGCGCATGGCAGGTGATATACCAAACCTGATTTTGTTTGGCTTGAAAACGAAAGTAGTCGTAATCTGCCGGTGTTCCAATCACCCCATTCAATGCGACTCCCTGCGTCAAAGCCACCAAGTCCAAGGCGGGTGTTTCGGGCCAAGTGTCGTTGGGCTCTTGCTCAAACACGTTTTCCAATGGCGACAATCGGAACGGGACAGGCGACGGAGAAATTCCCTTGTCATCCGTAAAAAACAAACCGCTGCGAAAACTCTCGGCAGCCGGCAACGTGACTTCCTGCTCGACCCAGTTGACCCCTGGACCCGCTCCACCCAGCCGCTCCAAAAACTTCAGTTTGAGCGTTTCGCCCGGCTTACCGCCAGCCGGCAGTACCGCCGTTGGTCGTGAAAACTCACCAATGTGCAGTCGATATCGGCAGTCTCCGTTTCCTCGAAATGAAGCCTCCCGCACTGTTACGAAATAATCACCATCTTTCGGCAGGATCACGGAAAACCAGCCATCTTGTTTGGTCAGTGGGGTGTCATCCGACACGGCCACTTCGAACCGATCCTGGTCCAACAAAGCAATCGCGGAATCAAACATATAACCCAATCGAATTGCTTCAATTTCGACCGAAACGCGTTGCCCCTGTTTGCCAGCAAAACGAAAATAGTCAATGTCTTCATTTTCCACGACTCCCGCGACAGTAACATTCAGTGCAATCGCTTGCGCTTCGCCCAACGATGTATTGGGCTCAACTTCGTCAACGGCAGGTAACGCACCTACAAAAAACGAACGAAAATCCGACATGCCATCACGCGTGCGAACCTGTGCGACATGTTCGCCCAAACGGCAATCCGCGCTGACCGTAATTGCCACATCGATTCGATTGGCGTCAACTTGTGTAAACCCAGTGACCGTCACCCCCGGACTTGGATCATAAAGAAAAACTTCCGCCGAATTTTCCAAACGGGCTCCCAGGAATTGCAATACGTATTGGCCGCCCCGCTGAACTCCGCGCGGAAGAATCAAATTTAACTGAGGCTTTGCCGGCACCAACTTGAGCTCGGTAACAGTACTACCATTTACACTTGCAAGCATCGGTAAACAAACCGCGATGCAGAACTTGGCGATTAAGCCCGTTAGGCAACTCTTCAACCGGCGAGTTTGGAGATTTTTCATCAGAAACCTGTGAGTAATGCACGGACCCAAAATCGATAGATACAACGTTTGTCGAAACGCCCTGAATCCGCGTAGGCATCGCCGGACCACCCGACGCTGCGACCGACCAGGCGCGACGACGGCTTACGCCAACAAGTCTTGGCGTACTTTGCCGCCGTCTACGATCTCGATGGGGCGAGCTCCGGGAGCCATTAACTCTTTATCCGCAGTAATCCCCAAACACTTATAAATTGTGGTAGCCCAATCGGCGACAGTCAGAGCATTGTCTTCCGGTTCACTAGCCGTCGCGTTGGAACTGCCATAGACCTGACCTGCCTTGATCCCACCGCCGGCCATCAGGGTACTGAAAACTTTCGGCCAGTGGTCGCGTCCCGACGTCGCATTAATCTTGGGAGTTCTTCCAAACTCGGACGCCACACAAACCAATGTTGAGGCCAACAACCCGCGTTGTTCCAAATCACGAATCAACATCGCGTAGGCTTGATCGAACGGTGGCACTTGACCACGCATGGCGCCATCAATGTTGTCGTGATGATCCCAGCCCCCGTAGGTCAACGTTACGAATCGGACACCGGCTTCGACCAAACGACGGGCCAGCAACATTCTGGCACCCGCCGTATTGCGGCCGTACTCATCGCGCAGTTTTGCATCTTCTTTGTCGATGTCGAACGCTTCGCGGGCCTGTTGCGAACTGATCAAGCTATACGCCCGGTTGTAAAAGGTGTCGACTGAATCCAAAGCGTCCGATTTTTCTTTTTCGCGAAAATGGTTATTGACCACATCCAGCATCTTTCGTCGGCGGTCAAAACGCGTGGTGTCAACTCCATCGGGCAATTGCAAGTCACGCACTTTGAATCCGGCGTTGGCTGGATCGGCACCGAGGCTAAAACCGGCAAACGAAGAAGAGAGGTAGCCGGTGCCTGCAAATTCCGTCGGCTGGTCCGGAATCAAAACATAGGGCGGCAAATTATTTCGCGGCCCAAACTCGTGAGAAACGACGCTTCCCATGCTAGGATAGGAAAGTGCCGGACTGGGACGATAACCGGTGAACATGTTGTGTGTCCCCCGCTCGTGAGCCGCTTCACCGTGAGTCATAGCGCGGACAATCGTTAACCGATCCGCGATTTTGGCTGTCTGAGTGAACAGCTCGCCGAACCGTACTCCGGTCAGGCTCGTATCGATGCTTCCCAACGGTCCCCGATATTCCAGCGGCGCGTACGGTTTGGGATCAAACGTTTCCTGTTGAGCCATTCCACCTGGTAAGAAAATGAAGATCACCGATTTCGCGGTTCCCTCTTTGCTCTCGTAATGCTTTTGATCGGCCTGCGCAGTTTTAAGACGAAAAAAATCAGTTAACGTCAAGCCGATACCGCCAACAGCTCCAATAGTCAGCAAGTTGCGACGACTTAAAGAATGGTCACGACATTTCATGGAAAATCTCGGAAAAATTGGGGAAGTTTTCAGAACGATGCTACCGGGGATTGTACTAATTCACATTTTACAACGAAAATCCCCAGACTCTGCTCAAACCGTCACGATTTTACAATTAACCTGATGTTTGCGTTGGAAACAATAATGCCCGGATTCGAAAAAACGAACAGGTTTTCCACCACAAAAAAGCTGTAAACCATTATGAGGTAAAGACTTAGTAATGCCAGCCTTCATGCCTCCGAATTAAAAAAATTAATCCAAGATTGACTGGAATCTGGTATTTTTCTTGCTAATATCAATTCTCAAGTCTCGCCTATCCGGTTTCTGCCTCGTAACAACTTGATCCTCGACAACCGGATAGGCGACTTTTTTCTGGGCTGTAAACTTTGACGGTTAGCTAAAATCCAATCGACCTGTCAATTTTGCGAACTCTCCCGGTTGTCGAATGTCGATAGCCATCAACAGACGTTCGATCCGTCCGCCTGAACCAAGTTTGGCCGACACTCGCGCTGCCCGTCGCAATCGAGTTCGCTCAACCTAATATACCAGCGGTGCCCGCATGAATCGTGTTACTTACCTATTGATTTTGTTAATCGCCAGCTCCACAAGTAACCTGTGCACCAACGCAGTCTCCGCCGATCAACCGGATGACGGTGTCGTAAGGTCAGCACCCACCAATTCCAAATTCAAATACTATCGTGGCTTTGACGATGACAAGACGGAAAAAACTTCCGGTCAAGATAAAGACCAAGCCAACGGTGTAGATGACTTGGCGGACAGAAACGGAGACTTGTCGAGTTCAACTCGGACCCGTCCAAACGAACTGTGGTCGCGAAAGTCAATTCAAGAAACCCGAATTGATATTCGCGAATCGCACGCTGTCGCCCCTGTCGATCGCTCAAGTGAATTGAATTACGGCTCAGGCGATTGGACTCAGTTTTCCGCCAGCCCCAAGGTTTTTGCGTGGGTCGCTCCAGATATCCGGTACCAACCGCTGTATTTTGAGGATGTGGCTCTCGAACGCTACGGTCAAACGGCTTCGGTAAACGTGCAACCAATTCGCTCGGCTGCCCACTTCTTCAAATCCGTGGTCTTCCTGCCGAACCACGTGTGGCATGATCGCCCCGATTCATGCGAGTATCCGCTGGGTTTTTGTCGGCCCGGTTCCAATGTTCCTTGCACCCAGCAGATCCACTATTTCGGTCGACCCAACCGATAGAAATCCGATGCTGAACCACCCATGATTTGGGCTCGCTCGTGCACTGATACTTCTCCGATGCACTGCACCAACGCCTCGAAAACCTGCTGATACGACGTCGCCAGTTCACAGACCGGCCAATCGCTGCCAAACAAACAGCGCTGGGGCCCAAAATAATCCAGCGCTGCATCGACATAGGGTCGGAAATCTGAGGGCTTCCAATTCTTCCAATCACCCTCGGTTACCATTCCAGAGAGTTTGCAAAAGACATTTTTGCATTTGGCGGCTGCCGCCAAATCGTCGCGCCAGGTGTCAATTTGGCCGGATTTGATCGGCGGTTTTGCCAAATGGTCGATGACTAATCTCAAATTTGGGAATCGCTGCGCGACGGTCGCCGCATGTTTCAAATGCTTGGCGTAAAACAACAAGTCAAACGCCACATCTTGTTTCTCGAGTATCGCCAGACCGCGCCAAACATCGGCGCGAATTATGAAGTCATCGTCCGGCTCGTCTTGAACTACATGTCGTACGCCAATGAACTTTGGTTGACAGCTGAATTCGTCCAACTGGGATTCACATTCGACGCTCGTTAGGTCGACCCAACCCACGACGCCGGCAATCCAATCGTGAGATTCCGCCAATGCCAATGCCCACCGATTCTCAGCCACATTGTGCTGCGTCTGCACCAAGATAGTTTTGTCGACACCCGCTGCCTGAAGCGCAGGTTTCAGATCTGCCGGCAAAAAATCCCGACGTATCTTCTCCATTCCTTCGATGTCTTGCCAAGAGTAATCAAACTCTGTCAACGACCGATTCCAAAAATGTTGGTGCGCGTCAATGACCGAATGACCAAAGTTCATGTTGAATTTCCACTGCGTAAAACTGCCAGCAAATATCGCTGGCTGAACCAGTTTAGGTTGACGAACGGTTGGCTGAATAGCCCGTCCGGGGGCCACGCGGGATCGAAAAAACCAGACTAATCTGCCGCAAACGTCATAATCGTCAAACTTTATACAAGTCGACTTTTATTCCTCAATCCCAACCTGAAATTCGCCCTCGACAGAGCTTTCGCCTAAGATAGATTAAAGGTTATTCGGAAAACCGATTTTTACTGGTACCTCGATCAGGGCTTTTTGTCAGGTTAGGTTGCATTATGTTCCGTTGGAATCAAGCGGTCCTCAACGTTGTAATTTTCAGTTCAGCATTTCTTTGCTCGGCGGTTGTTTCTGCGCAATCGGGGATTGAGCGCTATCGGTATGTCGAACGAACGATCTATGTCAAAGAGCCGGTCATCCTTTCTAAATGGGTTGAAGAAACGGTTTATGAAAAGAAGCAAGTTTCGGACTACAAACACGTTTGGAATACTGAAAAACGCGAAAAACGTACGACTGTCAAAAAACCTGTGACTCGGACGACCTATAAGGAAGAACAAACAACGGTTCAAAAACCGGTCACTGAAACAAAATACCGCGAGAAGCGCGTCGAAGAAACATCGTACGATCTGGTTACGGAAATGCGGGATCAGGAATACACTATCCAAAAACCAGTCTTCGAAACTCAATATCGTGACGAGCAGTTTAACGTCCGACAAAAAATCACCGAGAACTTGATCGAAGTAAAAAATGAAACGGTCTACAAGCCCCGCTCGGAGGCGCAAACCGTTTACGTTCCAACGAATACGATCGTGAATCAAACATACACGACCAATGACGTGAACGACCGCTTCCGAATGCAATGGCTTGCTCCCGGATATTATACCGACCCCGTGACGGGGCAGTCGATTTGGCGTCGCCGCGGTTTGCATTGGGTGCAACCAACGGCCTCCATGACGGTCGCGGATACTGTCCCGGTTTTGGTGCCGACAACGATCCAGCAAACCACTCTCGTTCCAGAAACCGTGCAGACTCGTCGGCCGGTCGAGATTGCCCGATATCAAGATCGAATTGAAACCCGCCGGGTACCAGTTGAAGTGCAGAGAATGGTCTCAGAAACCGCCACCCGACAAGTTCCCGTCACTGTGAAGAAACCAGTGGTTAAATCCTACGTCGAACAAGTTCCTTACACCGAAACCCGGTATGTCGAAGAAGTTATAGTTACCAAAACTCCCGTGGAAGAAACCGTATACGAAGAAGTCACCGAAGTTGAACCTTACGAAGTCGAAGTCAGTCACTGGGAACCAGTCACCAAAGAGATCGAAGTCCCCAAGACGATTCGGAAACGAGTCGAGTACGAAGAAATTCGTGAGGTCCCCAAGACCATTTGGGTGAAAATTGCTGTCGACGAAAACGGCAACGCCTTGGATTTAGGCACACCGGTTAGCGAGGAAGAAATGAAAGCCTCCTCACGTTACACCACCGGTTTTGGCGAAACTGATCGGAATTCCGTTGGCCGCTTTAGCGGCACCTGGAATGCTCCGCCGACGAAACAGGAAACCACGAATCGCCGTGCGAACTCGGTGCTCGATGTGCCCGAAACCGCTGAACCTACGGCTACTAATCCGAAGCAGGAATTGCAGAACATTAATTCACCCGCCAAGGACAACAGCTCAGGAAGCGACGAAGCGGACAACGCGCCCGAGATTGATCGATCGGCTGACAAAATCCAGCGTTCCAATCAAATCGCAAGTTTAGAAGTTCTCCGTCGACCTCCGCTGAGTGATCCGAGTCTGCCGGCAACCCTACCCGACGTAGATCGCCCCAGCGTCGAGCCGAACCACTTTCGCGATGTGTTGGACGCTGAACGAAAATGAGCATCAATCGTCGTTGAGCGATTGATTCACATTCGTCGGTAGGGTAGGCTGCCTGTTGAACGGACGCATTTTTCAATCGCCGGACGCCCTAATTTGTCCCTTGCCATTCGCAGGCCATTCTTTCGCTTCGCCCAACATGTCCGAGATTTTTCCGCTGACGGCTCTCAACCGCTCGCCCATCCAGGATCGACGAATTGCCTTTGTTGGGAAACTTGGCACGATGAATCGACGTGAGGCCCGTGAACTGGTGCGTCAACATGGCGGACTTATGGTTGATCGAGTGGACGCCACCGTCGATTTAATCGTTATCGGCGCAGATGAATTGCCAATTGACGAAGCCGATGAATTACTTGAAGACTGGACCGTCGACGCGGCCGCTCAAGGAAGATTGGAAATCATCAACGAAGCTCAGCTTTGGCAAAACCTTGGCCTGGTCGAAGCCGATTGGGACATGAACCATTTGTATACACCGGCGATGCTGGCGGGGTTACTCAATTTGCCGCTGTCCACGATTCGGCGTTGGCATCGACGCGGTCTCATTCATCCCGCCCGACTGGTCAATAAATTGGCCTATTTTGATTTCCAGGAAGTCGCTTCCGCGCGACGTATTGCGCGGTTCATCGCCGACGGTGTTTCTCCGAAGGCAATCGAGACGAAACTCTCCCGGTTAGCTGAACTCTATCCGGATTTGCAACGTCCACTCAGCCAGTTGTCGGTCATCATCGAAGGCAAGAAACTACTGCTCCGAATCGGCGAAGGATTGGTCGAACCGGGTGGGCAGATGCGAATCAATTTTGAGACCGCCAACGATCCAGCGGTTGTCGCGACGCACCTGAGCCTGCACAATCCCGTCCTTCCACTTTCCGCACCATTCGCGTCCCAGGATGTTGATCAGCTGGCCACTCCCGCCGAGTTCATCGCGCTGGCAACGGAACTGGAAGACAACCTGGAAATCGACAAGGCAATCGAAGTCTATCGAGCCATGTCGCTGGCATTTGGTCCCACGTCGGATGTTTGTTTCCGAATTGCGGAACTGCTGTATCAACAACATGATTTAGCAGCAGCTCGTGAGAGATATTATCTGGCGATCGAATTGGACGATACGTTCGTTGAAGCCCGGGCAAGTCTGGGTTGTGTGCTGACGGAGCTAGGTCAATTCGAGTTAGCCTTGGCCGCCTTTACCGGCGCGTTGCTACATCATGCCGACTATCCCGATGTCCATTTTCACCTGGCACGACTGTTGGACGAAATGGTTCGACCGAGCGAAGCCGAAACCCATTGGCAGAGATTTTTGGAATTGGCGCCGAAAAGCCCGTGGGCCGAAGAAGCGCGACAACGATTGGGCAATATTTTGTAATATCGGTTGGCCGTTAGTGCAAACGATATCGCGAACACTTTTTTAGTCCAAAGTCAGGCAGCAGATCTGGCTTGTTGCTGTAATTGCATTTTTTGTTCGTAAAAGTATCGTGCTTGCCCTTTCCAGTCGTCGCGTTCGATTCGATCGCGGAAGGCCAGCAGTCGCGAGAACTCGGCGATCGCTTCCGGTTTCCAATCCATAATCTGTTTGAATGTGTAGATGCCAAAATCGTTGAGTCGAGCCTCCAACACCTCGGCGATCCCGGAAATTCGTTTTAGGTCATCACTGTTTTCCGGCGCGGTCATATACACCACTCCGCGCACCGCGTGATTTTCCGTATGGCCACCATACTCTTGGTCGTAATAGGGCCGTTGACGTTCTTGCATTGCTTGTTTAAACGAAATCACGGTCGCCTCCGGCTCGGCAATCGTGCGATAGTTAGCCAACCGCGCCAATACTCCGGCCCGCTCTCGGCGCAACTGGCGAATGGTCTCTTCGCTCGACTTCAACTTGGATTGCAGCGATTCACTTTTTGCCAATTGATCCCGCTTCGTCGATTCAAACTGTGCCGTGGTGGCAGATTGTTCGTCGAGGCGGGACTGCAGCTCGGATTGCCGGGCTTGAACTGCGACTGTTTGCTCGCGCAGCGATTCAAATTGGCGGTGCAACTCTTTGGCTTGCGCATCGCGCGTCACAAGCTGTTTTTCCAATTCGCTAACTCGGTTTTTCGAAACCAGTTGTTGCTCTGCCTCCTGTTGCAATTTGCCGGTTCGATCCAAGAGCAGTTTTTCCAACTCGCTGACTTGTTTTCTCTGGACCAGTTGTTGTTCTATTTCCTGTTTCAGTTTGCCGGTTCGCTCGGTCAGCAGTTTTTCCAATTCGCTGACTCGCTGCTTGGTCGACACCGAGAGCTCGGACTCCTGCTTCAGTCGGCTATCTCGATCGGCCAGTGATTTTTCCAGCTCGACAATGCGTAAAGTTTCTGCTTTTAGCTTTGCCGCTTCGACGTTGAGAAACTGAGTTCGTTGCTCTTGTTTTGCCAACTCCGTTTTGGTCGTACTCAAATCCTGTTTTACTCGATTCAGTTCCGATAACAGAGCTTCTCGTTTCTTGGTAAGTTCCAGGATCTCATTCGATTGTTTAGAAACTTGTCGGCTCAGCTCGGAAGTTTGGTGGCTATACTTCGAAGTTATTTCCGACGACTGCAATTCAACCTGCTTTTGATGTTCGCTGAATCGGGCCTCCAAAGCCGCGCGCTGTTTGTCGAAATTAGTTTCCAACTCCGTCCGTAACTGCAACTCGCGTTTGGCTTGCTCCAAGGCGTCTTTATGTTTCTCGCGCAAATTGTGGATCGTGGATTCCTGATTGTCCAGCCGACTCTGCAGGCCCGCCGACATGGCGATCAGGGTTTTTTCCGCTTTCAATGCTTGTTCGCGTTGCGCGGTGACTTTATCTAATTGTTCCTGATTGGCAACCAACGATTGCTTCATGGCCACGACATCCTGCGCCAACGATTTCATCGCGGTCAGCTCAGCCTGGAGCCGATCTGCTTCGAGGCGAGTTTCCTGGTGTTGCAATTGGAGCTCGGTCAGCGCTTGTTCGGCGACTTTCTTTTTCGAGAGCGTGGCAGCACACTCGCCCCGCGCTTGTTTCAGTAGATCACTGCTCGCTTTTAGCGATGATTCAAGCGAAACGTATTCTTGCTTCAAACCACCCGCGTTCTTGGTAGCAGTTTCCAACATCTTTCGATTGGCTTCGATTTCCGAAGACAATTCGGCATTTTTGAATTCCGCATGGTGCAACGATTTCGCGAGTCGTTCATTCTCGTTAACCGCCGATTTCAATTCGGCTTGACGTTGCGTCAATTTGGCTTCCAACACGACCTGTTTCTGCTGCCATTCCTGTTGGATTTGGTTGGCTTTTTCGAATTGTTGTCGCGTCAGCGCGTGAATTTGATCTTCGAGTTCGATTCTTTTTTGTTGTGTTCGCTGAAGCTCAAAAGCGGCCTCGTCATGTTTTTTCCGTTTTTGATCGAGTTCCATTTCCAGGTTTACCCTGTCTCTCTCGGATTGTTCGCGATTGGTCGACCAATCGTCACACAACTGTTGCAAAACATTGAGTTGCCCTTTCTGACGGGCAAATCGTTCTTCGAGAATCGAATGGGAACTTTGAGTAGTCCTGAGAGTGGCCCTCAATTCGTTGGCCTCACGCTCAACCGCCAGTTGCGATTGCTCCTCTTCGGTGCGATCGCGATACCAAAGAAAGTATCCGATCAACATGCCGGCGAAAACCAGGAAAAATCCGGTTACGTAAGTCATAACTACTCCGTTGCCAAAGACTGCTAGCGTAAAATGGAGACGCCTTTAGGAAGCCCCTTGCGTTCATTCGGCTCAATACAACCGGCAACTTCAGCAGATTCTCTTTAATCCGAAAATTTTACCAAGCTTCACGGAAGCATTTGGGACGAACTAGCGTTTATTGAGATCCCTGAAAAGTGGTGGCAAATTGCCTACTCGAGGTAAACTTTTCCGGTTATCTGGAGCGCTTGCGAGAGTGCTAGCACATCGCTAATTTAGTGGTTGTTGAGTCGGCACGATCGTTTCTTGAAATTCGGGTCGAGAAACGCATCATTCGCTTCCCGGGCTAACCAATAAAGGATTTCAAAATGACATTGGGTCAACGAAAAGAACGAGGACTGTTTATTGCGATCGATGCCAACATTGGTGCCGGAAAAACCAATGCCTGTCATGCGATTGCTTCTGCCGCGATGGCGGCCGGGCGGCCGACGAAGGTCATGGAAGAGCCGACTCATCACCCCAAATTCAACCACTTCCTGCAACGCTACTACAATGACTTGCAATCGGGGGTAAACACGGGCGGAGGATTCGCCATGCAGATGTTCATGCTTTGCCAACGATATGAGCAACACCGTCTCGCCGTCGAACAGGCTTGGGGCGATCAAGGCATCATCGTAGTTCAGGACCGGCCGATTTACGGCGACACGGTTTTCGCCACAACGGCCATGGAGCGGGGGTTTATGACTCCCGAAGAATATCAATTGTACGTCGACGTATATCGCAACATGAGCCGCGACGTCATGCCGCCAGATATTTTTGTATACCTCGATGTTTCGCCCGAGGAGTGTTTCGATCGGATGCACACTCGCGGTCGTTCGCAAGAAGAAGGTGTTCCGTTGGACTATCTCCAGCAGTTGTATGCAAACTACCAAAAGCTACTGGGCGAGATGCGCCGTCGCGGTGTGCGCGTGCTAACCATTGATTGGCGGGAGTTCGGACCCCCGGTCGAAATTTGGAAGAAAATTTGTAGTCTCGTGCAATCCGAAGACCAATGGTACGAGCAGCTGACGTTCGGGTTGGCCAAGGAGCCGCGCGTGCCCATTACACCGAGATCCAAAGTCTAGTCGGCAACACCGAGTCGGTGAACACCCGACGACCAATCCCGAGATGAAGGCCGCACTTTTTAGTCGGCCTTTTTTGTTCACTATTAAGTTGGCTGAGCAATGAAAATCGCGGTTCGTCGGTCAGCGCAAATACTGGCGAAGTACCGTGCTGTTACTAACGGGACCCGACGAGCATTTCACCCGCCATCAAATCCTCGCACGACTGCCGTTGACGAATCAAATGACATTCATCGGCGTCAATCAGCACCTCGGCGGCCAACGGCTTGCTGTTGTAATTTGAAGACATGGAAAAACCGTAGGCACCGGCGCATTGGATAATCAAGAAATCCCCCACTTTTGCGACAGGTAATTTTCTGGTGCACACCAAACCACCATCGATTTGCGTAAAGATATCGCCCGACTCGCACAACGGTCCGCCGACGATAACATCTTGCAGGTTTTCGTTCGTACCATTAGCGAAGGCGACAGCCATGGGATGGTAGGCTCCATAGAGAATCGGGCGCGCCAAGTTATTGAAACCCGCATCCAGCAAATAAAACAGATTTCTACCCATCTTTTTGACAGCCCGAATTTCACAAATCAAGAACCCGCTCTCGGCCACCAAGAACCGACCGGGTTCAATTTCCAAGTTGACCGCGTGGCCAAACCGCGACGCCAATCGCTGACGTGTTTGATCCCATAGCTGAAAATAACGATCAATGTCGAGGCCTGTATCAGTCGGCTTATACGGGGTCGGTAGTCCGCCACCAGCACTGATCGACCGGATTGACGAGCCAACTGTTGCCGCCGTTTTTTCCATCGCAGCACAAACCTGCGACAGATGTTCGAAGTCAGTTCCCGATCCAATATGCATGTGCAAACCCGCAACCGTCAGCTGAAATCGTTTGGCCAAAACCAAAACTTCTGGCAATTCTTCGTACCAGATGCCATGCTTGGAGGACTGGCCGCCGGTATTCGTTTTTGCGCTGTGACCATGACCGAAGCCCGGATTAATTCGCAAAGTAATTTCGCGACCAGGCGCGAGTTGTCCCAATTGTTCGATCATATCGGGTGAGCCAGCGTTGACATGAATATTCTCGTCGACAACCAATTGCAATGTTTGTCGATCAAAAATATCAGCCGTGTATACGACCGGTGCTGGCTCGCCTTGAAAGGCAAATCCGGCGGCAGCGGCACGACGAATTTCGCCCGTACTCACGGCATCCACCAACACCCCTTCCTGCCGCATCAAATCCAAAATCGCCAAATTGGAATTGGCTTTCTGGGCGTATCGAATCACATCAAATTGACGCAACTGCGCAATTCTCCCATGGATCGTCTCCGCCTCATAAACGTAGGTCGGTGAACCGAATTGGCGAACCAAATCCTTGATTGGGTGTCCACCGATATCGGTTTGAATCAGGGAAATTTGCTGGTTCACGGTCATGATTGGGATGCTTTTGGGTGAGAGTATCGGTATCGAAAGATTGTAACGCTTGCCGATTTTTCTGACGAGTAGCTACCGTATCGGGGATCATCGACCAGGTAACCTCAAATAGCCTGGACTTGTTTCTGGATGAAATCCGATTTCGCGTGTCCGGTTTGCGATTCGAGTGCAGCCAGCTAAAATCGAAGTTTTCTGGCGATCTTATGCTCAACAATGCCCCTTTCAAATCGCTGACTCATGGCGACTACACGATCGAAGGTTATTCTCGTGCTGCGGTGCAATCGTACTGGCGAATTCCTGAACTAAAATTGGGGTTCGATTTAGGCGCGCAACCATGGGATTTTATGGGCATCCCCACGTGGTTGTTGACGCATTGTCATTTGGATCATATCGCAGCGCTTCCTGTTTATGTCGCGCGTCGACGAATGATGAAGATGACGCCCCCCCAAATTTACTTGCCGGCGTTTGCCATCGACATGGTGCAGAACATGCTACGGTCTTTTGAACGTTTGGATCGGGGGCGATTGCCTTGCGAACTGATCGGCGTCGAAGCTGGGCAAGAGATTGAGTTGTCGCGCGAGTTGGTTTTGAAAATCTTCGCGACGAAACACACCGTCCCCAGCGTCGGTTACCTGATCTACGATCGACGCAAAAAACTGAAACCCGAATATGGGGCACTGACTGGTGAACAGATTCGCGATCTCCGCGGCGCAGGAGTTGAGGTCACTGAAGAAAAGCGGTTTCCCTTGGTTGGATACACTGGGGATACTTCGCCGGAGGGCTTGGACAACAATCCGGAATTCTTCCAGGCAAAAATTCTGATCACGGAAATGACGTTTCTGGCCCCCGATCATCGCAAAGAACTGATTCACAAAAATGGACATATGCATCTCGATGACTTTGTAGAACGCCAGTCCCGCTTCGAAAACGAACTGGTTATCGCCGGGCACTTTAGTACCCGTTACACTCACCGCGAAGCCGAAACGCTAGTCAAAAAAGCGCTGCCAGATTTGCTTGGCGGACGCTTGAAGTTATGGATTTGAGCCAGCTATAGAATTTTTCTGCTGCGACGAACGCAGACTAAAACACCGAACACCAGCGCTCCATGCCGACTCCCGCGCCCCACACAGATCCGACTTTGCAAACCTGGCGTCCCAGCGGCGTGTTGCCGCGATCGGTCTATATCCACATTCCTTTTTGTCGGCATCGATGTGGCTACTGCAATTTTACATTGGTGGCTGGACGGGACTATCTAGTCGACCGGTTTCTGGATGCCCTGGAAACCGAAATCAGTTGGCTGGACCAACGTTATGAGGTGGAATCACTTTTTCTCGGAGGCGGGACACCAAGCCATTTGTCGCCCTCAAATTTGAAACGCTTGAAAAAAATCGTCTCGTCCCGGTTCGACTTGACTAGCTCTACCGAAGTCACGGCAGAGTGTAACCCCAACGATATGACAGCCGACCAGTGCAATGCTCTGGCAGAATTTGGTGTCAATCGAATCAGCCTGGGCGTGCAATCGCTAAATGCAGCCAAATTGAGCCGACTGGAACGTGATCACGTGCGTGACGATGTTGAAAACGCGGTACGACTTGCGCGATCGTTCGCGCGATCGATTTCGGTGGACTTGATCTTCGCTGCTCCCGGCGAATCGTTAAACGAATGGCGTCAGGATTTGGAGTCGGTCTTGCAACTCAACCCCGATCACGTTTCAACCTATGAACTGACGTACGAAAAGGGAACCCAATTTTGGAATCGCCGAGTGGGAGGTGAGTTAGCAGAATCCGAAGAAGACTTGCGCGCGGACATGTACGAGTTCGCGACCGATAGGCTGGACCGCGCCGGTCTGGCACCCTATGAAGTTTCCAGCTTTGCCAAGCCGGACCATCGGTGTTTCCACAATGAAAGCTATTGGACCGGACGACCCTATTTTGCCTTTGGTCCAGGCGCTTCGCGATACGTCGATCGAGTTCGTCAAACCAACCATCAAAGTACCATGCAATATCTGAAACGACTGGAAGCTGGAAAATCGCCAGTCAGCCTGTCAGAAAAACTCGCCCCGCTGGATTCGGCGAACGAATTGTTGGCAATTGGATTGCGACGCGTCGATGGTGTCAATGAAAATGCGTTTGAATCGCTGACCGAATTCCGAGTTGCTGAATTGCTCGCAAACCACGCCGGAGCTTGGCAACTAGCGGGACTGCTTATTCAGGAAGGTCCAAACTGGCGGCTATCATTTCGCGGACGAATGTTATGCGACCGGCTGGCGGCCGAAATCGTTGGCTAGTGATTGCAACCGGCGCCCGATCACCGTTCTCGCGCCGCCCCGCTGGAATCGCCAATCGGTTGGTCGCTTTCAGCAACCGCCGCCAATCTCCGCTTGACCGTCTCCAGACTGCGATTCGCCCGTTCGACAACTTCGACGTAACCCGTTTCGCCCGCGAACTTTAAAATCACCTTCCCCAACAGATCTTTGGCAGCATTCAACTCCGCCACAGTCTCGGCCGACAACGTTGCCTCAATCTGTTGGTGTAGCAATACGAGGTCAGTGGCGACAACGGTTCTATTTTTCAAGACTTCCAATCGTTCCAGCGACTCGACATAAATGTGTCGCTCATCGTCCGTGGGGGAAATAGTATCAACCAACTGTTGAAACAACTCGATCGCTTCCGGGTCATGACCCTCTTTTTGACACGTTACAGCTTGGCCAAATTTCTGCTCGTTTTCACTCTGCAAACGATTGGACACGCCCCGTTCGGCGCGTTGCACCAGTGATTTTCGTCGCGCCAGGAAATACAATTCTTCCGCTTCTGAGGCATACTTTCCCTGGCCATCAACGATCGGTTTCAGCAACACCCGCGCTTCGCTCCAGTCTTTCGTATTGGGCGATTCAAGCAGATCCTTGATTTCGGCCATTCGCTGTTTGGTGCTCGGGGGCCAGAGCATAAACGCCAGCACTGCCACAATCGCGAACAGACTGACTATCATGAACGGAACGGATTGAAAAATGGATGATTCCGGCGCATTTTTGCGATCCGTTTTGCCCAACAGTCGGCGGGCCTCAGTCTTGTCCGCACCGGCGTTTAGCGCATTGAAACCGCCCGTCATTTGGTCGACGGCCGCTTTCCGATTGGTTGCCAACTTTTTGATTTCTTCGAACGCCAACACAATCGCGCGGGCAGAGTGCGGGCGTTGGCGCGGGTTGGGTTGCAGCATTTGCGTGACAATTTTGTCCAACCAAATCGGACAATCCATGACATGGGCCGCTACGGACGGAACGGGCGCGTTCATTTTCATTTTCGTCATCCGGCCCATCGTGTCGGGCTCGTAGGGCAGTCTCCCCGCCAACATTTCAAAGATGATGACACCCAACGAATAGAAATCCGACTTGTTCGTCGCGCCCTCGGTGAATTGCTCTGGAGCCATGTAGGCGGCGATATCCAATTCTCGATGTCTCCCCGAATCCCAACGGCGGCGTTTGGAACGGTTTAATCGCAAATCTGCGACCTTCACCTGGTGATCCGGCGTGATCAGGATTTTCTCCGGCATCAGTTTTGAATGGACCAATTCGCGCTCGTGGAGGTACAACAACACCTCCGCCAGTTGTCGTCCATATTCGACGACCAGATCCGGTGTAATTTTTCCACGGCGCGAAAGAATAGCAGCCAGGTTTTCACCTTCGACGAGTTCCGTGGCGAAAAAAATCTGATCTTCATGCACTCCAGCGCCATAGACTTTAACCAAGTTAGGGTGCTTGAGTTTTTGAAGCTCTTTGACTTCCAACTCGATTTTTTCCAACGCCGTGGTCCATTCGACATCCGGTGGAATCGAGATGAACTTAAGTGCCACGTCTCGATTTTGTTCGGTCTGGCGGGCGTGATAGACTCGCTGGCGGCGGTTGGTACCGAGCTTTTTGAGAACTAGAAATGGACCGACCTGGGTGTTTTCCACAAACGAATCCGATTTGCAGCATAAACAATTGGATATGACAAAGGCCCAAGGCGAGAACCTCCCGATGCATTATAAGCCCGATTCGATTCGCAAACAACTTCTTGCACGAAACGGAACACCTCTTCACCCTGCACCGATCCCAGCAAAAACGACAGACCATGAATCCGGCTATCCCAATGGAAACTGTTTGCAATACTCGTAGATCGCCATCGTGCTGGCCGTCACGACATTGTAACTGTGGGGCAACCCGTAAACGGGAATTTCGATCAAATCATTCATTAATCGTAACTCCTCGGGCTCGATTCCCAATCGTTCGTGGCCAATAATGAGCGCGGTGCGCCGAACAAACTGATACTCAAACAATGACTGCGAACGATCGGTCTGCTCGAGGCCGACCAAGCGATAGCCGTCTTCCGCCAAACTCTTGATGACGGGCAATAGCGTTCGGCGACGTTCAATGATGACGTGTTCGCTGGCTGTGCGGGCAATGGACGGATCAATTTTTCCAGAACCGGCGGCAATGATTTTTTGGACCGCCACGCAACCTGCCAATCGAACCAGTCGGGACAAATTTACGTTGCTCTTGAAAGCCGGGCAGACCAGCACCAGTTCGCGCGGAACCGTCAACTCGGTAAACGATTTGTGGCGAACTTGTTCGGTCATGATCACTTAACCCAAAATCGATTGACCGACGGCGACGGATCGATGTTTCCCGCTGCATCATACGCTGCTGCTGACGCTTCGTACTCGCCCGCCGATACCGGAATCTTGACGTTCCAGCGCTCGTTGTTTCGCAACGGACGCAAGAAAGTCGACTCTTGTTCAACCCAATCCTGGCCGTTCCAGTAACGATTCTCGGTGATATTTTTTAGCATCAACTGAATACCGGTTACCGTAATATTGTCCGAGCAGACACCAAACAACATCACCGGGGACTCCACGGTAGATTGATCGAGGGGAAGCCTCATTTCCGTTTCGGGCGATTCGGGATCAATCGAAAACGACCGGCGCTCAGATTGGGAGACTGAACCTGATTGATTTTTCGCGACCGCTGAAAACTGCAATTCTGTTAACGAATCGATGTTATGTAAATCGATTTGAAACTCCCATTCGGTCAACAATCCTTGCGGGTTGAGCAATTTTGCCGGGAATGATTTTGGTTGCGGTTGCCAATCTTGGCCATCAAAATAATCCCCGGAAACCGGGTGATTAATTTGAATCGCAACCTGATCGACTCCGTTCACGTCTTCCGCATAACCGCTCAATTTCGGCCGGCCACCGATCATGCCGGTGGTCGCCCAAGTCACAATAGGTGCGAAATCTCCCGTTTTCAAAGCGTGCAGCTCTTTCGATAGCTCCCCTCTTTCCGCACTCGAAACCGCACCAAATTGATTCTGCAGCTGAAGTGGATCCGCGGTCAAGTCGTAATACTCTCGGGCGCCATTGGACCATTCCGTATAAATCGTAGACGAAGTCCGACGACTGGAATAAGCGGCGGACACAACATTTACCAGCGGGCCTTTGCTTTCCCAATTCTCAATCAACAACGCGGGATGCAGTTCGGCAAGGGTTTTAACCGGTTCACACAACAGCGGGACCAAGGAACAACCATCAAATTCAACAGGCGAGTTTTGCTCGAGATTGACGCCGGCCAACTCCAACAACGTGGGGGCAAAATCGATGTTGGCCACCAATTGGTTGCGCGTGACACCCCCAGGAATTTTCGGACCGCAGACGAGCAGCGGAATATTAGTACTGCGATGATAGGGGAGTTGTTTGCCAATCATCCGATTGTGACCCAACTGATATCCATGATCCGAAGTGATGAAAATAATAGTATTGGTCAACAAATTTTCAGCAGCCAGAGTAGCCTGCACGGTTTTTAATAGCTCGTCGACAGGAACCAGGGAAAGTAGCCTCGCCCGGTGCGATTCGTGTTGTGCCTGTTGATTCTGGGCCGACAATCTTCGAACCTGTAAATGCAATGGCTTGTCGCTGATGTCGGCCTCGTTGAAGTCTGCTGTTGCCGGCAATTGAATCTCACCACCTTGATCGTTCAATCCGGGAGGCAACATGGGAGTTCCCTCCGCAGGTAGATGCGGCGCCAAAGGATTCAGGAACAAAAAGAATGGCTGCTTGATGTCTTGTTTCGATCTTCGTTGCGCATGTTCGCGAATGTACGTGACGATCGCTTCTGTTTCCTGGATCGTTCGATACTGCGCAGTATCACGTGGTCGCAGTCGTTCTCCTTCGGCAAAGCGGGTCGAATAAAAAAGCGGTCCAAAATAAAATCCACCGAAACTAATATGCTGATCGTCCCAGCCCGGCATGGCTGTGCCAGGCATATGACCATGCAGATATTTTCCGACCAGCATCGTGCGATAGCCGGCATCCTGTAACCAACCACCCACATGCTCTCGCGCAAATCCCCGCTCGGCAAACAGCTCGTAACCGCCGGGAAAACCGTTGCTCAATTGGTTGGTTCCCGTATTGGTTTTGATGCCCGTGCGATGCGCGTACTGTCCTCGCAACAGGCAGACTCGAGAAGGGCCGCACAGTGGCGTGGTGGCATGGCAATTTGTAAATCGCATTCCCTGCTGCGCGATCGCATGGAAATTCGGCAAGTATTCTGTCAACAGCTCATCGGAAAACAAACCGACGTCCGCATCATCGAGATTGATGATAATGATATTCGGTCGATCCAGAGTTGAAGTAACGACTGGATGGATCGTCTGACCGCACAGCGGCGCGACAATCGCTCCCAAAACCAGAACTACCCAACCATAAATTATTGGACGGAGTTGCGGGTTCAAAAATTTTTGGAAGCAAGCGCCGAGAATGGGACCGAACATGCGGTAGCCTTGCTAGAAGGGGATGTCGCCTTCATCGTACGATTCGGAAAACGCTTCGTTCGCGGTATCCTGATTCAAATCATCGTTTTTGGCTTTGGATTTCGCCTTGTCGGCACCCGTCAACTTTTTGAAACTGACGGCTTCAGCACTGAGGAAGAACTTGACTTCGCTGCCGGGGTCTTTCTGCCATTTGCGTCCACCGAGCAGGTAGCTGATTTCGATTTCATCACCGACTGACAAATCATCGGCCAACTCGCAGGCATCCCGCGTAAAATCCAGGGGAATGAAATTTGGGAATCTGCCGTTTTCCTGTTCCAAGACCACCGTGCGTTTGCGGAACCCTTTTTGGCCAAAGGTCTTGGTTTCTTCAATCAAGTGGACGATGCCACGGACTTTCGCTTCGCTCATGAGAATTTACTCGACTGTAACAGGCCGCAATCAGACAACCCGTAAGTGTACCGGATTTTTCAAGTGGTTTGAATCCGGGGCACCCGTCCGACATCGAGAGTTCCGCCAATCGTCATTTCAAATTTTGGGAGGCCACTTGCGGTTCTTTTGGTTTGTTTTGAGGCAAACTATTTTGGATTTTTTCCATCCGTGCAAGCACTTTCAGCGCGTCCGCGGGAGAAATCAATTCATTTAACAAAACCGCTGGTTCCGCCGGGTAACTAGGCGGATAGATGATGTTGACGGGGATCGCCTTCTGGTCGGCCCGTTCCAAATCTTTGCTGATCCGCTCGTCTTTCATTGTATTATCGACGACCACAAACTGCACATTTAACTCTTTGACTTTGGCTAAGACTTCGGCATTAGAGAAGACACGCTTCTCGTTGAATTTACACGTAAGTCACCAATCGGCGGTGTAGTCAACCCAGACAATACTCGGCTTCTTATCCAAGATGCTTTCAATCTTGCCCGGGTTCCAGACCTGCCAGTCCAAACCACCAGCCTTATTTTCGACCACCGCCACGTTCTCATAGCTCGCCGCATCGAAACCCATCCACAATCCGACCCCCAAAATCAGGGTTGGCAACACCCAACCAAACCAAATTCGTTTAAATGGTGGCACGTAGGCCGGCGACCAAACCCCATAAAAAAATGCGCCCAACCCAATGACAACCAAGGCCATTGTCAACCAGGAAAGTCCGTCCACGCCGGTTTGCCCACCGAATGTCCGCATAAAAAACGCGACAGTGGCAAACAAGGCAAACGCCATGATGACTTTAAAAGTATGCATCCACGCGCCAGGCCGCGGAAGCTTGTTGATCAGCACCGGAAAAAATGACAAGACGACGTAGGGAAAAGCAATTCCCAAAGCGAACACCGTAAACAGAAACATCGCAATCCCCGCTGGCTGAGACATCGTGTAGCCCATCGCAGCACCCAGAAATGGCCCTGAACAGGGCGTCGCGATCAGGGTAGTCAAGATGCCAGACAAGAAGGAGGACGAGTACCCTTTCTTGGATTGAACACCACCCCCGACGCGAGTCATGGAAGTCCCCATTTCGAAGACGCCCGCCATATTCAAACCTAACAAAAACAACAGAACGATAATCGAACCCACAAAATAAGGGTTCCCCATCTGTTCAGCACCCCAAGTTACATTACGACCAAACGAGAACTTCAAAGTTAACACGATTCCAGCCAGCACCCACATGGAAAATACCAATCCCAAAGTGAAAGCCACGCCATGCATTCGAATCTTCTTGGGATCGCTGCCCGCTTGTTCCACAAATCCCATGACCTTCAATCCCAACACAGGGAAAACACAAGGCATCAAATTCAACAACAGGCCGCCTAAAAAAATCAATAGCACCGCCATGCCAAACGTGGTTTCCTCACGACGCACCAAATTGGCCCCCGAAGTACCGATTGGATTGGCATCCAGCTCCTTTAGAATCAAATAGTTGATTTTTTTCCCAGGTTCATACAGGGCAGACATTTCCGCGATTTGTTCCGGCGTGTCGCCACGACTTGCCGAATCACTTGGGGAACCGTCTTTTTCGGACCGCGATTTTGCTCGCTGCTGGGCGGCCCGGATAATGTCTTCAACATCGTGATACTGAACGTCGCCCTGGAATGTTAAAGGAAAAGGTCCAAGCGTTTTTCCCACGGGAATGACAACGGAAAACTCCACGCCGGCAGGCGGATCACAGCTGGCATCCGTACATGTCTGAAATCCAACCACACCCGCCAAATCGTAGTCATTTGGCTTCGCATCGTCCGCAATTGTGATTTCAAACGCCCAAGTGACCGGCTCCTTATGTCCGACGTAGCCCAAGGCTTTGTTTTCATAAGGAGCGACCGACGCAGTGGGGTTCCCAATTTTCCAACCATTGTCGTTGGTGAACCCAACAATTGTTGAAATGGCCGAACCCGACTTCAAATTCTCATATGCATAGACATGAAAACCATCCTGCGGCGCGGCCGTCAGTTCCAATCGGACTGTATCGCCTGGAGAAATCGCGGCTTTGATTCCATCGGCTCGGACAACACGACCCGAGAACAACACATGCGATTTTTCCGGCCGGAATGGCTTAATTTTGACGTCTTCAACGACAGCAGCTTCCGTCGGTTCGGAAACGGTCAGTCCTTCTTCGTAACCGGCGAACGCCGCTTCGATTTTCAAATTCTGCAACTGGTCGCAACCCAGTATTACTCCCGACGCGTCCGCTTCGCAGACCTGACCGTTGAAAATCAAGTTAATCTTCAAGTTCTTCGGATCAACGCCAGCTGACAATCGAATGGGAGCCGACCAGACCACGAAGTTCTCATGGTGTTCCACTGGCACATCAAAACCCTCAACTTTTTCGTCGATATGCGGGGGCGCGTCGGGAGTGAAACTCCCGATGACTTGGTATTCGTCCGATTCAGTGACGGCAATCGTCGAACGGATCGGACCACCTTTCTTCTGAGTCACCGAATAAAGATGATGGCTCGCACGAATCTCCGCAGTAACGTTGAGCATTCCCACTTGCGAATTGGTCTTGATCTTAAAATCCGCCGTCAACGTAACCTTCGCGTCGTCGCCACCAACTCCCAAGTCGCCGAATTCATCTTTTAGATTTAGATTTTGGCTGAAGGCAACCGACGCCTCAACAAACAATCCAACTGTAATCAGAACGGCTGAGAATATGAAAAATTTGCTCAGCGACTGAGCTAAAAGTTTTGTAAGCATGGAGCTGAAGCCGAAACCAGGAATTGTTTACGAATAAATATCATTATTGGAGGTTTCTCATCCAAGTCCAACCCCACAACAGCTGTAAGTGTGATTGATTATACCGTAAGTAATTCTTACGAAGAAACCAGCATTGATTCTCACCGAATGTCGCATCGAACGGCACAAAAAAGATTGAATTCGCGACTTCTCGGGGAACAAGATTCCATTCCAGCAGCGGGCCTGCGATGAATTATTGTGCCAACAGCCAACAAATAATATATCACCTTCTGCGAGTACTTGGCGAATTAGATTGATTTTCAGCAGCCCGTTCAAAGTAGCCGGCGAAACTTGCCGTGACGACTTTTCCGTTGAGCGGTACGCAGACACCTGCGTCAGAACAGACCTGACCGTCAAAAATCATCCTAGGCTTCAATTCCGCCGCGTCGACACCCTCAGCAATTTGAATCGGCACAAAGAACTGTACCTTGCCTAAATGTTTTTCCAATCGTTGGTCAAAGACGGGGTCCCGTTCAATCACAGTCGGCGGACGATCCGGGTGAAATGTTCCCGTAACAGAACAGCCGTCCAATGGCTGAATGCGTATGACGGTGGGATTCAATTCTTCGGCCTGAGTCAATGAGTGGATATAACTTCCCGGCGGCAGCTCGCATTGCAACACCAAATAGCCTTGATTCGTTCCTTGTTGCAGATGAAATCGGCCAGTCAGTTTGCAAGGCACGGTTTCAAGTTCTAGCGGGTCTTCGACACCTGCCTCGGCCATCGCGGGCTGAATTCCGAAAGTCGGATTTTGAGCCTGTTCACGATCCTGACTTGACCGCGGAGATGCCGGCGAATCGGCTGTCGGAATTTGACCATGAGACGAAGGCACAAAACCAACCGTCGTCAACACCGCAAGTGCGGTCAGTGAAAGTAGAGATCTTAAGAACATCATCACAACTTCCTCGTTTGTCAAGAAGTAAAACCGGTGCGAGCCGACATCCTGCCGACCAATTCCGCCATTGGCCCTTACTGCCATTGGCGCCAGGAAGGGTACCAAGGCGGCGAAACTGGCTCAACGTCAGTTGGTCGCATTTGGCAACCAGATACAAGATAAATCGAGAACAGCGTTCCAAAATTTAGTCCAAATCCGGTTGTGTTGACTACTTTTTACTTCCTGAATTCGCTAATAATACCCGTAAATTCAGCTCCTCGACCGATCTAGCTCGGTTCAGCGCAGGAGATTATCCTTACACTTTCAGTCCTGCTTTCGTTCTTGCCAAATCCGAAACAAAAACCAGCGCTGTCACAATATTGCATGAATGATCTCGCCAATTACCATCGACCGATTACTGATTTATTTCCGCAACCGGCAACGGTCGATGCCTGGGATCAGTATCGCTTGTCGGATGAGCAAGTGAACTTTTTTCGGAAACAGGGTTATTTGTCCGGGATACGATTGCTTTCGGAAGAACAACTGGAAACCGTGCGGAGCGAACTGGACCAGCTATTCCAACCCGCACATCCAGGTCATGAGTTGTGGCATGAGTATCACAGCAACGAGTCAACGGATCCCAACCGAATCTTGTTCCATGCGTTGGGCGCCTGGCGGTTGAGACCTGCATTTCACGATTTGTTGTGGAATCCGGCGTTCCTCGTGCCTGCCAGTCAGTTGTTAGGTGGATCAGTGCGGTTCTGGCACGATCAACTTTTTTGCAAACCCGCCCATCACGGCGGCAATGTAGCGTGGCATCAGGATTACTCCTATTGGACGCGCACTCGCCCGATGGCTCATTTGACATGTTGGATCGGTCTTGATCGGGCCACAAAATCGAACGGATGTCTGCAATACATTCCGGGCAGCCACGAGTGGGATTTGCTGCCAATCACTGGGCTGGCCGGTGACATGAATGCGATTCATTCGGTGTTAACCGCTTCGCAATGGGAAACTTTTCAACAGCCAGTTGCGATTGAAATGGAAGCCGGCTGCTGTGCGTTCCATCATCCGTTGCTGGTTCACGGTTCATTCGACAATCGTACCGACAGCCCGCGACGCGCGGTTGTATTAAATGTCATTCGCGACGGAGTAACGTCTTACACCGACGAACCGCTGTTGGCAGGAGTGCCGGTCATTCCACGGGGTCAACAAGTGACGGGTCGTTTTTTTCCTTTGCTATTCGACATGGAAGATCCGTTGCCGACGGGACCGAATGCAAATTAATCGAAGTGCTAATCGAACGCGTGTTGCAAACAATTCAGGGCCCGCTCGCCATCGGCGCCATCAACAACCACATTCACGCGAACTTCGCTGGTATTGATCATTTCAACATTGATATTTGCTTCGGCCAGTGCTCGGAACATCCCAATCCCCACACCGGTATGACTGCGCAGCCCGATTCCCGACACAGATAATTTCGCAATGTTTTTTTTGTGATCAATTCTTTGACAACCCAGTTCACGACAAATTTGTTCACCCACTGCGACGGCAATTTCAAATTGGTTGCGTCGGACTGAAAATGATATGTCCGCCGATTGTTCATCGAAGTAACTCTGCACAATCATGTCGACAAACACACCCGCCTCAGAAATTTTCTCAAATACTTCGGCGGCGATTCCGGGACGATTGGGGACCTTTAGCAGCGTGATTCGCGACTGAGTACTGTCCAACACAATATCGTCGATCATCAACCCTTCCATGCCCTCACCTTGCAACAAGTCGATCACTTCGGTCGGGCTGACATGGGCCCGCGCGGCAGTTTGAGTCGTGGATGCGCCGATCTTGGATGTAATCTTGTCGAGACCAAACTCGGCATGGACACACCGCAATGCCTCTAGCGCTGATTGGCGATCCACCAACACAGAAATCTTGATTTCGCTGGTCGTGATGATTTGCAAATTGACTCCCGCATCGGAGAGAGCTCGAAACATGCGATGTGCGACACCTGTTTGCTTGGCCATTCCAATGCCAACCGCCGATACCTTGGAAACGTTGTCGTCGGTGGTTCCAATGCGACCACCCAATTCAACCAGGGTTTTCTCAATAACTTCTATCGTGTCGTTTAACTCGTGTCGGGGAACCGTGAAACTAATCGTCGCTCGTCCGGCGTCTGAAACATTTTGCACAATCATATCGACGGTGATTTTTCGCTCGGCGATCGGCGCAAAAATCCGGTAAATCGTGCCCGGCACGTCCGGCACATCCAGGACGGAAATCAACGCTTCGTCTTTGGTCAAAGCCATACCGCTGACCGGCAGAACCTCCGTCGCGGAATGTTTGATGATCAGCGAACCTGGAACATCGCTTAAACTGCTGCGCACCAATATCGGGACGTTGAATTTTTTGCCGAATTCAATGGAACGGCTGTGCATTACGCCCGCACCCAAGCTGGCCAATTCCAGCATTTCGTCGTAACAGACTTCGGAAATTAGACAGGCCTCCGGCAAGGCCCGCGGATCCGTAGTGTAGATTCCATCGACATCGGTGTAGATTTCGCAAGCCTCTGCCTGCAAAACTGCGGCCAATGCGACGGCGGTCGTATCGCTGCCACCGCGACCAAGCGTCGTGATATTCATGTTCTCATCGATACCCTGGAAACCCGCAGCAATGACGATGTTGCCCTCGTCTAGTAATTTCTTCATTCGATCGGTCGAAATCGATTGGATGCGGGCTTTTGTGTGTGAGCTATCCGTCTTAATGCCAATTTGGGCACCCGTCAGACTGACCGCTTGATAGCCCAGCGAATGAACCGCCATCGCCATCAAGGCGACGCTGACCTGTTCTCCCGTAGATAACAACATATCCATCTCGCGAGCCGGCGGTCGCTCGTTGATTTGTTGGGCCAGTTCGATCAACGCGTCGGTGTTTTTACCCATCGCGCTCACGACCATAACCACTTGTTTACCTTGTTGATGAGCGCGGATGGCTTTGCGAGCTGCAGCCAGGATTTTTTCACTATCGGCGACACTGGTGCCGCCAAACTTCTGTACGACCAAAGGCATAGAGGTTCCGGATTAATTATTTCAACAAAATGGCAAACACATTTCTAGGAGCTCATTTTTGGATCAACACATTAACAAATCCGGCTCGCCACGATTTCGCATTCCAGATTTGGTAACTTGCCAGTGATTGTAGCGGAGTTAAGGTTTTCCCAAAATCTCGACCAACAATTGTTCGGAACGTTGCCATTGGGCGGCCTCGCGACCTCCCCAATACGACATCAAGGTCGAGAGGCATAACATTGCCACGCACCAAATCACCGCCCGTTGTACGATCGAATAGGACAGGCCAAGGAAATTCGTGACAATTCCGCCGCCGCCTTCGAACAACAAGGATGTGGAAAATAAGCCAAACACAAACGCAATTCCGAGCAAAGCGATGGAGACGGCGCGAAGTGTGGACCAATCGGGAATTTGAAACAATAACACGGCGTAAATCACATGGACGGCCGCCACGAAAACCAACAAGTAAATCCACCGAGGCAAGATGGTGGTTTCGACCGCGTGGTACCAGGTATATCCATCGATAAATGCCGGCAATAAGTTGATCAATGCCACCATACAAACCGTGAACGCAAAAAATCGCGCCAACACGCGGCGGTCCGAATTGGACAGCAAAACGCGCTCCTGCCAACTCTGCGGCTCCAACTCGACCTCCTCTGACTCGCGAAACTCGAACGCCGGGGGCGCCGACGGCGGCTTAACTCGACGACTGCGCACACGGGCCGGAATGGGAGTTGCCACAATCGGTTTGACGTCGACGATCGGCTCAACCGTAGCCATGATCTCTTTCTTTTTCGCTTTGTGTTGCAATTCAGACATCCGAATTCCGACCGGACTCAATTCATTTGGAATATTGAGACGTGCTTTGATCGCCGGCGCGGAATCGGTGGCGGCAATGGAAAGACCGATCGAATCGAGTTGCTCGGGTGGCTCAGCGGGCTCAAAATGTTGTGGATTTTCCGAGCTGTCGCACGAAGCAGTCGGATTCCCAGCACTCTCCATCGCCCGTTCGATTACCACCAGACCACTCGCGTCCGTCTCGGGGACAAATTCATTTGCGGGCCAAATAGAGTCGATCGGAAGATCCCTTTTTTCTTCCAAATTCTCGGTTCCCGGCGTCGGAGGTGCGATCAAGACAGCCAAAATGGGGATCGGTTTGCCACTCTTTTGTTCCGATTCGGAAATGGGGGAAAGTTCAATTGTCGCTTTGCATTCGGGACAGCGCACAATTTTTCCAGCCCGATTGGCGGGCATCCGAATTAGGCAACCGTTGGGACAATGAACGCGAATTGGCATTTGCGATGGTATATGTTGTCAAGAATATGTTGAATTGCAAGGATTGCAGTATAACCACAAATGCTCGACGAATCTCACGCGATTTTGTTGGACTCCAGGCTGATTCTGAAAATTGGATCGTTCAACCGTATGTCCAGCTTCGAAAGGATTTGGAGGTTGGCAATTTCTACGCGTTACCTTGTCGGATATACTTTAGAACCAATCGGACTGGCCAAACGCTTTCCCGTGATATCGCGAATCCTACCCTGCCAAATTGTATTGTCGAAAATCTGACGAAAATCTTTGAATACGATTACCAAGTCGCTACGAAACGAAATTGTCCCGTTTGCTAGATTGTGATGCAGTCCCCATCAAAGTGAAACTCGCCCCATGAATCGCCGCCCTCTGCGCATCAACGCCCACTCACATTTGTTGCCCTATCCCCATGAAATCCCATCTTTCATGAAGGAAAAGGAGATTTTTTGGGTCGACGACGATAAGAAATTCATGTTGCAAAAAGGCTGGAAGCGGCCGGTTACGGATTCCAGTTTTTTTCTGAACGAAAAATTGCAGTGGATGGAACAATTCAAAATTGACCATGCCGTCATCTTGAATCTCTCGCAACTTTATGGCAATGGGTTGCGCGTCGAGGAGATGAAACAGGCCCTTCGATTCCAAAATGACTTCAATGCCAGAGTTCAACACGAACATCCGACCAAATTTACTTGCGGATTTGTGGTTCATCCCGGAATGCTGCGCGGTGCGATTTGGGAAGTCGAGCGTTGCGTACAGGAATTGGGGATGCACGTTTTATGTTTGCCGACTCATTACATGGACACGATTGGAACGTGGCGCTGTATTTTCGACGAAGAAAATGAACCTCTATTTGAACGTGCCAACGATTTTAACCTGGCGGTCGAAATCCACCCCTACGACGGCGAGAAATTTATTTTACTGGAAAATACATCGTGGCGATTTCATCTAATTTGGATGTTAGCCCAGTGCGCCGATGCCTATCATTTCATGACGCTCAATGGTTACCAGGAGCGGTACCCCAATATGCGGGTCTGTTTCGCCCACGGTGGCCAGCTGGCCCAAATCAATTTAGGACGAAGAATTCAGGGCTTCGATGGACGTCCCGATTTGTTCGAGGGTAAGGTCCACCCGCGAAAAGCCGTCGGACACAAAAACATCTTCTTCGATACATTGGTCCATGATACGGGCTCGCTCAAATTACTAATCGAGAATCAATCTGTAAACCAAGTTATCCTCGGACTGGACGACCCATACCCGCTCGGCGAAATGGAATCCGAATCTCAATCTTCTTACCCTGGCAAGATCCTCGATTTGGCATTGGATCGGAAAATCATTGACAGACTGCAATACGAAGCGATTTGGGATACCAATGTATTGCGCTGGTTGTTTGGCGACAACGAGCAAGCAAAACTCGACTTGATAGCAAAGATCCTGTCCTAGTTGACTTTTTTGGCCGACATCACTCACTCCAAAGATCACTCACTCCAAAGCAAAAAAAAATCGCCATCCTTTCGAATGGCGATCTTGTTTTCGTAAAGAGTTCGCAACGGTTTAGAAATTAATTCGATCCGAAACGCGTTTATCAGCAATGCCGATCAAGATTTCCAAAACACCATACGATTGCGTGTTTGCAGGAACTTTCATTGTCGAGTTGATTGGCAATACAGCTGGGTTAAGACCAACTCCGCCGTTGTACCACGACTCAACTTCGTTTGGAACTGAGTGAACCGATCCGTCTGCAAATGCACATTGAACTTGTCCAGGGTGACGGCTGGAAATTCCTTGTGAGGCGCGGTTTTGATTACCTGGTGTTCCGCTTGTTGCGGCGGTAACGATCAAGTTCATACCACCCCAACCTGAAAACACTGCGTCATGGATACCAGGTAACGCTGCATCAACAACGGTGGGGGTACCAACTCCGCGGATGCACCACAGAGTTGCACCTTTGGCGACTTCCAAGTTAACGGCTTTGCGAAGCGCATCTGAAACTCGTTCGCCAATCAAAATTGTCGAGGATGTTCCATCTACAAAAGCGCCCATGCCGATGGACTTAATCGTGCAAAAAGCACCGTTAGGCGATGTATTTGCGGTTGGCGGGGCTACACCAGCAGGAAGGATTTCACCGTGGCAAATACCAACATTGTTAGCTGCAACATAATTTGTTGTTGCCAAAGCAGTCAAAGCGACTGGAGTTCCGGTGATGCCGGTTACAGGCCGTGCCAAGTTGGTTGCTTTTTTAGGATCGGATGGACACTGAGCTAGATCGACTGCCTTTGTCAAGACAGCGTATTGAAGTGCGTAATCCATTGTGTTGCCCAAGCGAGCAGCAGCTGTCGAGTTACGTGGATCCAAAGTGTCGTACGCATTGCCCAACTCAATTTGTGGGGCGATTACAGTGAACCAGCTGTACAGCATGATGTTCTGGTTACCGCTTGCATTTGGATCAAAACCCTTGGGGTAAATTGCGGCCTTGGGAAGCTTCAAGTAGGCCGACTCATGGTTGTGAACGCCAAGCGCCAATTGACGCAAGTTGTTCTTACAGGTTGTGCGGCGTGCCGCTTCGCGAACTTGTTGGACGGCCGGCAAAAGCATCCCAATCAAGATTCCGATGATCGCAATCACAACAAGTAGTTCTACGAGTGTGAAAGCACTTCTGGACAGTTTCGACATTGCAATGTCTCCTAAAGAAAAAAAAAAAATGGGAATTTTTGTGGGTTAGAAGGCGGAAAAAGGGTATGGAATAAAAAGAAAACCTTTATTTGGCCCACAATGTATTTTTACATACCGCGATTATAGGGGCATGGATCGGGAATTTCAAATAGTTTCCGACTAGATTTCCAAAAAAAATTCTCAAGGACAAAGCCCCCATCCACCCAGTGCCGCGTTTACATCATTTCGACGACAAGTTGGTGGTCGTGAATCCGAGGTTTTGCAGGAACCGAACCCACCGATCGTAGCAATAGTCGCTTGTTTAGCTTCCATTTAATGACGTTCGAGTCAATTTTCCCTTGCGCATCGTCGGCTTGAGCGCAATTCAGGCAGAAAACCTGTAGTTCGAAACGAACATCACTGGGAACAAAAACAGGATTTTCGGCTCAGAATTTTTGGAAACGCACGACACATTCGGGTGCGAATCTGCCTATTTGGTCGCAACTTTTCCAACTTATGCTCAGTTACACCACAAATTTCGGGTTGGCCGATCCGAAATCCTTGCAACCGGACGCTAGTGCGTTCCGGCTGATTCGAAGTCCATACGACAACACTGCAACCGGACGCTGGCGCGTTCCGGCTGATCCGAAATCCAAACTTTAACGAGACGCTGGCCTCCGAATTCCGGGTATTAGTACGCCGGTTCTGAGATCCCGCTCGAATCGATTTTCCATGGAAACCAGCAAACTGCCAACTCTTCGACCGAAATATCACTCTTCCGCGGCGTCAAAGCCTGGTCTTCAAATTGCAAATTGTCGACCGACAATTTTTGGCCCAATTTGGCGATCGCGTCATTGAATTGGTGATCGAGGTCCTCAAATTTGACCTGAAGATCATCCAGCGAGTCCTGCGCCAGGTTCATTTCCGATTTTTCGCGAGAGGAACGGTCCAGCGATCGCACCGATGCACTAGCGCGACGACTGCTGGCAACGCTAACTGTTTTGCGTCCCAATAATGCACCCATCAAAGTAGAACCGACCGACAGAACCGAATTCATGCGGGTACTGCGAAACTGGGCTTCTTCCCGTTCCAATCTCGATTCCGCAGTTCGAATTTGCGCTCGCAAGGTCGTAAACTTCTCCGAGTAGGTTTTGCGCAGTTTTTCCGTTTCCAAATCCCTTTTTTCGGAAACCAATTGTTCCAAACGGACTTTGAAGTCACCTAGAGACTCATTGGGTTCCGAGTACTTTTTTAGATCGACACATTTCCAAACCTCGAGTTTTTGTTCTCGATACAAAAATTCCTTCAATTCTTTTTCCCAAGTTTTGAAATTCTTGGCCTTTTGAAAATCAACCGGAAGCGTCGCAAACTCGCTTCCCGGCGGTGGTTCCTGATCCCAAACCAGGCGCTGCGTCACGGGTTTCGCTTCGTTCCAGATTTCACTTGGCAATTCTCCGCCACTTAACGTCGCCAGAAACGTTCGATCCTCCCAACTATCCACGTTGGCAGCTGCATTGACAAAATGTAATCGACCACGGCCGAGCAGGAGAGGTCGATAAACCAATCGATCGCCGCTGTACAATCGCTTGCTCGGCTCGACAAACAGTTGTTTCGCCTCCGCCGGAATCAGATGGCGTTGATCGGTCGTTGTCGCAATTTTGACCGATCGTGGACTATCATCGCGATCCCGCTGCGAAGTATCGCTCCGATTTTCCACCAAACTCGTGGGCTGTGGTTGCCCAACCGCGACAGGATTGGTCGGAACACCGGTTCCGGGAACAACATTTTTCGGCATCAGCTGTTGCAACTGGTTGCGCGTTAACGGACCGCGTAAATACGACATCGCCCACCGAGTCTCAAACACGACCGGTTGGTCTTCGTTAACGTTGTTCATCAAGAACACTCGACTTCCCAATCCAGCCAACGTCTCTTCCATTTTGCCTCGATCGAACTTTGCTCCGGCCTGGTTGGAGGCACCTTCCAACCCTTCGAGAACCCTCGCCTTGTCCCGTTCCGTTTGCAAGCGTCCGAGAAACCAGGTTCCCGCATTGGACAAGCCTTTGTAGTCCAAATCCACCGGGTTTTGGGTCGCCAACACGCACCCTAATCCGAAAGCACGGGCCTGTTTCAGTAGCGTCAACATTGGTTTTTTCGAAGGCGGATTGGCGGTCGGCGGAAAGTAACCAAAGACTTCGTCCATATAGAGTATCGCGCGCAGACTCGACGTTCCGGCTTGGCCGCGCATCCAAGTCAACACTTCATTTAACAGGATAGTCACGAAAAACATCCGCTCTTGATCACTCAAATGCGCTATCGAGACAATTGAAATCACCGGTTTGCCTTCCGGCGTATGCAACATCCGCTTGATATCCATGGGCTCTCCAACCAACCAACTGGCAAACGTCGGCGACGCCAGCAAGTTGTTCATTGTCATCGCCAGTTCTTGTCGATTTTTTTGCGGGAAAAAGGCTTCCATTTCCATAATTCCGACTCGATCAAACGGCGGTGTTTGAATTTCGCCAATTAGCTTTCCCAAATCCATATCCCGCGCTTGAGTCCAGGCATTTTCGAGTAATTTTGAGATCAAAATATGTTCCCGCGAGCGAATCGGATCCGCGTCAATCCCCAACAGCGCCAATAATCCGGATGTTGCCGAACCAATTCGATCCAACAATGCTTCCGAGTCACGGAGAACTGACTCGTCGGGAGCGGCAAACGAATTGAGAATCGTCAACGGACGCCCGGCGCTGCTGCCAGGTGTGTACACGCGCATTTCTACCGTCTCGCGAAGCTGACGAATGCGCGCTCCGTCTTGTCCCCACTTCGCCAATCCTGCGCGCCATTTTTCCGCTTCCTGAGCGGCAAAGACTTCGGGAGTCACGCCGGCCCGCGCCGCCTGCCCCTCGTCGATCCAAGGCCGAAACTCTTCGGCAGATAGGTTCGGAAACGTCAACAACAAGTTCGCAATGTCACCCTTGGGATCGATCACAATCGCTGGGATACGATCGAGCCCGGCCTCTTCCAATAAACCGATGCACAGGCCGGTTTTGCCGCTGCCTGTCATTCCCACCACGACGGCGTGCGTACACAAATCGCGCGAATCATACAAAACCAGATTTTCTGTTTTTTCATGGGTGACTTGGTCGAATTCTCGCCCCAAGTAAAATTGGCCCAGTTTTTCAAAATCCTGCATATTGGCTTCCTTGTAGTTTTCTCTTGGCAAGCGGAGCGGACGCGGTTTCAGTATCTCCAATCATCTCCTAAAATCCAACCCGTAATTCTCGTTCGCGGCATCGAGACGATTTGCCATTATCAATGACGATTTGTAATTCCCATGAAAACGCTGATTCGCAACGTTACGGCTGTCCTACCCACTGGCTGCCTGACGACTTCAATTCTGTTGGACAACCACAAAATTGTTGATATTGATCCAGCCAGCCAATCCGCTTTTGATCGGACGATCGATGGAACTGGCCTGCATCTTTTGCCAGGTGTGATTGATGATCAAGTCCATTTTCGCGAACCCGGTTTGACACACAAGGAAGATTTACAACATGCGTCACGAGCTTGCGCCGCCGGCGGAGTCACGAGTTTCCTGGAAATGCCCAATACCATTCCTAATGTTACATCCCAGCAACGACTGAACGAGAAACTTGCGCTGGCGCGCCAATCCAGCTTGGTCAACTTTGGATTTTTTATTGGGGCCACCACTGAGAACCTGGCGGATCTAAAGCACGCCACGCGCACGCCGGGAATCAAGATTTTTATGGGTTCCAGCACCGGTGATTTGCTGGTCGATGACCAAGGGGCGCTCGAGCGAATTTTTGCGGAGACGACGTTGCCAATTTGTGCGCATTGCGAGGACGAAGCAACGGTCCGTCGGAATGCGGAAATCTATGCCGACTCGACCGATATCGCGGATCATTCCAGAATCCGCGATGTTCAAGCCGCCGTGATCGCCACGCGGCGGGCCATCGACTTGGCAACTCGTCATCGACATCCGTTCCATGTGTTGCATGTTTCGACCGCCGCCGAAATTCCCTTGATCGCCGCTGCCCCCGATTGGGTAACGGCGGAAGTCTGCTTGCATCACTTGTTCTTTAATGTCGATGATTACGCGAGATTGGGTGCGCTAATCAAAATGAACCCGTCGATCAAGTCCAAAGAAGACAACGAAAAATTATGGCAGGCCCTGTTGGAGGGAGTGATTACCGTGATCGCGACCGACCATGCCCCGCATACGTGGGCGGAAAAACAACAACCTTTTCCCCACTGCCCTTCCGGTTTGCCGGCGGTGGAAAATTCGTTGGCCCTGATGTTGAACCAGGTTAACCAACAACGCTGCACGCTTGAGCAAGTGGTAACCTGGATGTGTAGCGAACCTGCCCGGATTTGGAATCTACCCAACAAGGGGCAGCTTTCAATCGGTGCCGATGCGGACCTGGTGTTGGTCGACTTGAATCGCTCACAGACAATCCGCCATGAAAATCAATATGCAAAATGTCAATGGAGCCCCTGGCATGGCACGACATTGACCGGTTGGCCAGTGGCCACCTGGGTACAGGGACGGCAAGTCTTCGATGCGTTGGACGGCACGGCAAAATTCGACAATTCACAAATGGGAAGCGAATTGGTATTTTCCAAACCAACCCCAATTCGTGAGCAAGTGCATAATTCAATGTAAATTTTGGGGTAGCTGCGGTTGCCAAACCGTGGATTTGCCACAGCCACGATAATCAACTTTTATTGTCGAATGTCGCGCAACTAAGCACGAATGTATAAGTTTTCGAACAAAATGAATGAACATGGATGAACAAGATGTACAGGATGATTTCAATTCGCTGATTGATTCACTTGTGTCGTGTGAATCGTTTGTATTCGAGTTTCGGATTGCCAAAATTGATCAGTAGGCCGACCTCGAATCCAGTTGCCTTTAGGTAGTTAATAATCTGGGCCTGGTGCTCGGGAGCAATCGCCTTTGCAGCCTTAAGCTCGACGATGACTTTTCCTTCAACTTTTCCTTCAACGAAGAGGGTCGGCATAGAATTCGCCAACGATTCGTTGTCGAAAGTGAACATGGAGAGGATGCTGGCATTGCACTCGAATTCCCTTGTCCTGGAGAGCAATTGCCAAGGCTTTCTCATAAACTGATTCAAGAAACCCGGTTCCCAACTCATTGATGACTGCGAATGCACAACCGATGATTTTCTCAGTGAGTTCTCCATACTGTAAGTCGGATCGACAATCATCCTGTAAATCCACGTTCCTTTCTCCGGTTGTGTCGACTGGTGGTGGTTATGCCAGTTTACTTATGTACAGGTGCTTAGGATCTGCTCATTGCCCGCTGGCGGCGGTCAAATCATTTGCATTTCTTCACCCGGCGCGGGAATGATCACGGGCCCGATTCCCGCGGCTTCCAGTGATTTACGAAACGGATTCGCGGATTCCATCTCACAATGCACTAGCGCAACCTGTTTCAAATTACCGTGCTGTGCCGTCCGTTTGGCCCAAGTCAGCAATTCGTCTTTGTCGGCATGGCCGCTACTTCCTTCGAGTTTGCAGACTTTGGCTCGAACACGGTGGGGTTCACCAAAAATCTTGACTTCCTCTTTGATCCCATCCAACAAGATTCGACCCAACGTATTGGGGGCCTGAAAACCGGCGAACAAAATCATCGTGTTTGGTTTTTCGATATTGTTTTTCAGATGATGCAGAACCCGACCGGCTTCGCACATCCCGGAGGCACTGATAATCACGCAAGGCCCTTTAAAATGATTCAGGGCTTTGGACGCTTCCGTGCTGCGGATGTAAGTCACGCCGCGAAAAACAAGTGGGTCTTCATCTTCCTCGGACAACATCGCATCGATCATGTCCTGGTCGAAACATTCGACATGGTCCCGGAAAATATCGGTTGCGTTTACGGCCAGCGGACTATCGATGAAAACCTGGAGTGGCGGCAGTTCACCCGCCTCGGCCAATAAATTCAGGCGATAGACAATTTCCTGAGTCCGACCAACCGAAAACGCTGGAATGATCAGCTTGCCTCCGGAGTGATAGACTTCCCTGGCTGCCTCGAGCAAAGTGTTTTTGGCGTCGCTACCTTCGGGATGAGCACGATCGCCATAGGTCGCTTCCATGATCAAGTAATCCGCGCCATGGACAATTTCCGGATCGCGCAGAATCGGCATCAACGGGCGACCGATATCGCCGCTAAACACCAGTTTGGTTTTCCGTTCGCCGCCCGTATCGGAATCCAGTAACAATTCCACGGTGGCAGCGCCCAACATGTGACCCGCAATATGAAACCTGGCTTCGACACCGTTCAGTGGACTGAAGTATTGATCAAACTCAATCGTGCGAAACTGCTTCAACGTCTGGACGGCATCTGGCAATAGATAGAGTGGCTCGAACGGCGTTTGACCATCGCGAACCCGTTGCTTGTTGACATATTTGATATCCGATTTTTGAATTTTGGCGCTATCCAACAACATGATCGCGCACAAATCGCGCGTGGCAGATGTCGCATAAATTGGACCTCGATAACCGGCCCGAACCAGCGATGGGAGATTGCCCGTGTGGTCGATGTGCGCGTGCGAGAGAATCACGACATCGATGGATTTGGCGTCAAAGGGCAATTCCCGGTTGCGTTGAAAAGCCTCTTTACGTTTGCCCTGAAACAGGCCACAGTCCAGCAGAATTCGTTTACCATTGTGATGCACTAAATGCATCGAACCGGTAACCGTTTGTGCCGCGCCCCAAAATTGAACTTTCATGAATGGCTTGCAAAAAAAAACATGTGGCAATTGCGAACGCCCCATGATCGGGTGGTTCGCGCGGACTAACAAGTGGGTGGATCCGTGCTGCTAAGCTGATATGAATCGGCAGGCACCAATAAGTCCCCCCGCCACTCTAATTCGGATCGGGAAAGTACCAAAATGGCGTTTGGGGAAACGGGGTGAACCAACCCGTTTTCACACCGGAATTTTCCAGCACGTTTCCGGTCCAACAATTGCAAGTCCGAAACAGGTGGTAGCTCCCGTTGGCCACAAAAAATGCGTCATTTTCCTGGTAACTCGCGTTCGCGATTGGCAAGATTTTTCCACGGCTATCCCGCTTAAATGACGCCTGGATCTGTTGGACCATGCGTAGATACTGCTCGGCACTGATCCGCACGGACTTGGTATCCGGCTCAATGCCTGGACGGTACGTCAAGGACACATGCATGACTGTTGCCGATGGAATCAACAGCGCATTGGCGGCAGTCGAAATTTTCAGGTCCGCCCAGGTCGGCGTATCGACATAAAAACCTCGGTCACCCCAGCCGAATGCTACGTGGGTCGCTTCGGCGCATTCATTACCAAAATATTCGGCGCGAAATTCGTCACGCCAATGGATCGACGGCGTTTCAATCGGGACAATGATGTCGGAATGAATCGAGCTCGAGCTGACAAAAATCTCGATGCCATTTTCTGATTCCTCGAAATCCCGATTGACCGGAAACAAACCCACGAGTGCCAACAACAGATAACCGATCACGAATGCGGCCAGCGATTTGAAACCAATCATCGACCAACGAAACCATCTTCGCTGTCGCCAACCAGGTTGTTGTGCCGATTTCACATTCGTTCCAAAAATCCAGTGAGTGTCAATTAACTCTTTACACGTTCCGTGTAATCGCCAGTCCGGGTATCAATCCGAATTACGTCGCCTTGATTGACAAAGATGGGAGTGAAAAACTCGCCGCCAGTTTCGACTTTGACTGGTTTTTTTACATTCGTCGAGGTATCCCCTTTGGCACCAGGCTCACAATAGATGACTTCCAAATCAACGTGGTTCGGTGGCGTCATGATGATCGGCTTGCCGCCAAAGAAAGTCATCTGACACTCCATGTTGTCTTTGAGGTAGCGCCAGTCGTCGCCAACTGCATCTGCGGCGAGTTCATATTGCTCGTAATTTTCTTTGTCCATAAACACAAAACTATCGCCTTGCTTATACAGATACTGGACCGGGGATTCCTGAATATCCGCTTCTTCCAACGTATCTCCCCCTTTGTAGGTCCGATCCAAAGACGTTCCGCGCAGCAAATTTTTCAATTTGCAGATGTACAGTGCATTGCCCTTGCCTGGCTTTTTGAATTCCATGCTGGTCATGATGTAGGGTTCGCCGTTGATTTGGACGCGAAGTCCTTTCTTAAAGTCGCTTGTTTTGTACGCCACGATAGTTGTCCTGAAAAAGTTCTCGGTATTTTTGGAGCCCGTCCGCTGATTCGCCGGTCGGCAGGACTGGCGAAATCTGGGCAAACAGGTATTTTGGAAAGATGGAAATCTTAACCTCTATTACCGATTTTGTCTCTGTCGATTTGGATTCGTCGAAGGAGTCAGGGCCGGCGACCGACGGGCTTACGTGGCAACAGCACATGAAAGTCGCCGTCCGCAGCGTCCAAGAATTGCGGAATCGCTTGGATTTGGCAAGTAATCTCGAAGATATCGGGTCGACAACCGCGATCAAAGCCCTCGAATCGTTTCCCGTATTCGTTCCCCTGCCCTATCTCAGCCGGATCGAAAAAGGGAATGCCGCCGATCCATTATTATGCCAGGTACTGCCGACAATCGACGAGGATACGATCCGGCCTGGTTATCTACGGGACCCCTTACAGGAATCGGCGGCGACTCGTAGTCCGGGTATGCTGCAAAAATACCAAGGGCGCGTGTTGCTGGTCACGACAGGAGCGTGCGCCGTAAATTGCCGATACTGCTTTCGGCGGCATTTTCCGTACGAGGAAACCCCGAAGTCATCGACTCAATGGCAGGATGCAATTCAACAGATTTCTTTCGATGAGTCACTTGAAGAAGTGATTCTCAGTGGCGGCGACCCGTTAACTTTGGTTGATGAAACACTCGGTCAATTGGTTGCTCAAATCGGCGCGATTCCGACGATTAAGCGCCTGCGAATTCATACACGACTGCCGATCATGATTCCGCAACGAGTCACGGAACGGTTACTGGAGATATTGTCCCACTCGAAAAAGCAAGTGATCATGGTGATACATGCCAACCATGCCAATGAACTGGACCTACCCGTCGAAATCGGACTTGCTAAACTTGCCAACGCCGGAGTGCTGTTGTTAAATCAATCGGTACTATTGCAAGGTGTCAACAATGATGCGGAAGTCCTGTTTCGTTTAAGTCAGAGATTGTTGGAGTGTCGTGTGTTGCCCTATTATTTGCACAAGAACGATCCTGTGGTCGGCACGGCACAATTTGAAGTCTCGATTGAGCGCGGCGTAGAACTAATCCGAATCATGCGCGAGAAACTGCCGGGATACGCGGTCCCACGGTTTGTGCAGGAGTTGGCCGGTGAGCCAAACAAAACCGTGTTCGCCTAGAAACACGTCAACTACGTAAACAGATTGGTCAAATATTCCATGGCTTGGGCACACTGTTCCAGTGAGTTTTCTTCCGCGTCCCGCTCGACTGTCAAGTAACCGGCGTAATTGTTTTCTTCTAAAATCCCCAACAGTACCGCCCAATCAACGCTGCCCCGCCCCAGTTGTACTTCCAGCCCGCGGCCTTGTGAAAGATCCGCCACAGCATCCCGAGCTCGAAAGTTCAGGACGTGTTCACCCAGAACTTTCATGGCCTCGGTCGCCGAGAATCCGTTGATTACGAAATCACCGGGATCAAAATCAATCGCCATCGAATTCAACGGCAGTGAATCAATCAGTGCTTTCAGTCGTTCCCCTTTTTCGTTGCCCGTCCGAGCGGCCAACCAGGCACCGGACTTATGACTGAAATTCCCCAAATCGGTCAATGCCTGGACCATCGTCGACCAAGTATCGGAAAGCGGATCCTCGGGGACCCGTCCGATTTTGTTGACTACGATATTGCTGCCCAATTCATAAGCCATCGACATGGCTGACTTGATCGCGTCGAGTCTCCGGTCCAAATCATCGGTGACGCCCAATCCGCGCCGAGTTGGGAAATGAATCGCCGCGACCTTCAGATTCAAATCGGCCAACATTTTCCGTAAGTGACGGACTGCCGTTCGCGACATTTCCTCCGCGCGAATTTCCGTGCGACCATTAATTTCGATTCCATCAGCTCCCATTTCATGCGCCGCCAATAAGGCCTTTTTGAATGGCAAGCGGAGACTTTCCAGTCGAATCGCCTTTTTGAGTTGAAGCATCTTTTTTCCGTGGTTCAGATTTTAGTTTTCAGTGGTTCAGTGGTTCAGGTTTTAGTGGTTTGGTTTCTTGGTTTGTGAAACTTTTTTGGGAAAAATTGGCGGTCAATTCTGAGTTTAGGATGCGACAACTTGACTGGAAAATAGGCCTGCTCCGTCGGAGAGTCCCATCACATGTCATTGTCGTTTAAGCGATCCTGGTCATAATCGAGATTTCCCAAACTCGCCCGACCGTAGAATAACATCCGCCCCTGTCACTGAACATGGACGTCGCCCACGAATCGGACCAGCGAGTCCAAATAAATGAATCATGATCACTGAAAACTGAACCACTGAAACCTAAACCACTGAAAACTGCCCCCATGCCCTGCATCCAAGATATCGCAGATTTCCTAAATGATTTTGCGCCGACTCGTTTGGCGGAAGATTGGGACAACGTAGGACTGCTGGTTGGCGATGCGCAGGCATCTGTGAATTCAGTGATGACCTGTTTGACGATCACGCCGGAGAGTGCCGCCGAAGCAATCGCGAAAGCGGTTAGTCTAATCGTGACGCATCATCCATTGCCGTTTCAACCATTCAAGCGGCTGACCGTCGAAAACACCTCGGCGAAACTACTGTGGAATTTGATTCGAGCCGGCGTTGCCATTTACAGTCCGCATACCGGATTCGACTCGGCTGCCGAAGGGATTAATCAGTCGTTGGCGCAACGAATTGGGTTGACTGAAATTCGTCCGTTGATTCCCCGACTCGGCGACGCCGATTTGCTCGGCGCGGGTCGCGTGGGAAATCTGCAAGCTAAATCGCTGGCCGAGTTAATCGGAGATTTGAAACAACAGTTTGGTCTGAAGTACGTTCAATTCGTTGGCGATCTAACAGCGCCTTGCACGCAAGTCGGAATTGCCTGTGGAAGTGGCGGATCATTTCTAGCCGTGGCGGAAAGTGCCGGTTGTAACACATTTGTGACGGGTGAAATGACGTTTCATAATTGTCTTCACGCTAAGGCCAAAAACATCTCGGTGGTACAATTGGGGCATTATGCCAGTGAACGTTTCGCTGTCGAAAATCTCGCGGTTCGGTTGCAACAGAAATTTTCCGATCTGGCCGTTTGGGCGAGTGAATTGGAGTCCGATCCAATCGGTTTATCATAATTCATGTCAGTTTATGCGTGTTAATCCGTCAGCCCGCGTCGATTTCAGCTTCAATCAATTGAAATACTTGGTTTAAAATTGGGTCAAATCAGCACTCTCACTAGCAGGAACATTGGCTTTCGCGGTCCGTATGTCGGTTAACACCGCGAGTTGACCCACTCCACGTCTCACCTAGAATGGAGGGTCGCGATATTTCGTAGCTCTTTTTGTCCCCTGAATTTCAAGCTCGTAACATGCCCTGTAAATTTCTCACGGCCTTGCCCGTTTTCAACGAAGCCAAATCAGTCAATGCTGTTTTGGACGAAGTGTCCCTGTATTCCGATCATGTATTGGTCGTGAACGATGGTTCCACGGATGGATCTTCGGAATTGTTGGCTCGACGTGACGATATCATTTTGCTCACACATGAAGTCAATCGCGGCTACGGGGCGGCCTTGGTGACGGCCTTCAATTACGCCATCGAGCATCAATACGATGTATTGGTAACTATCGATTGCGATGGCCAACACCAACCTCAGCGTATCAAACAATTCGCGGCTGCCATCAAGTCCTCGGGCGCCGACATTGTATCCGGCAGTCGCTATCTGAAATCATTCGATGGTGACACTCTACCGCCAATCGAAAGAAGGCAAATCAATCACGCCGTCACGCAAACCCTCAACGATCGTTTAGGGTTGAAATTGACGGATGCCTTTTGCGGATTCAAAGCCTATCGCGTCGACGCGTTGCGACGATTGGACATCAAGGAAACCGGTTATGCCATGCCGCTCGAGTTGTGGGTCCAGGCCGCATGTGCAAACCTGACCGTCGTCGAAATGGCTGTGCCGCTGATTTATTTGGATGAGACGCGTTCATTTGGTGGCCAGTTGGACCAAGCGAATATTCGATTGAAATATTATCACGATGTGCTCAATCGGGCTTTTGCTGCGCTGCCGTCGAACTGTGAAAAGCTACGAGGTCAGCGTGTTGGACAATGAGGGTCCGTTGGATTCGACAGCTTTAGACAGTTCCGCGGCTTCGTTGTCAATCACCAAACTGGCTCTCGCTGCACCTCGGCATTCCGGTGAGTCGTTACACCACCCCACCGTTGGCCAACTACCGGGGTTGTGGCAATCAAACCTTCAGTGTCGAGCCGTTTCCAATTCCGTCGAGATTGGCGCGCATTCACTGGCAACCTTGCGAGCGGTTGCGCGAGAGGAGCTGGTGCGGCTGGCTCATCATTATTCGAATCAGTATGGTGACTTCGCGAAACCGGCCAACTCCGATCAGGTCTTACTCGCCGGGCATCAACCCGAACTTTTTCATCCCGGTGTTTGGTACAAGAACTTCTTGCTCTCCCGCTGGGGAAGACAGTTTGATTGCGCGGCAATTAATCTGGTGGTGGATAACGATCTTGCCACAAATCCAGCGATTCAAGTTCCCCACCATCAGGCGACAAGGAAAGCGACTGGAAAAAACGCGGCTCTAACCCAGGTGCCGTTTGACAGTCCTGGTTTCAATCTGCCCTATGAGGAACGCCCGATAGTCGACCAAAACCTGTTTCAATCGTTTGGCGCTCGGACGAAAGTTGTGATTACTCCATTCGTGAATGATCCGATCGTTAGCCAACTTTGGCCGCAGGTCGTATCGGCGGCCAAAGCAATTTCCCAAGACGGCCAAACCAATCTGGGGCAGGCGATCGCGGCTGGCCGTCACCGCTTGGAAGCTCAAGCCAATCTGCAGACTTTGGAAATTCCGATTAGCCAGATCGCCAACACTGAATCTTTTGCAAATTTCGTTGGACAGATCATCGCCGACCTGCAACGATTTCACGAAATCTATAATCGCTGTTTGGCCGAGTACCGGACGGTTTATGGTTTGCGCAGTCGCTCGCATCCGGTGCCGGAACTTGCACGAGTCGATGACTGGATCGAAATCCCATTTTGGATTTGGCAGACGCGACAACCGGCACGGAAGCGGGCGTTCGTCCGACAGCATGGTCCCTCATTTTTCCTCAGCGACCGGCTGGGATGGCAAATTGAGTTTTCCAAACAGTCAGCGATCGGCGCTCTCAGTGAACTCTCAAATCAAGGAATCAAGTTGCGACCTCGCGCGTTGATGACGACGATGTATAGCCGATTGGTGCTGAGCGATTTGTTTATTCATGGCATTGGTGGAGGCCAGTATGATCAACTGACCGATATGATCTCCGCTCGTTTCTGGGGACACCCATTGCCGGCGTTTTGGGCAGTATCAGCGACCATGAAGTTGCCGACCGGAGCTACCGACGACTCACCAGCGGACATCACCGCTACCAGACATCGTCTGAGGGAATTGAAATATCATCCGGAACGATTTCTCTCTGCCGATCAAAGCAGCTGGATATCAAGCACAATTTCCAAAAAGCAAAACTGGATTCACCATCGCACCGAAGGCACTTTGATTGAGCGTCACAGGGCCATCGCCGAGTGCAACTCCGAACTACAACCCTTGGTCGCGGCCCAACGGATCCGGTGGGAACAGGAACTTTCACGGTTGACGTCGCAGGTTTACGAAAATTCAATTCTCGGTTCACGCGAATTCAGTTTTTGTCTGTTTTCGCCTGACTTGGTGGAAGATTTGCGAAGGATGGCGGCGAGTTAGCGAGTATTTTTGTAATTTTGGTTTGGACGAAGAATTGTTATCGTCTCTCGATTTTGGCCAACCAGTTTTTTATCGACCTGACATATTCGTCGCGTTGCCGATCTGACACCCGGTCGTGATGGTCGGCTCCTTCAATCACAAATTCCGATTTTTCCCCACGAAACGCCCCGAAAATCAATTGCTGATATCGCGCCGGCGACACACGATCCCGTTCGGATCGAACCAGCAGCAAGGGACATCGACACCGTTTTGCATTTTCAATCGTGTCCAATTCGTCAGGAATCCATCGGGTCAACACCCTGGCTAAACCAAAATTCCACCAGTTGTACTTCCACCGGGTGGAAATCATTTGTTGCAACGCCACGGGATTGCGCAAGTAAATCCCGGCCACATCTTTGCGGGCCGCTAGATACAAGGCGGCAGCGCAGCCCAAGCTATTGCCCTCCACTGCGATCGGAACATCGGCGTAGTGAGTGGTCAAATACTCCCAAACCGCTTCGCATGTTGCTGCCGTCGAGACAATCGTGGCGGAACCGCTACTTCCACCATAACCTGGCGGATTGACCGTCCAGACTTCCGTTTTTCTGTCAGCGTCGATTTCAAACGGATGAGGACCACTGCGTTCGGCCCGTCCTCCAGTTCCGGGGAATTTGATGGCAATCCGATCGATGCTCGAACGCGTATTAGTGCCGACCGCGGGCGTTGTGTGGGATTTGATCACCGGATTCGAGTTGTATGTCTGATCCGAACAAGTGACCCACGTTTCGATTTCACCGGTACCCAACGGAATTCCAACGCGTCGACGGTTTTCCGCATCGATCGGATTTGTCGACGGTTGGAGAATCAATAGGTCGACGAGTCGTTGAAACATACTCAGTACGGCCGCGCGCCGTGTTTGGGGGCAGGCGCGCGACGCGCTTTCTAGTGGACGCGTTGGCCGGGACGTGCTCCGTCGTCGGGGCTGAGCAAAAATACTTCTTCACCCCCTTCGCCAGCGGCGCAAACCATTCCTTCGCTCAAACCGAATTTCATTTGACGAGGCTTCAAGTTGGCGACCATGATCACGAGCCGACCCACCAATTTTTCCGGTTCATAGGCGGCTTTGATTCCGGCAAACACCTGTTTGCGGTGATCACCCCCCAGCGACAACGTCAGTTTCAATAGTTTTCGTGCTTCGGCCACATGTTCGGCTGCCACAATTCGCGCGACCCGCAGGTCGATTTTGACAAAATCATCAATCGAACATTCATCAGCCAAAGGCTCTTTCGCCAACGGATCGCCACTGTCCGTAAACGTCGTACTTGCCGTTGCAGGATTGGACTCTTCGGTGGTCGGGGTGTTACTCTCTTCAGTCATGCTCTGGAGGTCCTTGTCTTCGATTCGTTTCATCAGATGTTGAAATTTCGCCACGGCAGTTCCCGTCAAGGGAGTCTGAGACTGATCCCAATGTGTGATTGGATCATTCAATAGTTCGCCAGTTTGTCGGGCCAGTTCCGGCAACACGGGAGCGAGATAGATCGCCAGTTGTCGAAACAGATTTAATGCAACCGTGCAAACGTCTTGCAATTGAGATAGTTTTTCTGGATCCTTTTTCAAGATCCACGGAGCATTATTCTCGACATGTGGATTGGCTCGATCGGCTAACTCAATAATCAACCGCATGGCTTTGTTGTAATCACAATTTTCGTAGGCGTCCGCAATCTCGCGACCGGTCGAGGCGGCCGAAGCAAACAGTCCGCCATCGTCAGGGTAAGTCTTTGACAGGCCGATTTCCGCGACAAATTTGGCTGTTCGCGATGCGAGATTGACCACCTTGCCGACCAAATCGGCATTCACCTTGTTGGCAAATTCCATCAAGTTTAAATCGATATCATCCAGACGAGGCCCCAATTTCGAAGCGTAAAAATATCGTAACGCACCCGGATCGAGATACTTCAAATAGGATTCCGCGGTGAACTGAGTCCCTTTACTCTTGGACATTTTCTCGCCATCGACGGTCAGGAAACCATGGATGTGAACTTTATGCGGCAAACTATAGCCGGCAGCTTTTAACATACCCGGCCAGAACAGCGTATGAAAGTACGTAATGTCCTTGCCAATAAAATGATGAATCTCAGCGGAGTCGTTTTTCCACCAATCGTCCAGTCGTTCACCTGTACGCTGGCACCAATCCAGTGTCGACGCGATATAGCCAATCGGTGCATCAAACCAGACGTACCAAAAATTTCCGGGCGCGTCCGGAATTTCAAAACCGAAATACGGAGCGGGTCGAGAAACATCCCAATCGCGCAACGGTTTTCGACCCTCGGCTGAGTCGACATTGCCGAGAAAATGTCCCTTCAAATAATTCGCGACCTCGGATTGAAGATGCTCACCAGATTGGGTCCACTCTTCAAGGAAGCCATGCATTTGCTCCAATTCGATAAATAGATGTTTGGCGGAGCGAGTTTCGGGTTTCGATCCTGAAAGCGTGCTGATTGGATCTATCAATTCAGCCGGAGTGTACGTCGCGGCGCAATTGCTGCAATTGTCACCGGGTTGGTCGAGCGATTTGCAGTTCGGGCAAGTACCACGGACAAAGCGATCAGCCAGGAACGTTCCGTGCACCGCATCGAAGAGTTGTTCTACATCTTTTTCGACGACCAATCCCGCCGCGCGAATCGCGGCCCAAATTTCGCCGCAGATCTGCCGATTGGAATCGCTGTGGGTACTGCCGTAATTGTCGTAGCCGATTTGAAAGCCGTCAAAATCACGCCGATGTTCCGCCGCAGCCTGAGCAATAACGGCTTCTTCGGTTCGATTCTCTTTCCGCGCCCGGATCATGATGGCGGTTCCGTGTGTATCATCGGCCCACATGAACACACAACGGTGACCGCACAATTTTTGAAACCGAACCCAGATATCCGTTTGGATGTACTCCACCAAATGTCCGAGATGAATCGGTCCGTTGGCGTACGGCAGCGCCGCGGTAACAAGAATTTTTCGTGATTGTTTCATTGAAACGACAATGTCGTACTAACAACGGAGGGTAAACACCGATCGGCATTTTAGTGGATTCTGCTGTCGCACAAAGGGGGACCACTTGGCTCAAGAGACCGGATTACGGCGAGATCAGTGTTCGCACTGCCCTTCGTTGTACGTCGATTCGATTTTCGTTTCAGGCAGCTTGTCTAATTCGGGCCTCGCAAAATTGGATGGCCGAGCTAAAGGAGAGCAGCTGCCGTTGCTGATGAGGATTTTTGCGGAACCAGGAAATCAAGATCAATTGCAGATTCATCTCCAGAATATTATTGGGCAGCGCCGACGAAGCAGCGGCGGTCTGAGACAGGGAGTCGATCGCCTTGGCGGCGCGGTCGATTTGGTCCGGTTGCGCGGCGCTGCCGATCAGCCGACCACCGCGCAGGATCAACCAAATGGTTTTTCGATTCCGCGCGGCAATGGGTAATACGCCGTTAAGTTCCTGTTGGGCAGCACGCAGACTTTCCAATCGACGAGCGAGCCATTGGAGGTTGGATAAGTGATCGCGCAACGCGGCGGCCCGTTCAAATCGACACTCACGCGCCGCAACAGCCATCTCGACTTCCATCCGATTCAAGATCGACAGATCACTGCCATCGAGGTAGCGGGTTGCCTGCTCGACCAATCCTCGATAGCCGGCGCTGCTGCAGTGACCGGCACAGGGCGCGGGGCAACTGCCCAGCTCAAACCGGATGCATTTTGCCGATGCTGGGTTGGTGAACAATTGTCGTTGATCATTGAACTCAAACTTGGTCTTGTCGGGGCAATCACGCAACCGAAAAACCTGATTCAGACTTTCCGTGGCGGCGCGCAATTGCCCCGTCCCTGCAATCGGTCCAAAGGCCACCGCAGCTTTTGATGTCAGTCGTCGCGTAAAAAAAGCATTGGGTGCCGGACCATGACTGATGCATACAAAGGCCGGTTGCCGACGAGTCGGTTGGCCTTGGGTATTGAAGTCGGGTCGCCAACGGTAGATCAATTCCTGTTCGCGTATCAAAGCCAACAGTTCATCGGAAATCGGCTCCCAGACCAACCGTTCACTATGGCGGCGAATCTGCTCGGCTTTCTTGTCCGCCGGTGTTTTCGCAAAATAGGACAGCAGTCGTTTTCGCAGTGACTTCGATTTGCCGACATAACAGATCTGATGATTGCTATCGAGCCAGCCATAGACGCCCGGCGTCAACGGGCATTGATCGTGTAGCATCGCGCGGGCCAACAAGCGATCGCTGGGAATTTCATTCTGGATGATTCGCCCACGCGAGGCCGAGGCAAGAATCGATGGACCGAATCCAGCCGAGTCGAACGGTCGATCTTTTAACAGCGTTGACATGGGATCCATCCTGGATTGGCAATTCGGCTGATAGGGATTTTGCCATTGGTCAGCGAATTTGCCTACCTGACATTCACCGGAATGCTAACGTTTGGTTGGCAAGTGCTATCAGATCGTGGCCGGCGGATCATTTTGCGACGAGCGAGTCTTTTCCCTGACCCGAATTTTCGGAATCCCAGCTGGCAAGATTTGCCGGATTTGCGAGTGAAATCGAAAAAAAAATTCAAACGATTGATGTAAAAGTACGGATTCAGTCGATATCGGTTACAGAGTCAACTGCCGAGAGGTCAGGACACGGATGGTCCTGTATCAGGGTAGAAGTCACAGCATGACGATGGAGCGACATGTTGTGACTTTTTTATTGCGCTGACTGAAAAAGTCAACGATTCGGTTTGCCGCGCCGGTTCCTCTTCCCGGCCCGCTCTACGCCGGTCCAATGGGTAGTTCTTCACCAGCCCAAATAAAAACAGGCGGTACCGGCATCGCGAATTCGCAAACTTGATATACTGTTTTTCCAGCACTCTCATGGACTATTGATTTTGTCGTGGAACGGTCAACCCGCAACGGACTTGCAGCTCGTTTCGTTTGATCGGCGGTTTCCGCGACCGGTGATTGCGGCGAACCGAATTGCCTTTCATTGTCCGTTTGATGTACGATCAAAAAACGGTATCGGAACGCACTCTGTACTGGCAGGAACGGATGTCCCAAGACTTGTTATCTCCCGGGCTGATCGGATCGACGTCTCAGGTCCGGCGACCTCCTCGTTATCAACCCATGGTCTTGTGTGTGCTCGCGATGAGTGCCGGGATCGCGCTGGACGGCTGGCTGGATGTTGATTATCGGATCTTTCTATCAGCTGTTTTGCTGGGGCTGATCGGGTGGTGTTTACTTCAAAATCGAAGTTGGATTGCTGAGCGCTCGAAGCGTTCCGAGACGAATACAAATTGGCGAAGAGAGAGTTTGGCTTCGGCCTTTCTGCTGATCGGACTGCTGGGCCTGGGTGGGTTTTGGCACCATGGACGCTGGAACTGGTTTTCGACAGCTGAGATTGGCACATTTGCCAATGAGGATGGAGCTCCCTGTTGCGTTGAGGCAGTGGCGACGAGCGAACCGCGCTGGCTATCTCCCAATGAATCCAACGAGGGATTGGATTACCAGAAATCAACTACTCGAACGCGAATAACGGTACGAGTACAGCAGATCCGGGACGCCGACCAATGGCGACCGGCGACTGGGAAAATCGATTTGACTATTCGTGCGCCAACCACTCATGTCTGTGCCGGTGATCGGCTTCGAGTGTATGGCCTGCTAGTTCGGATTGGTCCCCCCACAAATCCTGGTCAATTCGATTTCCAATGGTATTATCGCGCTCAATCGAAACTCGCCACCTTGCATGTTGATTGTCCGGAAGCCGTCCAGGTGATTGAACCAGCAGGATCCTATAGTCCGCAATTATTGTCGCTGTTGCGCCGGCGGCTGAACGAGTTCGCCTGGCATTACATTAATGCCGATGAGGCGGCGTTTGCCTCGGCAATCATGCTGGGCAATCGCGAACAACTTTCGGCTGAGCGGCGTGCGGCGTTTTTAAAAACCGGGACTTCACATTTGCTATCGATCTCGGGACTGCATGTGGGAATTTTAGCGGGCTGTTTTTATTTGTTTTTTCGACTGGGATGGCTCAGCCGTCGCAATTGCCTGTTCGCGACGATTGCCTTCGTAATTTTCTATTGTTGGTTGGTCGAGTTTCTTCCGCCGGTTTCTCGCGCAACGGTGTTGATTGTGTTGTTTTGTGTGGGGCGGTTGCTGGGGGAGAGTAGTTTTACTTTTAACTTGTTGGCACTGGCGGGTTTGTTTGTATTGTTGATCAATCCGTTGGACTTGTTCCACTTGGGCGCTCAACTTTCATTTTTGGCGGTGGGCACGTTGAATTTTGGGAAGGAGTGGATGTTCTGGCCACCGCCACGGGATCCCATCCAACGATTAATTGCCAGTACGCGTCCCTGGCCAATTCGGACTCTGAATTGGTGTGGACGGCAAACACGTTCGGCAATTTTGGTGAGTATTGTGATTTGGTGTGTGGCTATGCCGTTGGTTGCGTATCGGTTTCACTTGGTGGCTCCGGTGGCCTTGATCGTCAATCCGCTATTGATATTGCCGATCGCTTGGGGACTCTATAGCGGATTGGGCGTCATGGTTTTTGGACAATGGTTTCCACCGGCTGCCTATGTATGCGGCAAATTCTGCGAATGGAATCTGGCCCTTAGTGAGTGGCTCATCGGCCTCGGGGAAGCCGTCCCCTATGGTTATTTTTGGACCTCGGGGCCCACGCTGACAGCCACCTTGTCGTTTTATGTCGGACTATTTTTTTTCGCCGTTTTTCCACCGACGCATTTACGCCTCAGGTGGATTGTGGTGTTGGCGATCGGTTGGTTGGTCGGAGGATGGTGGCTGCCGGATCAAATTGCCAGTTATCGACAGCGGCACCGCGCCAACCCCTTGATTTGCACGTTTATCGATGTGGGGCACGGAACCAGTGTATTGTTGCAAATGCCGGATGGCACGAACTTGTTGTACGATGCCGGTTCATTTGGCTCGTCGACCTACGGATATCAGAGTGTCGCCGGCGTGCTTTGGAGTGCGCGAATCGATTTTTTGGATCGGGTCGTGATTTCACACGCCGACATCGACCACTTCAATGCCTTACCGGAATTGAGTCGTCGGTTTCGAATCGGTGAGGTGATCGTATCACCCAAGATGTTGGCGAGTTCCGCGCCCGCCGTGCGAACGCTGTTTTCGCGATTGGCGGCCGAGCAAATTCCCGTCCGAACCATGTTCGCAGAGACTCCGGCGAACCAATCACACCTACTGCAGGCCTCGCTGAAGATTCCTCCTCACGACCACGAAACCAATTTCGCGGCACTGCCTGCCAACACCACGATCTTAAGCCCGCCACAGTCCGGCACCGGTGGCACGGACAACTCGGACAGCATCGTATTGTTGGTTGAACATGCTGGAAAAAAAATTTTATTGCCGGGAGATTTGGAATCGGAGGGGATGGGGCGATTGCTGGCGCGGGAGCCGATCGACTGTAGCCTCGTGATGGCGCCGCATCATGGCAGCATGAATAGTGATCCCACGGAGTTCATGCAATGGTCAACCCCGGAATCGGTTGTCATTAGTGGCGGCCACCACCGGATCCGCGAATCCGTGGTTCGTGTTTTTGCTGCTGATGATCGAATCATGTTTCGCACCGATCAACATGGTGCCGTGCGTTACCGGATTGCCGATGATCAAACAGATATTTCAACCTGGGATCGCCATGCTTGGCGCAGCCAGGTCAGGTTTCGTCCGAAGTAATATACTGTCGATTGACGATCACAATGGCGCCGATCAGCAACGTGATTAGGCCCGTTCCCAATAGCATTGACAGGTTCGCCCAAGTTGGCCACGGTTCCCCATACAGGACTTGGTACTCCCGTTGGTTTTCGAATGGTAGAAAAAAACCGATCCAGCGAATACCTAATTCCTGCAAATGAAACCGCACGGTCAATTTGCCAATGACGGCAGGGATCGTAGCCAAGATGACTTCAAATCCCATTAAATAGCCCGCCGCCACCACCATCGAGCGTCGATAAAACAACGTACCCAACATTGAAAAAACCGCCCCGTAGACGAAACAGGCGATGAAATAGATGGCGGTCAACGACATCCACAATCGTTGGGGATCAGGCGTCGATAACAAGAGATCGGCAATCGCTACCGACAGCGTGAGCGCAATCAACGCGACGCCAAACGAAACCAGTACCGACGCTAGAAACTTGCCCAGGTAGGTAGAAATTCTGCCACCAGGACGACTCGCGATATAGCTCCAGCTTTTTCCCTCGAGTTCGGAGTAAACGTTGGGCGTGGCCCACAACAGTAATGACAACAAACAGACCAACGAAACAAGAAACACAATGGCAAACGGAGCGAAACCCTGCACGAGCTGGATCTCTTTGACCACACCCGATTTTGACATAGGATCAATCGCGGCTTGAGCAACCTTGGTGGCACCAATCATCAACGTCAACATCATGGGAGGAAATAGCGCTAACACGACCGACACAGCGATTCGTTGGACAGTAAACGATCGTCGCAACTCGAACCGACAGGTAGCCCCTGCTCCATAAATCCATCGTCTCATGACTTACCTCCGCGATTCCACTCTCCGCGATGCATTTTCATCAAAGTTGAAAATAGTGCCTTTAACGAATCATCGGTCGAACTGATTTCACGCACCGAGATATTATGTTCAACCAACAGACGGGGCAGCAATTGATACACTTCACCCACAGCTCGCGTAGTAATTTGAAAGCTCTCGTTCGATTCGAATTGCACGGACTCGATCTGGCACAAATCGATTAATAGCCCCACCAATTTTTTTGCATCGGACGTACGGATGTTCAGTGTAAACGGCGCGTCGGCCAATATTTCACGCACTTCAGCCGGTGAACCGGAAGCCAATAACCGTCCGCCGGAAATCAACAGAAACGAAGGTTGCACGGATTCGACTTCATACAAAATATGGCTGGCCAAAATCAGGCTTTTCCCTTGCTCCGCCCAATTTCTCAAAAAGTCGGTCATTTCAAATCTACCGATCGGGTCGAGACCGTTGAACGGCTCGTCCAAAATCAGTAAATCGGGTTCGTGTGCAATCGCCTGTGCAATTTTCGCCCGCTGTCGCATTCCCAATGAATAATCACGCATCGGTCGATTCATGGCGTAAGAGAGTTTCACGGTTTCCAGCGCCTCTTTGGCCCGGCGATCACTCTCGGAAAAACTGAATCCATGCAGCTGAACCAGATACGTCACCCACTCCAGCGCCGTCACTCCGGGAAAATTCACTTCCGATGCCGGGCACAACCCGACTCGCCGCAGCAAACCACTGCGCCGCCATGGATTCTCACCAAACAAACGGACCGAACCCAGTGTCGGCTTAAGTTGACCCAGAATCAGATTGATCAAGGTTGTTTTGCCTGATCCGTTGGGGCCCAACAGTCCATAGGTACCCGGCTTGATCGTCAACGTGATGTCGTTCACCCCGATGACGGTTTTATAGAGTTTGGTGGCTTGTTGGATTTCAATCATCGTCGTTTTAAAGTCAAGCTCGAATCGGAGCCGAAACCCGGCGGAACAAAATGATCAAGGAGACCAACGAAATCGCCGCCAACGCCAAAACACCGCGCCACACGTCGCTAAATTTGGCAAAGCCAAAGATCCATGATTGGATGTCACCCAGATTGTTATACAACGATAGCACCGACCAATTTCGAACCAGTGAACTGTTTAGCACTTTGGGATCGAATGGTTGCTCATGGAGCTGGATCGCCGTGGCAAACAGGACCGCCATCCAGGCACCATGCCCCAGGGCCCAGACGGCAAACCAGCTGAAGTTGGCAAATCTGGATTCATGTGTCAGCGACGATAACATCAATGCCAACGAAGCGGTCGGCAATACCAACACCCCGGTGGCGGCAATAATTTTTAGCGGAATATCCCAAGTGTTCCAAAACACGGAAATCGACGGTGACATCCCGATCGCAAACACATACAACGCCAACGCCGGAAGCGTAGTCACGAATATAATGAAAGCAACCGGAATCAGCAGTTTGCCGCAAATGTATTCAAACCGGCCAATCGGGCGAGAAAAATACAATAAAAAAGCCCGTGAACGAATATCTCGCGAGATCAATGTTGGCGCAATTGTACCAATCAAAAACAAAATCAATAACGATTGCGGATATCGAAAAAAGGTCATCAACAACCAGGACCAAACCATATTCCGCGTTTTTTCTTCATCTCCCTGCTCCAAACTTAATGCTAAATCATCAACCCGCGGAATAATCCGGAATTGTTCTCGCAATATCTGTGCGATACCACTGCGGTTGCTCAGCCCTTGAGTTTGATTGCGCACTTCGTTGGTTGCGATGTCCGGAGCGCCGGCGCGCTCCATGGCCTCGACGACGAAATTGGATTGAGCACTTAGCGAGCGCTCGATTACAAAAAATCCAATGCCCCAATACATCACTGGCAACCAAGCGAAAAACAGTAACCGCCGAACCCACCGAGATTGGGCGGCCAATCGGACACCGGTTTCAGTTATGATCCACATGCGCGAAAACTGCGACGTGCGACGTCCAGTCCACTTTCGATAGCCCACATCATGCAATGGCATGGACAGACTCCCGAATCGTGGTCAGGAAAATTTCCTCCAACGAATTTTTAGCCGGTGTGAGTGATTGAATCGTCGTGCCGGTTTCGTTCGCGGCGCGCCAAACCTGGTCGGACAAACTTTCGCCGGCGCCTTCGACGATCACCCGGCGGTCAAACGAAAAACTGACCGTCAAACCGCTTGCCCGTAGGTTCTGCAGAATCGGTTCATGGTCGCCCGCGACCCGAAAACTGATTGTCGGTGAGGTCGTCCGATTCAGATTGGCCAGTGAATCACTGAGGAGCACTTTGCCACTGGACAAGATCAGCACGTTATCGCAGATCGCTTGCACATCGGGCAAAATATGGGTCGAGATCAGTACCGATTTGTTCGCTTGAACGCTAAGGAATTTGATGCGGTCCAACAGCGACTCGCGTTCTTCTGGATCGAGCCCCGACGTCGGTTCATCAAAAATCAAAAACTCGGGATCATGAACAATTGCCGCCGCGAACTTTGTTTTCTGTCGCATGCCAGTCGAATACGTCTCGATCGTCCGATAACGTTCTTGTTTCATCCCGCAAAAATCCAGGATCTCATGAGCGCGACGCAGTGCTTCAATTTGTGGCAGCCCGGCCAAACAAGCCGAAAATTGAACGACTTCCACTCCCGACAAACCCGGAATATAGCAATCGTCTTCCGGCATGTAGCCGATCTTGTCGCGAATTTGTCGACCTTCGCGGCCAAGTTGATGGCCGAGAATCGTACCGGTCCCCGAAGTGATTTTTACCAATCCCAATATCAATTTGATCAACGAAGACTTACCCGCTCCGTTGGGTCCGAGCAGGCCCGTGATGCCCGGTTTAATTTCCAATGAGACTCCATTTAGCGCCCACATCGTCCGGTATTTTTTGACAATGTTGGTTAAAGAAATCAAGCTGGACATGGAAAGTATTTGAAAGAATCAAGATTGATCGACAGCTCAGCAGATGAAACTGCCAAACGAAATTCCGATTAACTCAAGCAAAAACGGAGCAACAATTGTTGCCCCGTTTGAAAGCACAGGGAAGACAAGTTTCCGGAAAATACAACGGTCCTGTCACTCTAATCAGACGTTTACTTCGAAGACCTTCTAGTTGAGGATGGCGAATCGCCGGAAACCCGTTTTGATCAGCGTTTCGCGTCAGGCTTACCAGCCCATCACCATGTTGGATTCGATTGCGCGCCGCGACTGTTCCAGATCGTTTCCGGTTTTTTGCATGTACAACCGAATCGCATGTACTTTGTCGCCGGCGGCTTTTGCCAGACAGTCCCGCGCCACAACGCAAGGATCAGCTTTTTCCGTCAGTCCCAACACACCTTTGGAAATCACCCAGCTATCGCGGGGGCGTTTCGTTAATCGGACAACCTTCTCACCTGGATACGAATCATTGGCCACCGTAGTCGCCGTCCGTTCGCTGTCCGCCCAAGTGATGATAATATGCGCGTCAGTTTCAACTTCAAAAAGTGGCATGGCTGATTCCCCTTTGAAAAAACCCAAAAACAGAAAACGTTTCCTCTGGATAGATTCTGACACCAGACTTGGAATAATTCCAGTCGCCAACCGAGTAAATTAATATCGACGCCCCAAGCCGCCCGATTGTGGCGTTTAATGGTCGTCGAGAGCGGTTGAACACGGAATTGGATCATCGTCGGGACGTGTCGCAGACGCGAATCAGCGAATCGCAAACGCGGCCCGGCGGTATCGATTAGATAGTACAATTGTCCACGTACCAGCCTCCAGTGTCTTACCGAATCGCCATGCTCAACCTCAATAAATTCTTTTTAACCACGCTACTACTTGTTACGCCGATCCTGGCCGAACAGCCCAATGTCGTAATTATTTTGGCTGACGATGCCGGTTTTTCGGACTTCGGTTGTTACGGCGGTGAAATCCACACGCCGAATCTGGATTCTTTGGCAGCAGCTGGTTTGCAGTACACGCAGTTTTACAACACGGCGCGATGTTGGCCAACGCGAGCTTCGTTGCTCACTGGATATTACGCGCAGGCGGTTCGACGGGATCTCATTCCAGGTATCGGCGGTGGTGCACAAGGCCGACGACCCGAATGGGCGCGGCTGTTGCCGGACTATTTGAAACCACATGGTTATCGGTCCTATCACAGCGGCAAATGGCATGTCGATGGCCAGGTGTTGGCGGGCGGTTTTGACCGGAGTTACAACACTCAAAACCAAGGCAACTTTTTTTCCGATGAGGGAAGTTTGCTGGACGATCAACGGATCGTCGTCGCCGCTGACGAATCCGACTTTTATGCCACGACCGCGACGGCCAATCATGCCATCAAATGTTTACAGGATCACGCTGTCAAGCACGTCGGTCAACCGTTCTTTCAATACATCGCTTTTATCGCGCCACATTTTCCGTTGCACGCCTTGCCGGAAGACATTGCTCGATATCGTGATCGTTACCTCGCCGGCTGGGATGTATTGCGCGAACAGAGATTTACGCGGCAGCGAGATCTAGGTATTCATCAAACGACGCTCTCGGTACTTGAACCGAATGTTGGTCCGCCCTATCCCTATCCAGACGCGATCGAAAAGTTTGGCCCGGGCGAAATCAACCGTCCGCTTCCTTGGGAAAGTCTGAATGATGAACAGCGACGTTTTCAAGCCACCAAGATGGCGATTCACGCCGCGATGGTCGATCGGATGGACCGCGAAATTGGCCGCGTGATCGAGCAACTCAAATTGATGGGGCAGTTTGAAAACACGTTGATCCTGTTTGCGTCGGACAACGGCGCCAGTGCCGAGATGATGGTTCGCGATGGTGGTCACGACCCCACCGCTGCACCAGGTAGTGCGGCCACTTATCTCTGTCTGGGACCCGGTTTTTCCAGCGCGTCAAACACTCCGTTTCGGAGACATAAGACCTGGGTGCATGAAGGTGGAATCAGCACACCACTAGTTGTCCATTGGCCCAAAGGCATCCAAACGCCGGGGCAACTTCGACACGCCGCTTGTCACATGATTGATGTCGTGCCCACGATTCTGGCTGCGGCGGGCATCGAGCGACCGTCGGATTGGGGCGGGCGGCCCTTGCCACCATTGCCGGGACGAAATCTGGTGCCCACGTTTGCGGCGGATGTACCGATTGAACGAGATTGCCTGTGGTGGTTGCACGAAGGCCATCGCGCGATCCGCATAGGCGACTGGAAACTGGTGGCGGCGAAAAATGAACCGTGGGAATTGTACGACTTGCGCACGGATCGAGCCGAATCCAACAATCTGGCCCCACAGAATCCGGAACGAGTCCAAACGATGACCGCGCAGTGGGAACGCGAATTGAGTGGCATGCGAAAGTTGGCGGAGGGGACAAAAGATTGAGGATGTTGCCCATACGATTTATTCGGAACGGCTAGCGACGCTCACATTCCCATCTGCATCGAAATGGACTTCGATGACGTTGGGATGGCAGCAGACCGGACAATCTTCCACATACTCCTGTTCGCGTCCCTGGGAGATATCGAGTGGAACAATGATCTCTTCGCCGCAAGTGGCACAGGTATAGCTGCCTTGTTCGGCCAGATCCAAGTCTGCCCCCTCGTGGACTTCGCCCTCGTCACTGGCAGCGCCGCTGCCCCAATCGTCGTCCGAATTTTCATTCCCATCCGCATCGTCAGGCTCGTCGTCAACAAAATCATAATCCATCGGGTCGCTTCCTGATCCTTGAGTTGTTTCATTGCTGGTCAATCACGGTTCCGCCCACGATCGATCGCCATAAATAGTAGTTTTTCAAAATCAGTTGTCGTAGCTATTCCTGCGCAAAAAGTTTACGATTTATGATTCGTCCAATCATTTCTCGCCGGGAAGGAAAGCACCATTAACATCAACCCGATCTCAATTTTTCCGCTCATTGGCCCTGAAATTATCATTTTGGTATTTGGCATTTTGCTTGTCGTGACTCTGATTGTTCATTGTGCATTCGCCTTTGCAGTAGCGATCGATGGATCTGCCCTCCCTGGACGACGCGGACCTGAATTTGTCGGCCCGACTATTTGGTTTCTGGCGACGCTTCTGGGCGGCCCCTTTATCGCCGGGCTGTACTGGATGATTCATCATTCAACAATTTGCCCGTTTGTTTATGTCGCGTGTCAGCCGGAATCACCGATTTCTCCCAACTCGAAATCAAAATAGCAATGAGTGTAGCGTTTTTCTAGATCTAAAAATGGACAACACGATCGAGTCTGATGCTGTCGCCAATCGTTTTTTTCGTCTAACTCCACGTTGAAATGCGATAAGTGAACATGACATCGGAATTGCAAAAATTGCGAAATCTGATGCGGACGCCATTTCTTCCGGCGTCAATGTCATTTCTGGTTTTCATCCATTTCTTGATTCCATTTGACTCGTACCAAGGTAGCGTCAAGCCAATTGGGAAATGGATGGGATCGAAATCTGTGCGATTCCATTCATCCCATGGCTGGCCATTTATTGATTGGTACTATGCCGACATCGATTATTTGCGGAGTTCAGTTCGTTACGGGTTCTATGACGATGCAGGAATGATCGCCAATACGGCACTAATGGCACTCGGTACGCTTTCGACGTATTTGCTGTTTAACGCAGTACGTAGACAATCGTCAATTTGGCAGTTTTCGTTGCGTGGCTTCATGGTCTTTGTTTTAGCATTGTGTTTCATTCTGGCGGCAATCAATGGGGCTTCTCACATCCGAGAAAAAATCTTGCCAAGCCTTGGACTAACTGAAGCGGAAACAATGCCCCGCCGTCAAGTGTGCTTGTTCGTATTAATCGGACTATATTGCACGCTGATTGTCACATCCAAATCAATCCTGTGGATACTGGAAAAAACGTTTTTTCGTGTGGGATATTCGAAGCCTGAAGCACTCGATTGATTCGGCATCACGGGCAGTCTGTCAATTGTTTCACCGATTGGGTCGTGTGATCTTTTGACGCATCTGGAAGAAGCAACGGCTATCTCCAGCCGATAACAGTCCCACTGGAAATCGCGCGAAGTTCGTGGTCAACCCCAATCATCAATTCACCGGTCGAGCCGAGACCAACGCAGTGGCCTGATAGGCGAGTTCGATCGGGAAGTTCAATTTCCACCCACCGATTGAGGAACAACATGCGCTCGTGTACTTGTTGGCGGATCCGATCTGTCGAATGGGACAGTTCGCCGCGCATTCGGATCAAGGATTGAATCAAGCCATTCAACAAGGCCGTCAAGTCAATCGAATGTCCGGTCGATTGAAAAATGCTGGTTGGATTGGGCTGACGTTGATCGGCTGCGGCCAGATCAATTGCCTCAATTGTGTTGTTCACATTGATCCCGATTCCGATGACGAGAACCGACTTGGATTCCGGAAAAAGCTGGCTGCTCACTTTTTCGATCAAGATGCCCGCCAGTTTTCGATTATCTAACAATACATCGTTGGGCCATTTGATTTTCAAATCAATCGACGGGAGGAGTTCTTCCACGCTGTTGCAAACGGCCAAACCCGCGGCCAACGACATCCATAAATCGCTCGAGTCATTGCGGGCCGGCAAACACAGGGTGCAGGTCAGACTCCCGGGCGCAGCGATCCAGGTCCGTTGATGTTGACCTCGACCGGCTGTTTGGTGGTCAGTCAACACCAGTAACGGCAGCCCAATACCTGGAATTGCCGTCTCGTGACTCTTCAACAACTTGATCGCCCGGTCGTTGGTTGAGCCCAATTCGGCATGATAGTCCAGGCAGAAGATTCCCGACTCAGCTCGAATCCTTATCAGGTCAAAAGAACTCATGGGATGGCTTTACGATCTAGTGGTCCGTCAAGCTCAAGAATTAGGGTTGCTGCCATTAGTTGTTTGGTCGCTAGCCTCGGTTTTTTGTGACGGAACCGTGGCTAGCGCCAAAACGGCTAATCCTAAATTTGAAGACGGAACCGTGGCTAGCGCCAAAACGGCTAATCCTAAATTTGAAGTTTGACCGACCACTAGCCGAAAAATGAAACCGGTAGATCGGGTAACGATTGCTCATCCATCGTGGTCGATACAAAGGCCGTCTATTGCTTGGGTGTCAATCGGTTGACACTTCCCGGCGCATAACTGCCACTCCCTCGTAACACAGCCGCCGGAATGGCAACTTCGGAAACATGATTGGTGGCGGCATCCGGGCGCGCGCCGAATTGCTGAGCATTGCCTGTTTGGGCGTGCATCACCGTCGCGACATTCTGCTGCCCAGCGTTGGGTTGTCCGATGGGTGCCTGTAAACCGACAGGTTGAACTGGAAATCCATTACTGGCCCCACCCGCCGAGCTAAGATTGGCGCTCGATGACGAGTAACCACTGTGCGGTGTCGAAGGGTAATTTCCGGTCGGCTGGGCGTCGGCTGGAATTGGAAACATCACCTGATTCCCACCCGTCGAACCGCCAGCATTGGACAATTTCGAGTTGGCGCGCAAAACGTTGCCCGAATCGCTGGTTGGGTTGTTGGGGGAAGGTTGCAACGGCGAAAAATTCCCCGTCGGCTTGTTGGAATTTGATGGCGTAAAACTTGGAGCAAAGCCATTGGAGTTGGCGGAATTCAATTGGGCCACTCGTGCTACCGGCTGGTTCAGGCCGGTCGACGCACTGTTCAGCGCTTGATTCGGCGTTGACGGGGCGACCGGAACAACGGGGCGTTGGGTGGCCGCGATTTGTGCTCTCAATTCAGCGATTTGTTGTTGGGCTGAGGCAACCTCTGCCTGAACACGTTGCAGCTCCGCAGAATTTTCGTTGCCGACGGGACGGTTGTTTGCGAAATTATTCGTCGCTTGTTTGGCCGGTTTGGTCGTGGCTGCCAACGATTCATTCGCTCCGGTTGCCATTGAATTGAAACTTGGCTGCAACGACTTGTTAGCAGTTTCGGGCAGGGCATTTTTGGCGTTCGCCACCAGATTTCCGGAAGCGTCGTCCAAGGACCGATTGACATTGGACAGTTTGGTATCGAGATTGTTTTTCGATGAGTTGACTTGATTTTTGGCGGCGGCCATTTTGGCCGGCAATTGGAAGTCATTGGCCAACGCCGCACCCGCTGGCTGGAGTGACTTTGATGTTGTTGCCAGGGAGCTGGATGGTTGCTTGCCTTTGTCGCCGATCACTGCGTTAAAGTCTGCTTGGGCCTGTTCTACGCTCGATGCGACCTCGGTATTCGCTGGCTTCGGAGCTTTGGGATCAAAACTATTGGCCCGGTTGGGACTGTTCGATTCAGTAGGATTGGCATTTCCGGAAAGGCTGTAGGGAGTTCGAATTGGTTTACTTTTTGCATCCGCGGAGAGCTGTGTAGCTTTGGGGGCCGATTCGGCTGGGGCCTTTTTCGCGGCGTCCGCCATTTGATCGACTTGTTGTTGCAACTCGGGATCGACCGCCGTCTTTTTCGCTGGCTGAGAGTTGGCCTGCCGTAAATCGCCTGACGCGGGCGCAGGATCAAAATGCAACGCGGGTGGCGGAGGAACCGCTTTGGATTCCCCTTTTTTCCAAAACGCCAACCCGGACATGTCGGGCCGTTTCCATTCGGTTTCCGATTTTTTGAAAATGCCCGACCGGCATCCCGAGAAAACGCAAATCGCGCAAACCGTCAGACAGGTCAAACGAACGATTTGTCGGTGGGGAAAAGTTGGCATTCGTCGCACCCTGTTGTCAAATTCGTGACTTCGAATCGAAATTGTGATTCCAATCACGTGGAGTGAATTAACAAAATCGAAATCAACAATTACTTGGGAAATTTGATCGTCAAAGGCGGTCGTGCACTTCGCCAAACAAATGTCCTTTGTCAAATAATCGGTACAATCGATCCAGTTTCTTGCGGCGAAATGAGTTTTTTATCGCGCCGGAACCCTATTCGCGGCGGATGTTAGAAGTCTGGCGTTAAATCGTCAACGTCGAAGTGGAGAAATGTTGATTTGGGTACTCAAGGGACATTTGCAACGTGAACGAAAGGTCGCAATCCTGAATCGCTAGCAAAAAAATAACGGCGGGCTTCAACCGCCGTTCAACATAACCAATTGGTTTTTTGATCTTGGAGCAACTGGACGACGTGGGTTAGGCTCGCGCTGCCGCGTAACGATTACCAACGGCATCCCAATCGATGACGTTGAAAAAAGCACTGATGTAGTCCGGGCGACGATTTTGGTAGTTAAGGTAATAGGCATGTTCCCAAACGTCCAATCCAAGGATCGGCGTACGACCTTCCATGAGGGGACTATCCTGGTTCGGTGTACTTTCTACCAGCAACTTGCCAGCATCGACTGACAGCCAGGCCCAACCACTGCCAAAACGGGTGACCGCAGCATCCGAGAATTTCGTTTTGAATTCATCGTAGCTACCAAAAGTCGTATCGATTGCCGCTGACAATTCACCCGTCGGCTTGCCTCCCCCATTAGGTTTCATAATTGTCCAGAACAAAGAGTGGTTGGCATGACCTCCACCGTTGTTTCGGACGACTGCCTGTTGGGCGGCAGGAACCGCTTTAAGATTGGAAATCAGGTCCTCGATCGATTTTGATTCGAGATCAGTACCCGCGATTGCCGCGTTGACTTTGGCGATATATGCAGCATGGTGTTTACCATGGTGAATCTCCATCGTTTTGGTATCGATGTGCGGTTCGAGCGCGTTTGCGGCGTACGGGAGATTGGGAAGTTGATATGCCATTTATGGTGCCTCGCCAAGAGTTAAATTTGAAAGTCTGTTACAACTTGCAATTTACCGGATCACGTTGGCGAGAACAATTGGCTGCAGGAGTGGCTGAAGAACTTTTCAATGCGCGTCGCGAGTCGATTTGGTTGCTACGGGCGATATTTTCAGTTTTGCACAGTCGTCATTGATCATCAAATAGTGCCGAATATCGCTCAATACAGTCGTCGCCAATTCGTTGGCATTCATCGAAAACCATTTCTTTTTGCCTTCGCGAATGATGATTCGGATGAACGTTTGCGTGCGGTTACCGACGAGCTTGGATTTGTCAGCCGGCGTTTGGTGTTCCTGAAACTCAATATCAATAATGAAATTGGCTTTTCGCCCCGGATTGTTCTTATCTTCGATTTGCAACAACAGGTTGGCGTAGTCCGGTTCAACCCGGCGAATGTCCGCTTCTGATTCGACGATGAAGCCTCGCAGTTTTTCCACAAGCACCGACAGCGGTGTGGAACTCACGAACTCTTCGCAAACGAGATTGGCTGATTTAAGATTCCGCCAGGAAACTCCCGACAGCGAGGCTTCGCTGGTGGCCATTAACTTCGGATTGGAAACTGAACTGGCCTCGACAACACGATTTCTTCCGAGCTCTTTGGCTTTCAACAATGCCGTATCGGCGCGGATGAAAAACTCGGTAGCGGTATCGCATTTTTGCAACTCCGCCACTCCAAAGCTGGCGGTAATGCATTTGCCGTTGAGCATTTGTTGGGGGGTCTTGGTCAAGGTGACACGAATTTCCTCCGCCCGTTCGACGGCAGATGCGCTATTGCAGTCACCGCACAAAATGACGAATTCTTCGCCACCGTAGCGCGCCACGATATCCTGGGACCGGACAAATTTCTTTAACAGACTCGCAAATGAAATGAGTGCTTGGTCGCCAATATGATGATTGAAGTTGTCATTGATCGATTTGAAAAAGTCGATATCGCAAATTATCAGACTGCACGTAAAGTCGGCAGTGTGATTAGCGCGAACGTATTGATCGAGAACGCGTTCGAATTCGGCGCGATTATTGACCTGGGTGAGTGGGTCAACCATCGAGAATTCATACAGGTCTTTTAATTGTCGTTTCAAGTCCATTTGGACAGAGGCATCGTGTAGCAACACCATCGCTCCAGCGAGGGCGTCGTCCGCCGTTTTGATCGGCGTGAACGAAAATTCCACTTTTGTTTCGCGTCCGCTACGGCCGATAATACGATACTCGCCCGATTTCTTTTTGGTGGTTTGCAGACACTCCCGTAACGGGCAATCGGTGGGAAAAATTGGAATGCCGTTCGCGTCACTAAGACTCAACAAGCCCGGTTCAAACGACTGGCCAACCATTCGCGATGAGCTCATGCCAGTCATGATTTCGACGGCTTGATTCCACAATTCGATTTTTCCATTCGGATCAACGAATACGATTCCGTCGCGCAAATTGTCCAACAGCGTTTTCAGACACAAGCTGGAACTCAAGCCGGTTTCGACTGGCTGAAGACCACTTCGGGCCGACAAAAACGCGCTTCCAATTTCGATTTCCAAATTGTCGGAGGTTGAGAGGGACATGAATCTACTCGAAATTCAGCAAAATTTTGAAATATGTCTGCCGGGTGGCATTTCACGGATTCCCCGTGACTTTAAACTGTAGGTCGAAATCGAAGCCCAGGTTGCTCCGACGAACTTTTTTCCGCAGCCAAGGGGTTCGGTTGTAACGTTTGGCGCGACTTGACCTAACAAACTTGGTGGGGACAACATGAAACTGGCCAGAATAGAATATCGAGGTGCCGTCTCCTTGGCACGCGTCGATGGCGACCAAGTCGGTTTGCCCAATCCCGATTGGGATTGGCCAACGAACATCCAAGGTTTGATGGAAATCTGGAAATCCGATCCTGGTTCGCCCAAATGGAACGGTGGCGCAAAAATTCCTCTGGCGGACGTCCAATTGTTAGCGCCAATCACGGGAATGGAAAAAGTGATTTGCATTGGCACAAATTATGCGGACCATGCGCGCGAAATGGGTGGATCCCCGCCCGAGATTCCGGTCGTATTCAATAAATTCCCCTCGACGATCATCGCTTGCGGCGCGGACGTCTGTTTACCACCGATCAGCCAACAAGTCGACTTCGAAGCCGAGTTGGTCGTGGTCATCGGCCGAGCGGGAAAAAATATTTCACGCGAGTCAGCCTGGCAACATATATTCGGCTACTGTTGCGGCAACGATATTTCAGCCCGCGATTGGCAAAAAGGGAAGCCGGGCGGACAGTGGTTGTTAGGAAAAACGTTTGATACATTTGCCCCTCTGGGACCGTTCATTGTGACCGCCGACGAAGTACCCAACCCGCATTCGTTGAGAATCGAGCTCCGATTGAACGGAGAAACGATGCAGTCCTCGAATACCAACCAACTGATTTTTCCAGTGGACTTTCTGATTTCTCATATTTCGCAATTCGCCACCTTGAAACCCGGTGATTTGATTTTTACGGGAACACCGGCTGGCGTTGGAGCGGGGCGGACGCCACCCCTGTTTTTGAAACCGGGTGATGAACTGGAAGTCGAGATCGAAGGACTGGGCGTGCTGAAGAATCGGGTGGTTGCGGGTTGAATTTCTGTTCCTTTTGTGCGAACCTGATCTCAGCAGTTGTTCGGATTGTGCGCCGGGTGTCAAATCTTCAATCCAAAACAAATAACGCTGTCCCGTATCCTGCATGCAACTTTTTCGAAAACTGACCGAATTCCCTCCCGCGCTTCGCGGCGGTGCGTTAACGATCGGCAACTTCGACGGCGTTCATCGAGGCCACGAAAAAATCATCCACCAATTGACGCAACAGGCCAATGAGTTAAACGGCACCGCAATTGTCTTTACGTTTGATCCCCATCCCGTGCGAATTTTGCGCCCCGCTCAATCGCCGCCGCCGTTGACTTGGACCAATCGAAAAGCCGATCTGTTGGCCGAACTGGGAGTTGATGTCGTGGTGGCTTATCCCACTGACCGCGAGTTATTGAGTTTGTCCTATCAGGATTTTTTTCAACAGATTGTGGTCGAGAAAATTGGCGCCAAAGCGATGGTGGAGGGCCCCAACTTTTACTTTGGTCGCAATCGAGAAGGCAATCCGACGACACTGGCGGAATTGTGCCGACACGACGAGATTGCGCTGAAAATCGTCGAACCCTTGATGGAATCCGACGACTATATTTCCAGCAGCCGGATTCGCGATTTGATTCGCACGGGCAATGTCGACCAGGCGGCTCAACTCCTGACTCATCCCTACCGGATTCGGGGTATGGTCACCCATGGTGCCGCGCGCGGTGCGACAATTGGCTTTCCAACGGCCAATCTGGATGCGATTGACACGCTGGTTCCGGCGATGGGAGTCTACGCCGGCCGAACGTACGTCGACGGCCGATCGCACTGGTCCGCGATTAATATTGGCCCCAACCCGACGTTTGGTGAACAGTGTGTCAAAGTCGAATCTCATTTGTTGGATTTCGAAGGATTCCTGTACGGACAACCGATCGAGGTTGATTTTGTCAGCCGCTTGCGGGATATTCGTCAATTCCCTTCGGCCGTCGAATTGAGCCAGCAGTTGCAGCAAGATGTGGCAAAAACCCGAAACCTGGCGCGACAGTTTTCCAATTCCATCGTCACGAAGGGCTGACAATAAATGGATCAATCGAACTTCCGCTCGATCCCCGCACTTGCGAACGTCTCAAGTTGAGTTGTCGCACTCTGAACCACTGAATCATTGAACCACTGAAAAAAAATATGAATGTCGACTGGCCACGATTTTGTGCGGTTATCCGGGCTGCCGAAAACATTATTCTCACCAGTCATATTCGACCGGATTGCGATGCCTTGGGCAGTTGCCTGGGAATGGCTGGGATTCTTGAATCGCTGGGCAAGAAGGTGCGGATCGTTTGCGGGCAGGCCGTTCCGTCCAATCTGGCTTTCATCGATCCCGACAAAAAAATCAAACAGATCGGCACCGACATTCAAGCCTCAGAACTGGCAGATGCTGATTTGCACATCATTCTCGACACCAGCGCCTGGGTTCAATTGGGAGCGATGGCGGACGTGATTCGCAACTCAAAAACCAAGAAAATCATTTTTGATCATCATGTTGGAGAAGACGACATTGACGCCGAATGTTTTAAGAACACGACCGCTGAAGCCGTCGGGCGAATGTGCGTCGAGGCCGCCGAACATCTGGGAGTTGAGCTGACGCGCTCGATCGCGACTCCCTTGTTTGCAGCACTGGCAACTGATACGGGCTGGTTTCGATTCAATTCAGTTTCGCAGATAACGTACGAGACGGCGGCCAAACTTCTGCGCGGAGGCGCTGTACCTTCGGAAATTTACGGTGAGCTGTACGAACAAGAGACCGTCGGTCGAGTTCGTTTGCGCGGTACGGTGCTATCGCGAATCGAGACGGAACTTGACGGTCGCGTGGCGCACACTTATCTGCTGCCAGACGACTACGAAAAAACCGGGGCGAAACCGACCGACACCGAGGACCTGATCAATCTGGCGTTGGAAATTAAAGGAACCGTCTTTGCCGTTATCATGGTTGGCCAAACAACGGGTGGATATAAAATCAGTTTTCGCAGTCGTTGCCAAACCGCCGCCAACGAAGTCGCCGCAGCATTTGGCGGCGGAGGACACAAAGCGGCGGCCGGAGCGTTTATTGACAACTCGGATCTTGCCACCGTCAAACCGCTGGTCTTGGCGCACGTCCGCTCCATGTTAAGTCCAGAATTTGCCACCTCATAGCGCGCATTTGGAATCCAACACGATTTCGTCCCTGAGATTTGCTCCGCAGAAAAATTCCTCCATGCAACCCGCCATTCGTGTCAGCAATCTGGTCAAGACCTATCGCGGCAAACCACCCGTCGAAGCGGTGCGGGGCATCGATTTCGAAATCCAGAACGGCGAGTGCTATGGAGTGCTGGGTCCTAACGGTGCGGGCAAGACGACCACGATCGAGATCCTGGAAGGCTTGTTGACGGCGACCTCGGGCACTGCAGAAATTTTCGGTTTGAAATGGGGAGTCGACGGCGCAGCGATTCGCCAACGAATCGGCGTGTCCCTCCAGGAGACCCAGCTCAGCGAACGACTGACGGTTAGCGAAACACTACAGCTGTTTCGTAGTTTCTACAGGACGGGTATCGGCCCTCAGGAAGCGATGCGGCGCGTGTCGCTCGAAGACAAAGCAAGTGCCTGGGTCAAGACTCTCTCGGGCGGGCAAAAACAACGTCTGGCAGTCGCCACAGCGTTGGTGGGCGAACCGGATTTGATTTTTCTGGACGAACCAACGACCGGACTGGATCCGACCAGTCGTCGACAGATTTGGGAAATTGTGGAATCTCTCGGACGGGAGGGGAAAACAATTTTGCTCACGACGCATTACATGGAAGAAGCCGAACGGTTGTGCGACCGAGTCGCAATTTTCGACCAAGGAAAGATCATCGCCGAGGGGGCCCCGGCCGATTTGATTCACTCGCTGGGGGCCGAGCACATCATTGAGTTTTCCATTGATCGCGATCTGAACCAATTCGACGACTCACTGATTCGTCGCTTGCCCACGCTGGAGCGATTCGAACGGCTCGAGGGTGGCTTTCGAATTACGGTGGGACAACCGCACATCGTGTTACCTGAATTGATCAACAATTTGGCCCAACAACATATTGCCTTGGCCAGTTTGACCACCCGACATGCGAGCCTCGAAGATGTGTTTGTCGGTTTAACGGGACGACACTTGACCGACCAGAACCAATCCCGAAACAGCTCATGAAAACTCTCTCGCCGATTTCTGCCATCACGCTCGCTCGACTTCGGGAATTTATTCGGCGTCCCGAAACACTGTTTTGGGTATATTTTTTTCCGGTTTTGATGATCATCGTACTGGGAATCGCGTTTCGCAATCAATCGGCGGAGAAATTTGATGTCGATGTGGCCCAAAGTCCCGTCGCCGAAAGTCTGCTGGAAAAATTATCGTCCGCCCCACAAATCCGTGCGCATCTGTTTGAGGCCGCTGAATCGAGGGCTCGCTTGCGAACCGGCAAAACAAATTTAATCATCGCCCCCAAGTCCGGCAGCGAAATTGACTTGGATTACACCTTCGATCCAACGCGTCCCGGCAGTTTAACCGCCCGCAATCTGGTCGATGACCACCTGCAACGCCTGCTGGGCCGGGTCGATGTAATCCAATCGGAGAACATTCGGTTCGATGAACCGGGCGGTCGCTATGTTGATTTTTTGGTGCCCGGGCTGTTGGCAATGGGATTGATGGGGGGCGGCTTGTGGGGTATCGGATTTGCCATTGTCGATATGCGAATTCGCAAACTACTGAAACGACTGATGGCCACTCCGATGACACGTTCCCATTTTTTGTTGGGCATGATGGCCAGTCGATTGATCTTTATGGTTCCTCAAATCGTCATACTTCTGTTGTTTTCCTATTGGATTTTCGACGTGCGAATCTACGGTAACTGGTTGTCGATTTTGATTGTCGTGTTGATCGGCGCCGTCGAGTTTTCCGTCATCGGACTGTTAGTGGCGGCCCGCGCACAAACGTTGGAGACTGTCTCCGGACTGATGAACGTCGTCATGCTACCGATGTATACCTTGTGCGGGATCTTTTTCTCATACGAGCGGTTCCCGGCGATTTCCCATCCGTTCATTAAGATGTTGCCTTTAACGCCGTTGATCGATTCGCTGCGGGCGTTGATCTTGGACGGTAAATCGATATTCTCCTTGGGACCAGAGCTGCTGATCATGAGTGGCTGGTGCGTCGCCCCTTTTGTCGTCGCATTGTTGATTTTTCGTTGGAACGACTAGCCCTTCGCTCGTCCCAAGAACGGTTCTACAAATGGGTGAGATTCTCTCGAACCGTGAAATAAACGGTTTGGCTCGCAGCTGGAGCGAGGGTCTAGATTAGGATTACGGGACCGATTAAAGTCATTAATAACTTAACAAACTGAGCTAAGACAAACCCTGAAAATTCCACTCCAACACGAGTCTTTTATGCAACCTTGCTATATTCTGCACCTTTGTTTGATCGTCGGTTTCTCAGGTGGCCACTGGCTGGCGAAGCCGTGTCTTGCTCAAACGGCAACCGCGATCAAACAGCCCATGCTGGATGCCCAGACTCGCTTGGACTGGCATGCCCAACATTTAAAAATGCGCGATGCCTCTCCGTATGCCAAACTCGAATGGAAGCATATCGGACCGCTGCATATGAGTGGTCGCATTACGGATATTGCTCGGCCACTTGATCAGCCATTTACCATCTACGTGACTTCAGCCTCAGGTGGCGTGTGGAAAACCGTTAACGAGGGCACTAACTGGCAGCCACTGTTTGACGATGCACCTTCAGCTGCTTGGGGGGCCATCGCGATTGATCCATCTGACTCGAATACACTGTGGATTGGCGGCGGAGAATCGAACATCTTTCGTTCCAGCATGGCAGGCACCGGAGTCTACCGTTCGCAAGATGCCGGTAAGAGCTGGCAACATCTGGGACTGACTGACACACAACATATTGCCCGGATTGTCGTGCATCCAACCAATTCCAATATTGTCTGGGTGGCCGCTGGAGGGCACGAATATACACCGAACAAAGAGCGCGGCGTTTTCAAAACAACCGACGGCGGCCAAACTTGGAAAAATGTGCTCTATGAATCGGATTTGGTTGGAGCCAACGATTTGGTGATTGATGCGGCACATCCCGAAACGCTCTATGCCTCGATGTGGCATCGAATTCGACGACCGTGGTCCGATCCGGTACCAGGCCCGGGGGGCGGAGTTTACAAATCAACCGATGGCGGAGAGTCATGGTCTATGTTGACCGATGGACTACCGCCACGCGAAACCAGCGGCCGCACGGGGTTGGCCATCTCCGTTTCGAATCCAAATGTCGTGTACGCCTTAATTGATAATCACGAAATTGCTCGCCCAGCGAAAGCAGGTGAATTGGATAGTTACAATCGACCGAAGCAGGATGTCATCAAGGGCGCCGAAGTTTTTCGTTCCAACGATGCCGGCAAGACCTGGAAATTGGTCAGTAAGAAAAGCCGTTTGATGGAAAGTCTGTTTTCGACCTATGGCTGGGTGTTCAGCCAAATCCGGGTCGACCCGAGCGATGAAAATACCGTTTACATCATGGGTGTCTCGTTGGCGAAATCGACCGATGGTGGCGTCACGTTTAAAGCGTTGTCAGATCGCGGGTTGCATGCCGATCACCACGCACTGTGGATTGATTCGACCAATCCGAACTACCTCATCAATGGAAACGATGGCGGAGTCAACCTGTCCTATGACGGCGGCCAGTCCTGGAAGAACCTCGAGAACTTGCCGATTGTGCAATTCTATAATGTGGAAGTCGATTCCCAGAAACCCTTCCATGTCTATGGATCGATTCAGGACAATTTCAGTTGGGTTGGTCCGTCGAATTTCTCGCCCGGTCGAAGCGATCCGTTTGACTGGAAACCAACGCCCGGTGGTGAAGCCAGTTATCACGCAATTGATCCCGATGACCCAAACACACTCTATTCCGAGTTGTTTTACGGCAGTATTACGAGGTCCAATTTGGCGACCAACGAAACTCTGCCCATCAAACCAAAGCCGGCCACTGGCGAACCGGAATTGCGTGGCCAGTGGCTGGCACCATTTCAGTTATCCAAACATAATTCGCGGATTATCTACCACGGTATGAACCGGCTGTTTCGCAGTTTGAACCGGGGCGATGATTGGGAGGCGATCAGTGCGGATTTGACTTACAACGATCCGGCAAAACAGGGAAACATTTCCTACGCCACCATTTCGGCGATCTCGGAGTCTCCTTTGAAATTTGGTTTGATTTACGCTGGCACCGATGATGGACGTTTGCACGTGACGCGTGATGGCGGGCAGAACTGGTCCGAAATTATTGAGGGCTTACCGGTCCGCAAGTGGTACTCCCGTGTGGTCGCCTCGCGATTTGACGAAGGGACTGTCTATGTAACCCAAAACGGAAAACCGGACAACGATTTTCAGGTGTACGTGGCCCGTTCCACTGATTATGGAAAAACCTGGGCGGACATCAGTGCCGGGATTCCTGGCGGTCCGGTCAACGTGATTCGTGAAGATCCCCGCTCTGCCGACATCCTGTATGTCGGGACTGACATGGGTGTGTATGTGACCACCGACGCCGGCGAAAACTGGCAAGTTTTGGGAAGTAAATTACCCATCACTTTTGTTCACGATATTGCGATTCAAGAACGGGATTTGACGTTGGTCATTGGCACTCATGGACGTGGTGTGCATACAATTGACATCAAATCTTTGGTAAAACCGGATCCAGCGGTTGAAGCTACAGAACCGCCCGCCGACCCAGCCAAAGAAGTCAAGGACCCGGTTGGGGACTGAACTCGATTGAATTCATTTTTTTGATCGCAGGTTCTGGGCTGTTTCGGTCGAGAGACCTGTTGCCGCAGTTGCTCCATTCATAAGTACGCCGAACAACTTTTCGAGGTTCTCCCGGTCGATGATTCAGAAAACTTCTCAAGGACGATTCACCGAGTTTCTGAAAAAATTCCGGGAGGGCCGTTTCAAATCGGACACCGATGAAGAATCGGCCAGCGGCAATACTGACTCTTCTGCCAAGAAGGATCGAAAAAAACCGAATCCGGAAAAACGCCAACGACGACGCGCTTATCTACGACTGTATAT
>JANNWZ010000077.1:0-17267 GCA_031409295.1 Mariniblastus sp.
GACGGTGCGAGCGGAACTTGGTCGGTTTGATCGAGTCGGGAACGGGCCGAGATTTAGCGGTGGAACTGACGTATCTCAACCGCTTGAGCGATCTGCTGTTTGTTTTTGCCCGGTTCGCCAATGATCGAGCACGATTACCGGAAACGACTTGGACCGTGACCCGTTAAAAACCTCGTCTCACCGATTAGAATTTCGTACAAAATAGTTACAATAGCGGTCCGCCGTGCAACCGATGGATGATTGGTTTGTAGCCAATCGCCGGCGCGATAACGTTTGTCAACACGCCACGACGGCGCCGAAGCTGTGTTAGAAGAAAGATCTGTAATGAAGAAAATCGAAGCGATTATTCGTCACTTCAAACTCGATGAAATCAAAAACTCGCTCACCGAATGTGGTGTCGAAGGCATGACGATTACGGAAGTCAAAGGGTTCGGTCGCCAGAAGGGGCACACCGAGATGTATCGGGGCAATGAATATGCCATCGACTTCGTTCCTAAAGTTAAAGTGGAAGTCGTTGTTCCAGAAGATAAACTGCGGAAAGTCATCGAGACAATCATGAAAAAAGCCCAAACCGGACAAATGGGTGATGGCAAAATTTTTGTGACTGACTTGAGCGAGGTAATCCGCATCCGCACCGGCGAAACCGGTTCCGATGCGGTGTGACGAGTCCATGCGCTTCGTTTATTTAACCCAGCGGTTATCGGCAACCTCGTTCGATGTTTGATTTAACGGTGAATCTGTTCCACAGATTTTCCCGCGAAAACGATTGAGCTCCCGTGTGTGATGATTTGAAGTATTTTCCAGTTCGGAAAACCGGTTTTCGGGGTTAATCAGCAATATGACGACGGCCTGGGGGGGAGCTCGCGCCAGCGTGGTGAAAGCCAAATCGGACTGGCGCGCCGGCCGCCAACTGATTCGAGCCCAGCACGATGAGGGCTCTACCGGTGCGGCAGTCTCTTTGGCATTGTCGCAGCTACAGGACGCAGTGTTGTTGTCGCTGTACCAAACGGCACTTGCTGAGATTGATCCGGAGTTGATTTCGCAAATCGCGGTTGTCCTATTGGGCGGAAGCGGTCGACAGGATATTGCCCCGTTCTCGGACGTCGATCTCATGCTGCTGTATCAAGGTGCAATCACCGAACAGCTCTCGGCATTCTCCCGGCGCCTAAGTCAGGACATAACGGATACGGGTTTGCAACTGGGATTCAGCCTCCGGACGCCGCGCGATGCCTGCAGCCTGTCGGTGAAGGATGCCTATATTTTTTCATCGCTGACGGAAGCCCGCTTTTTGGCGGGCAATCAACAGCTGTTTGACAATTTCCAGGGGCGTTTTAAACGGATCGCTAAACGACGCACGAACGACTTGATTCGGGCGATCATTCACGCCCGCGAACATGAACGAACAGAGTTCGGCGAAACGGTCTACTTGCTGCGGCCCAATATCAAAAAATCGCGCGGCGGATTGCGAGACATCCACTTGATTCGATGGTTGGGATATGTCCAATATTCGGCGACGGGAATCGACCAACTTCTCGAAGCGGGCGGATTGTCGACCGCCGATTCGAGTCAACTTAAACGCTCGCAAGAATTCCTCTTGCGAGTTCGTAACGAAATGCACTTTCACGCCAACCGGGCCAACGACGGATTGGGAAGAAATGAGCAAGTCCGCCTGGCCGAGTTTTTTGGTTACGCGGGTGACGATGCAATGTTGTCGGTCGAAGCCTTCATGCGAGATTATTTTCGGTTTACCAGCCGAATTAGTTATATTTGTGATCATTTCGTATCCAAAAGCACGAATCGGAAACAAGGGGCGGCGGCCAGCATGTTGGGCCCGTTTGTCACCCGTCAGATTGACCAACATTTTCGGATGGGCCCGACCCAAATTGGAGTGGTTAAATCGTCATTGAAGACCGTCAAGATGGATTTGGAACAGGTCTTGCGATTGATGCAATTAGCCTGCCTGCATGACAAAAAAATCGAACATGCAACCTGGATTTCGATCCGTCATGCGATGCTAAAATTCCCGGATATCGCCTTTACCCACGAGGCCGCGCGACGGTTTATGGCCCTGTTGTCCAATACCGGTGGATTGGCCGATCTGTTGTTCAAATTGCACGAGATGCAAGTGCTCAGCAAAATTATTCCCGGTTTTGATCACGCCCGAGGATTGTTGCAATTCAATGAATATCACAAGTACACGGTCGATGAGCATTCGTTGCGGGCCGTAGCCAATGCAACAGAATTTGCCCATGACCCGAGCGTGGTCGGCCGCACCTATAATCAGATTCGTGATAAAAACGTGTTGCATTTGGCGTTGTTGCTGCACGATTTGGGCAAAGGGTTTCCGGAAGACCATTGTGATGTGGGTTGCCGCATGGCGGCTGAAATCGGCGAGCGACTGGACCTGCCCGATGACGTGACGGAAGACATTAAATTTCTGGTGCAAAATCATCTCGTCATGTCCCACTTGGCCTTTCATCGTGACATCAATGATCCAGCGCTGGTCGCGGAATTCGCCTCGAATGTGGGATCCGTGTCTCTGTTGTCGATGTTGTTTGTGTTGACCTGTGCAGATATTTCAGCCGTCGGCCCCGGCGTACTGAGTCCCTGGAAATTGGGCTTAGTCACCGATTTGTTCTTGCATGCTAAAACGATTTTGACGGGCGACGATTCCGCCGACTCGGTGTTGGACCGCTACCAGCGGATTCACGATACGGTTTCGTTGTATGGCGAAGATCAGGAGACTCAAGAATGGCTGCGCGATAAAGCCCGCATACTTCCGAACAATTACTGCACGACTCATCCGCCCGAGTTGATTGCACAGCAATTATTGCAACTGAAAAATATTGGTGTCGACGAAGCCTGCTGTTGGGTAAGTCCAGTATCGGGCACGGCACTTTATGAATTGTGCGTCGGCAAAATGGCGAAACGTCGATCAGGAATTTTTTACCGATTAACCGGCTTGCTCAGTAGTTTTGGTTTGCAGATTCGGGCCGCCGATATCAAACCGCTGGGTGACTCATTGATGTTCTACTGGATTCAATTTGAAGATCGGGACTTCCTGGAATCGCCGCGGGAACGATTAGACGAGATTCAGCAGAAAGCCCTCGACCTGGTCTTGGGGCTCGATGATTCGCCCCCTCGGTTTCGGTCCGTGTGGAAAAAAGAAGAAAGTCGTGCCTTGCAATTGTCACGGCCTAAAATTGAAGTCAAAATTAACAATCAAACTGTCGACGCCGCTACGATTATCGATGTGTTTGCATACGATAAAACGGGATTGCTATACAAAATTGTCAAAAAAATCTACGCCTTGGGTCTAGATGTAACCAATTCCCGCGTTTCGACCTATGCTCATCAAGTCATCGATGTATTCTATGTTACCGATGAACTGGGAAATAAAATCCGCAACAAAAATCAGATTCAAATTATTCGCAAAGAGATCTTGCAAGCCGTTACCGAGTTTTTGGAATCCGATAAAATTTGAGATTTTTGCCGATCACAGAATGTAGTTTGAATATGCGCCATGAATTCCTGAACCTCTGAAACCTGAACTACTGAACCCTGAACCCTGAACCCTGAATCATTACATGCCGACGCTCTTCCACAAACTTCTATTCTGCCTGGCGCTCGGCCTCGTGACGGGCTGCCAATCCGAGCTGGCCAAATGGGAATTTGCGGAAGCCCAACTACAAGCCGAATTTGGCGATCGAGTTGCGGCCATTCCATGGATGAAAAAAGCGGTCGAGCAAACCTCGGACGATCCGTTTTTGGCGCTTCAACTTGCCGGCGAATTGGCGGAGCTTGGCGATCCAGAATCGGTGCAAATTTGCGATCGCGTGTGGGCCAAACTGGGTGCCGATCAATCGGTTGATTTTCGCAAATACGTTCAACAGTCCAAAATTCAATGTCAACAGAAGAGTGGCGACTTTGTTGGGGCCTTGGTTTCTTACAAAGAATTCCTTTCCGACCATGTTTCACGCGACGACAATGAACTGAATACTTTGGCCTATTGCCGCGCGTTGGCGAAACAGGAACTGCGATTAGCGGAAACCAACATTGTAAGAGCGCTCGAGGCTTTTAGAAATGTTCCAGGCTGGGAGAACGCGCAGTTGCTGTCGGCGCAAGGGAAGACGTCCGTCGCCATTGCCTTGCTCGCGCGGGAACTCGATCATCAAGCGAAACTGCAAACGCAAAATTCCGCTAATCCCTCAATCACCACCACAAAGCGGCTGACCCAAGCCATCAATTTTTTGGATTACCAAATTGAGGAATACGAAATTCTGGTTCAGCAATTGTCAACGTTCCCGGCCGACGAAGAACGCGATCGTTCGTTCAAGCATGCTCTCGCGATGTTATTGACGGTCCGAGCCTTGATTTATCAAGACCAGGGAGATTCAGCGGCTTGCAATCAATACCGTTATCGCGTGAAACAATTGGAATTGGGGCTCGATGCCGATCAAATAGTTGTGGCATTGCCTGCCGCCGACAATTGTCTGGCACTGCTCCAGATTTCGGCGATGTACCTCGACACATTGGGATTTATTCAATCTCAGATGCCATGGAAAGACAACACGGGAGTCTGGAATCAGTCCAACTCATTGTACGAGTCGCGAATCGAACCAAATCCGAATGTTAATGCCGAACCAACCGCAATCGCTGACGCCGCAAAGCAGCTGTCGCAGGTTTCACAACGCCAGGACCCCAGATTTTACAGCTCCTATGACGAAGCTTTGAAAAACATGGATTTGGCCGTGGAGGCCGTGAAGATTCGCCGACTGGCACTTTGGGGCCAACAGTTCAACCGGGCCGATTATCCGATCCCGGAAGTTCGTCGGCTACAAATCGAAGCCAAAAAAAGCGAAGCGACATTGCGCTACCACCGGCTACTGATTTATCAACGTCAAGGCGAAACCAAGTTGGCCGAGCAAGAGGAACAGGCCATTTCGAACCTGGGGTTCGTGCCCTCGGACCGATTATTTTAGATCGTAACTTGGCGTCCAAACTCTAAAAAAAATGCGTCCAATCGTTCCCGAGTTGGCAGGCAAGTTCCCGGATAGGCGGACTTGCTAAGCTGACTCAATGATTCAGACTAAATGATTCAATAAGACAGTGAATCAAGAATTCAGGTACTTCGAATCACATTTCCGCGCAGGAAAAAGAAACCGAGCAATACTGCCGCGATCGCCACGACAGCCCAGGCATTCGGATCCATCGCGGAAGCAATATGGCCAAACTCATAATTGATGTAGCGTAAGAGGGAGTTTACATAATTCATGGGAACCTCACGAGCAACCTAGTCAGCTTGGGAATCGGGAATGACCAAAGGAACAACCGAATTATGACACGCCGGTAATCGCCAATAGCAGTGCTCTCGGTACGGTCATGACCTGTCAAAAACATACGATTCAAAGCGCCCCCACCGCCGTGCCGAACCGATTATCTTTCGAAATCAGCACAGCTTCCCGGCCAAAGATTCCGATTTTGCGGATTGGACCAATTCAGATACTTCCGCTCCTGCCGGTATCGATTGAATTCACTGATCGTTCAACTCCATTACCGAACCAACCTCAATCGATTACAAAGCCGGAACCGGTTTAAATGATTCTAATCGGCTCCAGGGTTTTTTAGATTGGAAATGACGCCGGCGCGTTTTCAGAAATCCGACCGCCGATTCTGGCGGTGACGGCCGTATCGTCCGGACGAAAAAACTTCGATCCTCGGATCGAATTAAGAGCTTGAAGGGAAGCTTGACGTGTGCAGGTCGGGGTAAAAGTACCGCGCGCAAAGACGGTCAAAAAAATGACCCAAAGGTCAAAAAAGCGTCGTTTTGGGTCGCTCGAAAAGCCGAAAAGCACAACAATTGATTTCAAAATGGGAAAATCAAGGATTTTCCAATTACGACTTGCAAAACTGGGTGATTCAGGATAATTTTTGGCATTCTACAACGAGGCGCTGTAGCTCAATTGGTTAGAGTACTGGACTGTCGATCCAGTGGTTGCGGGTTCGAGTCCCGTCAGCGTCGCTCGCAAAACCCCGCAGAAGCAATAGTTTTTCCGGGGTTTTTTCGTTTTCAAATTCCGTCGCCAGGATTTTTGTGTTGTCAGGAATTGACTCAAAATGTAACGCTGGGGCAACCGTTGGGGCAACCAGTCGCGACGCGTTTTCCGTCCCGGTGGCTCGTTGGAATTGCCGGTTGGGAAACGTCGGGTCGGTCGACAACAACAGCGTCGGTAAGGAATCCATTGCCCCGGCCACGTCCAATAAACGGGGGTCGGTGTAGACGTTCATGGTTAGGTCGATGGTCGAATGCCGCATCGCCTGTTGTGCCGTTCTGGGAGTAACCCCGCAGGTACTCAACAAAGTACCGAACGAATGCCGCAGCGAATGAAAATCAATCGTCCGTCCCCGATCGTCAGCTTTTGCGATTCCAGCCGCCGACAAATCGCGGTTCAGGATTTTTACGAACTGTCTTGGAACGTCGAAAAGTGAATCGGTAGCCTTAAGCTTCGGTCCCGTTGCCCGCAGGGGTAACACGTCCCCGCCGTTTTCCAGTTGGTTCAGTCCCGTCCGTGTGAATTCCAGCCATGCCCGCAGGTCGTTGACTAATTCGGCTTGTAACGGGATGTCGGCGGCTTCCCTGTTTTTCGTATCTTGGGCTTTCATCCGAATCCATGAACTGGCTTCGTGAGGTCGCAGGACTCAAGACCACGTAGAAAATCAGTGCCCCCGGCAACCTTTACCCAGACAGCAATTCGACTGATTATCGCAATTGCCCTGTGTCTAGTCGGGCCTGCAGTTCATCCGCGATCCCAACAAAAAAACGACCTTCGCCGGTCAGGCCAAGGTCGTTGAAATTGCGGATACGACAAACTGAAATCGAGACTTACTTATTGCGTCGACGAATCGGTAGGATTCCAAGCCCCGCGATACCTAATATGACAAGGCTGGTCGGCTCCGGTACCGAAGTAACTTGAAATAAAGTCGCTCCCGAAGCTGTTGCCCCGTTGTCTCCACCATTCTGAGCCGCTTGGATAAAAGCGGTCGATTGCCACTGGTATTGGTTACCCGAAGTGAGAGAGCCTGTCAGGTTGCCAAGAAGGGAGTTGTTGACGTTCCCCGCTAGGCCACCGAGCACGTAATTAATGGAACCAATGTTTTCTTGTTGGCTGTCAAAGACGGTAACGTTAGTCGTTACGTTAATTAAAGTAGCTTGAAAAAATGAATAACCGTCGCTAACAAAATAGCCACCACTGATTGAGTAAGCATTAATGTTGGCATCGGCCATGAAAACTGACTGGGAACTGCCGCCGGAAAGGTCGAACTGGAGGCCAGCCCTGAATTGATTAAATGAGGTTGAAAGAGCTGTGCTTGAAAAAGCAGTTGAAGTGATACTAGAAAAACCAAGCGCGGACGCGGAAACCGTTGCGCCCGCAAGGGTGTTTGAGGATGGTGGAGCGTTACCGGTAACTGATGCGGAAGTTAGACTACTATTGTTGACAATGTCCGCTCGGGTCTGCCAAGTCACCGACAGTACAACGGCAATCGCAAAAACAAAAATCAAGAGTTTTCTCATCGTTGACTCGTTAGGGAAAAAGAGCTGGCAATCTATTTCGATGCACTTTCGGTCGACAAACTAATTATCAGATTGTAATTTTAGATGGAGCATTGTTTGAATCAATCCTCTGTTTTCGCTGATTGATCAAAAATCTAAGTCCGACACTACTCCGACGACAGATCGGCTAACCTCCCCTGTTCATCCGCGATCCCAACAAAAAAACGACCTTCGCCGGTCAGGCCAAGGTCGTTGAAGTTGCAGATATAACAAACTGAAATCGAGACTTACCTATTGCGTCGACGAATCGGTAGGAGTCCTAGTCCGGCGATTCCTAGCATAAGAAGGCTGGTCGGCTCCGGTACCGCAGTAATATGCAATAAAGTCGCCCCCGGAGCTGTTGCACCGTTATCTCCACCGCCACCTAATTGCTGGATAAAAGCGGAGGATTGCCACTGATATTGATTACCCGATGTGAGAGTGCCGTTTAGATTGCCAAGAAGTGAGTTGCTAAAGTTGCCCGCTACACCACCGAGCACGTAATTAATGGTACCAATGTTTTCTTGTTGGCTGTCAAAGACGGTAACGTTAGTCGTTACGTTAATTAAAGTAGCTTTAAAAAGTGAATATCCGTTGGTAACAAAATAACCACCACTGATTGAGTAAGTATCGTTCGCGCCGGCCGTGAAAAATGACTGGGAACTGCCGCTGGAAAGGTTGTTCGTGGAACCAGCCCTGAATTGATTAAATGAGGTTGAAAGAGCTGTGCTAGAAAAAGCAGTTGATGTAGTACTAGAAAAACCAGGAGCGGACGCGGAAAACGTCGCTCCCGTAAGGACGGATGAAGCTGGTGGAGTGTTACCGGTAACTGATGCGGAAGTTAGACTACTAGTGAGGATAATTCCCGCTTGGGCCGGCCAAGTTACCGACAGCCCCACGGCGATCGCAAAAACAAAAATTAAGTGTTTTCTCATGGATGACTCTATACTGAAAATTGGCAATCTATTTCGACAAACCATCGGTCGAAAAAACCGGTTTCATGCCTATTCTAGCGGCAGTATTTTTTGAAACAACCCCTGGTTCCCTGATTAATCAATATAATCAAAAAAAACCAAGTCCGAGACTATTCCCGCAAAAGTTCGACCAACCGCCGCCGTTGGTCCGCGTTTAATTGCAATACCGTTCAATGAATACAAGCCCGTCGCGCCAGCAAGTGAACTTTTCCCGCAACACGCGTTCACTGGCTCGCGCTTCGGGCTTGTATTGCCTGCTTCGTTGAACGGTATTGCGTTTAATTGTGCCCGCAGGTCGTCCGCCAATTGCACCAAATCGAGTTCGTGCGGGGCAACCGTCGGGGCAACGAATCCCGGCCGGTTCGATTTGACCCACGTTTTCCCGACTATTTGAATTATCCGGTTTCGGACTGTCGATCCAGTGGTTGCGGGTTCGAGTCCCGTCAGCGTCGCTTTTGGGGTTTGAACGTTTTGACCGGGTAGCAGTTTCCTCGGATGCAAATGTCGCTTGGGTTGCCATAGTATGGCCGATTCTATTTGCCATTGGAAACCGGCGTCCATTCAACTGTCGACTCTCAAACGTTTGGGGCTAGGGGTTGCCAAATTGGTGCATCGGTGAGGCAAATTGGTCCATTGAAATTGGCCTACTTGAAGAGTCGGAATAGTGGGTTGTTTTTTGCTTGGTATTCAGGCTGCAAGAAATGTGCGAGCAAAAGCCTTAGGTCCTCACCTTGGCACGGACTTCTCGATTAGGACTACCAAGCACCGGCCTAATGGAATCGCAACAAGGAAGCGCAACAAAAAAGCCCAGAGTCATCGACGCTGGGCTGAATTCGCAGTTGAAAACAAACGAATCGATTGTAAGCAACTAATCCAAGAGTGAAGATTTGTCTCCCCCGGTTCCGCCCCCTTTTTGAATTCCTTGTCCGACAGCGTTACTCGGAGCTCCAGAGTTCGAATTGGTCTGCAGTTTCGTCTCAACTTTCGGCCACTCTGTTTGGGTAACTCCTTGGGGAGGAATCACTGCCGGCCCTTTACCACATCCAATTACCAAGAAACCACCGGTGACGATCAATACAGCGGTCAAAAATTTAGCCTTCATTCAACAACTCCAATCAATAATTGACTATTTGCCAATCGAGGCAACGCGGCCGTCTTCTCTACCGCCAAGGTAAATAAAGGTGGTCCGATCGAATGACTTTTGAATCGTATGAACCGAAGCATCGCCCATTGCGAAATTAACCCCGCCCGTATGATAACTTGCCGGAGTATCGAAATCGTTCGGATACCATTCCCAACCCCAGGTCGCAATCATACTACTGCCAGGCCAGGCATAGTACCATTTATAGCCGATCCAATTGGTCTCGGTATCGGATTTGACTTCACCGAACAAAAAGGTATTACTGCTGCCATCTGGAATCCCTCCAAACCCCATTTCGTTTCGATTAAAGAATGGACCAACATATCTTGTGCCTTCACCCATCTCTCCGTTCATTGGCAAGTAATTTGTCTTACCCATGCGCTGTCCGGTTGTGCTCAAATCTGTAAAGTCATAAGGCCGAAATGCGTACCAACCAAAGCCGCCATTTTGGTCAAAATCGTACCATCCGCCGCACAAGACACTCGTGGCACCTGAATTATCATCCGTCGGGCATTCGAATCCGGTTACTCGATAAAATCCAGCAGCTCTGGTGTTGCCAGCATTCAGCCAGTTGGTATCAAAGTTTCGCACGTTAAAGGAAGTCGTAAAAATGTCTCGCAAGATGTTCTGTTCCATAAAAGGAAGAATCTGGGGAAGAACACCAATCGCCTGCTCTTGGCCGCCACCGAAAGTAGTATTAGTTTCCGGTTTTGCCCATTCCAAAATTCCGGGCGGGAATTTCATATTAGCGCTCTCGTAATTGTGAGTAGCGATGGCGATTTGCTTCAAATTGTTTAGACACGCTGAACGGCGTGCTGCTTCCCGAACCTGTTGCACAGCTGGCAACAGCATTCCGATCAAGATCCCGATGATCGCGATCACGACCAGCAACTCCACCAATGTGAAGCCAAGACTTGGTCTCTTTTTCATTTGCCCTACTCCCAATAAAAAAAATAACGAGTAATACGACCTACGCGGCAAACTACCAAATGAAACCAGTTGTGTCAATTTTTTGTTTTGAGGGGCTTGGCGTGTGAATTTTTGGAACTTCCAACGCAATCCATTCCTGAATAGGAGTGAAAGTGGAGAAGGAAAAGCGCGAACAGGGCCCGACACCGGCAATACCAAAAGACGGTTCATGCAAGCAGTCCACACGCGAGCAGCCCAATGTCTGCGATTGAGCTGATAATACGAAACGAATCCAAGTTCATATTGGAGTGGCCCAGTATTTGCCCGCATGTGGAGTCGTCGGCTTTGAACATGATCATCGCTGCTTTGTTCTGTCGTTGTCATTCGGTTGACCAGCGATGCCGCGACGCCAATGAACGTTTCATCCGAGTGGGTTTAGACCTGCGCGGCCTAGCTCAGTTGGTTGTTGTCTTGGTTGGCTTAAGAATTGACCCGAGTTTTGAAAACCACCGCTGCTAAAGGCAATGGGTTTATGGACCAAGCAACCGAACAAACGCGGTATCGTTGCTAAAAGTTGATTCGATCATCGGGGTCGTCGCCGGCGACCGTAATCAGTTTTCGCAGTAGTGTGGGGGAAACATCGATCGGGACATTGTGGACACTGCCATCGGCGTATCCGGCCTGGAATGATCCTACATGCGCCAATTTCGTTTCGGGACCAATGCTGGCTATTATTTTCTCGTCAGCATCATAGGGAGACATCCAGTGAACGGCGTGCTCTTGGCCGACCTCGATCAGCATCAATGTCTGCGACGTACCGTCGGTAAAATCACTAAATGTTCTCGGTGCCTCCGAACCGAAACTACCATCCGGCACAACGATCGCCAAATAAGTCGTCAGAGTGGATGGAGTTTTGGACGATGGGCAACGGAATAAGTCCGGCGACGATTCATGGGCTTTTGCGTTGACCGGATCATCCCACGGTTTCGACAAGTCGATGGTTTCGAAAAGTGCCGTCTCTTCAATGAAAGGCAGAATCAACGTTCGCCAACTATGCAGCCGGTTTCCCTCCACGTCCACGGTAAAGGCGGGAGGCAATTTGCCATGCTCGGTTTCGAAGTTATAAATCGCAAGACAGAGTTGCCTTAGGTTATTCTTACATACGGTTCGTGGTGGCGAACGATTGTCGTTACTCGAGGGTAGCAGCATCGCAGCAACCAGCAACACCGCGAAGCAGCCGCAAATCAGTAACTTCCAGAAACTGAATTCAGGCCAACGATTTGGTGCTGCGATCGAATCCTCTTGGTCGGGTCCAGCATCAGGGTTTTCGATCATGGATTGGCTCTGCGATTACTTTTGGGACGTTCAATCATATCCAGAATGTTCGAAGACGGTTTTTGGGTCGCACCTCGGAAAACGGGGTTCCATTAAAGGCAGACTAAATGCTATTGTAGTCGTTTAGTGGTGCATTGACCGTCTTTATAGACGTAATTAAACTGCTATTTAGTGTTGATACCGGAAAATGCCCGTTTTCTCCCGCCTGTCGCCGCACCGTCCTAATTAGAAATTCGAAAATGTTGCACGAACCAAGAAATACCCCGCCTGCGATAACGATTCAACAACACATCCTCGAAGAGCAACAAAAGCATCCTGGCGCCTCGGGCGAGTTTTCATTTTTGCTGTCCGGAATCACGTTGGCGACCAAAAAAATTCAAGCCGCCGTTCGCATGGCGGGTCTGAATGATATTCTCGGTTTGCATGGTGCGGAAAATGTTCAAGGCGAATTGCAACAGAAATTGGACGTGTACGCCAACGATACGCTAATTCAATGCTTGGGCTGTCGACGCAGTGTCGGTGTGTTGGCGTCCGAAGAGAATGAAGCGCCCATGGTCACGCCGCATCTGTCACCGGATGCGAAATATGCGGTCGTGTTTGATCCGCTGGATGGTTCGTCGAATATCGACGTGAACGTCAGTGTGGGGACAACATTTTCAATTTTCGCGCGGCCGGATCAAGGCTGTTTTGATAATCCAGAGGCGTGGGTGTTGCAACCGGGCTCGAAACAAATCGCCGCCGGCTATGTCGTCTACGGTTCGTCAACGGTGATGATTTACACGTCCGGAAACGGAGTGTTTGGATTTACCCTGGATCCCAATATCGGCGCTTTTATCTTGAGCCACCCCAATATTCGCATGCCGCAACAGGGCAAATATTATTCCGCCAATGAAGCCAATCGCGAATCGTTTCCGGATAAATATAATCGCTTGATCGATTCGATGAGGAAGGGCAAACTGGGACATGTGTATAGCTCGCGCTATATCGGTTCACTGGTGGCGGATTTTCATCGAACGCTATTGCGTGGTGGCATTTTCATGTATCCCCCAACCGCGGCTCATCCGCAAGGGAAGCTTCGATTGTTGTATGAAGCCAACCCGATTGCTTTTATCGCCGAGCAGGCGGGCGGGATTGCCACCAATTCCGAACAACGGATCCTCGATCTGCAACCGACCGGAATTCACGATCGAACACCCTTGGTAGTTGGAAGTGTCACCGAGATGCAGGCATTGGAGGGAGCGTAGTTTTCAGTGTTCAGTGTTCAGTGTTCAGTGTTCAGTGTTCAGTGTTCAGTGTTCAGCGATTGCCGCTTAAGTTCCACTGAACCTCTCAACCTCTGACTAATTGAACCTCCGAAGACCTATTCCACATAAATGGCCCAAGCTTCGAAATTACCTTTTTCGAGCGCTTGGTGATTGTGCAAAAATCGCCAGGCATCGGCACGGCCGAGAAACTGTTTTGAACCCACATACTCCAGGATGCGGTAATGCTTCGGTTTTTCTTGCCAATTTTTTGGTTCGAAGCCCGCCAGGGGTTGAACCAGAAACGCGTGGTAGCCGGCGGCGGGTCTAGGTCGTAATTTTGTCATTGATCGTCCGCGTTGATAAATCCATTCGGGGCCCAATTTCATCGCATGGAAAAGCCTGTCGAGTCCATGGGCTTGGTTACGTTTGAATTATTCGCGACGAAGTGGACACGTCTGGTCCGGGCAGTTTTTTTCTTGCGAAAATTGGGGTTTTTTACGTGCTGTCAGGCAAAGCTTGACGATCCCGGAGACCCGGCGGGGACGCTGGCAGTTAATCAACTGCTGAGGTACTGGTAATCTGCTCACTCAGATCGACTTCGTGTCCCATTTCGGCCAACAAGGTTTTCAGCCCGCTATCGATGGATTCCGCCGAACTTCCTTTGTAGCGAATCACGCCGTACTGATCGATCAAATAAATTGTCGGCCATCCCTCGATGTTCCAGGCGCTCGACAAGGGCCCTCCTGTTCCCGCCGAGCCATTCCAGAAATGACGCCAGCTGAGTGTTTCTTTGCGGACGGCCTTTTGTGCCGTTTCCAGTTTGGGGTCGCTATTGATTCCCAATATCACAAACGGCTTGTCGGCCAACGTGCGGTTGATGAATCGCTCGTGATCGTACAGCGCACGACAGGGAGGACACCAATGTCCCCAGAAATCGAGCATGATGACCTTGCCGCGATAATCCGACAATCGAAACTTGACTCCATCCAAATCCGTTCCTTCCATGTCTGGCGCGACTTGACCGACATACAGGTTTTTCAATTCGAATAATTCCGCTGAGGCCTCAGCGCGAATCGAGTTGTCGGAGTCAGCGGCCAGGTCACCGGACTTCGCGATCGCTTGTTCCAAGGCGGTGGCAATCGCAGCCCGTTCGGCCTCGGTGCGTGGACGAGAAATATAGGCCACTTGTTCCGCTGAGAGTCGCGCTACGACCGAGGGGTTCAAATCCAATGTCTCTTTGAACACGGGGATCTGACGAGTATATTTGGCCCAACCAATCGCCGCGTAAGCTGCGTCCGATTCGGTGTTCGCGTTGGCAATTAACAACTGAAACCACTGGTCAATCATGGACTGGGGAATTTCGTCTTGAAACGAGTCGACAATTTTGTTTGACTGAATCAGATCATTGTAGTTACTGAGCAAGCGCGTAGTGGCAATTTCCTTGTCGGCGGGACTGCCGTTGGCGATCACAAACAACAACGCATCGCGAGCAGCATTGGAACGCGCGAATTGTGTTTCCAGCGACAGGTATTCGGTGGCCATCTGGCGGGCGGGGCTCGCGACCGAAAGCAAACGCAGTTGCTCTTCTTTGGAAGCGGTACTGCGGACTTGCTGTTTCAAGTTTTCGACCCGTTGTTTGAGTTCCGCATCAAGTTGATCGAGTCGTTGCTGGGCCGCGAGCTCACGATCTACGACGGGCTGGATGTCCTGGGCTGGCTGAGGTGGTTCGTTCGCCGTCGCGACGTTTGCTGCCGGGGACTCGTCCATCCGGGTCTTCGTGGCATTGGGTGTCGATTCCCGAATACACGAAACGCCAGTGGCGACAAATATTAATAGGCAAGAGTATTTCATTAACATTTTGAAAACCTATCCGGACCGATCAGAGAAACGAAATTCCACTGCGCTTGATAATTGTAATCGCAACCGGGATTATAGCCTAACCGAGTTGGTCCCAGTTGCCACTAAGGCAGATGACTCCAGGATTTACGGTTCCGGATAGTGTCGCATCTCGTGAACCAGGATACCTTCCCTAGTTCGTTGGGTAGTGTCGGCGAACCGTTTTCGCTTCGCCAAACCCATCAAATCAGACTTACGGCGTCATGTTGTCGACGAACCATTTCGGCATAATGTCCATCGTCAGCCATGAGTGATTCATGCGAGCCGGTTTCCACGATCTTCCCATCCTCGATAACGACAATCTGATCGGCGTGGGTAATTGTCGACAGTCGATGGGCAATGATGAAGGTGGTTCGATTCTTCAGCAATCGCATCATCGATTGTTTGATCAATTGCTCACTTTCCGTATCCAGGTTGCTCGTTGCTTCATCGAGAATCAAAATTTGGGGATTGGCCAGCAGTGCGCGGGCGATCGAGAGTCGTTGTCGCTGGCCACCCGACAATTTGACACCGCGTTCGCCAATGATCGAATCGTAGCCAGCCGGGAGTTGGTCAATAAACTCGTCCGCGTTTGCTTGCCGAGCCGCTTCGACTACTTCGTCGAACGTCGCGTCGCGATTGGCGTACGCAATATTTTCAAACACCGTGCCATCAAACAGAAAAACTTCCTGTTGCACCACACCGATCAGATTGCGAAAACTGCTTAGTTGATAATCACGCAGGTCGACGCCATTGAGCGTGATGCGCCCCCTAACCGGATCATAAAAACGCGCGACGAGATCGGTGATGGTTGTCTTGCCGGCACCGCTGCGCCCGACCAGCGCCACCACGTTGCCACCGGGTACCGTCAAGGTGAAATCCTGAATCACATATTTCGGTTCAGCCGGTTCGAGAGCGGTAGTCGAAACGGACAATTCGGACGCGGCGAGCCGTTTGTTGGAGGGGTTGGATTTACTGGACCCGGCCCTTGAACCGGTGGAATCTTCCTCCGGTTTTTTGTCGTCGGAATAGGCGAACCAGACCGACTCGAAACGGATTTCATCCACGATGTCGCCGGCTGGTTGAGCGTCGTCGCGATCCGGTTTGTCGATGGGCGACTCGAGGACTTCGAAGACGCGTTCCATGGAGGCCAGCGAACGTTGGAGTTCCGTCATGGATTCGACGATCTGCCAGACGGGAGCTAACAACAACAGCGTATAAAATTGAAATGCGGAAATATCTCCGATCGTAGTCCGATGGGCCGCCGCGACATTGCTGGCTTGGTCGGACAAATACCAATAACCACCGGCCCAGGTGATGACCACTCCGATCAGGGCCATTAACAAACCCCAGGTGCTCCACAGGAGTATTTCTCGACTGGCCGCGAACATTTTCATTCGCGTAATCAAATGATGTCCCACGGTAAACTCATGTGATTCGCGGGATTCGCCCCGAAACGCGCGAACGGCGCGAATTCCTTGAAACGCTTCTCCGACTCGTCCGTCGACCAGCGAGACATCCTTGCGAATCGCGCGATAGATTGGACGAATTCGACGAATCGCAATCAAGCTAAGTAGCATGATCGGAGGGATAATACCCAACGCCGTCAGTGCCAGTTTCCAATTTAACCAGAACAGAATCCCCATCGCCATGAGCAGTCGCAGTAGCGCCACACCAGGCGAGATGACGGCCATCTGCAATAGACCGGTGGTCATGTTGATGTCGTCGGTCAAGCGGGACAGGATGCCGCCGACTTTCATGTTCGAAAGTTGATCCAGTGGCAATTGCATCAATCGTTCAAACAACGCCCTGCGCAGCGTCATGATTACGCGCATGTTTAGCAACCGTTGGTTCCAGTTGCGCACGACTCCCAGGAATTGCACGGCCAATACGACCGCAAGAAAAATTCCGCCAACCACGTTAAGTTGAAAAACTTTAGCAGCGAAGTCGCCCTCACCGAGCAACACATTGTCGATAATGTGTCGGGCAAACAATGGTTGAATCAATTCCAACGCGGCGACCAGGATGGCCAACAACGTCAACAGAAAAACCATCTTCCAGTGGGGCCATAATCGACCGATATACAGTCGTAGATAAGCGCGTCGTCGTTGGCGTTTTTCCGGATTCGGTTTTTTTCGATCCTTCTTGGCAGAAGAGTCAGTATTGCCGCTGGCCGATTCTTCATCGGTGTCCGATTT
>JANNWZ010000078.1:0-32913 GCA_031409295.1 Mariniblastus sp.
CCACCCTTAAAATTGGTATAGGCTACCACCCTGTCTTTATGTAATCCACAGGCTGCAAGCCTAACCCACTTTTCCGCAAGTTGCCGGGTCTCTATTTACGTCCGATGAAGACGCTCTGATGGTGGCCGTGGTCCAGCGGGACGATTTCGGCGATGTTGAAAAATCGGCCCCAGGTCCGCCGCAAGTAACGATCGCTGTGAAATACCACCGCCCGATATGGCCCCAGATCAGTATGCCGGAAATCAAGCCGCGTATCGGGAAGATCGGCCTGCAGTAGATTCATGAAATTAGGATCTCGTTTTTGCAACCGATCGACCAACATTTGCGAGGGTCCAGCGTTGCGCAAAAACCGCCAGCTATCATCGTTCTGCACCGTCAGATAAACCAGGCCGCCCGGTTTCAGGATGCGGTACAACTCGGCCAGCCAAGCCGTTTCAAACGTGTCGATATGGGTGAACACGGAGAACGCGCTGATCACGTCGATCGAGTTATCGGCAATTTGCAAATTGGGAATGGAATGATTGTGAATGATTTTCAAACGCCTTGGCAAATAATCGTTTAGCCATTTGATGTGTCGTCCGTTAATATCCGTGCCCCACAAGTGGGGAACATCGCTTTGGCAACAAAAATGACGCAAAACTCTTCCCGAGGCACATCCGAAATCCAAATAGGAGTCCACGGGAACGTTGTATTTTTCCACCGCTCGCCAGATTTTTAGATAGTCCGATAATCCATTTAAATAATACGAGGCGTTGAAATTCGCGTTGTAGCCCTCGCGATCTTCGGCGGCTGGAATCGGATAGGGGTCGTTGGTCAAATAACTTTCCAACGACCTGTCACCCAATAAATCGGGCTTCAATTGCGATGGAAGATTGAAATCCTTTCGCGGCATTTCACAGGGCGCGATCGTATTCTCAAATGGCAAATTGGAATTGTGATTGAGGGAAATATCATCCTCCCAAGTCGGCATCCGAAATTTGGCCCAAGCGTTGTGGTCGGCGTTGCTCATGATCTTCCTGGGAGATTGCGTAAGGTGTTTTAACACGAATCCGAAAATGCGGCGCATTGCGGTGGGACTCGACATTGCCAATGGACTGGTGCGTAGATACAGCAAGCAACATAGAATTATCCAACGGCAAACGCTTCGGCTTCCAACCGTTGAACTAATTGGGGCTCGAGTTTCAATGCGACGGCCAGGTCAGCCAAATACTGGCGTTCCAAAGCACTGGCCTCATCGGTAACCAGCAGAGAAGCCAAATAGACCTCCACCGCATGGGCGGGCGTCGTCGCAATGGCCGCAACCGACGAGACATCCAACGGTTTTTGAATTTCATTGATCAGAATTTCAGTTGTCGCAGGATCCAAATTTGAGCTCTTGATCCGCCCTTCAATGACTCCACGCTCCCGACTATCGACGTTGCCATCGGCTTTAGCGGCCGCAATCATTGATCGCACAATCATGAGACACCGCTCATTGGTGATCGGGCCGGCCAAACTCGCAACGGCATCCGCGGGCGGCTTAATCCCCTGGGTCTGCTGCCAATCAGAATAGACTTTGTAGCCCAATCCACCGAGAGCCGCCAAAGAACCGAGCTTTAATGCCGGTCCCAAGGCACGTCGCCCGGTCCGGGTTCCCACCAGCAGCGCCAACAAGCCACCCGCTGCCGCGCCAACGCCCAGATTGGTCAACATCTTGTCACGTTCAGGTCCAGCGGGGGGCAACTCCAATTTATTTTTCGCGAACTCGATTCCCTGCTCGGCCATCGATTTGCTTTTGGTTGCAAATTCCGCGCTGTGGGCCAGACCTTGCTCGGCTAGTTTTTTTCCGGATTGAAGCAATTGATCCAAAAGGGCTTGAGCGTCCATAAGAGTTCCTGGCTATTTGATGCTGGGCTGAAGGCACAACGTCATTATTCCAGATTCGAAGTTGATAGAATAGCCGTGAGCGAAACTGAATGAACGCGTCGCCAAACGGATATCTGCGGGTCGGTGCTCAAATGCACCTGATCAGGTTTAACGTTGACTTCACGAACGACCGCGTGCATCAAAATCCGACTGACAATCCAACGTGCGAACCAGGGCAGGGGGGTGGACCGAAGTGATGGACGGGCCCAAACGGCGTCGGTTGAAAATACACCGGCGGCCCGACATTGATGGGCTCGGCGTAGATGATGTCCGGCGGCATAACAATCGCCGGAGCCGAGCGAGTGAACACAGGTTGCCCAGCGATTCGCGCCGATTGCATCGCGCGAATCACCCGTTCGTTGACGCCACTTTGTTGCAACAAAATCAAGTCATTCGAATTGGGCCGCGCCACAATTCCATTGAGATCGATCTGACTGGAAATCAACTCGTCACTCAACCCACTGCGAGTCATCTGGACGACCTGATCCATCGTAATCGCCGCCGATTGGGCTAGTCGCTGTTGAGCGTAAAAATTCTGTTCGTCGCGCTGATTGGCTCGATCGGCTTGGTTTCCAAGCAAAGCGCCAATTGTGCCGCCGGCCAACCCGCCGATCAAAGCACCTTCGCCGGTCTTGCCATCCTGGGAACCGATCGCTGCACCCAGAGCGCCTCCCGCCGCCGATCCAAACAATCCGCCGGCCGCAGTGTTGGGCTGCATCGTTTGGCAGCCGGACTGAATTGCGATCAATAGGAACAACGCAATCCAAACAACGTGAGACCTATTTTGAATATTTACCATGGGATGAAACAGCCAATCGAAAGGCAACTGGAAACAAAAACGCGAACCAAATGTCAGAATAAACCGGCCTAACGGGTATTACCAAGCCCAATCAAACCGGCCCAATCGCACCTTGCTGGCAATTCGCATCGGGCTAGCAACTAGACGCCAACCGCGATCCACGCACCGCCGCGACTGGCTAATAATTGGGAGAAAGTGCACTTAAATCACTGGCTTCCGCAATCAGGCTGGCCTAAATTTTCGCGAAGAATTGTGCATTGACCCAGTCACCGTAACTCCCTAATCTCTCGGTACGCAACTGAAATAATATTCGCTCACGATTGTTTTTACTGGCATGCAGACCTAACCCCAGCGGACCGAGTTTCGGTAATCCTGTGAAGCAACCCCTCACCGTAATTGTTCCCTGCAAGAACGAGCATCGAAATCTACGGGCCTGCATTCAGAGCTTTGACGCCATTGCTGACGAAATTATTGTGGCTGATTCAGGCTCGACCGATGATACGATTCAAATCGCTTTGGAGTTCGATAAAGTCCGAATTATTGAGCGAGAATATGTGACGTCCGGAGATTTCAAAAATTGGGCGATCCCTCAAGCGCGACACGAATGGGTATTGATCGTCGATGCCGATGAACGAATCACGCCAGCGTTAAGGACTGAAATTCAACTTGAACTGAGTCGTGGACCTGCTGCCGATGGCTATTGGATCGGCCGCAATAATCATTTCATGGGCCAACCGCTCCGCTACGGAGATGCTCGCACGGATAAAGTTCTGCGGCTGTTTCATCGGGACCGCGGTCGGTATGACGGACCCAGCGATCATGGCGAAGTGCGGGTCTCGACGGGCCGCGTCGGCAAACTCAAAGAAAAAATGGATCATTTTTCCGTTTGGGACTACGATCAGATCTACGAAAAAATCAAACGATACACGACGCTGCAAGCCGAGCAGTGGCATGAACAGGGCAAGGATACTTCTTCGTTCAAGTTGTTGATTCGTCCGATGTGGCGGTTCTTTCGCGAGTATATTTTGCAAGGCTCGATTCTCGATGGCAAAGCCGGCATCCAAACGGCCTGGGTCGCTGCGTTTTACTCGTTCAACAAACAGGCTCGACTGTGGACGATCAACCATGGCTTGGACCAGCCCGACGATGACGCGACTCCGTTTCGTCGTCACGAAGTTCGGTCACGTCGCCGCGCGGCCTGATTCGGAGAATCTACAACTGTTTTCCCAGTTCGTAGATTTCGTTGGTTTGTAGCACCCGATCGTTGGCTTCAAACAAACTGGCCAAACATTTTTTGTGAATCTTCATTTTCAGGCCGCCGACGCCAATCGCGCCATAAAAAATTGTCGATCCCTTCAGCGTTCCGCGATCAAGAACTTCGATGCCAGGAATTCCGGCGGGTGGGACCGCGTTCAAGTCGATTGCGACTGCTGGTACATTCCCTCGCGATTGCCAGTCGATCGGCAGCAGGCGGACACCCGCCGCACCGGCTGCAAAAATGGCATCGGCGTGCTCAATCGCCGTCAAGGCGGTTGATTCATTTTCCGTTTGCCAAGGTACGAAAAATTCCGTCTTGGTTACCGACGCCAAAGTTTGGCAAACCTGCGATGCCTTGGCCAGTTGGCGGGAACAAACGCGGATCGTGGGAGGTTTGGCAAGTCCCGCCGCTTGTTGCGCAATAATGTGCGCAATCCGCTGTCCCACTGGACCAGTTCCAGCCAAGATCGCGATGGTTTTGCCACCCCAATCCAGATGTTGTTCAGCGCAAAGTACGGCTGCAGCGGCTGTTGTATTGGCGCCGTTGGGGTCGGACATTAACGAGACTCGCAGCGGGCCAAAAAAGCAACCAAGCGCCCGTTGCACCATCGCTTCGGCTGCTAACACATCACTACCGCCGACGAACAGCGCGGTGTTTTTTAAATCATGGGGGCCGCGTGTGAACATGGCGCCGTGCACAAGTGCCTCGACGACGTCCGCCGTCACATTGCCGTGCGCAATCAATTGCTCGACACCCGAATCGATGGCGACCACGGAATCAAATATGCTTGCGTGGGGATCAGAATCAAGTTGAATCAGAATTTTTTGTTTACTCATGAAACCGGAACTTGTAACGAAATTGCCAGACTGCGAATTGAAAACGAGGACTGCGGACTAAACAACGTCAGTTGTGTTGCGCGCTGCCAACATGAGGAACTGTTTGGCACGGGGAATTATTGGATTTAGGTACTCGATTAAGTAATGCAAAAAGCCCACGCATCGCGCGGGCCTCAGCAAAACGAATTATTGAATAAATCCGGTTTGGAACAATCCACCGGGATTGAGCCCGAACTTAGAAGCCGCGGAATGGATGGGCGGCTGCGTCTTTGCCGGCAATCATTTCATCGACCGACGGGGAGCCCTTCATCGCGTTGGCAATCGCCATCTTCGTAGCTTCATAGTTGTATTGATAGATTTTCTTGTCGTCGGCGGCTTGCGGGTGGATAAACACTCCGCATACGCAAACCAGTTTCTCGGCTTGGTCCTTTGGAATTATTCCGGACGCCACGCTATCGGCAACTGCTTTGGCGACAGCTGCTTGAGCGGGTCCGAACATTTGAACGGCTTGTTTCATACCTTTAATCGTGACTTTGGTGACCATGACTGTCGCTGGTTTCACTGCCAGATTGGGTGTCAACACGGCCAGCAAATTGCTATGGCCTTCGCTTTGCGTCGATAGAGCGTTGGCAAACGCGATGCCCACTGGCCCATCCTTGCTACCGATCAACAAATCAATATGGGCAATTTCATTTCCATCACCCGCAAGGGCTTCACCGACATGCATCGACATAATTTCTCTCCAAAGTCCTAGGTTAAATAGCTGGAACAGTGACTTGCGGCCCAAAAAAATTGCCGTGCCTAAATCACTTGTCGTTTGATCGAGGATAGACTATCAAACCCGATTGATTGTGCCAACCAGCCACCATCTCCGATTGCACCAACCCTTGATGAGAATTTTGATTATTTCCGCGAGTGGACGGGCGATTGCCGAAAGTGCCCGGCGAGCCGGCTGGGGTTTTGATGTGCTGGACCGGTTTGCCGACTGGGATCTAAAACAAATTTGCGGCTGCGATTCGGGAATCCCACGGCGCTGTTTTCAGATCCTGGATTTTACTCAGATTTTCGCTTTCATTCAGGGGAACAGCTACGACGCTGCGATAATCGCGGGTGGTTTTGAAAACCAGATCGGCTTGGTTCAGCGGCTGGAGTCGCTAGTTTGTTTGTTGGGTCCAAGCTCGACCGATCTTGCCCGACTACAAAACGCCAATTCACTACCGAAAATCCAGGCGCTGATTGAAGAGTCCGGTGGGCGGTTTCCCCAGACCGAACGAGAATTATTGAAATGCGAGCCGCCCGATGAGTGGCTGCAGAAGAACTTGGCCGCAGCGGGAGGCCGTCATGTTTCGATTGCAAATGCGACTGGGAACAGTGATCAACCCGGAATTGATCCAGCTCAACCAGTTACGGTCTTTCAACGACGGATCTCAGGCGACCAAGTGTCGGCATTGTTGGTCGCCGGGAATGTGCCGTCTGAGGGAGCCCAACCATTGCGCAGCTCCCATCCGTCGCGGTCCTGCCGGTTAATCGGATGCACCCGTCAGTTGGTTGGCGAAGCGGTACTCGGGGCGGCTCCGTTTTCCTATTGTGGATCGATCGGCCCCATGAAACTAAGTGTTGCGATGGCGAGAACAATTGAAGCGATCGGCAGTGCAATCGCCGATGAATTTAAGATTACGGGAATTTTCGGGCTGGATCTAATAGTCAACGATATCGGCGTGTGGCCTGTTGACATCAATCCACGCATTACCGCCTCCGCTGAAATTTTTGAACTCGCCGCCCAAATGCCAGGCCGCGACGTGAATCAATTTTCCATTGTGCAGCAACACGTGGAGGCCTGTTCGTTGCATCCAGCGAATTTCAAACCGATCCTGTTTGGAACGGAAATGTTCGGCAAAGCGATTCTGTTCTGTCAAAACGAATCAGGCATTACCCTGAACAAAGCCGACTTTCAACAGCTGATGCCGTTTTATCGAGATGTCGGGAACAGCTCTGGACTCAAGCAATTCATCGCTGATATCCCGGAGGTTGGTACTCGAATTTCATGCGGCGAACCGGTGTTAAGTTTATTCTCGCGAGGATCGTCGTCGAGCGAGATCTTTCAGAATCTGTTGGAATTCGCCGCCAAGCTGCGCGATATCACGCATTCCGGTAGCCCAATGGGACTTACATTCGAGTAATTGTTAGCGGAGTCGGCGCAAGCCGCCCGGTTTTCGTCCGTAATTCCCACGCAAATACCGGACGGCTCGCGCCGTTCCGCTACAAAGTGAGTGGCATTGGCCGGTAGCCAGTAGTGTGAGTCACGATTCTGCGTACAAACAGATAGATAGCGCGGCGTTCGGCGTCCTGGCGCGACGCTGCGACGAAGACGAGCCTCGTCGAGTCCCGCCCCTGCAATACTATTCACCTAAACGACTCGATGAATAATCAACCGGCCAATCGCGTAATTCGATTGATGGGTTCCACGGGTTGTGATGCTTCTCCCTTGAACCGGAACTGCATCACGTAGGCGTCTTCGACGGTGTCATCGTAATAGTCTCGGAGCACCGAAACCGCTCGGAAATCCAGATTTTTGAAAAACATCTGGGCGGCCAAGTTGGTTTCGCGGATTTCCAGCACGATCCGATTGCGACGCTGTTGAGACAGTTTTCCAACCAGTTTGTTGACCATTTGCATGCCGACGCCACGTCGACGAACATCGGGGCGAACGGAAAAATTCAATACATGCAATTGGTCTTTGTGCAGTTCATAAATCATGAAACCGACCACACGTTCGTCATATTCGGCGACCATACCGATGCAGTTTCGTTGTCGCAAACAACGAATAAAATCTTCTTCCGACCAAGGGAACTCGAAGCTGGATTTTTCGATATTCAGGACTTCCGGCATATCCCGCCGAATCATCCAGCGAATATGCACACTGATGTCAAAATCTGTTTTCACTTCCATCGTTGACGTCCTTTGTCGGTGAATCATTGATTGCCGGATCAATGAAACTTGGCGGTATCCCTACCGGAATCGATTTATCGAAAAGTCATGTTGACTTGTACGTTACAGTTTTAAAATCGGCAATCCTGGGGTTGCTGATTAACGGCGGGTGAGGACAAATTCTGAGGATTGGCAAAAGTCAGTCGTTCCGCTCGCCGTTGGGCGTAGGTTAGCAAATGCCACGATTTCTTCCAATATGGAACCGACGGGCATTTGCCGAGGATTTTGAAAGTTTTTTTATCCGACTTTTTTCGGGGCCCGCAAATCGGCGACCAAAAAACCTCGATTTGTTCCAATAATTGGCTTGCTTCGCTAGCAAGTAAATGTGTTGACGACGATTTGCCTTGAGCAATTGCTGATTCAGTCTAGAGCGAGCACTGGCTCAAAAATTCAGGCCATAAATCGAGCAGCGGCTACAAACCGCGAATCGGGGCCATAACATCGACGTGCTACAACGATGCTACAACCGTGATATTATGAGTAGTGATAATGATGACATTAATAACAAGACCTGCCGTAGCGTCGTCGAATTCCTGAACCAGCTCATAGCAACAAACAAACGATATTCACAAACGCTAACGTGCCGGATTAAAAGGCTGATTCACTTGCGCTGCGTTTATGATTCAACAGTCGATCATCGGGGTTCGCGGAAATGCAAAAGTCGTTAAAGTTGCTAGCCATGCTGGTTTTTTCAAACGCGGCCTACGCAGTGGAAAAACCCAATATCGTGGTCATTATGGCTGACGATCTCGGTTATGGCGATGTATCGTGCAACGGTACATCCTCAATGCAAACTCCCAATATCGACCGCGTTGCGGCGGAGGGACTTCGTTTCTCCAGTGGCTACTGTTCGGCATCAACGTGTACTCCGACCCGATACTCGCTGCTCACCGGAACGTATGCGTTCCGCATCAAAGGCACTGGCGTGGCGCCACCCAACGGGCCCGCGCTGATCCAGCCCGGCACGCCAACCATCGCCTCCCTACTCAAACAACAAGGCTACGCCACGGCCGTCATCGGCAAGTGGCATCTGGGACTGGGCGTTGACAAACCTGATTGGAATGGCGAGCTCAGCCCAGGTCCGTTGGAGATTGGATTTGACCACTGTCTGCTGCTGCCAACCACTAACGACCGTGTGCCGCAGGTTTTCGTGAAAGACCACCATGTAAGAAATCTCGATCCGGCGGATCCGCTGTGGGTCGGGGACGAAACACCATCGTCGGATCACCCCACTGGAATCACGCACCGCGAAACGTTGGAAATGGATTGGAGCTATGGTCATAACGGTACCATACACAATGGGATTGGTCGCATTGGCTTTTACACCGGTGGCCTGCAAGCGCGCTTTCGGGACCAGGATCTTGCCGATGAATGGATCAAGGAATCCAACCAATGGCTGGCATCGAATCAGGATCGACCGTTCTTCCTGTTCTTCGCGGGGCATGATATCCACGTGCCGCGGGCGCCGCACGAGAGGTTCATTGGAAAGAGCGGTATGGGTCCACGCGGTGACTCAATCCTGGAATTCGACTGGTGCGTTGGCGAGTTGATGAACAGCCTCGATCGACTGGGGCTCGCAGAAAAAACATTGGTGATCATCTGCTCGGACAATGGTCCGGTGCTGGACGACGGTTACAAGGATCAAGCTGTCGAAAAACTTGGCAATCACCAGCCCTCCGGTCCCTTCCGCGGCGGAAAATATAGCGTCTTTGAAGGCGGCACACGCACACCCTTCATCACACGCTGGAAAGGTCGCATCGAACCCGGCGTTTCCGAGCAAATCGTCTGTACGATTGATCTCGCAGCGAGTCTCGCCAAACTGACCGGTCAGCAAATTCCGGCCGACGCTTGCCTTGATAGTTTTGACGTGCTGGGTGCGCTGTTGGGTCACTCCGGCGCCAAGGGTCGCGATTATCTTATCCAACAGGATAACACCGGCAGTCAATTCGGCCTTCGGTCCCGGGATTGGAAATTGGTTCGCAGCCGGTTGGGTCAAAAACCAGCGACGCAAAAACAACCGGTGGCAACCACCGATCAGCTTTTTGATTTGACCCAGGACGCCGCAGAAAAAACCGACGTTGCATCCGAACACGCCGACGACTTGAAGCGACTTCAGGCCCTGCTGGATTCCAGTATCGCCAATGGTCGAACTCGACCCTCCCATCCTGCCAATGCAAAAACCCAGTCTGAATGATCAGGCCAAGAACGACACAGACGGGCAGTTGCCGGTACAATTGCTCGCGTCGGCGATCGGTTTTGAAACTGAAATACGACAGTGCCTGCCACCATAACGCCTCTAACAAATTAGAACGATAGAACTATGCCTCGAATATTTTGGCCTCGTAAGTTTGTCGGCAACCGAATGGCTATCGGGTTCATTTTGCTAGGACCGTTATTCATGTCAGGTTGCGGTGGGCCTTCGGTGGTAGAAGGTATTCCTCGCAACAATTCTGCCCAACCTGTTTTCGAATCGGCAGAGACGGTGGGCGAGCGGGACGCAAATTCACCGGTGGCGAACAATTCATTTGAACTCTCGTTCTTGCACGCTGACCATTTTGCGGTGACCGTGATTGAACTCGCGAAAATCACTCGCTTGCCCGAACTCGCCGAGGTTCCCTGGAGCTCTTTGGAACAACCCTTGTTACCCTTGGTCGGTGGAGAAAATTCGTCGCTAAAAAAAATCGAACGCATGTGGATCTTGATCGATCGAGAAGACTTGACCGTGATGCCAACGCCCGATGCAGTCTCACCCTTGATTTATGTCCTGGACTATTTTGAGCCCATCAATGAGGAACAACTCAATGCCGCCGAGCCAACGGCAAACGTGGCGGCTGCGGCGCCAAAGGACTCTGCGATTCCGAAAATTAAGGCCGTTCGACTCGACGCTAAACGAATAGCGATTGGCTCGACGAAGCAATTGGAAAAATTGACCGCTCCCTCGGGACAGCAGACACCGCTAACCAAAAAATTTAGCCGGCTTGCCATTGATGCGGATGTCAACGGTGCATTGGTGATCGAGCCGATCCAGCGATTTTTGCAGAGCCTGTTAGGAATGGCGGCGAATTTTGGCGACCAAGGCAAGCAATTGGCCGATCTGCCGAATCTGCTACAAGAGGTTGATTGGGAGATTTCGTTGTCAGGAAACAATCTGGTCGTCGCACGAATTCAGGTTTCCAATCCAGAAAATGCACAGAAACTCGCACGAACTTTGAACGAACAATTAATGGGGCCGACTTCCTCATCTCCGATGTTGTCGCAAATGATGAATCGAACAACTGAGTCGATGACGGTCTTGGCAACACCAGCGTCACTCCAAAACTTCGGGAACGAAATTCAAACTGAGGGCTTGCTCAGTGTCAATTCCACAGAGAATGTCGTTGAGATCAAACTACAACGGCCTGACAGTACAACCCAATTGATCGCTGCCCTGGTTTCGGACGGCCGTCAACAGGCCCTGCTCGCGCAACGAATTGGCCAACTCAAACAAATTGGTACGGCCATCAAACAATTTGAATCACAGCACGGTCGGTTGCCAGCGTCGAAGGCCGTGTTTAACAGCGCCGACGGTTCGCCCAATCAGCTAAGTTGGCGAGTTGCGATATTGCCTTTTTTGGGGGAGCAGGAATTGTATGATCGATTTGATTTTTCCAAGCCTTGGGACAGTGCAGAAAATCTGGCGGTTGCGAAAACGATGCCGGCCGTTTTCGTTGATCTACAACAGACAAACGATGCGGGAATGGACTCAAGAACCCGCATTCATATTGCGGAAACGGACAAGGGGTTGTTTCGCAACGACCGCTCGGTTCCGAGACTAGCCGACATCACCGATAAACGAATTTGGACGGCAGTCGTGATCGACGGAGGTCCGAAATCCTCGTCCATCTGGACCGATCCAACGCCACTGTCGGGCGAAGCCATCGGCGCTGAGATGTTGGGACAGCCTGATGAAATGGGCGTCTTGATGATCGACGCCACATTCAAGCCGCGGATCGTCAAACGTTCCGCTGAAAATTTGTCGGCGATTTTCAGCTGTGACGGAAATGAAACATTGACACGAACCGACTTTTTCGGTTTTTGAACATGCGCCCTGTAACCCGCCCAATCTAGCTGAACAGCGAGGCTGTTTCGAACATGAATTCGGCGACCAGGCAGCGATTCGGCGAACTACAAAATCGCCTGTACTCGGCGGCGGTTTCGCGGGAACAAAGCTGCCAGTACAAACAATGGCAACGCGATTGTGGTTGGTTCCGGAATCGCATTGATCCGCATGTAATACACATCCTGTCCGCCGGTAAACGTCGCCGAGAATGCCAGATTAGCACCCAAATTGTCGGATACCATGTCGTAATAATCGCCCATTTTGTTTTGCATCGGATAGCCCAGTGACTGGTTAAAAGCCGGCGTCAAGGCAATGTTGCCTAACCAGCTCAAACCACCGTCCAGCGAATACGCATAATACAATGTCGAAAACGTATTAGACGCATCATTACGGGTATCATTCCAAACGGTATCTATGCGACCGTTGGGGGCGACCGACATTGTGCCGAACCATTGATAGGCATTGTTACCAGTCGGATCGTTGTTGATTCGAATCGGATTACTCCAGGTTGAGCCGTCGTCGGTGCTGCGAATGAACATTACATCCAGTGGATCCGAGCCCGTCGGATCAACCGAGCCCAACACGTAGATGTTTCCGCCGTTGGCGGTTTGGGAATGATCGGTGGCGATTGAAACTTGGCCCAGCAAACCGGCGGGGTTGACACCGCCCGAAGATGTGGTGCCGCCCAAAGAAATGACCTGCGGAGTGGAGAATATTGGAATCTGTCCTGCATTCTGCGCGTTAATTGACTTGGAAAATAAATGACCACTGGATGTATTCAACGCCGAGCCGGCAACATACAACGTTCCGTTGCGTCCAACGTCCAGCGTACCCCATTTCGTGAACGGACTGGGGCCAGCCGTCGGCGCTTCGTACGAAACTCCGCCGTTGGTTGAACGAGTGAAACTCGTATTGGCGACCGAACTGAATTGGACGTTCCAATGTTGGTACACGTTGCCACGACCCGGACCGTTGGTCCGATCAATCGCAATCCATTGTTTGTCACCGCCAAAGGAATTGATGGGACTACCCCAAGTTGCTCCCCCATCGACCGATTTGAATATCTCAGCCGAAGTCGTCGAACTCAGGCTGGAGTAATAAAAATTTCCGTCGGCATCCGATTCCAAAACAGGATCGCTACGAAACAAGCCGGGAGTCAAAACGCTGGACGTCCAAGTCAATCCACCATTTGTCGTGAACGCCACTCCGCCCTGGCGAAAATTGGACGTGATCGTATCAAACTGTCGCCAGCCGATGGCCATGCGATTGGGATTATTTGGGTCGACCGCAATTGAAGGTTCATTGGCGGCGTCGCCGGTAATATTATTGCCGAAGGGGTTGGTGTTGACCTGCCTAAACGAAGCCGTCTGTGCCCCCAACACAGGTGAAAAAATCAGCCCCTGAACAGACAACAACAATAGCCAAAACGCAGTTCGATTCATAATTTTCTAGCCCAGCCGGGAGACCCTCGAAATGAAAACGCCCGGTCAGTATAACCGCCGGAATCCCGCATTCAATACACTTGATTCGAGGAACGACGTTGAGGAATGGGGTAAGTTCCCCGGGTATAGGCGGCGCCACCATTTTGCAGCGAATCCAAGGCGCCCTAACAAAACACTGGTCTACAAAATGTATTTGCTCAGATCTTCGTCGGCGGCAATGGAGCCTAATTTCTCTTTTACATAGGCCGCATCAATCGTGACCTTTCCCAGCTTCATGTTGGGGGCTTCAAAACTCAGATCTTCCAATAGATGTTCCAAAATCGTGTACAAACGCCGCGCGCCGATGTTCATGGTCGATTGGTTGACTTGATTGGCCACGACAGCCAACTCCTCAATGGCGTCGCTGGTAAATTCCAGTTGAACCCCTTCGGTTTCCAACAAAGCAGTATATTGCCGGGTCAGACTGTTCTTGGGTTCAGTCAGGATTCGGACGAAGTCTTCTTTGGTCAGGTCATCCAGCTCGACGCGAATCGGAAATCGGCCCTGCAGTTCTGGCATTAGTTCACTGGGTTGATGTTTGTGAAACGCGCCGGCGGCAATAAACAGAATGTGGTCCGTTTTAACGTAGCCCTGTTTTGTCTGCACCGTGGTCCCTTCGACGATTGGCAATAAATCTCGCTGCACGCCCTGCCGTGAAACATCGGTCGATTTGGTATCACTGGCAATGACTTTGTCTAATTCATCAATAAAGATAATGCCTGAATTTTCGGCCAATGCGATGGCTTGGCTGTTGATCTTATCGTCATCTAATAACGCATCGCATTCTTGATCAAAGATCACCGTCCGCGCGGCAGAAACCTTAAGTATCCGTTTGGTCCGCGAGGTGGGCATGATTTTTTCTAGCATCCCCTGAAAATCCATGTCCATTTGTTCGATTCCGATACCGCCCATCATGACCGGTGTCGATTTTTGCTCAACCGTGATTTCGACCGTCCGCTCATCGAGCTCACCGGCTAACAGCATGCGTTTCATTTTCGCACGAGTCCGGGAGAGGGAATCGCCTTCGGCCGCAGCCGCGTCAGTTGAATCAGGTAGCGAACGCGCGCTCGAAGCAGCGCGATCAGGCGACGTTGGCGTTGCCGTAAATTCGTAGTCCACCTGTTTCGGGCAAAGCAAATCGACCAATCGATCGTTGGTACGTTCGACGGCCAGCATTTTTACGCTCTCGCGTTCACCCGTTCGGACCAAAGCTATCGCATTGTCCAGTAATTCGCGAATCATGCTTTCCACGTCGCGGCCGTAATAGCCGACTTCGGTATACTTTGTGGCTTCGACTTTGATAAATGGCGCACCCGTCAATTTGGCCAGCCGGCGCGCAATTTCGGTTTTACCAACGCCGGTGGAACCGATCATCAAGATGTTTTTGGGTGAAACTTCTTGACGCAATTCAGCGGACAGCTGTTGGCGACGCCAGCGGTTGCGAATTGCGATCGCCACCGATCGTTTGGCCGCCGCTTGACCGACAATATAGCGGTCCAGTTGTTCGACAATCTCTTGAGGAGTCAGAGTTTCCATAATTGAAGATCAGCCGACAGTTTTTATTTCTTCGACCACAATGTTCTGGTTGGTATAAATATCAATACTGGCCGCGATCAAGAGCGCTTCGCGCACAATGTCGACGGCCGATAATTGGGTATGTTGCTTCAAAGCCCGCGCCGCCGCGATTGCGTAATTGCCACCCGAACCGATGGCCACGATTCCATCGGTGGGTTGAATCACGTCGCCGGTTCCACTGATCAATAATGTGTGTCTTCCATCCGTAACGATTAGCAAGGCCTCAAGTTGACGCAGCATTTTGTCCATCCGCCATTGTTTCGCCAGCTCGGTCGCGGCGCGAACAATGTTGGTCGGCGAGTCTTTGAGAAATTGCTCAAACCGCTCCATCAACGCAAACGCATCGGCACTGCTGCCGGCAAATCCGCACAACACCTTGCCATCGAGTAATTTTCGAATTTTCATCGCGTCCGCTTTCATGATCGCCGTCCCTAACGTGACTTGTCCATCGCCCCCCATGGCGACGGAAACGTTGGTTTGCACGGTCAAAATTGTCGTTGCGTGAAATTTTGTCATCGAGTCCGTTTCCACTTTTTTTTGTTACCACAGCATTTTGATCGAATTTCGGTTTCTCCTCTAGGAGTCGGTCTTTGGTTCGACGCCGGATTTCCTGTTTCGCACGACGAATTTCAAAAACTGTCGAATGAGCTGGCAGTCGAAGGTTCTAGCATCTCTGCCTGGCTGTGTGCGTTCACATAAACTACATCATTGGCAAGAGACGATGTAACCGGTCGCTGCCAGTCAATGGTTGCTAAGCACCGATGCATAATTTTTAGAACAAAATGAATGAACATGGATGGACAAGATGTACAGGATGATTTCAATTCGTTGATTGATTCACTTGTGTCGTGTGAATCGTTTGTATTCGAGTTTCGGATTGCCAAAATTGATCAGTCGGCCGACCTCGATTCCAGTTGCCTTTAAGTAATTAATAATCTGGGCCTCATGCTCGGGAGCGATCGCCTTGGCAGCCTTGAGCTCGACGATGACATTTCCTTCAACTTTTCCTTCAACGAAGAGGGTCGGCATAGAACTCGCCAACGATTCGTGGTCGAAAGCGAACATGAATCGGATGCTGGCATTGCACTCGCAATCCCTTGTCCTGGAGAGCGATTGCCAAGGCGTTCTCATATACTGATTCCAGAAACCCGGTTCCCAACTCATTGATGACTTCGAATGCACAACCGCTGATTTTCTCAGTGATATCTCCAAACTGCAAGTCGGATCGACGATCATCCTGTAAATCCATGTTCGTTTCTCCCATTGTGTCGACTGGTGAGGGTTATGCCAGTTTACTTATGTACTGGTGCTTATGAGTCCAAGGTTGCTCCAAGTCAACGTAACCGCTATTCTCAAATTAAGGAGAAAACATGCAGCCCGATCCACAAAACTCGTTTGAATTAAGAACGTTTCGCAGTCCGATTTTATTGAATGTGGGTGATTCCGCTTTGTTGATCATCGATGTTCAGGAAAAACTGCTGCCGCTGATCCCCAATCACCAACGAATTCAATGGAACATCGGTCGCTTGATCCGCGGCGCGCAAACGCTCGGCGTGCGCATCGCGGCGACAGAACAATACCCCCAGGGCTTAGGTCGGACGGTCGTGGAATTGCGCGATCGGCTGGCAACCGCGGGAGTTGTTTCGTTTCCCGAAAAAACAATGTTCAGCTGTCGCGAGTGTTCAACGCTACTGGCGGAATTGGGTGGGCAAGGGATTAGTAAATTGGTAGTGACGGGAATCGAAACCCATGTTTGTGTCGCTCAAACGGCTTTGGATTTGACGGCTGCGGGATTCAACGTTTATCTGGCAGTTGACGCCGTGGGCGCGCGAAGTCAACTCGATCACGACACCGCCATTCGACGATTGGAAAATTCAGGCGTTATCCCAACGACGACCGAAGCGATCTTGTTTGAATGGTGCGAGAAGGCCGGCAGCGAATCCTTCAAGAAAATTTCGCAATTGGTCCGTGAAAACGCTCCGACTTAGTTCTGTTTATCGACTGCAGGTTTTGCTTCCGGTTTCGCGGAACCCTGTGGTTCAGCCTCCAGTTTTTCGATCTTGCCGAATAGATGCCCACCGACCTCATCGTGTGACCAGGTCCCAGCATATTGTCCGCCGCGAATCAAGACGCGCGCATCAAACGTCCCCAAACCCGGAATTGTAACCTTGTCCACGGTTATTACGGGAGTTTCACCAGCCCATTTGATTTCGATCGGCGGCAGTGGCAGGGTAGTATCGTTGGCACCGTATTTGATACGAACGACCAAATTCCAGTAATCTCCTTCTTCCGCTTTGATCGCTTGCGTGATTTCGTAGTGTTCCGAGGTCGGTGGAGTGTCTTTGCCGGTGACCGTAAATTGGCCAGTCCAGCGGGTATTGGTCAAATACTTGGCTAGTTTCTCCAGCCGCGCAGCCTGTGCATCATCCGACTTACTCCCCGACGGAACTTGCCCGGCAGGCTGGGAAGGTTGAGCTGCTACTGGCAATTGCGCAAAAGAAGTGCCGCAGCAAAAAAACGGGAAAAAAGTCAACGTCAACAACAGTAGTTGGGATTTTTGATTCAGCATTTTGTGCTCCCAGAATGGTTTGGATTCACGCGGAGAAATTCGACAACGGGAAACGTTGAAACCGCTCGCCCAATTCTAACGCTTGAATGGTGTTGATAATATGCCGTAATCCCTCTAAGCTACGCAATTGAACGCCTGATCGATCCATCGGGCGTTCTGGTGAACCTACCGGAATGTTGGTTTGCTATATTACCGCCACCGTGTCGCGCGAAGGAGTCTGCGTGTGTTTGTTGCCGCAACCACCAATTGTTTTCCCCAACTATCACTTTCGGAATCCATCGAGAAACTAGCCGATTTGGAATTTTCCCATATCGAACTGGACATTCACGAAAGCGGAAATCACCTACGGCCCTCCGAGGTCCGGACCGATTTGCAAAAGGCGTATGACACGATCAATTCGACCCGTCGATTGACGGTGATCGGACTTAGTCTGCAAATCGAGGCGGAGGGAGAAGAGTACTATGCGACTTTTAAAGACTGTTGTGAATTAGCAAAGTATTCGAAAATCGTTACGCTGACCGTTCCCTCAGGCGAACACGGCACGCCGTTCAACGAAGAAGTCGAACGCTACAAACGATTGGTGTTGATTGCCGAACAACATGGTGTTCGGGTGGCGATGCGCAGCCAAACGGGACATCTTTCCGCCGACCCCGATACGGTGTCGGTGATTTGCAGCCACGTTAAAGGGCTGGGGCTTTCGATGGATCCCAGTCATTATCACTTGGGACATCCCAACGCCACCAGTTATGAACGACTGGTCGAATACGTGCACAATGTCTATTTGCGAGATTCCACCGCTGAAAATCCTCAGGTGCGTGTGGGACAGGGCATTATCGATTACGGTCGATTGATATTGCTCTTGCGCAAAGTAAATTACAATCGCGCATTGTGTGTCGACATTCAACCGACGAACGACCCGGAAATCGACCATGAAGGCGAACTGAGAAAATTGCGGTTGTTGCTGGAAAGCCTGGTAATGATTTAGCCCTTGGCCAACGGTATTACTTGGCTGATTTGATCCATTCCAGCTCAAGCGGCTCACTCGATTTTGGATTGCCGACGCGAATGGCCACAGAACCATCGAGCATATCTTCGATCATTTGACCGATAATTTTTGCCCTCCAACCGGTCGCCAATGTCGGTTTGGGATTCGCTGGCGCCATTTTCATATGCCACGCGGCCAGATCGCGAATGTCCTGAGCCGTGCCCACGATTCCCGCAGCGATGTTTTCCCGATTGCACACAATTTTTAATGCGGTGGTCAGGAATTGTCCGAGCAGTCCCAAGTTCATGGTTTTTGATCGGGGCAATTTGGGAGGCAGTTCGTGCTCGGCCAACGCGTTCGCTCGATCGATGGCCTCGGCCAGCGGCTGAATCATGGCTGCGGAAACACGATTTTCGAAACCGCGAATCGCCTTCAGTCGTTTGGGATCAGCGGTACCACGGCGAGCCAATTCGACAATCAGATCATCGGGAAGGACTCGTTTGGGAGACCGGTTGCGGTGGCGCGCTTCGTCATCCCTGGTGATCCAGATTTCGCGGACGACCGCTAACGCTCGACTGTTCAATCCGGAAATTCCAGCAACGCGTTGCCATTGCGGTTCGGATTCGGAAACTTCCAGAGAGGTTAACCAAACCGACATTTCTTCGTCCAGCCAATCCATTCGTCCGAGTTGCTGGAGTTCTCGCGAAAGAGAATCGTAGAGCGGTTTCAAATGCACCACATCTTGCAGGGCATAATCTATTTGAGCCGCCGATAATGGCCGCTTCATCCAATCCGTTCGCGTTTCTCCCTTGTCGACCGGTTTCCCCAAAGTCTTGGCCACCAAATTGCTGTAAGCGGCGGGAAACTCATGTCCGATCATACCGGCGGCGAGTTGGACGTCGAACAGGTTTTTTGGACGTTGTCCAACGGCGCGGAAACAAAACAAAAATTCCTCGCGCGCCGCATGGGCAATCGTTACTTGGTCGCCCGAAACCAAAAGGTCCCAAAATTCGTTGACATTGTTGACGACCAGCGTATCGAAAATCGCGAATTCTTGTTCGGTGGCGACTTGCAACAAACAAAGCTGCGGACGATAACGACTCTCGGACACGAACTCCGTATCAAAGGCAATAAACGGGCTCTTGGCAGCTCGTTGGCAGAACGCTGTCACCTCGGAATCGGATGTGATCGGTGGGTGCTGAATGCCGTCGCTCATGTTGGAGGTGGCCGATTTTTTTCGCACCACGAAGTAATTTTCAAAGGATTTTTTGGCTCGAAACCAAAAGATCGTTCGGTTCGGAATTCAAATAGAATATCTTGATCTGCAGTTTTTGAATAGTTGACTGTCCGGTTCAGTTGTCTCACTTTGTTTCTAACTCCAAGGATCTATTCGTTGACCCAGTTGTTGATCAGTGTACGCGACGTTGCCGAGGCGATTATGGTCAGTCGCTATCCAATCGGAATTCTCGACTTGAAGGAGCCTTCTGCAGGTGCTTTGGGAGCGGTGGATCGACACGTTTGTCAACAAATACTGGCGGAATTACCGGCCAAATTAACCAAGAGCATCGCACTCGGCGAATTAACGGCTTGGATGGAACCGTCCGTAAATCGTCAGCCAGGTCATTGGTCTCATGCGGATCTAGCGGGTTTCCGGTTCGCCAAAATCGGGTTGGCGGGCATGGAAGTGCAGCGGGATTGGGAACAAGACTGGCTGCGGTTTCAGAAAAACCTCCCGGCGACAGTCGAATTAGTCGGCGTCGCCTATGTCGATGCCGCGAACTGCCGTGCGCCGGCGATCGAAGCGGTATTGGACTTGCTCCAATCGCAACCTCAAAAAACGCTATTACTGGATACTTTTCGCAAAGATGGCGGTACGACGCTGGAGATCCTCGGAGAACGTCGTTTGCGCTTGCTCATAGAACGCGCGCGGGCCAACAACGTGCGCGTCGTTATCGCGGGCTCAGTGAGCGCTGAGTCCCTTCCTCGGTTGATCTCTTGCGAACCCGACTTGATTGGCGTCCGAGGCGCTGTCTGCTTGGACGGTCGTGCGAACTTGGACCAGCAACGCCTTGGAGAATTCATGCGCGCCTGGCAAAAGTGTAATTGAACTATTCATCAGCAGACCGAATTTCCTTGACATCGCGTTTCCATTCGCGATATTGGTACAGTTGTTAACGTGCAAGGGTGGTAGCAGAATGATTTTGCTGCCTTTGACAGACAACGGGTTGTTTCGGCAGGGAAGCGCCATCCGAGGCGGAGTCGCCTGATTGACTACTTTGTTTCAAAAAGAGGATGTAACCATGACAGAATCAATTTTGGATGCAATTCGAGATGGGGATTGGAATTTTGAACCCCAGCCGGTCCAGGAAGATCATTTTGAATCGACAAAGGCGATGCCTGGATCAGTGGACAAGGTGAATCGCTTGGCTGAGCGCGCCCGCGAGGGATTGCCGCTTTGGCATTCGGCCGACCGGCGAACCTATGACGATTCGGAATAGACGATTCGATAGGTATTGGATCGGTTCGTTCGAATCGTGTATTCCGAGTTCAGGCCCGTGCGCCAATTCTGAAACTAACGGCGGGATCTCGTCAGGTACAGCTTTTGTTCGGGCGTGATCGGAATGATCGATTCGATTTCGAAATATTTGCCAATCAGTTCCTCCCACTCTTCGAAGCTCAACCGATTAACGTGCAATTCCTGCCCAGTGCCGGTGGACTCACCATTGTGAATCGAAAATGCTTGGCGTTGGACTTGTTGCATGTTGGAAAATAAGCCTTCGACCTGTTTCGGAAATAGATGTTCGATACAGTCCACGCAAACGATGCTGTTAAAATTTCCCAAGTCGTCGATGGGTTGAGTAATATCCCCGACCCGCATCCCCACGTGGTTTTTTATTTGGTCGATTCCTTCCGCGACAAATCCGAGTTCTCGCAAACGCTCAACCGTTTGTCCGCGACCACAGCCTAAATCCATGACGGGTCCTAGCAACCAATCCAAATATTGCGGCAGCAATCGAATTCCGGGACAACGATCTCGCTGAGCATTGCCATACCACGGATTTTCGTCGTAAATTTTTTGATAGAGCGCTGCGGTGTTGCCGGAATGGTATTCCGCGTTTTGACCGCTTGGTTTGCGTTCAACTGAATGCTTGGTTCGTCCGTCGATTTTTACTAAAGGCGAACGTTTCCAGATGGTTAGCTGCTGACGAATCGCGTCGAACTCGACGTGGTCGGGGTGAAATTGATCGATCCACCAGTCGACGGAGCGGATGGTTCGATGCAAATTATCGCCAAATTGATCGTTGACGCCAGATTTTCGACACGACACCGTGCCGAAGAAAACGCCACCCGGTCGTAACACGCGTGGTATTTCCTGTTTCATATTTTCAATATCGCTCGGATCCAAATGTTCGAGGACATCAAAGCAAGTTACAAGTGAAAAAAAATCCGTTTCATAGGGGAGCTGCGGCGTTTTCAGGACGGCCAGGCGCTGCGCACAACCAGCAATTGGCGCCAAGCGGGTTTTGGCCCGATCGATCGAAACGTCACTAATATCAACTCCAAAAGCCAACAAATCGAAAGTTGGACCTGACAGAAATTCGATCACAAAACCGACGCCGCAGCCAATGTCCAGCGATCGACCTGAAATCATTTTCAGTTGTTCGGTGGCCTGAATGGCAGCCCGCAAACCGGGTGAGTTTTCTGCCTGGTTGTAACGCGGATCCGACGTTACGACATGATTGTAAATTGCTTGATAGTCCGGCATTGGGAATTCTGAATTTGTTTTTGAGTAATGGTATTCGCTCGATCGCCGATTTCAATTAACTGGAACTCAGGTTTGGAGGAGCAGCGAATTTTCCATGAGTCGGTCTCGGTCCGGAATCAATTCAAATTGAGTTGACTTATTCGTCGTTGCGCGTCAAGAAATTGATGGGTTTCTGCCAGTCCGTTCAAGCGTTGCGCCAGTTCTTTGATTTTTTGTTTATTCCCGGCACTCACGGGGACCGATTTAAGAACCGGAATAGCGGTTTCCATCAGGTTCCGACTTTGCGTAGCGTCGAGTCGATTTTTGCTCAATTCCAACATCGATGCAAGCAGGAGTTCGCCACGATCAACGTCGGCTCGGTCGGCTAATACTGATGTCGCATCTTCAACCAAAAAAGCGTTTCCAGCCTGAGTTGCCAATTCACGAGCATGATACAAGTAAGCAATGGCCCGCGTTTGGGTATCGGGGATCATTGTCATTAAACGATTGGCCAAACGGTTGGCCAATTGCGGTTTCACTCGCGTTGGACTCTGGGAATTCTCCGCCGTTTGAAAATCCTGCAATAGCTCGGAAATTTCCGCTTCACTGGGAAGTTTTAATTTTGTCGCCACGGCAATATCCGAAAAGTCATCATTCAAGAATTCACGCAACAGGGTGTCATCGTGTCCATCGGCAACTGATTGCGCAATTAATTCTTCAATCCGATCCGCATGTCGTTCCTGGGGGTCGTTCTGTAATCCCAAAAAAGCCGCTAAAGACATCCGCCAGCTCGGTACATCGTTGATCGCTCCGATCTCGGCAATTTTCACAGCCAACCCCGGCGGTAAAAACTCATAACGAAAATTTATGTTCGAACCCGCAACCCGCAAGATGACGTATTCTTCCGTTCCTTCCACAAACCCGACGGTCTGCTCGTTCAACGAAATTTCCTGTCCTCCCTCCATCGCCAAGCTGCTACTGACAACTTGAGCCCAGAAGCCGTCCAACAGGTCGACGGCACTCTTGGTCGCTTCGAAATGCTTCCTTAGACGTTGCTGCGAAGGATTGAGAGAAATTAAACTTGGATCCAGCAGCTTGTCGATCCGACGTTGTGTCTCGGTTACATTGCGACTGACAGATTCTCGATCACGGCGAAACATACTGCGACGGATTTGCCGCAGCCGACTGACTAATTCAAGCGATTCCAATTCAGTCAGGGGTCTCGCTGGTTGGACCGATTCGGCTGAAGTCTCGGCGTCGACCGCGTCATTGCCTGTCTCGGTGGCATCACGGCCAGGATCACTTTGTTCGGTATTATCGAGTACTCGATCGGTCTCGCTATCGACTTCCGGTTTCCTCATTCGTCCGACGCGATGCGCTGGATCATTGGCCAAAACATTGGCCCGATCGGCGTCGGTTTCCTCCGGCAATCCTCGTTCCTGAATCTCCTTTACGATCGTCTCCAAATTGGATGGTTCATTTCCCGAGTCAGTCGAGCTCGTCGACTCGTTCGACGAGGAAGGATCCGCACCAACATCCACGGTAGATCCAGTCGACGTTGGATTGACGTTGGAAAACATTTTGTTAGCCAAGCGATCAATAATAAAATACAATCCAGCCACTGAAATGACTGTAATCAAAATCATCGATATCGCCCCCAAGAGTCCAAGCTTGGACGTCCGGCGTTTACGAACAGGTTTCAGCCGCATTGGCGGTTCGACGTTCACTTCGTTGACCCATTCGGGATTTGCGCTGTCGGCTGCCACCGAACCCAAATTGTCGGCTAATTCAGCAATCAATGGTTTTTGAATCGGAATCGCCATCGGAATCTGCGGAACGTCTCTTGGGGGAGGCGAACTTTCGCTCGGAATAATTTTTTCAGCCAATGGGATCGAAGACTGCAATGCCGCCATCGGTGGCAACAAATCCGACGAATTCCGCTCGCGCGGAGATCGGGGCGTTGGTTTCTTAATGGGCGAGTCGGCGACAACCGGCGGCCGGCTGTCGGTGTTTTTGAGTTTCAAGTTCTGAACGTACTCGGACCGCCGCTGGGAATCCGCGAGCACCTCGGCGGCTCGCAAAATTCTTTGACGCACCTGATCGAGAACCGCACTATTTTCCGCCCCAGCAATCGACTTCAACAACTCCAGTTTGGCTTGCGCAGCGGCCTGAACCTCGTTGGCGTACGCCAGTTCATCCAGAACTTTCGAACTAACGCCTAACAGTTGGAAATAGTGTGGATTCTTCCAGCGCGGGTCCAAGCCCAGCCATTGATGGTACGGATTGAAAGTCATCGCAAATTGCCAGAAAAATCGGTAGCGGAAGTTATTTGGGAAGACCGCCAAGCTTGCCAAAAAAAAGCTTGTGCGTTCTATTAGTAGCTTAGCAGAATCGTCTGATTAAATCACGATTGAGCCGCCCCAACTCTGTTCAAAAACTAAGATTTCATGTCCGATTTTGTCAATATCGCCGGCTATCAATTTGTGCCGTTGGACAATTTGGCAGAACGCAAAGCAAAACTACTGCCGTTTTGTAATTCTCTCGAACTCAAGGGTACGATTTTACTATCGCTAGAAGGTATTAACCTTTTTCTGGCGGGCTCGCCGACTAGTATCGAGCAGTTTCTGGCACACTTGAGGGCACAACCCGAGTTTGCAGGATTCAAGGTCAAAGAGAGCATCAGCGATCATCAACCCTTCAATCGGATGTTGGTTCGATTGAAAAAAGAGATCATTTCGATGGGCTTGGAAGAAATTCGTCCACGCCAGAAAACCAGCCCGAAAATTTCGCCTCGCGAATTGAAAGCGTGGTTGGACGAAGGGCGCGACGTAGCGCTACTCGACGTGCGGAATGATTATGAAATCAAACTCGGCACTTTTGCAAACTCCATTCCAATTGGCATCGATCATTTTCGAAATTTTCCAGCGGCTACTGAACGGCTCGCCGATGAGTATCGGAACAAACCTGTCGTGATGTTTTGCACGGGGGGTATTCGCTGTGAAAAAGCCGGGCCGTTAATGGAACAACAAGGGTTTGCGCAGGTCTTCCAATTGGATGGCGGAATTTTGAATTACTTTGAAGAGTGCGGCGACGCACACTATCGTGGCGATTGTTTCGTGTTTGATAAACGCGTGGCAGTCGATCCCAGCCTACAGGAAACCGCTGCCGAACAATGCTATGCTTGTCAAGCGATTCTGTCCTTGGCAGACCAACGGTCCGAGCTGTATGTGCCACCGACCGGCTGCCCCTATTGTGCGCGACCTCGATCGCAACCGCTTTCGGAACGTTTGACGGAACGCACTGCACAACTCCGAGCGGCGACCACTCCCCTGCCAGGTTGTGTGCCCTACGACAACGTTCGATCAATGAACGTATCGGCGAAGTTCGATCAACGACCCCTAATCGAATTTCTACTTTCCTTGCATGTGGAGCTGGATCGCGAGTTCTGGCTCACCGCTTGTAAGGCTGGTCGAATTCGCTATCAAGATCGACCGCTTTCCGACGACGTAGTGGTACGAGCCGGCTGGCGGATTCAGAATGTTACTCCGCAAACGGTCGAGCCGCCGGTTTCCAACGAGGTCGATTTTCTGTTTGAGGATGAGGGACTGATTGCAATCAACAAACCGGCACCGCTGCCCATGCATCCGTGCGGTCGGTTCAATCGCAATACGCTGCAGAATTTTTTGCGATTGAGTTACCCGCACGAGCAAATCCGAATCTTGCATCGGCTCGATGCCCACACAACGGGAGTCCTGTTATTGGCTCGTGATCGGAATGTCGCCGCCGCGATTCAACGTCAGTTTGCCAATGGGGAGATTAAGAAGTCTTACCTGGCACGAGTGATTGGTCATCCCGCAGCAGATTCCTTCCAATGCGCTGCCGGGATCGCCAAGTGTCCGACAGCGGCGCAAGGATTGCGGCAAGTCGATCCAAACGGGTGGAATGCGATAACCCAATTTGAAGTGGTGCGACGCGATTCGGATGGATGTGCATTGGTTCGGTGTTTTCCCGTCACCGGTCGGACGAATCAGATTCGAATTCACTTGGCCCATTTGGGATTTCCCATTCTTGGGGATTTGGCCTATGGGCCGACGCACGACCAACCCGAACCTCCAAAAATTGACGGGACCGGCATGGATCCGCTTGCAACACGATTGTGTTTGCACGCGAAGGAATTGGATTTCCATTATCCGTTAAATTCGGCGATGAAGATTACCGCACCTGACCCAGTTTGGGCACGCTGAAATCGGGAAAACAGAGCTCACCTGGGAGCCAATATCCGATCAGGGTGATCGTGACCGAATTGCTGTCACATGGCGTTGATATGTGGATCTCCCTGGGAATGGTGGCTCACGCCGCAGCGTGGAGCCACGACGGTTAGACACAATTGCCTCCCTACTATTTTTCAATCTTCGCGTGACACCACGAATGTTCCCAATTCAGCGGGCCTGAAATTCGACCTCAAGATTCGAAAAACAAAAAAAGGTGGTTTATTTGCTGGCCCTTGACACTTTGCGCCCGATAAGCCATCTTTACCCCTTCGCTGGTGGGCATCGTTTGTGATTCACCACCACGAGGGCGTAGCTCAGTCGGTAGAGCAACGGACTTTTAATCCGTAGGTCCTGGGTTCGAGCCCCAGCGCCCTCACTCTCTATTCTTCAACAACTCTGCGAAGAATTTGAACCTGTTTTGCGCCAGCACGTGCTTCTTTCCGGCCAGCTCAATCGATGGAAAGAACCGTGTCGGCGATCGATCGGCACGATCAACGGGGCGCTCAAATCAACGCGGAAAAATCGGTCAGTCCGATCGGTTCGCGCGACGTAAATGGCTCGCCGTATCGCACGCCAATGCTCTTTCCCCAATAAGCGGCTTCGTCGCGCAATTGCTCCAGAAACGTTGGCTCGGCCTGTTCCCGGCCAATGACGAACTGGCTTTGATAGCACGCAATCGATGCCAGTTTTTGTTCCCATTGTTGGCTGATATCGAGCACAAACGCCGGCGTGGGATGCAGTTTTAGATGCACACAATAATAGTTGTAGATTCGCTGAGGATGAAAAGGCGCGCCATCCATTTCGGTCTTGGAAAGTTTGGCCCAAAATCGTGCCGCCTCAACCAATTCGGTCGCCGCGACATGATCGGGATGTGCGTCGGTCCAAAAGGGCGCGAACAGCCAACGCGGTCGAGTCTGTCGAAAGATGACAGCGAGTTTTTCGCGGGCTTCCAAGGTCGGCTGTAGACTTCGGTTGGGCAGCCCTAAATTCTGGCGCCAACTTAACCCCAGGATCCGCGTCGCTGCCGCCGTCTCGGCCTCGCGAATTTCGATTGAGCCCTGTGGCGTGGGCTCGCCGTTGGTTAGATCCAACACGCCAATTTTTTTTCCAGCGGCCAACATTTTCAATATTGCCCCTCCCATCCCCAATTCGGCATCGTCGGGATGGGGAGCAATCACCAAGGCATCAAGCTGCATGTTATTCCAATCAACGGAAGTCAATAATCTTTTCAGGTCGACACCGTACGATAGCATTTCAGGGACTCTGATGGCAGGGAATTCATCCGATTTTTGACTTTCCGTTGCCACTTCGGCCACCCAATCGAACGGAATTCGAGGTATCGACAATTTGCCAGTTTCGGTACACTCCGGCTGAAATTTGTTTCCTCACTCGGTCCGGTTTGTATGCGCGATCCTTTTCGTCCCAACTCAAACGCTCAGTTGATTCGCGAGGCGCAGATAGGATTGTCGTTGGTCGCAATTCTGTTGATCTTGTTTGTGTACGTGGCTTTCTATCGGATTAACGGCTATGGTCGGACGATTCCCGAACATGTGCGCAACGCGCCGGTCGCGGAAAGGGTTTGGCCTAATTCTCAATCGGATTCGGACCGCTTGGCCAAGTCCACTCCGTCTCCCGGCTTCAGAGTAGGCAAGTTTCTGGCCGAACAATTTTCCGTTCGGCGCGATTCAAACATGGTTCGAATCAAAAAAAATGTCGACGAATTGAGTGGCCCCGCGATTCAAACCGCGCCCCAGGAAACAGTTCCCGCACTTGCCGTCGACAAACCGGTACAACGATTGCCGTCATTGCCGGACCGAGAATTAGTTCAGCATTCCAGTTTCGATGCGCCACTGGAATCGGCAATCGACCCTAAGATTGATGATTCAGCAAAAGCGGATATTGCCATCGCACCGTCTATACCCTTCGGCCCACCCATCAATACCAAGATCCTGGATGTAACCGCGCGCACCAAGGTGGATGTTCCAAACGCGCCTCGGGGAATGGAACCGCAGTCCGGTTCGAACGAACAAGCTTCGCCGGTCGGCAACAGCTCCCCGACTAAAACAAATCCGGCCGCGCGGAACAACAATTTGCTGCGGGAGTTTCCGTCCATCATCGCGGATCAGCCACCGAAATCACCGAGTGACGACAAGAGTTACCATGAATTCGCAACGGCTGCCAGACCCAACTTGGGCGGAGTTCAACCGCAGCTTCAATCCCCGCGACCGATCCACTCCAATGAGTTGCGCGGTGGTGATTTTGCAACGAAACCAGCGCAGAATTCCGCAGTGGATTCCGCCGTGAAATCAACATCCGAATTAAATCCGGAATCGAAACAACCCGTCGCTGACACCGGTGTCCCGATCGTCGCGACCAAGTTCGAGGATCTCCCATCCTTTACAACGACCGCTTTTTCCCCCTCAGAAACGCAAGTTCCGCAAGTTGTCGATGCAACTCCGCCAACCGCCAAACAGGAACAACTGGCAACTCCAAGCGAGGAGTCACCCTTTCATCTCGTCCGAACGGGAGAGAGTTTTTGGACGATCGCTCAATTGCACTATGACGATGGTCGGTATTTTCGCGCGTTATACAAACATAATGAATTGCATGTGACTGATTTTGATCAACTAATTCCAGGCACACGGTTAGAGACGCCGTCGGTACAGACCCTGGTGCAACGGTGGCCGGAGTTATGTCCGGCATTGGAGATCGCAGTTAGTCACGGCGATCAGGAAAAAAATCCACGGCTCGTCGGAGCTGCGAATCGAGATGTATCTTCGGCGGCAATTCCAACGGGCTCAACGTCAATTGGTGCGGAACGTAGTAGGCCGGAGGCACTTTCGGAGGCGGGCGAATTTTACGAGACCCAATCCGGTGACACGTTGTTCGGAATCGCTGCCCAAAAGCTGGGGCAAGCCTCGCGGTACCTGGAACTACTGCAGCTCAATGAGTCACGACTTCCGGTCGGCGTCGATCATCTTTCGCCACTGCCAGGCAAGATCCGATTGATTATGCCATAATCATTGGGCTGCTGAGTTGTTGAATTTGTTTTCCAGCGTTTAAACTTGCAATCATGATCTACCAAATTGGTACCGACGAAGCCGGGTATGGTCCCAACCTCGGACCGTTAACCATTACGGGTACTTTATGGCAATTGGCGGATGATTCGCACGATCTTTATCAGCAATTAGTTTCAGTTATTACCAGTCAGCGCTCGGAAGTTTCTGCAAAACGGATGATTCTCGCTGATTCCAAAAAAGTTTATGTCAGCGGTCTCTTGGCTCAATTGGAGCTGCCCGTTTTGGCGGCCGTGACGGCGGCATTGGGAAATACACCATCGAATTGGCAAGAACTCTTGATTGCACTTACGATGCCTGACGCTTTACAAACGACGTGCCAACAGCCCTGGCTCGTGGATCGCGAATTGAACTTGCCAATCGCCGCCAATCGGCAAGAAATTCAAGCGATGTCGTCACGGTTCGGCGAAGTCTGCGATAAAGCGCAGGTTCGCTTGCTGAAAGTGCATTGTCAGGTGATCGGCCCGGAACAATTCAATCGTGAGTTGACGACCTTGGGCAATAAGGCCTCGTTGCTCTCCATTCAAACCCTGCGGATCGTACGGCAATTGTTGAATCAAACCGACGCCAACGTGGAGGTGGGCTGTGACAAACACGGTGGACGCAGCAAGTATGCCAGCCTGATACAGTCGGTCGTCAGTCCGGAGTTTGTATATGTCGGGCAAGAATCGCTTGCCTCCAGTGATTACCGATTCATCGAATCCGACCGCGAAATCAAATTGCGTTTTGCCGCCAGGGGCGAAACGTTTTTGCCGACCGCACTGAGTTCCATGGTCTCAAAATATCTGCGCGAGATATTCATGATCCTGTGGAACGAATTTTGGCGCGAACAAGTACCTGGAATTAAAGCGACACAAGGTTATCCGCAAGATGCGAAACGGTTCAAAGGCGAGATTTCCGCTCGTCAGAAACAAATGGGAATCAACGATGAGCTCATTTGGCGACAAAAATAACCAAACGTTATCAGGGTGAAAAAACTGGTAAATAGTTCAGTGGAATTTGCAAGATAATACATCCCATCGCAGCGCCAAATTCTGGACCTGCCTCACTGGATCGCCACGAACCATCATCCGATTGGGTGTTGACCAACTCATCCCGAATTGCCGGATACCATTCGTTCCAGTATTTTCCACCGGCGTGCCACATCGCTTGAACGGCGTAGTAGTTCGCATAAAAGTAATGCCCGCCGCCTTGTTGCGCACCATTCGGTTTGAATTTTTCCAGGTAGGTCAGCGCTTTTTCAATCGCCTCGCCTTCGTAAATACCGGCGCTGTACAGTGAGGTGACGCCTGCTGCCGTCATGGCGAATGTGGTGTGGCCCCCTTGCATCGTGTAGCGAAAGCTGCCGTTTTTGTTTTGGCTCTTCTGTACATACTCGATACACTTTTGCCGCGTTTCGTCCGGCACATCGATACCAGCGTCGCGTGCTCCACGCAAACCCATGATCTGACACACCGTGACCGACAAATCGGCATCGCTCTTGACTGGTTGGTATCGCCACCCCCCTTCGTTATTTTGGCTGTTAATCGTGAGTTGGACGGCTGCACGAAGTTTGTCGCCGATTTCTGTCTTGCGTGTCATGCCATAGGCTTGCGACAGGAATAACATGCTAAAGCCGTGCCCATACATGTTCTCCCGAGCCCCGCCATCGTCCAAAGCGATGTAGCCATTTTCCCGTACATTTGCCAGGACGAATTCAACGCACAGGTCGATCGCTTTGCCAAACGAACCCTCTCCCGGCGCGTGACCGGCACACATCATTGCCAATCCACCCAGCGAGGCCGTCGCGACGCCAACGGAGAGCCCGTTGTTACCAAACGCGCCTCGATTGCGACCCGTTTTGACCTGGCTCCGAAGCAGAAACGACAACGCTTTGTCAACCGTCTTGCGCGCAGGTGCGGTGACGAGTTCAGCCGGTGATTTTTCGTTCGGCGAGGCTTTACGATCCAAGGCCCACAGCGGGACCGGGCACAGCGACGCGGGAGCGACGGCGGCCAATCCCAAGCCCACGGCGAGTCGTTGAAAGTCTCGTCGAGTGACTTCAGTTCGCAACGCCCTACGTCTCTGGGAAGGTCGATCAGAAAAAATTTTGTCCATTGTTGGCTCGGTCCAAGCGGTAGTCAGGTTTTTAAAAACACGATGGCTCTCGTAACAAATCAGCCGCTTGTAACAAATCAGCCGCAGGGCGCTAGCCCACGGTTCCTTCCAAAGCAACTGGACGCTAGCGCGTTCCGGCTGATTCAAAATCCATGACGTAACAAAGCACTAACATCATACCTTATCGGTTGCCGAGGTCAAAACCAATCGCACACAAGCGGTTGGGAACAAGTGAATGTCCGAAAATCGATTTCTCGACAGAAAAAAATCAGAGAACCGCGATTGACCCCGATCCTAATCCGTCGATAATCTCGGACTATTCGGAAATCACTCGGAAGAATAAAAAATTTCCGTCCGAGCCGACTCTACGATCTGATCGGTTGAATCAAGCAAAGGAAAGTCTTATGTCAACATCGGTTGCCGGTATCTCCAGTCTCGCGATTAACGCAATTCGCACGCTGTCCATGGATGCGGTTCAGCAAGCCAATAGTGGACACCCTGGCACGCCGATGGCACTTGCCCCGGTCGCTTATGCCCTGTGGAACGACCATCTGAATTTCGATCCCGCCCATCCGAATTGGCCCGCCCGTGATCGTTTTGTGTTGTCGTGTGGGCATGCTTCGATGTTGTTGTATTCCTTGATACACTTGGCGAGTGTCAGCAAAACCGATAAATCTGGCCAGCCGACAGGCGCTCCTTCCATTTCGATGGATGACATCAAGAATTTTCGCCAACTTCACAGCCCCTGTGCTGGACATCCGGAATTCGGCTATGCCGACGGGATCGAAACCACCACTGGCCCGCTCGGACAGGGCTTGGGAAACAGCGTCGGAATGGCGATTTCCAGCAAGTGGTTGGCGGCCACCTACGATCGTCCCGGCTTCAAATTGTTCGGCTTCGACACTTATGCGATTTGCAGCGACGGCGACATTATGGAAGGGGTCGCCTGTGAGGCGGCATCGATTGCGGGGCATCTCAAGCTATCCAATCTGTGCTGGATTTATGACGACAACCAAATCACGATCGAAGGCCGTACTGAATTGGCATTCAGCGAAGATGTGCCAACCCGTTTCGAGGGACTCGGTTGGCAAGTGGTGACGGTCACCGATGCGAACGACCTCCCCAGCCTTGATGCAGCCTTCAGACGTTTTCGCGATGAAAACAGCCGGCCAACCTTGATCGTCGTGAAGAGTATCATCGGTTATGGTGCCCCAAATAAACAGGACAC
>JANNWZ010000079.1:0-25196 GCA_031409295.1 Mariniblastus sp.
AGCGGGTGGCTGGCAACAGACACCCCTTCGCTTCTAACTTTAACCGCAATGCGATAAACCTAACTCAAGTCTAAGCCAAGCTTCGTTACTTTTTTCAGTTAACCCAACGAAAGAAATTCCGTTTCCCGCTGAACCAAGACAAAAGTATGTGCCTGTCCAGCCGGTATCGCGGGTGCAAATGACATTCCTCCACCTTGCCATTCTTCACTAACCGAAATCGAAAATGGTGTCCCATTTAATGCACAGGTACCTTCTGGTCCAAATTGTCTCGTTCCAATTGGAAATTAATTGCAAAAATGCACATTAATACTGGGATATCATTTATTTATATAAGTCGCCTGAGACACTTTTGGCCAACGATTGCCAATGGTTTTCTGGCCAAACAATCCCGTCGGGGAATTGAGGTTGAGTTTAATATGTCTAAGCAATTAATTCTTGATATGTTGTTAGTAATATTGGTTACTATTGAAATTCCAAAATCATTTGCGCAAATCCAATCAAATCAAGTTCATGCATTAGAATCCCACAATTTCTTGGATGAAGATAGTCGAATTGGACTTAGTTATCTTGGGCACATCCTTGCAAATGGTCAAGCACAGGAAACTGGCGATTGTTTGGTGCGTGTCCAAGAATCGTTTGATTCAGTCATGCTCAATCCCAATGTTCCGAAAATGGACGGCGCGGTAATCAAAAGAGAAAAGTGGATTCGTTTTCGGTTTGACTATCGTCAAAATCGTTATTTGAGTTGCATTTGGACGATAGAAGATCGCCTTGAACTGGGACTAATCGACCCGAAAACTGGAAAACCGACTCGTTCCATAAACAGCAGTGATTTTTTCAGTAGTTGTTTTGACGAAATCGGTCAGAGAGTAGACGTTTATTCAAAGATCCTGAACGGATCCCGTGATTCTTACCTGTCACGTCCATTATCCAAAAATGAAGAATCTCCCGAAAAAGTACTGAAACAACTAAACCCATTCGATTTTCGCGTTGTCGGATTGAATTTTACCTATGATGAGACCACGTTGAATTCGTATGCGGAAGACATCAGTAAATCTGAATCGAGCGGAGCGTTAATCGACGTTAGCAATTCGACGGATTCGATCAAAATGCGACATTATTATAAAGGCGACAAGTCGGGTGTTTCTGGATTTTGCGACTATGTACTGGACGGCAAGTCATTGATGACAACGAAGTTACAGTCTTTTATGCGAGATCCAGAGTCAGGAAAAATTGACCTTACCTCGAACGAAGGAAGTATTGAATGGATTGAACTGAGTGACGTGTTTTTGCCAGCCCGAATATTAGTGACAGGTGTACGCGAGGATCGGGTTCGTGGCACCGATCGCGACTTCGGTGCCTCACAAATAATCAGTGATTTCCATTGGTTTTCCATCAACCAACCGTTTGACGAAACTGCTTTTGATGGAAGTGAAATCCGAGACGAAGAGGCGATCCGAAAACTGCTCGACCCACAACTCTCCCAAGCCACCAGCATCCTGGAAAAGATCAAGAAAGAAACAGTAACAGTCGAACCGGTAACGCCCACCAAACCGGACCAGTAAGTCGACAAAATCACCTGGCTGGACTGGATCGTTACCTTAGCAGGTTCACCAATTCCTGTAGCACTTCGCTGGCCACGGTAATTGTTCGCGCGTTTGCCGAAAAACCCCGTTGGGCCACAATCAATTGGGTAAACTCAAACGCAACATCCACATTGGAGGCTTCCAATTGGCCGCCGCGGACGAAACCGTTGGAGCCAGCCAAGCTGGTCCCAATCTGGGCGGCCCCACTGTTGGCGGTTTCCGCGTAGTAGTTTTGGCCCTTGGCTTCCAAGCCTTGCACGTTAATGAAATTTGCGACGGCCAACTGAGCCAGGGGAACGCGGCGACCATTGGACGCGATTCCCTCTAACAGTCCGCTTTGCGTGACGTTGACTGCCACCAAACTACCAGGTGGAAATCCGTCTTGTTCGATCGACGACGAGAATCCGGTTGCCAAGTGAGTCAAGCCACTGAAATCGATGTCGATGTTTTGATCGAGACTCAAGCTATCAAAATTCAATTCGATATTCGGATCACCATCGTTCGTTCCCTGGACCGCTAAGAACTTACCATCTTCACCGAATTCAATTCGACGGACGATGTTGTCAGTTAGGGTGCCGGTATTGTTGATCAAACTAAACGTCGCGTTCCAGGTATTGGGGTCAACTTTTTTGAATTCCACATTCAAGGAGTGCGCTTGACCGCGTGAATCAAAGACTTGCATCGTTGTTTCAGCAACATCCCCGTCTTTACCCTTTACCTGTTCCAACAGAATGTGATTTGCGAAGTCGGTTTCACCGGTATTGGCCAATCCGTCCGACAGTTCCAGTTTGAGTTTGGAAATGCCAACGTTGTTGGCTTGAATTTGAAGCGCTCCGTTGGAATCGAGCGACGCCACTCCGTCGACCAACACGGAATTATAGAAATCGACCAAATCACCAACCGTCGTCGTCGCCGTGACGGCCAGTGTTGAGTTAACGGCGGCGCCAGCATGCGTAAAGCCGGCCAGCTTCAGTTGGTCACCGACGGTGTAATCCACTGTATTGGAATCCAGATTGTTCAGTAGAGTTGTCAAACTCGCCGGCAGTCCGGCAACGACATAGGGACGATAGGCCGCTAAGACTTCGGCTTGCGGCGGCGTGGTGATGGCTGGCAGGTTGCCGAGAAATGCGGCGTTGGCGGTCTGACTGCCTCCAATACCTGAGCCCATTGGAATTCGAATTGCATTTTCACCCGACGTTTGAAAAGCCGGGTTGCCGTCGAGTCCTTCACCGACGGAACCAAAACGTTGCACGTAGGCTCCGTTGCCAGGATCTACCAAGAATCCACGACCATCCAAGGCGAATGCGCCGGCGCGGGTGTAGTTCGTTGTGCCATCGGAAGTTACAAAAAAACCATCACCTTGAATCGCAAAATCAAATGTCGCGCCCGTTGCCGATAGCACACCCTGAGAGTGATCGCGACCGGTCTGTCCAATTTGGACACCAAATCCGGTTTGTTGTGGATTGGTTCCGCCAATATTTGCACCATCGCCGAAGGAGCCGGGTTGGTTGGTGGTATACAGCAGATCGCTAAACAAAATCCGTTGCGATTTGTAGGCGGTTGTGTTCAGGTTGGCCAGATTGTTGGCGACCACATCCAGTTTTCGCTGATGCGATAATAATCCCGTAGCGCCGGTTAGTAATGCTTGAGACATGTGCTTGATCTTCAGTGTAAAGTGTTGGCGGTTGCGGGATGGGCATCAGTGTCTTAGTCACGACGCCTGGATGCGGAGATTCATGACATCGTCCTATTTCGCTTTGACGCCGGCGATCATGTCAATCGTAACGGCCGCTCCGTCAATCATCAGATTGATGACGCCGCGATCGACAAAAAATTCTTCGACAACGCCTGACTTGAGGGCGCCCGATGCAGCATCCGCATAAGTGACCTGTTTACCAACCAAGTCCACGCCTTGCGAAATCTCCTGCATCTTGAGCATACTTTCAAAAGAGGTGTTCAGGTTTTCCACCCCTTCCAGCATGGAAAACTGCGACAGCTGGGAGATAAATTCTTCCTGTTTGACCGGATTAATCGGGTCTTGATTTTGCAGTTGAATTGTCAGCAAAGTCAGGTATTCGTTCGTGGCAATTTTGGAATTGATGTTGGCTTGCATGTGTGATTCCGTTTAAGTTGGTGACGTATTGTTGATAAGCCCAGGACCGACGGTCCAAGTCCGGGTTGATTGGGTTCTTAAGCGATGACATCGACGAGTGTTGTCGAACGAAGATGTGTGTTTTGTGGCCGTCCCAATTCCCTGTTCGAGTTGGTGGTCCGATTTTGCAGGGCTCGTTCAGCGAGAGTTTGATAGGCCGATTGAAATTGTTGCTGGTCCTGATCGCGAGGGTCGCGATGCGAGATATCCACGTCAGTCAGATCGATTCCCTGTTCTCGCAATGCGTTAATCAAATGAGACTTCTCGCGGGTCAGCAAGTCACTTGTCACCGTTTCCGAAGCCACGATCTGCGCTTTTAAGACGTCGTCGTTGGAGCCAATCACGATCTCCAATCGCCCCAGTTCGGCGGGATGAATTTGGATACTTAGACTTCGACTGCTGCCGCCGCTCAGGCTGACTGACTCGGTTACAATCGTTTCCATCACTTGTTGAAGCACTGAATCGGTCACTGCCGATTCGTTCATCATTAGTGAAGCCTGAACTTTTTCTGGGTCAAAACCCCCCATTGTGTTCAACGCCGCTGATTCGTTCGACTGACTGGATCCGCCGGACCATGAGTTGACGGGATAGGTTAGCGACCCGACCATAGGCTCGTTCCCTTGAGTCGCCATGAGCGGGGTAGTCACGGCAGTTAGCGATTCCCCAAGGTAAAATTCACGCTGTGGTCCTGACGAATCGAACCCTGTTTGAGTTAATTCTTCGAGCGTTGACTGGATTGAAGTTGGAACCAGTTGCTCAAGAATCGACTCAATTGTTTTTCCCTGCCAGATTTGCCAAGTGGGGGAACCGGCTGCCGAGTGATTGGGATTTGCCGTCAAATCGTTGGTCAGCACTAGGTTTGTGATATCCGATTCGACAGACGAAAATGCCGCGGCATTTTCGACTAGCTCGGGAATTTCGGGGGCGGATTTAGTGTTCATGTCATTTAGCAGCGTGTCGAATTCCTGGATCGGTTGATCGGCAATCTGTTGTAATTCGAGCGATTTATCACCGGGGCTTGATAAACTGGAATGACTTTTTCGTTTGGTGGGATGGCCTTGTTCGTGGCGTCGAGACGGACCTGGGTCGTCTGTCGCGATTGGATTTTGCTCACGACAGTCACCGCTACAATCTTCCTGATCGGATACAGAGTCTAGCGCTGCGGCCGGCGATCTTGTGTAAGCCGCGTTGTTTGAGCTAATAGTAACCATGTATTTGAACCGTAAAATTGGTTCGAAGCTCAATCGAACTCGATGAGTTGAACGAGCTTTATCGCAAGGCATTTGTGGTGCCAAAAACTATTTTTTATTGGGTTGACAAGTTTTTCAATTCTCCTTCGACAGTTGGGGTAAATTGACTTCGATTGGGGAAATTGGGGACCTGCCAGGTCACGTTGCTGGCAGAAATTTTTTCCTGAATGTGGAATGTTTTTCCGGTTGATGGCGCGTTCATCAACCGAGTTGAATTGTTTTCAATTGCTAGGCTGCCTTGTAGCGTTTCAATTTATTGGTCAGCGTGCGAGCAGTTACACCGAGTTCGGCGGCGGCGGCAGTCTTAACTCCGTGATGTTTCTTCAAGCTAGCCAAAATGGATTCTTTCTCGACCTCGAATAACGGCTGTCTCCGATCCGGCGTTGATTCTGGGAAACGCTTCAATCCCGATAGGCATTCCGGGGTAATGTAGTCCGCTTGACATTCGATTGACGCACAATGAATCACGTTGCGCAACTCCCGAATATTACCCGGCCAGGTGTGTTCACAAAGCAGCTTCATGGCGGCGGGTGAAATACCGCGAATCAAACTGCTCGCTTCATCGCGGTAGAGCTCAAGAAAATGTTCGGACAACAGCGGAATGTCTTCGATGCGTTGACGGAGCGGCGGAATTTCCAGTCGCAGTACGCTCAGCCGATGATACAGATCCAATCGAAACGAGCCGTCGTTGACGTCCTGCTGTAGATTTCGATTGGACGTGGCAACAATTCGCACGTCGATTTTTTCGGGACGAATACCTCCGACCCGCAAGACTTCCTGTTCTTCAATTACTCGCAACAATTTGGCTTGAATTGAAATCGGAATTTCACTGATCTCGTCCAATAGGATCGTACCGCGGTGAGCGTGTTGGAAGTGTCCGATCCGCTGCTGAAAAGCGCCGGTAAACGCGCCCCGTTCATGACCAAAAAACTCACTCTCAACGAGCATTTCTGGCAAGGCCGCACAATTGACAGTGACATAGTGGAATTGTGACCGCGCGCTTTCGGAATGGATGAGGCGACTGAGCAGTTCCTTACCCGTTCCGCTTTCGCCGGTAATCAGGACGGCGGCGGAACTGCGGGCGAATCGGCTGGCTTTGGTGATCAACTCATTCATGACCTGAGAACGGAACATGATTCGTTTCGAGGGCGCCGCCGAAATCGACCCAACGCCAGTCCTTGATCCGCTCTGAATCGGAAGGATTCGAGGTTCGTGGTTTGCGTTCGAATCGCTGGAATCGGGGGGTTCGCCCACAGGAACCATGTCAACCTCCATATAATCTAATCTGGACCGTGAAAAGAACAGTCAAAAGTCCGGTCAAGTCGAATTTCAGGTAGCATAATTCTGCCCAGGCAAAATCGCCGGGCAAATTTGTCAGACATACTTGCCGTAGGCATTTTTCATTTGCACGGCTCGGACTCCATCATGAATCAGAGGTTTCAACGACTCCCGGGAGCGCTGAGCTTGTGTTTCCAGCTTGCTGATTTTCATGAGGAATCGCTGCATTAGCATCGCCAATTTTTCGGTTATTCGATTTACGTCTTCCGAAGCATGGGGTCGCGTCCGACGATATTCTTCTTTGATCAATCGCGAATCCGACTCTAATTTTTCTAACGACTCGCGTTCCGTTTTGAGTTGCATGGTCGTGGCTTCCATCGCCTCGGCGGAGTGACCATCAACGAGGATCTGGTCGGCCAACGCGTCGAGCTGTTGATATTTTTGCCACATCAATTCGAGCGACTGGAGCACTTGCGTTTCCAAATTATCCTGGTTCATTTGGGTTTTTCACTTGGAAAGAAGGTCTGCAGGTCAGCATCGATGAACTGAATTTCGGCGGTGATTTTTTTGCGACGCGCAAGATGATCGAGGTACCATTTGGAATGATCGGTGGGATAGGAATTCGCTCTCGAAGCGGCCACGCCACGATAGAGTTTTTCCGCCTTCGGAATATCTCCCTGGATACGGTAGCAATTAGCGGCGAGACAGCGCAACCAGTCACGATCGACAGCTTGAGTCTCGTCGACCAATAGTGCCTCGTAACTCTTCAAAGCTTGCGAATAGTTTTTGGTTGCATACAGACTATTGGCCAGTTCGAAAGAATTCACTGGCGTGGATAGTACTTGGACCCCCTCGGCCAACGGGGTCCCCGCGACCGGCTCGGTTGCCGGCGGCTCGGGAGAATGAGATCCCTCATCCGCTGGCTTGGATTCAACTGGAGGAACGTCATGTTCGCCAGAATGAGCAGCCACTGGAATACTGGAGTGCTTAAGTTCCGGTTCCGGATGTGATTGTGATTCAGGTTCCGAAGTTGGTGCGGCGAGTGCTGGCGCGGGTACCGTAGCGACGGGGCGAGTGGCTAGCGCAGCTGCCTCGGCAGCGGCATTCTGCCGATCCAACAGTTCCCTAATGATACCGATTCGTTGGTTGATGGCCTGCACTCGTGCGTCAGTCATTAATTGATTGAAACGGCGATCGTCAGTCTTGCCAGTCTGCGAGGTCTCTAACTTGGGGCTGGCGGGGTGGTGCACAGCATTGGCAATCCCATCGCCCGCTGAGTTTTGTAATTGCCGAATCTGTTGCTGGAGTTCGTTCAAGCGATCGAGGGTACTCATTTCTGCAACTCCGTCACTGCCCGTTCCATCTTCTCGTTTGAACGTGGCGAAATTTGCCGGCGCTTTCGCTGCTTCGGTCGTTGTAGATTGCGCGCCCAGGTCTTGATTTGTCGGGGCGGAAACACAAACCCCACCACCCAATATCGTTCCCCCACTCAAGGCGATTACGCAAGCCGCGTGGCGGACTGGCGAACAAATGAATATCCAGCTTTTTTTTGACATCGGATCACGCGAGAAGAAAGTGTTAAATTGCTTGTTGAGCTCGATTGGATCTAGGAAGATTAGTTTTCTTAAATTGTATTGTCGCGGGAGAATTGGGTTGAATTCATTTAATGGCAGTAGTCGGCAACATACCGGCAAAACACAGCGCCGCCGAATGATGTTCGCCCATCTCCCGATAGGCTCGCCCCATCACGTTGAGGGTGGTTTTTTTATCCGATTCGTTCAACTCGTCATCGAGCAATCGTTCGCAAATCGCCAAACACTCGGCGGTTCGTTTTTGTTGTATGAACAGTTGACACAGTTGCAGCAACGCTTTTTGCTGCCATTGATCGGGTTCGTCATCAAGCAAAAACTCAAAGACGGAAATCGCTTGATCTTCTTTGCCGGCGAGTTTTAATTGCACACCGAGCTCGAACAAAATTTGCCGTCGCCAAATAGAAATCGTCGTGCTGTCGGCTGCGAGCGTCAGTTTCTCAATGGCTTTTTCGCGAAAACCAAGTTCCTGCCAGGCACGGGCGGCAATATAGATATCAATGAAGTTTTCGTAGTTCTGGTCAGCAGCCATCGCCACTGCGGAGAGCAACCGGCTGGATTCGGAATTGAGGCTGCTGGCGTCGCTGACACTCAGATAACGTGCGTAGCTCCCGAGAACTGCCGCCGTGGCTTCGAGATCGGTACCGCGGAACGAAAGCTGATTCTCGAACAGAACTTGATTGGCACTGGCCGGTTGATTGGACAGCAAGTAAGCGCGGGACATGGTCAACGCGGCCAACCGTTTTTGTTGATCGATCCGGGCCGTCGAAATCGCCCGACCAGAGGCCTTAATGGCATCGCTCAATTGATTGGCCTCCAAACTCAATTGTCCGACCAGCCAGTAGGCCGTGGACTGAAAGCCGGTGTCGTACGTCTGATCGAGCGTGTGATAGAAATTCCGAATCGCATTTTCGTTGCGCCCCAATCGCATCTCGACTTTGCCGATATTGAAGAACAGTTTGGCTAATAATTCGTCCGTCGGATTGCGTTGCAATAACTCCTGAAAGTGATTTGCCGCTTGATCCAGGTCGCCTTGAATGAATTTCAAACAACCGCGCGACAGGATTGCTGACTCATTCCGATAGTCATCGGGGAAAGTCGCGCCAAAGCGACGCAACTTGCGTTCCATCGCACCGGACCAATAGGTTTCCAAATGGGCATCTTTTTCCTGTAACGAAACCAGATGCAAGCCCTGTTCGTCCTGGTACCAAAAAAGATTGAGTGGCAACAAGAGACAGTCCAGCAGCAGGCTCGCTGGAATACCTTTCACGTTCAGAGCTTTGGAACGCCCCGTGATCAGCAATTGCGCCTCAGGCGAAGCGAACAATTCCAGCTCACAGGCCGTTGCCAGATGTTTGGTCAGTACATTGAGTGGTTGCAGAGACGATTGGGCATCGACAATCGTCAGTTCAATGGCCTTTGTTGGGCGTTGCACGACGGTGATTCGAGGGGCAGCCTCGACCAAAGGCGAAACAGCGGTGGGCGGATTTGCCTTTAGTTGCGCCGGTGGCAAGTCGTCGGAATCCGTTGTTCGAGTCTGCGTCGGGGTAGGCAACTGATTCAATAGCGCAACCAGCTCTTCCAACCGGGGGTAGACTGTCTGAAACGTGATACCATCGGGCAGCGTGAGATCGTAATGGTAATTCTGCAGGGCGATTTCCTGAAACACGTTCGCCAATTGAAATCCGATCTGAGCTTGAATTTCTTCCGGCATTTTGACCGCGCCAAGCGATTCCAAAAACAACTCGCACAAGATATGCAAGGCTTCGGAACGATTTCCCCGTTCAATCCAGGTACGACTGAGGGCGGACAAAGCCAACCAGCGTTGATGATCCAGTGGTTGGCTTTCAATCGCCCGAAGGTAGTGGGCGGCAGCTGCCCCCGGTTGGCGATCAAACTCAGCGCAGATGCCCAATCGAATGGAAACATCGCTGGTAAACCGACCGTTCAAACGCTGCAGTTTTTTGTATCGTGTTGCAGCCGAAACGAAATTGGCGGCCATCAAAAACGCATCCCCTTCACTGCGCAGCTTGCTAGCGACCATGGTCGGATTGTCGAAAGCATCTTGGTCGTCAAAATCGTCAATCTCGGATTCGCCATCTGATAGTACCCGCAAGCTATCAGCCGATATTTTCCCAGGCTCGTCGATAGGCGAGCTGCGGGGTGGGGAACTGGGAACGTGCAGCGCGACCGGCGTGGGGGAAATGAGCAGATAGCTCAACCCAAATATGACGCCGACGGCGAAAAGTGTCGAAAAAATCCAAAATTCAGCTTTGAGCATGAGATGAGTTCAAAATGCCGAAAAGACAAGCGTTTTTGAAACGGAGTTGCTTGCGCAATCGGAAAAGTCCGCTTCATTGTCACAGCCATCGACGTGAAATGACGATGGCCTTGAGGAATTTTTAGCAAGTCCGTCGGAATCCCCTCGATCACTTGGGAGTCGAAACAATCCTCCAAAGGAAATTACCATGGAAATCTCAAATCATGGCAAACACTTGAATGTTCCTGCTCCGCATAAATTGGGGGGCATCAATTCCGATGTCACCACCGAATTAAAAGCGAGCGAGGGAGTGGAGCGATCGAAAGAGGTTCAACCTCAACGATTACTCACACGATTGCAAGGCAATGCGGAAGTTCGCAACCGGTTGTTAGTCGAGATTCAGGCCAAAGTTCAATCGGGAGAATATTTCACCCGAGCTGCAGTCGAAAAGGCCGCAGCACAGATCGTTGGTTTGTAACACCTGCTAACTAGCTCTCATCTAAACGGGAGCGAACAACAAGACTTTTTCAGTAAGGATGCTGAAATGTAATCGCATGGACGCCTAGTCAACCCGTTTCATGTTTTACTTTCGGAGATCCATACCATGCTAGGATTAGCAAACAACGTCGGTGCTCTTAACGCTCAACACAACTTGGGCCGCGCCTCTCACAAGCTGAACACATCTATCGAGCGATTGTCATCCGGATTCAAAATCAACCGGGGTGCCGATGGGCCTGCCGCGTTGGTGATTTCGGAAAAACAACGCGCTCAAATCTCGGGCTTACGCGCTGCGATTGACAACACCGACAAAGCGGTCGCTGTCGTCCAGACTGCGGAAGGTGCCCTGGGCGAAATCAACAGCCTGTTGGTTAAGATCCGCAGCCTGTCGATTGATTCGGCAAACGCTGGCGTCAACGATGAAGACGCTTTGGCAGCCAACCAAGCGGAAATTGATAATGCTCTGGACACAATTGATCGGATTGCCAACAACACTCAGTTCGGCGAAAAGAAACTATTGGATGGTTCGTCTGGTATTAAAGGTGTCTCGTCCGACACCGACACGACCTTTTTGAAGGCCTCTTCATCGACATCTCCCGGTTCTTATGCGGTCGCAGTTACCACGGTGGCTACTCGCGCTAACACGACGGCCACTGCACAAAGCGGAATTTTGGCCGCTGACGAAATCGTCACCATCAACGGAACCGCGATCACTTTGAACGCCGGTCTGGATCGTGCGGGCGTCCAGTCTCGCATCAACGAGTTCTCCAGCCAAACCGGTGTTGTGGCAGAAGACAATGCTGGCGGCACGGCGACTGTCTTGCGTACCAACGCCTACGGTGTTTCGTCCAAGATCGACGCGATCTCGAACGTAGCCGCCGCATCGACTTCCTCCGGCATCGGTACTACTTTGGTTAGCGTGTCGGGAACAGATATCGCCGGAACGATCGGCGGTAACGCTGCGACTGGAAAAGGCAACGTACTGACTGGCAGTGCTGGTGCATCCAAAGGCGTGGCTGTCAAAATTGGTGTTGACTCCGCTGACTCAACACAAACCGTAACGGGTGCCCAAGGTACAGTTACCGTCACCAACAATGCTCTGGTTTTCCAAATTGGAGCCAACAAGGGTCAAACCGTTGACATTGCGATCAACTCGGTGGCTTCAAAAGGATTGGGAATCGGCGTTGATGACAACAGCTTCACCGATCTCTCGGAAATCAATGTGACTTCGTCGGCTGGTGCCCAGGACTCTCTGGGAGTGATTGACGCTGCCATCAACGAAATCTCGAACTTGCGTGGTACGCTGGGAGCCTTCCAAGGCAACACTTTGGAATCGACTGCCAACAACATGCGATCGACTTTGGAAAATACCATCAATGCTGAGTCCGTCATTCGTGACACCGACTTCGCAGAAGAAATCTCCAACTTCACGAACAGCCAAGTGCTGGTGCAAGCTGGAACGTCCGTCTTGTCAAATGCGAACCAGTCTTCACAGTTAATCTTGTCCCTGTTGGGTTAATTTTGAAACCTCTCTAATCTGCGTCGTTGACCGCTGGTCAACACTGTTCGCTAACAAGCGACGGGAGAGACTGCTGAACGCATTTCTCCTGTCGCTTTTTTTTGGATTTTTTTGTCAACCATATCATAAGTAGAATCTCATGTTTTCCATCGACGGCTTGGTCAGCGGGCTCGATACCGCGTCTATCATCGAAGGCTTGGTTGCCCTGCAACAGTCACAGGTCGATCGTCTGACCTTCAAGAAGTCGGAGATCCAAGTCCAGCAACGGGCCTTCCAAGGTGTCGAAAGTCGTTTGTTAAGTCTGCGGTCTCAAATGAGCCAACTGAACCGGTCGACGGGCAGCTCGTTTTCGTCGCGGAAGGTCGTTTCAAGTCACGAGAACATCATCACTGCGACCGCCGGAAACGATGCTACCGAGGGCAGTTACAATCTGCGAGTCACGTCGCGCGCCCAAGCCCATCAACTCGCCTCAACCGGATTCACCAGCACCAGTCAGGCGATCAGCACGGGAACTATTTCATTTCAGGTCGGTGATCGTCCAGTCACGGAAATCAAGATTGACGGTACCAATAACAATGTCAATGGTCTGGTTCAAGCCATCAACTCGCAATCCAGCGATGTATCAGCGGCGATTGTGCATGACCAAGCCAGCAATTCCGATCGAATTCTGTTGACCTCCAAACACTCCGGAGCCGCCAACGAAATTACCATCACGAACAATTTGGATGTCGCAACGGGAGATATTGCACGGCCCGATTTTTCCGGTCCAGCCGTACAAGCGGCCACCAATGCCATTATTCAGTTGGGATCGGGGGCGGGGGCAATTTCCGCCGAATATGAAACCAACCAGGTCGAAGGACTGATTGCGGGCGTGACCTTAAACTTGCAATCGGTTGATCTCAACCAAGCGGTGCAGATTCAAGTTTCGCGCGATACATCCAAAGCAACTGACGCCATCAAAGATTTCGTCGAGGAGTACAATTCGTTGATCAACTACATCAACGAACAAACTCGCTTTAACACTGAAACACAATCCGCCAGCCCACTGTTAGGCAATCGCAGTATTTCGGTGCTGAAAAATCAATTGAGTTCGATGATGACGGAAGTCGTGCCTGGACTCGATTCCGGATTAAATCGATTTTCACAAATCGGCATTGGTATCGATGGAACCGGACGTCTGACGCTCAACTCGGCTCAGCTGGAAAAAGCGCTAACCGGCGAAATCGAAGGGCTGGATTCCACTGAGATCCCGCGACTCTTTGGTATGACGGGCTCAAGTACCAATGTGGGTATTGAGTTTACGCTCGGCTCCACACGAACAAAAGCTTCCAGCACTCCCTACCAAGTCGACATTCTGCAAGCCGCCGAACGCGCAACGATTACGGCAAATTCGAGCCTGGCCAATTCGATTGTAATCGATTCTTCCAACCGTCAATTCAAAGTCTCGGTCGATGGGATCGAAAGCGAATCATTGACCTTGGCCGAGGGAACCTACACTCAGTCCCAATTGGCTTCCCATCTGGAGTCGGTAATCAATTCCTCCGCCAAACTATCCAGCCATGACGTGTCCGTATCGCTGGACAGTGGCAAATTGAAACTGACTTCAACGGCATACGGCAGTAATTCCCGCGTGGCGAGCGTGAGTGGAACTGCGGCCTCCGTTCTGGGCTTTTCCGGCTCGGAAGCGGGAGTGGGGAAAGATGTTGCCGGGTCGTTTATCGTCAACGGAAAAATCGAATCAGCGACCGGCACGGGCCGAATTCTGATTGGAAATTCAGACAATGAAAACACGGCGGACCTGCAAATTCGTGTGACCCTTGATCCCTCGCAAGTCGGCTCAGGGATTGAAAGCGAAATGACCGTCAGCCGGGGGATCACTTCGAGAATGGACCAGTTCCTGGGTGAGTTTTTGGATTCGTCCAAAGGTAGCTTGGCCACAATTAATAGTGGCTTCGATTTGCGCCTCGAGTCGATTGATACTTCGATTGAACGTGTCAACCAGATCAGTGCGTCCAAACGAGAATATTTGATTAAACAGTTTTCTGCGTTGGAACGCGCCCTCAGCGAACTCAAAACCACTTCCAGCGTGGTCAGTAGCCAACTTGCGGGAATTCGTTAGTCTTCCAGCCGCGCGATGTTTTAATAGCCGGAAAATGCCGAGAACATCAATTTTATTTAGTCAACTATCGAAAACCACAACCGTTCCTTGGCTTTCAACCAAACAAACACTTAACTGCCAAAAGTTCTGACGATGTATCCAGCCCAGTCAAACGCTTACCAAATTCAGTCGATGTCCGGCGGCTGGACACGCATTGATATGCTGCTGGCGATCTATGATCGCGCGATCGTTTCCGTGCGTTGTGCGCAGCAGGCGAAACAAGACAATCAACAGTTATTGTTCCTCGAAAAATTTCTGGACGCTCAAAAATGCGTGCTGGCCATCCATAGCGGACTGAAACCGGACGAATATGAATTGGCTTACGAAATAGCGCGGCTGTTGCATTTCATCATGACTCGGCTGTGCGAACATGAGTTTGACGAAGCTGCGTATTTTCTGGAGAAAATCCGGAAGAGCTTTGAAGCGATTCGCGAGGAAGCGACTCGATTGGAAAACGAGGGCCAGATTCCGCCGTTGGCATTTACGAGTGACTTTAACGCAATGGCTTGATCAGACGGCCCAAGAACGCGGCCAAATCCGCTGTCTCAAGTCGACCTGGCAGGAATCGTGGGTGGACAAAACAAATAGAATTGACAACATGAATTCACATCTGCAGCCTCCGGCGCGACGATTTACGGTGGATCAAATCGCGAGTAGCAAACGGCTTCCGTCATTGCCGGAAGTTGCCTTGAAGCTGGTTCAAATCGCACAACAGGAAGACCCCAACTACGCCGAAATCAGTCGGATCATTCGCTCGGATCCGGTCGTCAGCGGCAAGATCCTCAAAACGGCCAACTCAGCTTTATTCGGCTTCCCTCAGAAAATCGAAACGATTGAAGATGCTGTGCCAGTTTTTGGCTTGACGATGCTGCGAACCCTGATTCTCAGCTTTCATTTGGCCAGTGGTGAAGGCCCTGCAGCGGAATTGAAACCGATTCTGCAGGACCTCTGGCGCAGTTCATTGACCCAAGCCGTATTTGCTGAATTGCTGGCAGAAAAAATAAAAGGGGAGGATCCTGCCACCTATTTTCTCGCCGCCATGTTGCAGGACATCGGTATTCTGGCGATGATTTCCGAAGCACCCCAGGAGTACTTGAGTCACGTATTGGATCGGGCGAAATTTCCACAGGTCATCGTAGCGGAGCGAAGTTATTTTGGATTCAGTCACGTTGATGTGACTGCGGCGATCCTGCAACAATGGGGGATGGGCGATTGTTTTGGCGATGCGCTGCAACATCATCATGATCGTGTAGTACCGCCGGGAAGTTCGCGCAACAGTCGTTTGGCCGTCGTCCTGCAAGCGGCTAGCCAAGGGACCGAGATGATGTTCTCCAGTCGCAGTTCAGCCATGTCGCTTCCGGCGGCAGTTGTTCATTGGGCGAGTTTCCTGCAATCTCGATTGGGATTGAGGAATGTGGATGCGGAACAGATTGTCAGCGATGTAACAGGTCGCGTGAACGAGTACTCGGCTTTGTTTTCGTTCGATATTGGTGCTGGCGTGTGCCCGGAACGGGTCGTAACCGAGGCCAAAGTGCTGCTGCAGGAAATTGCCCTGCGCAATCAAATGGATCAACTCGAGCAAGCCCAGAGCCGCAAGAAGAATCCTGCCGGCGATGACGCGCTCTATCGCGACAGTCTGTGCGGTCTGTACAACCGACGCTACATGAATGACAAGCTCGGCGAAAACCTCGAGCAATGCATCGAGAAAAATCAACCGGTGGCGTTCCTGTTTATCGACGTTGACAAATTCAAATCCATCAACGACCGCTTCGGGCATGCCACCGGAGACAAAGCGATCCAACACGTGGCCGCTTGGCTGAACAAATCGATCCGTAAGCAGGACATCGCATTCCGATTGGGGGGGGATGAGTTTCTGGTCGTATTGCAAAACCTGCGGGAAGTCGACTACGAGAGCATTGCCCGCCGCATCGGCAACGAGATTCCCCAACTCGAATTGGCTGACCGGACCGAGATCAAAATATCCTTGAGTGTGGGTTGCACGTTTTACCAACCGGAAAATGGCGACCTGCCAGACCCCAATTGGTTAATCGATCAGGCCGACCAAGCGATGTACAAATCCAAACGAAGTGGGGGCTGCATGTTGACGATGCAAAAATTCATCGGCACAAAACTGTCCCCATTCGTTTAGGAAACTCCGGCAACGGGGCGCCCCATGATTATGGATCGAAGTCGGCGCCGTCAGTACTAATCTTCCAGCTCGGCATCCCAGTAGGCATCGCTGATAAACTTGGCCCAGCTCTTCACCCGCTTGGAATGCTGTGAGTAAATCGGATTCCAATTGGGGTGTTTGGGTTCATTCAACAGCTTCATGCCCGCTCGTTGCGGAGTTCGATCAGCTTTGGAGTGATTGCATCGGATACACGCCAGGACACAATTCTCCCAGGTTGAAATGCCACCTTGGGCACGCGGTGTCACATGATCAATCGTCAGCTCATCGCCATGGGGCTTACGTCCACAATACTGACACATCATTCGGTCACGCTTGAAAATATTGCGTCGACTGAAGGCCACCGTGGTTGATGGCAATCGATTGAAGTCGGTCAACGTGATAATTTCCGGTACACAAATTCGCCTTGAGACCGAACGAATAAACGGTTGGTCATCTTGCGGAACCAGCTTCGACCAATCGCGCCAGTCATAGAGTTGGTAGTCGTGGGGATCAACGACTCGTGCAGTCTCACTCCAAACCATCACCAACGCTCGAGCAACCGTCGCGACGTTGACCGGTTGCCAATTGCGGTTTAGCACCAGCGTCGGGCTTTGGAGGACTGCTGCAATCATAGTCGACAACTCCTGTTAGAGTTCAGCGATCACAAATCAAAATCGTGATCGAGTCGGCCGGAAAACAAGCCAGATTCGGGCCGACGTAAATCTGGCATTCAACCAAGCGTTAGACCATTACAATACGGTCATATTTATTATGATTGAAAAAAACAAAAATTAAAACCGGAGACCCCGGAATATGCTGCGGGTGTGCCAGCAAGAAAATCGGTTGAAATCATCAAGATTGGTCTCCGGAATGCGGCCGCCCCGTTTTGTTCTGTTTGATTCCAGTTACGCGCCTAACCGAGGGGGAACTTCCCACCGGGACCTCGTTGGACGATTAGACTTTCAATCTTTTAGATGACATTGCCGGAACAGGGTTCACTTATCATCAAAATTATCTGTTCAATTCCGGCGTTAATTGGCCGGTCGGCAATACTCAGCCAGCGAAAATCGTAGTACACTGACTCGGACACTTTGGCTTGACGATTTGTTTCGAATCCCTCTCAATCTTTAACCGTTAGTAGCATGAGTCGACTTAACCGATTTCTGTTGTTTCTTGTTGTCACGACGCTGGTTGCGACCGCCGGATTGTGGATTCTGGGCGGCAAGAAAACTGATTTTTCAACCAGTATCACGATCGCAGCACATCCGTCTCAGATTTTCCCTTATTTGACTCAACCGGAACAACTCAAACAGTGGATAACTGGTTTGGAGCAGGTCGATGAAATCCTGCCAATGCCCAAGGGCGAGTACGCGCCGGTTGCCGATACGCACCGAACGCTGGTTGATCAGGCGGGACGTCGATCTCAATTCCGTGATACGGTAATTCGTTTCACTCCCGATGAGTTGATTTCAGTCCAATCCACCAATAGCGTGATCGTGCTCACATCAATCTTTCAACTCGAAATCAAAGCACCGGGACAGACGCTGATTACCTATCAGGTAAAGTCCCTGCCCGTCGGATTTGGCCGGATCTTAGCCCCATTGAGGACTTCGGACTTGCAGAAACAAATTGTTGACGATGCTCGGCGGCTTAAAGAATTGGTTGAACGTGAACAGCCGGAGTGGAAAGGTGATGCTGCGGAATCGGCTGCTTCTTTCCAAGTTCCTGGATTTGATCGCGACGAAAAAAGCCAATCCGGGCAACCTTTGAACAACGCTCCCCTGGTGAGCGACGTCGAACCCTCCAAGTAGAGCTGCATTCGAGGAATTACCCTCAGGAAAATTATGGCCGCTCAACTGCTCGATGGAAAATCGATCTCCCATCAAATTCAGACGGAAACGCGAATCGCTGTCGCCCGGTTTGTGGCCGATGGAAATCCAGCACCGACGCTTGCGGCCATCTTGATCGGCGCCGATCCGGCCAGTCAAGTTTACGTTCGCAATAAAGAACTCGCCTGCCATCGCGTCGGAATTCAAAGCCAGCTCCATCGTCTACCGGCCGATCTCTCGACTGCCGAAATCGTGGCTTTGGTGCAACGTTTGAACCAGGATCCGATGGTCAATGGAATTTTGGTCCAGCTGCCGTTGCCCTCGCAAATCGACACTCAAGCCGTTCTCGATACTGTCGACCCGCGTAAAGACGTTGACGCGTTTCATCCCCACAATGTGGGTCTCATCTCACAAGGGCGTCCTCAATTCCTGCCTTGTACGCCCCACGGCATCGTCCAGTTGATGAAACGGTACCAGTTGACCACCGCTGGCAAGCATGTGTGCATCATCGGACGCAGTGATATTGTTGGTAAACCGATGGCGCTGATGTTGGTGCAAAAAGATTCGGGATTGGGACCAGAATTGGCTAACGCGACGGTCACGATTTGTCATAGTCGAACCGCTGGGCTGAAAACCATCACCCGGACGGCGGATATCGTCATTGCCGCCATTGGCCAACCGAATTTTGTCACCGCCGAGATGATCAAGCCGGGTGCAATTGTCATCGATGTGGGGATCAATCGGACAGCTGACGGATTGGTCGGCGACGTCGATTTCAAGTCCGTTCTCCCCATCGCCAGTTATTTGACTCCTGTTCCGGGAGGGGTCGGTCCGCTGACCGTTACCATGCTGTTGGAGAATACGTTGGCTGCAGCGCTGTTACAATCCTTGACAATGTCGGTTTGAGACTGGCAAGTGACTTGTTTGCGTTCCAAGAAAACATGAGCTTCTTTCCCCAACAATCTGGCTGGCGCTGGTTAGCGGTTTTTGTACTGCTGTTCAGCTGCTTGTTGATCACCGGCTGTCGCGGATGCCGTGACGAACCGGTTGACGCTCAAACACAGCAGGACGAGGACAAAAAAAAAGAATTGGAAAAAAAGAAGCCCGACTTTGTAACCCGGACTCCCGTCTTGCTACCCGGATGGTTTCCCAAAGCAGACGCCAAGAAAGTCGAAAAACCGGATCCTCTGGATGAGGCTGCGGTTGGCATCGCGAAATTTGAATTAGAAAATACTGCCATCCGGTTCAATCGAACCAAACTGGGACATTGGGTTGAAGCTCAACTTCCGGCCATCGCCAATAATTTCAACGCCGATGGTCAGTTAACTACTTTCAGCACGACGCTCGACGGACAGCCCGTACCGATTCCGTCGACGGACTACGTTTTGAATTCGACGCGGCCAGTGTCGCTGGTCAAAGAAGAGTGGAAGATCCTGGAAACATCGCTGTTTCTTCCACGACGTGAGGGCAAAACCGCGAGTGCCAACGTAAACTACGTCTTCGATCGAGGCACGGGTGGAATTCCGTATATCAGCCTCGGACAGCCTACGTCGCTAATGAAACCCTTTCAGTATCACATTGTGCTGCTGAGCGAGCGACCCGATACCTACAATTATTTGAAATTGACCGACAGCATTCAATTGCGCGGCCAACATCTGGGTAGCGGCGATGTAGTGCCACCGTTCTATTACCTGGTGCCCTCGATTTTTGGCGATCCGCTTCCATTGCCACGGCATTCGTTGAACTGGACCACCATCGCGTATTTGATTTGGGATGACTTCGATCCGGACAAACTCAGTCAGGACCATCAACAAGCTCTGCTGGATTGGCTGCATTTTGGCGGACAACTGATCCTTAGTGGCCCCGATTGCCTGGACAAGTTACAAAACAGTTTTCTCGGTAACTATTTGCCGGCCCAGTTTGATGGCTCAATCAATCTTACTGACGCCGATCTGGCAGAGCTCAATGCCAATTGGACGGTGCCAGTAACCAACCAAACTGCCGAAAAACGGTCGTTTCAACTTTCCGAAACCGTGCCGCTGCTGGGAGTCAAATTCAATCCTCATGACGATTCCGCGTTCGTTCAAGGAACAGGGCAGTTGGCCGTTGAGCGCGTCGTCGGTCGGGGCCGAATCCTGGTTACTTCATTTTCGCTAAACGCCCCGCTCGTACGGAAATGGCAAAGTTTCCCCAGTTTTGTCAATAACGTGTTGTTGCGTCGACCGGCGCGGGAATTCGGTCGGACGTCCTCCGCCGATGTTTCGTTTGGCTGGAACAATGACGCGACTTCGATTTTCGATCCCATGTTGGGGTCGACACTCCGCTTCATCAGTCGCGATTTGTCGGCTATCGCCGAGCCACTGGATCCGGCTTATTCGATCGCTGACGAGGACCGACCCGATCGTGGTTACTCGATCGATTCGGAAAATGGGAATCTGGAAAATGAATTGTTAATCCGAAGAAATATTGATGTCCCAGCCCGCAATCCGGTCAATCATTGGCATTTCGGTGGCTATGCCGATACTGCTCAGTCGGGTACCGGTGGCTGGAATGATGATAGCGGAATTTCGATCGCTGCGCGCGAGTCGCTGATCGAATCGGCCGGCATCACGCCACCTTCGTCGAAATTCGTGTTGAAAATGTTGGCGGTTTATTTGGCCGTCCTGGTGCCGCTGAACTGGCTGCTATTTCGCCTGATGGGTCGAGTCGAATGGGCCTGGATCGCGGCCCCATTTATCGCGATCATCGGAGCCGTGTTGGTCGTCAAGCTGGCTGCGCTGGATATCGGTTTCGTCCGCAGCAACACCCAAATCGGCTTGTTGGAAGTTCAAGCCAATTATCAGCGAGCCCATGCCACGGAATATTCCGCTTTGTATACGTCTTTGTCCACTCGTTATACGGTCGACCTCGATAACCCGACGGCCCAATCACTACCTTTTGCTACGGTCAACGAGAGTCGGTTTAAGAAACCAACCGAGTCCTACATTCGAGTGAATTTGAAACGGGCAGTGCAAAGTCGCTTGGAAGGATTTCAAATTCAATCCAACTCCACCGGCTTGTTGCACACGGAGTTCATTTTGGATCTGGAAGGCACGATCTATGCGAACTTTGCCGAGAACGATCAACCGACCGTGATCAACAACGGATCCGTGCTTGATCTGCAGTACGCGGGAGTGGTTTCGCGATCCAATAACGGCGAGTACCAGGTAGCGTGGATCGGCGATTTGGTTTCCGGGTCCGCTTCGGCAGACCTGAAATTTGAAATCACGACTGAGGAAAACGTTGCCGCTCTCTGGCAAAGTCAACCGTCGTTTGCTAGATCAACGTCTGACACCACCAACATTCATGTCGGTCGCCTGTTGGAGACAGTCCTGAAAAATTTGCAAATCGCTCCCGGCGAATGTCGGATGCTGGCGACTACTAAACAGCGATTAGGGCGAACCAAGTTCGATCCGGAAGCCACTCAAACCGACCAGCGAACGCTGGTTGTGGTCCATTTAAGACGCCCTCCGCTACCGGTCGCCCAACGCGATGTCAACGCGATGACTGATTTCACCGGAAAATCAGATCTCGATTGGCAACGCTCAATCGACGAAACCGACGCTCTATTTGGAGAAGGTGACTGAAGATACGACGGTTGAGAATTGTGCAATTAAGATTAAATTGGGCAGCGCTCCTAAGCTTCGCCGGCGGATTGCCGTTAAACTTAACAGCCTTCGGTGGGAAGTTCCCTACCAACTGAAAACTGAACCACTGAAAACTGAATACTCAAAAAAATGATCGAACTAACCGGCTTCGGCAAAGACTACGGCGAATTCACGGCGGTCGAATCACTTGATTTGAAAATTGGTGAAGGCGAGATGTTTGGCTTCATCGGCCCCAACGGCGCGGGCAAGAGTACCAGCATTCGCTTTCTCGCCACGTTGCTGCGAGCGACTCGAGGTGATGGAACGGTCAACGGTTACAGCGTCTCGCGCGACCCCATGAACGTGCGACGCAGTGTGGGTTACATGCCCGATGCGTTTGGCGTTTATGACGGGATGAAAGTCTGGGAGTTCCTGGACTTTTTTGCGGTTGCCTACAAAATCGGGCGCACACAACGCAAACAAGTCATTCGCGACGTGTTGGAGTTGCTCGACCTGACTTACAAACGTGACGATTTTGTCAACGGACTATCGCGCGGGATGAAGCAGCGTTTATGTTTGGCGAAAACTCTGGTCCACGACCCGCCCGTGCTGATCCTCGATGAACCGGCCAGTGGTCTCGATCCCCGCGCTCGGATCGAAGTTAAAGCCCTCCTTAAAGAGTTGCGCCGAATGGGCAAAACGATTTTGATTTCCAGCCACATCCTCACCGAACTGGCTGACTGTTGCACGTCCATCGGTATCATTGAACGGGGCAAGCTATTAATGCACGGTCCGATGAACGAAGTGTATCAACGTATTCGGGGCAATCAGATTATTCAGGCTCAAATCGGTCGAAACCTGGACAAAGGACTTTCCATCATTCGCTCCAACCCGGAGGTCCGCGACGTGCAAGTGGATGGAAACAAAATCACCATCGAATTCACAACACCCGATCAAGATACTGCGATCCTGCTCAAACAATTGATTCTCAATGATGTCGAAGTGAGCACCTTTGGCATCAAGGAGCCGAATCTCGAAGAAGTTTTCATGATGGTCACCAAAGGCCTGGTCGCCTAGTTGATCAGCGTTTCAGACGACCGGCATCTCATCGATCGGCGTCGCTTTGGCTGGCTAGTGCTTTGTGACAGCATCCATTTCGGATTTGGATTTTGGATTTTGGATTTTGGATTTGGATTTGGATTTGGATTTGGATTTGGATTTGGATTTGGATTTGGATTTGGATTTGGATTTCGGATTTGGATTTCGGATTTCGGATAAGCCGGAACGCGCTAGCGTCCGGTTGCATGGATTTCGAATCAGCCGGAACGCGCTTGCGTCCGGTTACTTTGAAAAAACCGGGGGCTAGTGCTGGGCTGTCAAAAAATTGGTATTGACAGCTGGAAATTGCGTTTATGAAAAGTTCCTTTTTTGTTCGCGGCCAAATCAAAAAAAGTCTTTTACTCCCCCTCGCCCCCAAAATTCGGACGGTTGAATTCGCCACTTGATCAAAGTCACTCCGAATTTTGGGGGAGAGCGATGGTCTTAGTTCTGGTCAATACTTAAAGCGAAAAATTTAAATTTTTCGTCACAAATTTCAGTGTGGTCGGGGGCCAGCCCCCGAACCCCCGAGATTTTTTTTTGGCATGACGCCGGTGTTCAATGATTTGCAGTCTCGGTTTCAAGTTGTTAAAATTCAGGCGCAAGGTGAAACGTAACGGGGCTCTGCGGAGACGCAACCTCGCCAGGGATAACTTTGTCGCCGGTGCGTCAATGATGCATCGAGCACGCAGGCGGCCACGGTAGCCTATAGCGATGGTACGACCGTGGTCGCCCCTTTATTTTTTTCTACGCTCAGCTCGGCACTTCTCCAGACTTCCCCGTTGCGAACCATCTCATTGAGGATCGTTAGCAGTTTTCTCATCGCAGCAACCAGAGCCACCTTCTTGATTTTTCCGTTGGCCAACAACCGTTGGTAAAATGATTTGATCGTGGGGTTATGACGCGTCGCTACCAGCGTCGCCATGTACAGGACTCGCCGAACATAACCACGCCCTCCAAAAATACTCCGCTGTCCGTCTTGCTGACCCGATTGACGCACTAACGGAGCGACTCCCACCAGCTTCGAAATCAGCCCGCGCGACAGCCTTCCCAGCTCCGGAAGTTCGCTCAACATGGTCGCTGTCGTCACCATGCCAACACCCGGTACGCTGGAGATGACTGCCACTTTGGGGTCGGTCGCACTTCGCTGTTGAAGCTGTTTGGAAATCATTGCTTCAATCGTTTTTAGTTGCTTTTTCAACGATTTTAGCAGCTCTTCAATGCACTGGGTAATCTGCGATTGAGTTGTTTGCTGAAGACGATTGTTTTCCTGGTTGATCATCTGCAGCAGTTGTTTGCGGCGACGTGACAACGAAGCCAGCTCTTCTTCAGCTTCCGGTTTGGCGGTGGCCAAGGTCAATCCCCGCGCGTCTTCGCCAAACACGCGAAGGACTTCCGCATCAATCGGATCGCTCTTCTCCAAGATGCCCGCTCCCTTGGCGAAGTCACGAACCTGACGCGGATTAGCGACCACAATGGCTATGCCAAGTGCGTGCGCTGCAGCGACCAGTTTGCGTTCGTAGCCGCCGGTTGCTTCGCAAATCAACAACGTTGTTGAAGGCGATTCAATGGCTTGCTTCAAATGCTTGAGGATGATTTCGGTATCATTTTCCAAAGATTCAGGAATCGCCCCCGCTGAGTCGGCGATCTCCAAAGTCTGTTTGGCCACGTCGATACCGATGTAACGTTGATACTCTAATTTTTTTCGTTTCATTGTTGGGTTCCTGCCTAGTAAATTCGAGCTGGGCTTACGACCGCTCAGGCGATGGTACGGATTCAAAACAAACGCTGACGCGATCACGCTCTCCCACGATCTAAAAACATCCAGGGGTAATCGATCTACGCCACCGTGCCAATGATCAAGCTGCAGGCTCGACCACTGGCATTAACTCTTAATAGCTTCCAAAATAAAACTCTGGATGTCTATAATCCAGATACTAGGGGCTGGGGGGTGAGGGGATTTTGTTTGCTCATCGCGCGAACAATGAACGCACCCGAGTGAAACTTTTGTCTGGTTTATACTTGGATTTGTTGATCGAATTTCCCCTCACCCCCCGACCCCCTAGTATGACAGAAAAGTTGACAGGAACACCTTGCTGGTTTCTGATTTTCTTTTTTAACGGTTTCGGTGTTTGCCTGCAGCAGACCTCGAAATGCTGTTGTAGATCGTTTTGCCCCCTGGT
>JANNWZ010000080.1:0-4367 GCA_031409295.1 Mariniblastus sp.
AACAAAAATTTATCAACCAAGGCTGGTTGGGGAAAAAGCTAAATCGCCTCTGGCCGCATTGAATATTCCGGTCAGTCACTTCGTTCGAGACAACACTCGGTGCAATTCACGTTTGATGGCTGTCCTGTTTAACTTTTTGACATGCTAAATTTTCATGTTTACGCACTTTTCGCTCGCGAGATTTGTCCGACGTTTCATTTTCAATTGGCGTTTCTATTATGATCAACTTGCCGCGAATTTTCGATCGTCGTCACCCTCGGCTGGCCGGTCTGGTCTCCAGGATCTTGTTCGCCTGGTTGGCCAGTAGTCTGATCGGAGGTGCATTTGGTTTCTCGCAAACGACTGGTTTCAACCCCAACGTTGGCGGTCAGCTAGCCGATCCAGCGCGAAATTTGGATCCTCTCGCTCAAATTCAAACTCAAGCTCCAGTTCCGTTTCCAATTGAGGAATTGCCGGTTCCCAATCTGGCACCCGAGACTCCGCTGGCGAATCCGCGACCCGCGCTCTTGCCCGGACCGTGGCCTGTACCGCCGCCATCGGCCTCTACTGTTCGCATCAAAGACATCACTACCGTCGACGGCCATCGTTCCAATCGCATCGATGGAATGGGTTTAGTTACGGGCTTGAAAGGGACCGGTGGCAAACAACCGATCACCGCTCAGTTCGCCAAAACCATGTTGCAAAACTATAACATCTTGGCCAATCAGGTTTCGACCAAGAGCCTCTCCGTCGTCACTGTGAGCGCCGAAATTCCTCCGTTTCTTCGACCCGGCGAAAAGTTTACGGCGACCGTCGCGGTGTTCGATGAGGCGCAAAGTCTCTACGGTGGCCAACTGCAGCGAACCGAGTTGAAGGCGATTGATGGCAAGGTTTACGCCTTGGCTGCGGGTGCGTTACAAATCGGCGGGTTCTCAGCCAGTGGTGATGCCGGTGCAGTTAGAAAGAATCACGATACGGTTGGAAAAGTCCAAGGCACGTTGGAAGTCGAGTTCTGCGACGGTCTGCCGTTCAACAATTCCCATATTCGGTTGCTCCTCCGCAACAAGGATTACACCACCGCTTATCGCATCGAGACCGAAATCAACCGGTATTTTCCCCACGCCGCTCGCGCCGGTGACGCCGGCGCCATCGACGTTGTGGTCCCGCGGTCATTCGCGCAATCACCGATGGAGTTTCTCGATATGATTCACATTCTGCGCGTCGAACCCGATATTCCAGCGCGGGTCGTGATCAATGAAAAAACTGGAACCATCGTCGTCGGAAAGAACGTCAAACTCTCCAGCATCGTTTTTGCCAAAGACAATCTAATCATCGCCACCAGCGAAACACCGGTCGCCGCTCAACCTGCGCCCTTCAGCCAGGGCGAAACCGTCGTCTTGCCGCGGACCCAAATCCAGGCCATTCAACAGGGAGGACGCTACAACACGCTGCCCGCCAACGCGACCGTGGGCGATCTCGCAAATGTACTGAATCTGTTGGGCGTGGCGCCGCAAGACCTGATCAGCGTGTTCGTATCCCTCAAAGCCGAAGGTTCCCTGCAAGCTGAACTGGTTTTCGAGTAAGTCCACCAGTCCCTGTCGCTCCCTCAAAACCGAGAATTTCCACATGAATATTTCCTCGCTCTCGACTCCACTGACATTGCCGTCAACGCTGGAAACCAACGCTGCCGCCACGGATTACGCACCAGCAGAATTCAAAAAAATTGGCGAGGATTTCGAGAGTATTTTTATGTCGATCATGCTCAAAGAAATGCGCAACACGATCAGCAACGAAGAAGGAGGTGGCTTGTTTGCGGGCGAAGGAAGCGACACCTTCGGCGGTATGTTCGACACCTTTCTGGGCCAACATTTGGCTACCAGCGGTCAACTGGGGATCGGCCAAGCGATCGAAGGCTACTTGGCAAATCGAACCCGCCCAGAATCCGAAGAGGCCCCCACAACCCTTGATCCTTACAACCCTAATTCTCCAGCAATCTAATTGAGGCTGAACGTTTTACCGCAAGCGACTCCCGCCTGATTCGATAACCCTTAATAGGTTCGGACCAAGTTCGAACGTGCCAACATTCCCTGTTTGAGACTCGATCCAATTTCCCTTCCCTGCGAGTAATTCCCATGAATTCAATCCGAAATTCATTCTCCGCCCTCAGCGACTCGCCCGAGTCGCTCTCTTCCACGGAACTTCAAGTTGCAGTTCAAGCAATCGTAGATCACTTGCGGCGAGAATCGGAATATCTTGACACGGTCATTGTCTGCAGTTTGAACATGAAAGACCTGCTGAACCGTCCCAATGTCTCGGCCCGAGCGAACTTGACGGTCGAATCACCACTGGCTCAAACAGCTGTCACAGCGAACGCGGAGTCACTGGCGTTGGAAACCGGCAGCGCCTTTGACCGGCTGACAGCACTGCGTGGTGATCTGGCTCGGCAGTTTCTTCCGCTCATCGAGGGTCGCCAACGATTGCAATCGACTCTGCAACACTTCGAGCCGATGTTCGACGCGGTGCCAACGTTGCGGGAATTGGCGCCCAAGCTGGCAGTACCAATCCGAAATGAACTAAACCAACTGCGTCACGATATCAAATCAAAACTGCAAGAAGTCCAAGCAATCACGATGGGTAACCAAGCGGTCTTAATTTATACCCTGGATTTCTACCACCGCTTGATCACAGGAATTACCGGTGAATCGCCGTCACCCCAAGCCTACAACTCACACGGCCAAATGATGACCCCGGTGGCGAGTTCGCTACTACAGAAAGAGTGCTGAGCACCAAACCCATGAATTTCAACATCGGACTATCCGCCCTCCGGGCCTCCCAGTTTGCGATCAACACCGTCTCGCAGAATCTGGCTAATGCCAATACGCCCGGTTACCACCGACAACGGGTAATCCTGGAAACCCGACCACCCCAATGGATCGGCGGTCACCATTTGGGCAATGGTGTCGACGTCAGCACTGTCGATCGGATTCGCAACCAAATTATCGAAAGCTCCTACACGAATTCCATTTCCGACTTGAAGGGTCTCCAACAAAACCTGTCCATCAATGGACAAATCGAGACGTTACTGAAACCTGGTGAAGGCTCCATTCATCAAGTTTTGGGAGGCTTCTTTGACGAGCTCTCGCGATTGTCAGCCAATCCCAGTGAATCCGTTCAACGCAATTCCGTCATCCAACGGGGCGTCAGTGTCGCCCAACAAACACGCGATATCTCCAATCGACTGGACAATCTGAAAACGAACGTCAACACCCAAATCAACGTCGAAGTGAAATTACTGAACAAACAGATTGCCGAGTTGGTCGATTTACAACAACGCATCAAGACCACCAGCGTTGAGGGGGCGACACCCAACGACCTGCTCGATCAACGAGACCAGTTGATCAATCAGATCGCCGAGAAGATCGATGTCCAGCGTTACGAAAACGTGCAAGGAGGATTTGGCTTGACGCTGGCCGGAAATTCGATTTCGCTGGGCACCGTGCCGGTTGAATTTTCCACCGCTTACAACGACGATGGTTCGATTCGAATCCAGCTGAAGAGTACGGAACGGGAAATCAAGTTCGGCAGCGGCAGTATCGCGGCGTTGACTGAAACCTACAATATCACGATCGGCGAGTACAAATCCAAGATTGATGAGTTCGCCCAGAAATTGATTCGCGAAGTCGATCAAGCGCACGCCAAAGGGGTCGGCATCAATGGACCCTATAGTGTTTTGGCCAGTACTCGCGATATCGGCTCAACCAGTTTGCCGATCGATCAAGCCGGGTTGGCATTTCCAGTTGCGGCAGGTGAATTGTTTTTCTCCGTCACTGATCCCGCGGGTGGCAAGCGGACCTACTCGATCGATATCGACCCTGCCGTGGACAGCCTCGAAGATCTCGCTAGTCGTATTAGTTCGATCGATCATCTTCAAGGAGTTGTCGATAGCCGGAACGGTCAATTGTCGGTGATCGCCCAACCAGGTTTTCGGTTTGACTTTACCGGCAACCTGGAAACGACCCCCGATCTGAGCGGATTCTCCGGAACGGCGATTCCGCAAATCGGTGGAAAATATGAAGGGAACCGTAATCGACAACTTTCAGTCGCGATAGTCGGGTCCGGCACCGTTGGTAAGACACCGGGTTTATTAGCGCAGGTTACCGACAGCTTGACCGGTACCGTCATCGCGGAAGTCAACATTGGTGAAGGCTACGAAGCCAAATCGCCAATCGCTCTTACTGAAGGAGTCACGTTGACGTTCGCCGGGGGCCAGGTCATCGACGGTGAGAGTTTTCAAACCGCGCTGGTCGCCAATTCGGACACCACTGGAATTTTGTCCGCGTTGGGATTGAATAACTTTTTTGACGGACACAATTCCACGGATATCCAAG
>JANNWZ010000081.1:0-11738 GCA_031409295.1 Mariniblastus sp.
CTTGTGTGAGCCCCCGTCAATTCCTTTGAGTTTCAGCCTTGCGACCATACTCCCCAGGCGCTGTACTTAACACTTTCGCTACGTCCGAGAAGATGTGGGGGTCCCCACGGACTAGTACAGATCGTTTACAGCTAGGACTACCGGGGTATCTAATCACGTTCGCTCCCCTATCTTTCGTGCCTCAGCGTCAGAAAGAACCCAGAGAGCCGCTTTCGCCACCCGTGTTCCTGATGATATCAACGCATTTCACCGCTCCACCATCAGTTCCGCTCTCCTCTGATCCCCTCAAGACGAGTGGTTTCAAGCGCAATTCCACGGTTGAGCCGTGGGATTTCACACCTGACCTACATGTCCGCCTACGCACCCTTTAAGCCCAGTGATTCCGAATAACGTTTGCACAACTCGTATTACCGCGGCTGCTGGCACGAGTTTAGCCTGTGCTTCCTCCTAGGATCGGTCAAAATTTCCTCCCCTACGACAGATGTTTACAACCCGAGGGCCTTCGTCCATCACGCGGCGTCGCTCCGTCAGGCTTTCGCCCATTGCGGAAGATTCTCGACTGCAGCCACCCGTAGGTGTCTGGGCAGTATCTCAGTCCCAGTGAGACGGGCCATGCTCTCACACCCGCTACCCATCTTCGGCTTGGTAGGCCATTACCCCACCAACAACCTAATAGGAAGCAGACCGCTCCAAGGGCAATAAATCTTTGGTCCGGAGACATTATTCGGTATTACCTGCAGTTTCCCGCAGCTATCCCGAACCCTTGGGCACGTATCTACCTGTTACTCTCCCTTTCGCCGCTGTCATCTTTATTGCTAAAGAATCGCGCTCGACTTGCATGCCTAATCCACGCCGCCAACGTTCATTCTGAGCCAGGATCAAACCCTTCAATTGTATGCTTGCTGTGAGTCTCCCACTGGACGAATCCAATCTTCAAAACACAGACGACTAACAGAGTTAGTTCGGCTACAACCCCAACCACCAAGCCTTCAATGCTTGCGCACCAAAGTCTTCGTTTCGGAAATCATAACCTGCCAATTTACAGAACCGAATCCGAAGATTCAGTTGTTTGACCGGGCCGAGTAGCTGGAATAAAGTGCTACCCGGCTTAGTTTACATGGTCTTATACTTTTACTTAAATTCAAAAGAATTTAACAAGAGGTTATCTACTAAATTGTCAAAGAACAAAGTCCGACACTCGGCCGAACATTCAGGCGGTTGGCGGTACCTAAAAAAATACCGTCAGCCGATTAAAAAACGAGTCAGGAAGTTTCCTCACTCGTAAGGAGCCAATTCTATGCATTGAACGCAAACTGTCAACAGCGGTTGTAACAAATTCCTAAAAAAGATTTTTGTCACCATTTCTCAGCAAAATCCTCAACAATTTGTCGTTTCAGATCCTGCGTCGAGCCGCCTCTGGAGCACGCTTTGACAACCCGGTTTGCACCCAGCCGCCAATTTCCAATACCTAAATCCAACCAACCCGGCGAACCGGGCCGTCCCACAAATTCTCACCGATCAAATCGACCGAAAAACTCATGAAATGCCTCTCACCCCAAACCATTTTTCAAACGCTAAGCGTTCGTTTTTTGGGGATCGGAAGTGTCCCCTATTCATCGCGAGTTGACTAGGGGCGAGTCGAGCATTTCTGGTTGTTTTTGCCAAAAAAAATACAGGGCCGCTAACCGCCGACTTCAGGCATTTTCGGTCGATAGTTGAGCCTTAGCTCGATTCCTGGAGTGCCCAGCGCTAGTTGCTGAATTCGATAAACATTACCCACTCGGATCTATTGCCAACCTCGTTGTCAAACCAGGCTGAGTCAAAAAGTTGATGTTGGCCAAACGCATTGCGTTTCAATAAAAAAATCCCGGTCGAGCGTCGCTCACCGGGATTCCTGGACTAGTTGGTTGCACAAGCGGGTGTTCGAAGCCTACCGATTTGTTTCGTCGGTTTGTCGCGCCGAACGGATGTCGGCGGCACCGGTTTGTGAGGTGCCGGCCAGGAAGTTGTCGATCTGTGCTTCCTCGCGAATCTGTTGAAATTTTTCGTACATTGCCAATCGCATTTTCTTTTCCAAAATCGTGCGATGAATTTCGTCTTTCACGGCCTCAAATTCCGTGACTACGGGTTCGGTTTGCCCCTGGCAATACATGATTACCCAAAACTCACCCACCTGAACCACTTTCGAAATTTCGCCGACCTTCAAGTTAAAGGCCTCTTTTTCCAGTTCGGCCCGACCACCGTGTCGCTGAATCGGTGGGACCTGACCATAGTTGTTTTTAGACGCCGGCTCGATCGAATATTGAAAAGCCAATTGACCGAAATATTCGGCGGTTGGATTGGCGGCTGCCATCGTCCAAACTTTTTGCGCCTGTCGATGATCATTCGTCATGATCGCCAGCACTTCGACGCGCGGCCCGTAGTTGGCCTCAAAGCCTTTTTGCATATCCTCTTCCGTGACCGAGACACTGCTTTCAACCAGTTTTTTTACGGCGACCGTCGGCCACACCTCGTCCTCAATGTAAAAGTCGACTTTGGTCATGTCGTTGCCCGTTACAAATTTCAACCAGCGATCAACGTCAACTTTGCCAGTTGGATCCAAGTGACCCAGCGCTTCGGCGGCTCGCGAAATTTCCGCGTTAATGTCATCCTGAGCGACTTGCATTCCATTTTTTTGCAGCGTTTGCGACAACAGTGAACGATTGATTTCTGTTTCCAACATGTCCTTGCCATACCGCACGATACACTCCTCGGCGACATGGTTTTTCGGGATTTGGACTCCGTTGACGATCGCGGCAACACCCGGCATTTGCACGCTGAGTTCAGGGTCATTCATGACGTTTTGGATCTTTGCCGACTGTTGCAAGTTGGTCAGCAAATCCATGGCCGCATCGCCCATTTTGGCATTCGAGATTTCTGACACCAAGCGATCATGGACGGCCATCAATTGATCTTCTGCCAATTCTTCAGCCGGAAAAATACGCTCGCATCGCAACACGATGAATTTGTCTGCGACTTGAATGGGTTCGGAAATTTGTTCCGGTGCCAATGCGAAGGCTGCTTGTTCGAATTGCGGCAAACCAGAATTTTTGCGGATCGGCGGGAGTAGTCCACCCACCGAAGCGCTGTTGGGATCGATCGAATGTTTTTTCGCCAAGCGTTCAAAGTCGCCGGGATTGGCGCGGGCAACTTCGACCATTTGTTGGGCTTGCTCAGCCGTATCCAACACGATCTGGCGAACTTGAACTTTCGAACCAAACTCGAACTCCATCTGTTCGTCCAGTTCCTCCTGGCTGACCTCGATCTGTTTCGCCACCAGGCTGCGCAAGGCCAATTTGTTCCATACGTAGTCGTTCTTGATCTGATCGACTGTCAGTTCTTTGTCGCTGGAGATCACGTCCAACCAACGCTCGGCGGACCAGCCCAGTTTTTTCGCTTCGGCGGTTATTTCGTCATTGATATCGCGTTCCGTGATCTTGATGCCACTGCGTTCGCATTCAACGGTTACTAAATACTTTTTGATGATCGTTTCCAATACATCCGCACCAAATCGTCGCAAACACTCCTGCGCAATCTGCTGACGATTGATGGGCTGGCCATTGACGACCGCCAAAGTTTCTATCTGCTTTTGCGGTTGCTGATCGGGGGGCATCGCTTGGCTGGCCACCGGGGCCGATTGCGGAGCGTTATTGGTTTGAGCAGTCGCGATTAACGTACCCAAAGAAAAACAGACCGCAAACGCGGCAATTACCTTCAAGTGATACATCCATCCTTGAGGTTGAGTGGTGTTGGCGATCATTGCCATCGAGGTTTCTCCATAAACCGATCTGAGTCTGACGCGTGTTTGTTAATCCAAACCTACGTGGTCCGAGAAAGTGATTGCCAGCAGGAGGCGATCACGAACCGCTCGCAGTATAGAAATTCCAGCGATTTCAAGTCAAGCCAAATCCAATGCGCGCCAATGATCGACGTAAGCTAGCGTCACACAAAGCCATCCTGATCAGGCTGCGCGGCGTGTCGCCGGTCGCTCAAGTGGCAGTTGTCCAAGCGGCAGTCGCGCTAACAACTGGGATTCGCATAGCAATTGAATTTCATCGCCATTAATTTGCCAGCGAGCATGGAAATTACCCAAAGTAAATTTGAATCCCCAGAGATTTCCTGCTTTGATCAAAATCGTCTCGTAGGCGCCGGCAGTATCCCGAGACGAATACTGCATCAATGACGCTCGAGATAGTTGACGAACGCGAGAGATTTGTGCAGCCAGTGTTGCGTTGGGCGTAATATTCAAGTCGGTCTCGCGAAAACCTAAAAAAGAGGCGTCATCCTTTCTTTTTATCGGCTCAAGATCGCAAACCGGTTCGAACCATCCGATCAATCGTTAATCTTGCCGCAATTTGCCCAAAATGCCAACAGGGGGTCAATGCCTGGGCTGCTAAACATCTGGGGTTGTAGCGAGATCGGATTGCGCAGTTTTTTTCCCGATAGGGATTCAAGCGATTAGCCGGTGGTTGAGCGCTGCGACACTACCGGAACCGATTCGAAGATTGCGCATCGACCCGGAAAGGGTCGCAGAGCAGCGACCCTTTCCGGGTCGACGCGGCAATTGCTGACTACCGGAGGTGCGCAGCTTCGATGCGACCTCCGGCTAATGGCTGCAATCCCTTTCGGGATGAAACTCAAATCCTACGCCACAATTTTTGAACGAATGGAAAACTCGAAACCAACTGTGAGCCCGAGATTTTTAGCAGGCCAGCCTGTGTCACGCGTTCTTAAGGAATTGTCCTGAATTAATTTCCTGGATTCAAACCGTCCATAGAAACCGCTGTTCGTCATTCCCGTGAAGGCGGGAATCCAGAGTCACTCGGACCGTTAATGTCCCGTCACAACCGATACTGCTGAAATTGGCTTTCAGCCTGCAATCGCTGATCCACTAATATTTGCGATGCAATCTTCAATTTTTTGCCGACTGTTGACATCCAATTCCCAACCCATGGACTCTGCAGTCTCGCGAATTTGCCAATCTCGTTTGGCTCCACATAAGGTTGCCGTAATTCCGGGTCGATTAATCGACCAATTAATCACAACCTGCGGGACGGATTTATTGAGGGCAGCGGCAATTTTATCCAGTTCGTCGAGCAGTCGCTGTGCCAGCTCGAATTTCTCGCCTTGGAACACTTCATACTTCAATCGACTATCGTGCGGATCAAACACGTGGCCCCGACGGATTTTGCCAGCCAGCAAGCCCTTCATCAACGGCCAATAGTGAATCACGCTGATGTGACGTGACTGACACCAGGGGATCAGGTCCGCTTCGATATCGCGCTGCAACAGGTTGTATTTCGGTTGAACGGCAGTCAGCGGACAAACGGAGTGAAATTCGGCCAATTGGGTTACGTTGAGATTTGAAGCGCCGGCAGCTCGAATCTTGCCGACTTCGATTAGCCGCGCAAAAGCACCCGCGGATTCGGCGATCGGAACATGCGGGTCCGGCGAATGAAGATAGTGCAAGTCGATTACGTCGAACGCCATCCGCTGTAAACTTTCGTCGCATTGTCGCAGGATTGTTTCCGGCCTGGCGTCGTTTTGCTGCTTAACTTCGGCGTTCCAATGAACGCCTCCTTTGGAAGCGATGACGACCTGATCACGTCGGCCGCGAATGGCTTGGCCGATTAATCTCTCGCTTTCACCGTTGGCACCATAGCAATAGGCAGTGTCGAGAAAATTGATGCCGGAATCCAAAGCGGCATCAATCGTCGCCAAACTATCGGTGTCGTTTACCTGCAAACTGGTCATACCGGCAATCGGCCAGCACCCCAAGGCAACCGGCGAAATCCAAATGTCGGTTTCCCCAAGCCGTCGCAAGTTTCGCGCAATCACTATCGGCACCCAAAAAATACCATTCGCCAATCACAGAATCAGGTCCGTCCGGCGAGGATCAACCCAGGCTGGAAAACACGCCTGGCAAACTCTGGGCATTGTAATAAATCGGGGCGGGCGTTGCCAGTGTGGCGATCGACTTCGCCGATCACATTACATCGTCTAGCGAGGCGGTAAATCCGGCCGGCAATTTGAGTTGACGATTGTCAATCTCCAACGTAACTCGAGTCGTTCCCGTGGCGGCTTCGATCAACGGCGAACGAAACAGCAATGTCGCGGGAACCGCACGATTGAACGGGGCGTTGATTCGCACTTGAATCGTTTGTCCGACGGTCAATTCATTGGCGCGGTCAATAGGCAAAAACAAGTCGACTCGATAGGTATCCAGCGAGACGATCTTAATCAAATCGTTGGTTTGCGAAACGGACTCGCCGGCGCTGGTTTGCACTTGGACGATTTGTCCGTCAAACGGAGCGCGCAACAAAAACTGTTCCAGCTCGGCCGCTGCCAATTCGGCGCGGGCCTGGTTGGTTGCCAAACGTTCCTGTTCAATTTTTACGGCGGCGGTTGCGGTGTCCAGTCGTAGACAGGCTTCGTTGAACTCCAGTTCGCTGGAAGCTTGTTGCAGGTGCAAGGCCGAAATTCGTTTGAAATTGGATTCGGCTACTGCCAGCACGGCATTCGCATTTTGTAGTACGCCGGTATTGGCGGATTCCAGCTGGGCGATTTTCAATCGGGCGCGCGCTGGTTGGCATTCCAGTTCAACCACAACGTCTCCCTGTTTCACCGTCTGACCCTCTTCAAAAAAAATCTGGGCGACATGCCCATCGACGGCGGCTCGCAATGAAACTTGATCCTTGGGCACGGCCAAGCCATAGGTGTTAATGGCTCGAGTGGTATGGTTGGTTAGCGAGATCGGGTTGGTATTGGTTGGAATGGACTGGCCAGCGGCAGAGTTTCCCAACAAAGCTAACGCCAACACAATGACAACGACAGGTAATCGATATTGATTCATGAAAATCACTTGGTTTCAATTTGGTTTACAAAACGTAGTAGCGAACGGTATATCAGTTTGCCGAGCGATTCGTGTTCCCGTTCAAACCGAATCTCGCACACTGCGCCATTTCGTAAGAACTCGGGCGGGGTTGTGGTTAGGGTCAGTGTCAATTCAAAAAATGGTTCCATCGCTTCGAGGGTTGCTGGATCAACCGGGATCAGCCCACCCGCTAAATGTGTCAATGCGGCGTGCCTAACGATGCGCGATCCCGCTGGCGAAACCGTTTGAATCGTCGCCGGGTAAGCTCGCTGTGGGTCGGAGTGGAAGCGACAATGTACGATTTGTCCGACTTGGGGTTTGGTTTCGGCCAACGAGCGCGTGTTGGCGACCGCTCTCACGATCCAGCCAGCGTTGCCAATGCGTAACAGTTCAGCACCTGGAGCGAGGTAATTCCCCGTTCCGCGCTGATACTTGCAGGACAGTACTTGGCCCGCAACGGGGGCCTGCACCAACTCCATCGCGGCGCCTTGCGGATGCAAGTCCAGTTCGAATTGCAAGCGGCGAATCTGCTGCAACGTTTGGTTTGATTGTACCCGATCGTTCAGTTGTTCTGAGCGATGTTGGGTCTCGAGTTGTTGAAGTTCCGCTTGTTGATGTTGGCGTCGCGCTACAATACTCGTATTTTCAATTTGGCCCAGTGGTTCGCCGATCTGCACCGACTGTCCCGTTTGAACGAACGAAGCGGTCAGGAAGCCACCATTCTCAACATGCAACACATGGATCGATTCGCTTTCGACAACTCCGCGGGCGTGGGAACCGCCGGGCACCGGGCAGAACCAGAGTGCAGCCGGAATTCCGATGGCCAGCAGGCTCAAATAAATGATTGCCAGTGGGCGTCGGTGTTTGATTTCCTCCGACCACAATAGATATTTCGCTAATTGCCGTAGGATTGTTACCGACGAACTAACCAAATAGTAACCGCCGACCAGCCAGCCGACGATCCAGATTTGCATCGCCATCAAACAGGAAATACCGATTAGCAATGACCATTTGTAGACCGCCGCAGCGATACCATAGCTGACCAAAATGAAGCGCAACGAAATGGAATCAGTCGTCGGTTTGCGGATGCCAAAAAACAGTAATTTGGATACATCGGTCGTCGCCAAGGCAGCCCGTCCGCGCAAATTGGGAATGCCTAACAAGTCCGCCAACACGAAGTAACCGTCATATTTCATGAGCGGATTAAAATTGAATGCGATGGTCGTCACGCTGGAAATCAATAATGTGAAATGCGCCATCGATTGAACCGCCGCGTTGTCACTGCACGCCCAGACAAATGCCGCGACGATCGCGATCATCATTTCGAAATAGATGCCCGCCAGATTAATCACTTGTCGCTGCCGACGAAGTGGCAACGACCAACTGCCCGTCGCATCGACGAAGGCCAGCGGTGTTCCAAACATCAACATCAGACCCGCGTTGGGTACGGATACGCCGTAATGTCGGCACGCATATCCGTGCCCCAATTCGTGCCACAGCTTGAGTGCTGACATTACCAGAAGTAGGGCAGGAAAATTCTGAATCGCCAGCAGTGAAACCAGCTCCGAAGAGAACGCCTCCCAGCGGGAAGCGATACACCAGATCGCAGCGACCAACCCGATCACCCAGAACGTAAAAAAAGTACGGGTGAATAACGGACGTACGTAGTGGTATGTGCTGCGCAGAAAATAGTCCGGGCAACCCAATGGGATCTTCAAGAACAATAACTTCATCAACGGGTTAGCGGATCGACGTCGTTGTTTTTGCTCATATTGTGAATAGAGCGATTCGCCATCCGTAATCGGCAGACTCAGCAATCCGCGGACCTGCAACTCGATCACGAATCGGTAAAAGTCTTCCGCTTGGATTTCCGTTACCAGCTCGCGCACTCGTAAACTCTCGAATGTTTCCTGCAACGATCGTTCAGCGTTCAAGCTGATCAGGATTTCATAATCCGTCGGCGAAAAATTGTGTCCTTCGAATGAAATCGGATCGCGAACGATATAGGAGATTTCACCCATGAAAACATGGCGGCTGATCTCCAGATCGTTGCGCAAGCCGACATACGAACCACCCAGTTTAAGTGCCAGGGATGCCGGAGATTGTGCATTCGGCAGATTGACGGCTGGTACCGGTTGATTTACAGCCATAGTTTCAACCTCACATAATCGAGCACGGGATGAAGATGAACCCACCAGACCGGTTTCGATCCTGTCTCAATTCGTACATGCCCTTCCATGCCAATTTTCATCCACGATTCTCGGTCTCCTAGCACGGCTTCCACAATCACGACATTTTTGTTGCGGATAACTTCAGCTGCCGGACTAATTTTCGTGACTTGACACTGGAGTTGCTGTTCCGGTCGGGCACTGGATTGGAATGCACCGAGTTGTTGTGGCAGAATGAATTGAGCCTGATGTTCGGGAACTTCGACTTCGAGATGCCAACGATTTTCGTTGGCCAGCTCCAACAGTGGTTCGCCAATCGCCACAAACTGCCCGATCCGCTGATGAACCTTGGTCGGCAGAACAATGCCATCATGGGGGGCCCGAATTTCTGAACGAGAGATTTTTTCGGTGATCAGATGCAAATCAGTTTTCAAGACTTCAATTTCTGATTGCAGGAGAAACGCTTCCTGGTGCCGGCGTTCCGCCAGCAACGAATTCGCTTCGATCTGAGTTGTGGTGATCGCCGTGGTTAAACTCATTTGTTGGATCAACAAGTCTTTGATGTCCAACTGTAGCAGCAAATCGCCAGTTCGAACGGCTTGACCCGGCAACACATGGACCTGGGCGATCATGGCTTCGTGGGGAACGGAGACCGTGTAGACCTGTTCCGGAACGATTGTACTTGGAGCGAGAATTTTGTATTCGACCGTCCCGAAAATCATCCAGGCCATCGTTGCACAAACAGCGACGGCGATGAATTTTTGACCAAGTTTCTTCCATGAGTAGAGTTCCCGCGCCGCCCCACCCGCCGCCTCGTAAAAGTGACGCACGATGGAACGGCTGGCACGATCAACCAACGGTAGTGCCGGAGCGAAAGATTCTGCCAACAGATGGATTCGCTGCAAATCTTCGGGCATCAATGGTTGGCTGGATTTTCGACGGATTGAAATCACGGCGAGACAGACCCCATCCACTTTCAACGGAATGGTGGCGACACAGGACTCACCAGCGATCCGATACCATAGGCGATGTAGTTGGCAATTCGACGATTCAATTTGTCCAACCAGCTTGCCTTCGGCTTGAACGACGGCCGGTTCTTTCCGGTCCAGGCACGTGGCCATCGCTTGTTGAATGGCCATCATGCCGGGCGTGTTTTTGGGAACCTCGCTTAGTCCCGAGACGGCCATCAGCCGAATGCTGCGGTTGCGCACCAAGCCAATCCCGACTTGCTCACAATTGAACTTGCTGCACAGGCTATTCACAATGGCAAAAGCCAAATGCTGAATTGAGCGATAGTCGGACGCGCGAACGACGGATTTTAGAATCTGATTATTGGAATACGCTGAACCGCCAATGGGACCAGTGGCATCCGAGGGAGAATTTTCGACAATCAACTCCAACAACTGGTCGAGTTGCAACAATTGGCTCTCAGCGGTTTTTCCGCTTGACGAAGGAAGAATGAAAGCCACGGCTCCGGCGGTTCTGCCACTAACCGATCGGATCGGCATGGCCAGCGCATGGGCCACCAGCGTACCTTCCGCGTTGCGATAGAAACGAGTCATCGCTTGTTCATCGGTTTGAGCCTGTAAGACCAGGCTATCTATCGTAGCGTCCCAATTGGTCGCCAGTTGCTCATCGGTCGAAAATGTACGTTCCAGGGTACGTGAACCTTGGCGCAAGTTGAGCACTGCGACGACGGCGCCGAGATATTTTGAAAGCGACTCAAAACAACGACCGAAGTATTCGACGCGCGAAGAGCTGCGCTCGGAAATTTCGCAAAGTTCGGCCACCACGTCATAGAACTGCCGGCCATCAATGCGACACGACGGTTTGAGGAAGGGCTCGGGTGGGGAAGTCAAGGTGGTCATTGTCATTAAGTGCGGGATTCGTTTCCGAATTTGAAGTGAAGATCTATAGTTGGCGGCGAAGTTGATTTTCTTGAGGCTGGCCCTGGACTGGCGTACAGAGACGTCGATTTAGACAATTGGAATGGCCGACACCTAACGCGACTAAATCAAGGGAGAACCGTTCTCAAACTCCTGGGCTGGGTCGGGTAATTCGATCGGTGTCAGAAACGACATGCCGAAATCGAAAGCGTTTTCTCGTAACAAATGTCCTCGAACACAACGGGCAAAGACCGGGTCAATTGAAAACTTGGAAGGTTCAAACTGAATCCAATACAAGGACCCGAGTTCCAGGGGCCGCTGAGCCAATACGCGACAGCCGCCGCGCGAAATGTCGTGACATTCGCCCAGCCATTTCACATCGCCGCGGTCAATTGAATTAGCCGGCTGAACAATGACCTTCATTCGAATGTCGAATCGACGATGCTTTCGCTGAATGGCAATCGCGTCGTCAGTACTAGATTGAATGGATGCTATTGCCGCCATCGCGTCGAATGAAACTCCTGATTGGTTGAGACTGGTCCCTACCATTTAAACGCTCCAAAAAATCAACAATTGAGAAGAGGAAAGTTGTGCAATTGAGACAATGTAGCTTTTTCTAAACGTCAGTCAGGATTTTTTTCTGCAGGCGGGGCGGGAAGAGTCGGGTTGGTTGTAGGGGATGTTCCGGCACATGGCGCGCGCTGTTGGACTCCAACGTCGACAGTGACGCATGGAGATGTTACTTAGAGCCTATCCCAAAACCTTGCTCCC
>JANNWZ010000082.1:0-37507 GCA_031409295.1 Mariniblastus sp.
GCAACCGAATCTTGCACGTTGGCTGACCGACGCGATGCAGTTCGTTGGATTGGAAAGCGTCGAAGCGGATCAGCTTCGCAAGGCGATTAAGAAAACTCGAGCAGACTGGGTTACACCGTGAGCCACCCTTTCGAAATTCGATTGAGTTTCCGCCCAGGCCAAGCGCTTATGGCTGGCTTGCTAAGTGGTCTAATATTCCTCTCGGTAGGTTCCCCAACCGTCTTGATTGGTCTTGCTTGTGGAATCGACAACTTCGTTCCCGCAAGCGAATCGACTCCGCAAGAGAGCGGCGAAACCGAATGGGAAGCACCTGTCTCCACGGTGGGTATTCAACGATCTTTCGGGCGAATCGTTGACAGGCGGTACGATTCATCGAAGTTGAAAGCAGCTTTCCGTGCGAGGGTGTTGGTGGGCCTCGTATCAACGCGAATACGGCAAATGCCATCGACTTGCGAACATGATCGTCGCAATGGGCTGGGCGCTCCTCTACGCTGTTAAGCGATCCCCTTTTTTTCCGACTCGCACGGGTAAGCAGCTGCTTGCCGCGAACGGATTCTAAATACCGTCAACGAATGCGAGGGCGCTTCGTGACGGACCGAAATCGCTTGCCTTGTAAACGCTGTCTCGGTGGCCAACGATCGGCTGAACGTAATTTGCATTTCCTTCCCACGATGTGATCGTCATGAAGCAACTAGATACAAATCAAGTGCCCAGAGGTACGATTGCGGGCCTTCGCAGCTATTGGAAGTCCGATCTGCTTTCCGGTTTCCTCGTCTTCCTCATCGCACTGCCGCTTTGTTTGGGTATTTCGTTGGCGTGTGGATACCCAGCCATCTCCGGGATTTTCACGGCGATCATCGGTGGATTGTTGGCACCCTTTTTTAGCAACTCGGAACTGACCATCAAAGGACCGGCGGCCGGGCTGATTGTCATTGCGATTGGGTGCGTGACTGATTTTGGCTTTACTGTCGGAGGGGATCCTGCATCGAATTTTCAGGCCTATCGAATGGCATTGGGCGTCGGTGTGGCGGCCGGTGTTATTCAGATTCTATTCGGCGTGTTCCGACTCGGCATCCTAGGGGAATTCTTCCCCACTGCGGCAGTTCACGGATTGCTGGCGTCGATCGGCGTGATCATCTTCCTCAAACAGTTTCCGGTCACGCTCGGTTTGGGATCTGTGGGGACGCCGTTCGAACTGATGGCCAAGATTCCAGAGTTCGTCAAGAACATGAATCCCGCCGTGGCCTTAATCGGCATCATCAGCCTGGTTGTTCTGTTCGGCTACCCTTGGATTCGAAATCCAAAGCTGAAAGTCATTCCCGCTCAGATGGTGGTCCTGCTAGTGGCCGTTCCGATGGGGATGTACTTCAACTTGAGCGAAGAGCACAGCTATTCATTCCAGGGTCGCGACTACGGCGTTGGACCGAGTTTACTGGTCAACGTGCCTGCGAACATGTTCAGCGCGATCGCCTTTCCCGACTTCTCAGGAATGGTGACGGTGGTGGGTTTGAAATATATAATTCTTTTTTCGGTTATTGGGAGTCTGGAGTCTACTCTGAGCGCTGAGGCAGTCGATCAGATCGACCCGTGGCACAGAAGGACGAACCACGATCGCGACCTGCTTGCCGTCGGAATCGGGAATACTGCGGCTGCGCTGGTAGGTGGTCTGCCGATGATTTCGGAGATCGTTCGAAGCCGAGCGAATATCGACAACGGCGCAAGGACCCGGTTTTCCAACATGTTTCACGGGATCTTCTTGCTTTTCTTTGTCGCGCTGGTGCCAGCATTGATCAACCAGATTCCGCTGGCCGCGTTGGGGGCGATGCTTGTATTTACGGGCTTTCGTTTAGCTTCACCGCAATCGTTCGTCCACATGTACAAGATAGGGCGCGAGCAGTTGATCATCTTTGTCTCAACGATCATCGGTGTGCTCGCGACCGATTTGCTCATCGGAATTGCAATTGGCATCTGTGTCAAAGCGGTGATTCACTTGTTTCACGGGGTTCCTGTTCTTTCGTTCTTCCGGTTGCGGATCGACGAGCAGAGAAGCGAGCCAGGCAGCGTGAGGCTTATGGTAAAAGACGCTGCGATATTCACCACCTGGATCGGATTCAGGAAAAAATTGGAGCGATTGAAGGCGGAGCCTGTGGTGGTGGTCGATTTTTCAGACACGGTTTTTGTGGGTCATAGCGTGATGCAAAAGCTCAGCGAAGTGCAAAGTGATTTTAAAGAGGCGGGTTCTCAACTGGTCATTGATGGATTGGCAAAACATCAAAGCCTGTCCAATCATCCCATGGCCGCGCGACGAAAGCGACCCATTGACGTTGTCAAGTTGGGATGAGTAGCAAGACATGGAAAGAGTAAGATAGAGGAGCTCATGCATTCTGAATCGACTACGCAAACGCGGCAAACACTTTCCTCGGAGAGACGTGAGCGCCTGCGCCTTCAGATCACTGAGGCGAGTGCGCCGATCGCGCCGTTCTGGCCGATGAGGAGCTTTGCGAAGCGCAATCCGCTTCAGGGGATGGAACATTTGCCTTTTGACCAAGGGGTTCGAGAGGCCAAGCATCTGTTGGGTGGGAACGGCTACCTGACCAACAGCGAATACCGGCAATTCTATCGAGAAGGACGCATTACAGACGCGAATATCCATCAGGCGTTTCAACGTGTTGGGCATCGCCTTGATTCTCAAGTTCAAACTCTCGTTCAAATTGGATCGCGTCAGATTGACGCTGCGACCGTCTTGCGTTTGCAGTTCCATTTTGGATTCGAGGCCTTGGATCCAGTGCTCTTGAATTGGACGCTTGGCGCAGCGGGCGCGACGAGGCGCTTTCAAAAAGACTTGCCTGTCGAATCAAGACAGCGAGCCATGGCCCGTGCGACAAGTGACTCGGGGTTGCATCGGGCAAACGCTGAAGAGTCGTATGTTTCGAGTTTGTGGAACAGCACTTTGTTGGCTCTACGCCTCTCAGATCGGCTCGAAGCCGATTCGCAAGATCAGCAGTCAGGAGAAAGTGAACGACATCTCGAACCGGCACATGCTGCTCTGGACGTGTTACTGCCGCGTCAACGGACCGTGGGTGATTGGCTGGATACTCTGGCTGGCGGTTCGATCGTCGAACAGATCAACGGCCAGATGACAAAATGGATTGCGGCCTTTGTCGATGAGGGGATCGCTGGCTGGTCCATGCCGGGCAGAGACAGTGGGTTTTATCAGACCTGGCGCGAGTTAGCCCAACGGGACTTTTCCGGCCGGTTCCTCGGCATTAAGAACTTCGCGCTGAAAGTTCGCAATCTAATCGACGTGCCGGAGGATGCCATTGCTACCGCACTCAAGCGGCTCGGCATACCCGAGGAACGATGGACGGAATACCTGTCGCGGCACTTGGCTCAATTGCCCGGCTGGGCGGGGATCATTCGCTGGCTGGGTGAAAACCAGGATTACCCAGGCCAACGGGGACACTCAATCGATCCGATTCAATACCTAGCAGTCCGCCTGTTCTATGAAGTTGAACTGGTCGAGTCGATTTGTCGTCGGAAGTGGCGAATTGCAGGGAACCTGGCCGAGATCGAATCCTACTTGAGAACGCATCTGGATGAATACCGAGAGCTTAATGATGCAGGTCATCATCCTGTGGACCTTCAGACGAAAGCCATTTGTCGCGACGCATGGCGCATCTTCCGCCTTGCGCAGTTTCTCGAGCTGACTCCAGTGGAAGTACGCGAGCTGCAAGCATCCAGCCTCTCAACGCTGCTTGGATGGTTGGATGCGTTTCCGCAGGACCAACACGGACCGGTGTGGTTAGATGCCTACGAAGCGAACTATCGAGAAGAGTTGATCGCTCGGATGACGGCGCATCGCAGCAAGCAGGTTGGGATCGAATCGCGTCCGCGCGCTCAAATAGTTTGCTGCATCGATGTTCGATCCGAACCGTTCCGCCGTCATATCGAGGCCCAAGGACCCTACGAGACCTTTGGGTTCGCCGGGTTCTTCGGGGTCTTCATGCACTTTCAGGCATTCGATAGCAAAGAGCGCAACCCTTTGTGTCCGGTTCTGTTCAAACCGAAGTATGCCGCCAACGAAACGGCGCGGCCTGGGCAGCACCAACCGTTGCAAAATTATGCGTCGGGAACTCGCTGGAGCCGACTCGGGGATCAGATGTTTCACGACCTGAAACAGAACCCGATTAGTTCATTCATGCTGATTGATTTGTTAGGTTTTTTCTTTAGCGCTGGATTGATTGGAAAGACCTTGATGCGCAGGCCGCATGAAGCCTTGAAGGGATGGATGCGAGGCTGGTTTAACCACTCCGTAGCGACACAGATTTCGGTCGACCGAGACTCAGTTACCAAGGAGGCGGCTGTGTTCCTTTCTAGCGAGACCGAAAGTGCTTCACCCGGATTACCTTGGGGATTGACGACCGTCGAACAGGCGAACTCGGTGGAGTTTGGTTTACGAACGATGGGATTGACCAGAAACTTCGGACGGTTCGTGGTTCTCTGCGGGCACGGCAGTGCCACGGACAACAATCCGTATTTCGCCGCGCTCGACTGTGGGGCCTGCGGTGGCAAACATGGCGATCCGAATGCAAGGGTGTTCGCTGCGATGGCAAACAATCCGGAAGTGCGACGGTTGCTCAAGGAACGCGGACTGGACGTCGCGGACGACACCTGGTTCTTAGCGGGTAAACACAACACGACTTCGGGTCGGATGGAGTTTTTTGACGATGACCTGGTGCCGGCAACGCATAGGGAAGAACTGCGAGTCATGAGCCGTGATTTCGAGAAGGCGGGTGAACTGGATGCCTGGGAACGATGTGGTCGTTTGCCTAGCGCGCCGCGCGGACAGTCGCCCCAAACGGCCTACAAGCACGTGGCCGATCGGACGGTGGATTGGTCGAATGTTCGTCCCGAATGGGGACTCTCAAGCAGCGCGGTTCTGATCATCGGCAGGCGAGCGATGACGCGGGGGCTCGATTTGTCCAGCCGCATTTTCCTGCACTCATACGATCCCGAACCGGATACCGAAGGCAACACGCTCAACTTCTTGATGATGGCTCCATTGTTGGTCGTCAAATGGCTCAACACGGAGTACTACTTTTCTGCGGTCGATCCATGGTTTTGGGGGAGTGGCAGCAAAGTCATCCACAATGTCGTGTCCGGTGTAGGAGTCATGCTCGGTGCCCAGAGCGATTTGCAGACCGGGCTGCCGTTGCAGTCAGTCAACGATGGTGCAAAACTCTTTCATGAACCGATGCGGCTACTGGTGATTATTGAAGCGCCCATCCAACGAATCACGCCCATTATCCAAAAGCACGCCGTACTGCAGAACTTATTCCATAATCAATGGGTCACGCTCGTTGCTGCGGACCCGATAACGGGTGCATTTCAACGTTACAATCCCAACGCCACTTGGGAACCAACCCGATGAATTTTGGCATTCTTAGAAAACTGTGTTTCAAGACCTTGGTCTTCTTCTCGATTTGGCTGATGTTGTCCGAAAGCTTCACTGGATTCCACATGGTGCTCGGACTGGTGATTTCGATTGGAATCGCATGGCTGAATACCGAACGCGGTGAATCTAGTCTCGTGAACGTTCATTGGTGGCAGATATTACTCTACGTTCCTTGGCTGCAGTGGCGGATACTCCAGAGCGGTCTGCATGTGTCGTATCTCATCCTGCATCCGCGCCTACCTATCGACCCTAAGCTGATTGGCTATCGCACGCAATTGAACGACGAGTTTGCGGTCGTACTGCTTGCGAACTCGGTCACGCTTACTCCGGGCACGATTACGGCGGAAGTTCGCGACAAAGAAATGATCGTTCATGCGATCGATGACAATTCTGCAGATGACCTTACAAGCCTGCGAATGGAACGGAAAATAGCCGAAGCCTTCGAGGTCCGAACATGAACGACATGAATTATTTCTTTCTCGCTGTCTTGAGTGCTTTGGCATCTATCATCGGAGTTTATCTGTACCGTGTCCTTCGTGGGCCGACTGTCTATGACCGCGTGTTAGGGCTGAATGGAATTTCCACGATGGCCATCATTCTGCTGCTTGTGATCGGCACGGTTTATGGTCGTGTGGACATGTTCGTGGACATTTCAACTGGCTACGCTTTGCTGAATTTGATTGCCGCGTTGTCCATCACCAAGTACTTGGAAGAAAGGGGGAGTACCTAGATGTCTCTATTGGGGATTGGTTTGATTCTCGTTGGATTGTACTTCGTGCTGGTTTCAGCGATCGGCGTCGTGCGTTTGCCCGACGTGTACTCGCGATCGCATGCCGTGGGGTTGACGGATTCGGTAGGTGCCTTTTACCTACTTTTAGGCTTGGCTGTTTACCAGGGCTTCAGCACAAATATGGTCAGGATTCTGGTGGTGCTTGCACTGCTATACCTGATCAATCCCGTGATCACGCATGCCACGGTTCGAGCCGCGCTGCGCTCTGGCCTGAAACCATGGAGCAAGGAAACACCATGACTTATTGGTTTGAACTGCCGTTGTTGGTACTGCTCATAATTACGGCGACCGGCGCGATTCTGGTGAAGGATCTGCTGAGCGCGGCGTTGATTCTGGGATCCTACAGTTTCTTTTTGGCACTGGTGTGGGCGTGGCTGGGAGCCGTAGATTTGGCTTTTGTCGAAGCGGTAGTCGGGGCGGGGTTAGCGACCGTGTTTTTCCTGTTGACCCTATTCCGAACCGATCCCAATGAGCACGTCATTCACCGTGGTCGTCCCCCGATCGGCGCCTTGCTCGGACTACCCATACTTGGGCTGTTGCTACTCTATGCAGTCGATGATCTTCCCGAATTTGGCGACCCGACTTCACCGGCTAGCGTACACGTTTCCCCAGTTTACTTGGAGAATAGCCTCAAAGACACTCGAACCCCGAACGTGGTGACGTCGATCATCATGGACTACCGTGGCTTCGATACGCTGATCGAGACGGCTGTGATTTTCACGGCTGGAATCGCGTGTGCCGGCTTGTTGAGGAGATTCGCGAAATGATACCTGCCCACGACAGTCTCATCGTTCGAACCGTGAGTAGGCATCTCATTCCGTTGGTTCAATTGTTTGCGATGTACATACTTTTCTTCGGTCAATATTCACCCGGTGGCGGATTCGTGGCTGGGGTCATGCTGGGTGCCAGCTTGATCCTGTCTATTCTCGTCTTTGGTTCCCAGGGTCCACGTAGCGCGCTGGCGAACAGAGTTCTACATGGTGACGGATTTGGTTTGATTATTTTTGTCGGAGTGGGCGGCTTGTGTTTAATCGGGGGAGGCGAGTTCTTGAATTACGCTAACCTTCAGGTTTCTTGGCTGGAGCCATCCGGGCGTCGTTCGTTAGGAATTGTTTTGACACAGATCGGAGTCGCCGTTGATATTGCGGTGACAGCGATTTCCATCGTTTATAGCTTGGCCTTGATTGACCACGAGGAGGAATCTGATGATTGAGCTCTTTCAGAATACGCTTCAACGACCCAATTATGTTGCCTTTGTAGTGCTCTTTCTAGCGGGCCTGTATATCACTGTTGCACATCATAATCTCATAAAAAAGCTGATCGGGATGTACCTGGTCCAAACAAGTGTCCTTTTTTTCCTCGTCACGTACAGCGACAAGGATGGAGCGACGGTTCCCATTCTGCTGAACACGACTGAGAAAGTTCAAGTCGAAGCCTACGCGAATCCTTTGCCGCATGCATTGACATTAACGGGGATCGTGGTCCAAGTGGCCACACTCGGAGTTTCACTCGCGTTGATTACGGCGATCTATCAGAAGTACGGCAGTCTGGACGAAGCCGAGATTCTTGAGAGGCTTGAGTAATGACGCAGCACCTTCCAGCATTGTTGTTTTGCATTCCCCTGTTGGCCGCCATCTCGATGCCAATGATTGGTCTGAGGCATCGAGGTTGGTGCCGCCCGATAGCGTTGGCCGCTGTCTGGGCCATGAGTGTTACGGCCGTGGCCAATCTCGTGGTCGTGCTGACTTATGGAGAAATCCGTTATGCGTTCGGTGGTTGGGCGCCTCCGGTTGGAATTGAGTGGGTCGCTGACGGGCTGGCAAGTGTCGTGATGGTGGCGGTTTCCCTGATCGCCTCCATTTGTTTGATCTATGGCGGCGTTTCACCCAGCGCCAACGCGTGCGGCGCACCCGTTCCGACTGGCGGGCGCGTCGTCCACTACTACACGTTGATCCTACTCTTGCTTGCGGGCTTAACGGGGACCGTCTTCGCCGGTGATCTCTTCAACGTATTTGTTTTTTTGGAAGTGGTCACACTAGCCGTGTCGGCCCTGATCGGCATGGCGGGTGGGAAAGCGCTGGTGTTTGCCTTTCGATATCTCATCATGGCCAGCCTAGGTTCGACGCTCTATCTGTTGGGCGTCAGCTTTTTCTATGCGGCGACTGGAACCCTGAACATGGCGGACTTGGCAGAGCGACTGCCGGCGATGCTGGACTCCAAGGCAATCATCGGTGGCTTAGTCTTCATGTTCATCGGTCTGGGAATCAAGATGGCCCTCATGCCATTTCATGGCTGGTTACCGGATGCCTATAGTTTCGCGCCGGACTCGGTTTCACCGTTGCTCTCCGCGTTGGTTACCAAGGTCTCGCTACTGGCTTGGGCTCGAATTCTTTATTGGACGGTAGGAGTCGGCGGCGAACTCGAGAACACTCCGATTCTCCGTCTGGTCTGGATGTCGGGTGCCATAGCGTCGGTTGTCGGAGCGTCTATGGCGCTAACGCAACGGGATCTGAAACGAATGTTCGCCTACGGTGGCATCTCGCACATTGGCCTGATCCTAGTTGGCGTCGGGCAAGGAAGTCAAACAGGATTGGCCGGGTCCATGTTTTATTTAATCAATGATGCCGTGATGCAAGCGACTTTGTTCGTGATAGCTGGCGCAGCGATCCACCAATACGGCGTTCTTACGATAAAGGACTTGGGGCGGTTACGAGGGCGAGCGCCTTGGATCATTGCGGCGATCATCATCGCGAGCATGTCGATGATCGGCATCCCACCCACGGGCGGATTTTTTGGGAAGTGGTACATCATTCTGAGCGCCCTCCGAAGCGAAAATTACGTTGCTGTCGGGGCCGTTGTGGTCTCTACTCTCCTGACGTTGGCATATTGCGTCAGACTCTGGGTGCATGTCTTTGGCGGTGACGAGGCGTCCGCGAGCGAGCAACAAGTGAAAACGCCATTCGCGCTGAGAGTCTGTGTGGGCACCCTGTCGCTTTGCATCATCGCGTTAGGATTGTTCAGCGATCGCATTGTGAAAATATTATTGGATTCGACGGCTTCCCTGGGACTATAGAGACTGATACACAATCGAAGGAACCTCCATGTCGGTTTTCATCCTCATCCCACTTCTGCCCTTGATGGCTGCCTGTGCTATTGCGCTCGGAGGCCGACGACTGGGTGAAGCAAGCCACAGGGTCGCGATTCCTGCTGTTGTCCTCTCGTTTTTGCTGTCGGTGGCAGCTTTCGTAGTGATCGTGAGCAGTGGCCCACAACATATACAGCTATACCGATTGCTTCAGTCGGGAAGTCTCGTTGTCGATTTGAACTTGTACATTGACCAACTCACCGTATTGCTATTGCCGTTAGTTACCGGCGTCAGCGCCGTCGTCCATGTCTACTCGTCGCGGTACATGATCGGTGATCCACGATACAGCCGATTCTTCGCCGTCATCGCCTTCTTTACCTTTGCGATGGTGACGCTCGTCATGAGCAACAACTTACTCCTGACATATATGTGCTGGGAGCTGATGGGAATTTGTTCCTATCTATTGATCTCCCATTGGTCCGAGAGGAAGGCTGCGTGCCAGGCGGCAACGAAAGCCTTCTTGGTCAACGCGGTAGCGGACGTGGGACTTGGGATGGGAATTATCTTGACATTTTTCACTTTTGGAACGCTGGACATTCAACAGATTTTGGCGAGTGCGGAGAGCATGAGCGGACAAAGTACCAACCTGTTGAATTGTGTCGGCTTGGACTTGCCTGTTCATACAACCACGCTGATCGTACTCCTGTTGTTTATTGGCGCGATGGGTAAGTCGGCCCAGGTTCCGTTCCACGTCTGGCTGCCGTTCGCCATGGAAGCGCCGACTCCGGTTTCGGCACTGATTCATGCTGCGACCATGGTGAATGCCGGCCCCTTTCTGTTGGTCCGATTTAGCCCCTTGCTCGTGCTTTCACCGTCGGCCATGGCGGTGATTGCAATCATCGGCGCAACGACGGCGCTGTTTGCGGCTGTGGTTGCACTAACACAGACCGACATCAAAAAGCTCCTGGCGTATTCGACGATCAGTCAAATTGGTTTTATGATTATGGCGTGCGGCGTGGGGGCTTTTGTCGCCGCCATCTTCCACTTGTTAGCTCATGGGTTCTTGAAGGGCTTCTTGTTCCTGTCTACCGGCAACGCGCTTCGATCCGTCGCCTCGCATAGTGGTCACGAGCCCGCGCCCAGTCATGGCTCGCATGCTCGGCGAAAATGGTCCGTCACGATGGGAGCGCTCGTCTTCGCGTGTGTGCCACCGTTCATACTTTTCTCCGGTCCCTATGAAGCGATGTGGACCGTGCATCCATTTCCCGCCGCCAAGTTCACCTTTTGGGCCATCGGTTTGATGACAGTCTTTTTTACCGCCATGTATCTGTTTCGTGGTATCAACTCACTATTTCACCCAGGACCCGCCGGCCCGGACTCGGGAACGGCACCATCATTGATTCAACCAGAGTTGTTTTCCATTCCGCATGTGATAGCAGTTGCAGTTGGCGGACTTGGACTGGTTGGCATTCTGGTGGTGCTATGGTCCGGGTTCGCTGACTTCTTGGCGCCTGCAGTAGGGCGACCGCTCGGTGCTCTTTCTGCGATCCAGCAAACAAGTGTGTCGTCAGCGTGGCTCCTGTTGCCGTTTCTGGCAGCGGTTTCTGGCTGGGGGCTCGCCTACATTCTTCAAGTAAATCCGAAGTCGTCCTTCGTTAGTCGATCGGCCTTGGCAAAGAGCTTGTATGTGCTGTTTTTGAACAAGTTTTATGTTGACGAAATCTACGATGTCTACGTAGTGCGACCCACGCTTCGATTTTCAGAGTGGCTGTGGCGCGATATCGACGTTCTGGCAATTGACCGAGCTGTGATGGGGACTGCGACAGTCTCAGCTAATCTTGCGCAGTGGCTATGGCGCGTGATTGATATTCGCGGGACACAAGGTCCAATCGATCGAATAGGCCGCATTGCCGCAAATGCGAGCCACTCTTTCGAAGATATGGAACCACGGACGCTTCAGCACCACCTGGCAGTGGTGATCTGTGGGTTAGGGCTAGCGATTGGTCTGTTGTACTGGCTCGTTTTGTAATAACGCTTTGGGATGGGTCCGTATGAATTCAATCTTTGCCGAACATATTCTTAGTTGCATGATCGCGCTTCCGTTCCTTGGAATCGCGGTCTTGGCATTCATTCCGAGTACGAAGTGGATACGGCGAGTCGCACTCGCCAACACCCTATTGATGTTACCGCTCGGCATAACTCTCTGGTCACGATTCGATTTGGCTAAACAGGGGATGCAGTTTGTCGAGCGAGTCGAATGGATGCCCACCTTCAAAATTCATTATGCAGTCGGTGTGGATGGCATTAGCATCCTCCTGGTCCTGCTCACCGTGATTCTGTCTCCCCTGTGCGTTCTCTGTTCGTGGACGGCCATTAATACTCGAGTGCGGGCCTTCATGAGCCTCATCCTGTTGGTCGAAGGCGCCATGATTGTCGTCTTTACGGCTTTGGATCTTTTCCTTTTCTTCATGGCATGGGAAGTCACGATGATTCCTATGTACTTCCTGATCATTCTCTGGGGAGGTCCGGCCCGCATCGCTGCTGGACTTAAGTTCGTTCTGTACAGTTTGACGGGAAGCCTGCTTCTGCTCGTAGGGATTCTGGGCCTGTTCGTGGAAGGGGGGGACACCTTTGACATGCTCGTTTTGACAGAGCAGAAATTCCCGCTCGACGTGCAGTTGTGGATCTTCATGGCGTTCTTTTTGGCGTTTGCGATCAAGTTGCCGATGATCCCATTTCACACGTGGCTGCCGGATGCTCATTCGGAAGCGCCCACGGCCGGAAGCGTCATCCTCGCGGGAGTGCTGCTGAAGATGGGTGGGTACGGGTTTCTGCGGTTTTGCCTCCCCATGCTCCCAAACGCATCAGCGACCTTTGCGCCAATCATTCTTTGGATGTCGGCCATCGCCATTTTGTATGGCGGCTTTCTAGCCCTGGCTCAGTCGGATCTTAAAAAGCTCATAGCCTATTCATCGATTTCTCACATGGGCTTCGTCACGCTCGGGATCTTTGCCTTTAACAGCCAGGGGATCCAGGGCGCGATTCTGCAAATGTTTAATCACGGGATCACCACCGGCGCGCTGTTTTTGGCCGTGGGCCAGTTGTACGATCGCACTCATAGTCGTGAGATTTGCGATTACGGCGGCCTGCACAAACCGATGCCACGGTTTGCCGCTTTCTTATGTCTCTTCTCGGTAGCTGCATTTGGCTTGCCCGGTGCATCCAATTTCATTGGCGAATTCTTGGTATTGGTCGGGGCATCTCACAAAAGCTTTATCATGGTCATACTCGCGATGGGCGGCATCGTGTTAGCCGCTGCCTACATGTTGTGGATGCTGCAACGCGTGACACTAGGGCAGGCCGAAACGTCGACTGCCGCGATCCTTCCGGATCTCAGCCTTCGCGAAACGGTAATCCTCGCGCCTCTTGCCATTCTGATTTTGGGGGTCGGCCTTTATCCTGGGCCGCTGATGGAAATCATGGACGCCAGCGTGACCACTCTCGTGCAGAAGATGGATGGCGTCCTGCCGTTGAAGTAAAGGAGACTTTATTAACAAAACCTGTGACCTGCTGTTGAAAAAGTCGTGGCCGCCGTGGAGCTAGTGGATTTCTCTCGCGGAAACATGCATGGTATACACCGATAAACGTTCAAAGCGTCGCCAAGGTGACTCACTTCAAATCCGTCATGGTACATTGAGGAAACTGCTCGGTAGATTTCGGCTACTCTTGTTGGCTGAAGATGGCTAACGCTTGTTTTAAGATGTCGCGCTCCCGCTGCGTGCGCTGATGCTCTTCAAGCAGCTGTTGCACTCCGTCATCGAGAGCCTCGGCCACCGGGCCGCTCTCGTCGATCAGCTCAGTTTTCCGAAGATAGATTAGGTTCGTGTTTTCTATACCAAGATTCTTCGACAACGAGGTGGCGCAGTGCCCGTCCAGCATCATCTGAACAGCATCTCGTTTAGACTCGCTGGCAAAAATTACGGCAGGATCGCTTGGTTGATTATGACTTCCGATTGGCCATCTTGGCTCCTTGGGGATGTGCTTCCAAGCACCTAATTTAAGGCCTTGGCGCGCCCATAAAGTTTGGGCCACCTCAGTCGACGGAACACAATCGTTACTGAGATTAGCGGAACAATGATTACCAACAAGGCAATTCGATAAGGTATTTCATCTAAAATGGCGTGTCCGAGTCCGACTTGCAAGATGTCCTTCGAGTTGTGGTTTGTGTCATCAAGCTACGAATTTCGTTTGTTAGGCAATCGCTCACTGGTACTTTCTATTACCCACAACCTTTAGGATTTTTTGCTTTACCCTCCAAGTCTATTGTTGGCGATGTATTCTGAGCTTGGAACGATTATTTTGGGTCTGAGACATGGATGTTTGGAGCGAAACGGAAGCAGCCGGGTGTGAGTTTCCTGATGAAGGGCTGAAGCATCGATTCAGCAAATTGCTTTTGGCTCTAAGACAGGAGGTCGGAATCAGCTTGTCGGCGTTTCAGGCAAATTCATCAAGACAAATCTAAGGTCGATAGTACTTTTTTAACCGAAACGAGTGCCATTGGGATCACGCCGTGGGCTAGTCACTGATGTGCCTTCCGGCACTCAAATATTTCCAATCCACCCAAGTATCGCGATTTCCAATTGGAAAGGATTCGTGTCAAGCGAATCAACCAAGCAAAATCCAACTGATCGCTGGGAAATCGCCGAAAAGCGAAAATCCGAGCGAGAGGCAGAGGCGTAGTCCCTCGTACGATTAGGAGACGTCAACGCCTTGTTGGTATCCTGTCTGGGTTGACTTGCCTTGCTTTGATTTTGGTGATCGCGAAAAGACGATTCACACATCCTTTACACAATCGCCCCTTGGCAACTACTTCCCGCGCCGGCGGTACAACCAAAACAGTGATTGCCAACTGCGATGTCGCGAACCCCAAAGTGATTCCAAACCAACTCGCTAATGTGCCGTGTGGGACCGTTAACCGGCAACTCTAGCATCTGATTGAAATCGCAGTCGTAGAGGTAACCCCGCCAATCGATTGACAGTGTATTGCGACACATCAGCGACTCGACTGCGGCCGAATTGAAACTATTGATCAGCTTTTGCATGTACGTGTCGTACTGCTCTTTGCGCAACAGATCATCGAGAAAGCGACTAATCGGCATGTTGGTAATCGCGAACAAACGATTGAATACGATGCCGAACCTCGATTCAAGCTGATCACGATAGGCGGCCTCTAATTCTTGTTGGTTGGGTGGCAGACATGCTCCAACGGGATTGTAAACCAGCGTTAACGTCAATCCGGATTGAGGTCGACCATAGCCCAATGTATTCAGTTGTTTTAATGCAGCAATCGATTTCTGAAAAACTCCGTCACCTCGTTGAGCATCGCAGTTTTCTTCCAGGTAACAAGGGAGCGAAGCCACAATCTCCACTCGATGCGCGGCCAAGAATTCCGGCAAATCGGTAAACCCAGGGGCCAAAAGAATCGTGAGATTGCAGCGATCGATCACATGTTTTCCATGGGCTGAACCCTGCTCAACCAAATAGCGAAACTGTGGATTCATTTCGGGAGCACCGCCGGTAATATCGAGCGTATGAACGGACGCATGTTCGAGCAATCGCACTACTTGTTCCGCTGTTGCTCTCGACATCCTCTCTCTGCGATCCGGCCCGGCGTCGACATGGCAGTGTGTGCAGGTTTGATTGCAGGTTTTGCCAACGTTGACTTGCAGCACTTCGATCGATCGCGACCGCAAACACGGCACGCCATGACTGTTGATCACTGCCGCAAACTTCCCTTTCGGAACCAAATCCGATCTCTCGAGCACTTCCACTTGTGCGTGTGGTGACGCCAGTCTGTGACCTAATTGCTGCAACGACTTAGTACGCATTCGGTTGATCTTCGAGCTAAGACTACGTGATTTCCCTGTCCCCAGGGGACTGCGGATTCAATTGCAACATGCTTCTCCGCCGCATTCGGCATTTTCCATGGTCGCCTGCTGAATGCCGCCCTTCTTGGTCTCTTCAGGCAGTCGTCGCGTATTGCGTCGACAGTCGAACAAGGGAGGGTCGGTCTCGTTGACAGGCACGCTGGGAGGGACTGGAATAAACTGACCGGCGTAGGGCTCCTGTTGTAGCAATTTGAAGGTCTTGTCGCAATCGGCCATTCGCTCGCCGCGATAATAGAGATGCCCATCATCGTCTTCAACTTTCTTGAACGGGCCACGATAGATGATCGCTTGATTATGATCCAAACAAGGACCCTCTTTGCCCTTGTAAGCGACCACCGTAACAGCCCGGAATTCGATCCCTTCCACCGTTCTCCATGGTTCCAGTTCTCGCTTGACTACTTGCATCCCGTGGAATCCGGCCTGTTCGAAAGCCTCTAAGAGTTCATCCTCTCGAAATGCGCCCGAGATACAGCCCGACCAAAGGTTCGGGTCGTTTTGCAAATGAGCAGGAACACGTTCATCGGCCACGATGTCGCTGATCGCCGCCCGCCCGCCACGTTTGAGGACGCGAAAAATCTCACTAAAGAGTTGATGGCGATCGCGATTGCGTACTAAATTGAGGACGCAATTCGATAACACACAATCGACCGATTCGTTCGGAACCAATGGATGCTCGCGCCGCAGCGATTCCTCGATGTTTCGGAGCTTCAAATAGCCCTGGACGCCTCGCACAGGTTCCCGAGCCAACTCGCCTTCGAGCTTCTCCAAGTCGAGTCGCAGATCCTGGATGAGCCCAAAACGAAATTGGACATTGGCAAAGCCCAGGCGTTCGGCCACGACTGGCGCGGCACGCTTCGCCATTTCCATCATGCTCGCGTTACAGTCGACGCCGATGATCTGGCCGGAACTCCCTACTATCTGAGCGGCAATAAAACAGAGTTTTCCCCCGCCGGACCCCAGATCGAGCACTGTTTCGCCTGGACGGACGTAAGGCGTCGGATCGCCGCAGCCGTAGTCGCGTTCAAGCACATCTGCTGGAATGACTTTCAACAAATCACGTGAATACTCAACAGGACAACAGAGTGTTGGTTCCAATTGTTGAGCGGCTCCGGCGTAGCGCGCATACACTGCGTCTTCTTCGGATCCGGAAATTACTTTCAATTCTGTTTGTGCCACGACAAGCGATTTCCTGTAGATGAATGCGCGATTCCGTCTTATTGAGCCTCGGCTGCGCGTTGTCAACTGCAAACGCTCCACCGTTGTAGCATACTAAGAAGCTTTTGGCGAAACAGAGTGAGTTTTTTGGGGCTAAATTGATCGCCAACTGAGAATTTTTTTCGTATGGAAAAAAACCGGCAAGGAGAAACCGAGGAGCCAGACCCCAGGCAAAATCCCAAGCGGAAAGCAGAATCACTGAGCGCTCCAGGTCAGCCTGCCTGTGGCTGCATTGACTCGAAAAGCAAAGAAAAAAATCAAAATGTGTGTTCGTGGGGCCCTGGAATTTTCGCTTCCGGCCCAGCTGCCGACGTTTCGCGACATTTTTTCTATTTTTTTGGCCGCAGGAACCAGCGGTTCTCGATGGCAATGTTAAGCTGTGGCGTTCTCAGACAAAAATATTTGGCAATTTACATTCGAATATTTCACGTTGGTAGCCATGACGCTCATATTCAACCAATTACTGGAGAATGCTGCAATGAAGTCTTTTTTCACTACGGCCCTGCTTTGTCTCGCCCTACTCGGGACCAATAGTCCACAATTCACTTTCGCAGATCAGTTTGGACCGACACCCTATCTCCAAACATCGGACAGCCCCTTCAATAGTTTCTCGTTTGACTATTTCCACCTTGAGAATTTCGAGGACCATTTGTTCAACGTTCCCGGTGTGGTAGCGTCGGCGGGTGGCGTGACAAGCGTGATTTTTGGCCCTGGACTTCACGACTCCGTTGATGGCGACGATGGGGTCGTTGATGGCAGTGGGTTGCTGGGCGACAGTTTCTTGGTGACGGCCGGAGGCAGTATCTCGTTTACTTTCAACTCGTCCATTTTGGGAGCTCTGCCAACACATGCGGGCCTGGTGTGGACCGATGGTTTTGGAACAACAACTTTTCAAGCGTTTGACGCAGGCAACGTTTTACTGGGCACGATTGGTCCAGTTTCAATCGCAGATGGTAGTTTTGCGGGCGAAACCGCCGAAGATCGTTTTTTCGGATTCAGCAACTCAGCTGGAATATCGCGAATCTTGATTAGCAATACCGGTAACTCAATGGAGGTCGATCATTTGCAGTACGGGTTCGTTTCGATCCCCGAGCCGGGTTGCGGGGGATTGCTTGCGCTCGGTCTGGGACTGCTAGGCGCCGCCTATCGACGAAGGCAGATCCAATAATAGCGTCGATTCAACGGTCACGTCGTTGGTGAAATCGAAAGTGGAAGCGATGCTGCGGTACCGTTTCCTGCTCTTGCGATTTTGCCTAAGTGCGGAGAACGTGTTACATTGAATGCGAAAATTCCGTCGGCAAGAGATTCTTCCGATTCGAAAGCCGGGTCATCCACCAATTCCAAGACGTCCCCAACCGGTTCCGTTGCGACGAGCGCGTCACGAACATGGACCGATCGGACTGGAAAATTCAAAGTTGACGCCAAATTGGTACAGAAAACCAATACCGAAGTCGTTCTTGGATCAACAATGGAAAACAAGTTACGGTTCCCATCGATCGACTAAGCGATGCCGATCAACAATTTTTAGAAACCAATTTGGATCGACGTATTCCACAAGATTTCCGACGTGTGGTTTCGCCTATCCACCCAAGTCGTTTTGAGTTTCTAGAAGCTGCGCCGACGGAATACCTGCCACTGAGACTACCGAACTGTGTCTAGCCGTAAAGGATTTCCGTTTGCGGAGCGATCGTCGAATTCGGATTGAACTTTCTTATTCCGCTCCATTGAAGAAACAAGAGCGACAGGTAGTAAGGGTTCAGCAACAAGTACCTTTTCCAAAGTCGTGTCGGCTCTTTTAGCAAGCGATAGAACCATTCCAAACCCAGACGTTGAAGCATCGGCGGCGCTTGGGCCAACTGACCGGCATGAAAATTGAAAGCGGCACCGACCGCGAGCACCGGCATGCGCAATTGTTCTTTAAACTCAAACGCCCATACTTCCTGTCTCGGGCAGCCCAAACCGACCATCGTGATTCCGGCGCCGCTGCGTTGGATGATGTCGATCAGTTCCTGTTTTTCGGTCGGAGAAATGGTGCGGAACTTCGACGCCAGGACGCCGACAATTTTCAAATCAGGAAATTTGGCCAGCAGACGCTGTTGCAAATCATTCAACAATTCCTGTTTGCCACCAAACAAAAAAACGCCGATGCCATGTTTCGCCGCCGCGGCGCAGGTGTCCAGCATCAAATTCGGTCCGTAGACGCGGTCTTTCAGTTTGGTACCGTGCAGGAGATTCAAGGCCCAGCGAACGGGTTGGCCGTCCGGTACGATCAGCTCCAGATCGTTCAAGCGATGTCGATGGGTGTTGTCCATCACACCCGTCATGACGCCATGTACGGCCAGGGCCGAGACGCCGCAGGGTTTTCGTTGCTGAGCCGCATCGATAATTTTTGCCACCGCCGCTTCATAGTCGACGGCGGAGATATTCACGCCCAATAAATTAAACTTCCCTTGGTCAATCATCAGACGATCTGTGCTTCCCAACGGGTAGTATTGAATTCGTAAATTTCGCCGAGGATTGCCGGGATGTCTTTGGTCAGCGACCACTGCGGATAGTGTCGTTGAAATTTGGAAACGTCACTGACATACCAGATATGATCCCCGGTGCGATTGATTTCCTGATAGGTGTGTTGCAATTTGTTGCCAGAAATCTCCTCGCAGATTTTGATGGCTTCCAACATCGAGCAATGACTAAAGCGACTGCCACCGATGTTGTAGACTTCACCAGAGCGAGGTTGCCGATAGAAATGATCAAAGGCCTGAATCAAATCGTAGCTATGAATGTTGTCGCGGACCTGTTTACCTTTATAGCCGAACACGGTGTACGGAGTCCCGGTCATGGTGCATTTCATCAGATAGGCCAGGAAACCATGAAGTTGCGTGCCACTATGATTGGGGCCGGTCAAGCAGCCGCCGCGAAAGGCAGCTGTTTTCATGCCGAAGTACTTGCCATATTCCTGCACCAACACATCGGCGGCGACTTTTGAAGCGCCAAACAAACTGTGCACACAGTTGTCAATTGACATGTCCTCCGCGATGCCGCTGTTGTAATCATGGGATGGATCAATCTCCCAACGCAACTCCTGCTCGATCAAGGGAAGTTGATTCGGGCGATCACCGTAGACTTTATTGGTGGACGTAAAAATGAAAACAGCGTCCGGACAGTTTTGACGTGTTGCTTCCAGCAGATTCAAAGTGCCGTAGGCATTGACAGTGAAATCTTTTTTGGGATCGCGTGCTGCCCAATCGTGGGACGGCTGGGCCGCCGTGTGTACAACCAGCTGGATGTCCGTGTTATATTGAGCGAACAAGCGATCAATCAATTGGTCGTCGCGAATGTCGCCATCCACATGCACGTATCGATCGCCCAGTTCATGTTCCAAGCTGCGGCGTTGCCATTCCGTCGAGGCCTCCGCGCCAAAAAACTCACTGCGCATGTCATTGTCGATACCGACAACGGTTAGTCCCTGGGAAGCGAAATGACGACTGGCTTCCGAGCCGATCAAACCAGCCGAGCCGGTAACAATCGCGATACTCATTCAAATTGCCTGATTCAGATTCATAGAAGTTGGAAAAGGAACTAATTCTAATTCAAGATAATCGTTCTTCAACCGTCAATGGGTTTCTGAAATGCCACTAGAAGAGGGCCAAGTCTCGTTCTCGGCTGGGAATTAGCCGATGTGGAATCGCTGCGGTCTGTAGTCTTTCCTTTATCCCAAATTAGTGGATCATTCACTGACACTAAACTGGAACACAGTGTCAGGTCGATACGTTGCGCCGGACCGCAGAATGGTTGACGGAAAATCAGGGCGGTCGGCTGCATCCGGGAAACCCTGAGTTTACAGGCAAAAGCCCTGATGTTTTCCAAATCCACGGCTGGCCGGTTGGCCATTGAGTTCATCTCCGGTGTAAAACTCAAGCCGAGGTTGATTGGTCAACACCGTCAGGCCGTCTGCGTTATTTGCATTTCAGTTTGGATCGGTTCTGATGAACCGGTTCAATCGCGCCGCAGCCATTCAATGCGTCCAGAAGTTGAAACTTATGTTCTCCAGGTCATCGAGCGCCATTCCACTAACGAAAACAGCCCTGATCGAAACCGATCCGGGCTGGGGCAAGTTTGAAATGAAACTTCGAATGGAAAGACTATCGTTTTACGTCCCCGGAAAAATCTTGCGATTCACCGACTTTTGAATTCTGATTAGCAGTGTTTTGTTGAACCGAGCGAACTTCATTACCAAAGAACTTGGTTGTTCCCTCGGCAATTTCACGGGAATCCTCTTCATCGCAGATCAATTGGGCTCGGAAAACATGCGTGCCAGGCTTGAGTGCTTCCGCATTTACCTTGAAAGTAATTTCTTGATTGGACTCGATTAGGGCGATCGGTGCAAACAGAACTTGTCCAGGAACAAGTTTATGTTCGAGACCGGAAGCTGATTTGGGTTCGATTCCTTCCGAGAACTGCATCACGACATTGACGTTTTTGGCGCTGCGACTTCCGCGATTGCGAACCGAAATTTCATAAACGGTGGTTTGGCCAGTTGGGAGTGGACCCTTGGGGTCGCGCACCGTCAACACCAGGTCGGCAACCGTTTCGACACGAGTAACACAGGCGCTGGCCGCTTGCAGATCACCTTTGCCTTGAGTTCCGACTTCCAGTTGCAAGTCACCGGAAGCATCCAATTGGCAACTAACGGTGTATTCGCGTTTTTGACCGGGGTCGAGTGAACCCACCGGCCACTTCAAACCGCCGCCCATCAAAGCGAACGACTCAATGCCACCAAGGTATTGAACACCAGTCGGCAGCGCCATTGCGGCGATAATTTCATTGGCGGTGGCATCGCCTTGATTGGAAATCGTGACCAAATATTGGCCCTCGGTACCAGCGTATTTCAAACTTGGTCCAGTAATCGAAATCCCAAGTTGGGCTCGTCGCACCGTTAGTTTTCGAGCGGCGAGGACTTCGAGATTGCCGTCCGCAATCGCTGACGCCGACAAATCCAATTCTCCGGCCGTGCGGGCCAACAGCTCGACTTGAAAGTTCTTGTCTTTGCCGGGAAGGATATTGCCCAACGAGGCGCGTTCGCCACCGAGTGCCTCAGGCAACATGACCACCACATTTTCGGCCGTACCGCTGCCGGGATTTCGGATCGTCACATGATACAAGGCTTGCTCGCCAAACTGAACTTCATCCGGACCGACGATGCTCATTTCCAGTTTGGGTTGTGTGACGCTAATGTTAGCGGAACCTGCGCGTGGTGCTAACGTCCATTCGATGCCCAAATCAAAGGCGTCGGCCTTGCGTGGAATTGCCGTAATTTCGATTGTTTGTGAACCGTTGCCTGGTATCTGGTCGACTTTCCAGACCACTCGGGCTTGTTGTTTGCCATCGGTGATTTCTTTTTCACCCCCCGTCAGATTTACGTTTTCGATGTCCACCCAAGCCGGTAAATCAATGCCGATCAGCACGCGTTCAGCGGAAGAGTTGCTGACGTTGGTTACGACGACTTTGTAAATCACCGGTTTGTTAATGCCGACGGTTTGCGGACCAAATGTCTCCACCGCGATTGACGGTGCCGTTAACTTGATTGAGGCGTTTGGAGTCGTGTCCGTTTGACCCGAAACAGGTCGTACGTTTCGGTCTTGCATCGCGTCCACAGGAACATGCATTGTCGCCGGTGACGCGTCGACCGGAACCGATTGAGTGCCTGCTGTCTGAACGTCGTAGATGCCGGCAGTTCCGTTACTCAATCGCGTGGGATTGAGTTTGGAAATAAAGTCGCTGGCTGATTCACCGGTTGGCCCCGTCATTGTCGCGGGCCGTTGATTATTGAGCGGAGCTGCTGCCGGCGCGTTGGGCGAAGCAGTGCGGGTTGGATTGAATCCAGCGGAGGGAAGCGGATTGACCAGCGGTGCGGGCGCCGTCGAAGCGAAAGCAGATTGAGTATTGGCATCCCGTTTGTTAGAGGAAGTTTGCAACGACTGTTGTACCGCCACCGCAGGCGCATTCTTGGCCTGTTGACGCTGGGCAACTTGTCGTTGTAAAGCATCAAATTCTTGCTGTACGTTGGCGTTTTGAAATTCTTGTGGCGCGATGCGCGGCCCGCTGCCGCGCAATTGTTGCATTTGATTCGCGAATTGATCTGGGGAAATTTTTGGTTGTGCCGATGGAAACGCAGGATCAGAATTCATCGGGGATGGTTGTCGAACGGCCGAAGCAGACGACGGATTGGCAAGTTGGCTTGCTGTTCGACCGGGTTGTTGAAATACCGGCGCCGATTCGGACGACTTGTTTGAATTAGCAAGGATTTCTGGCACGACCGGTTCTTGGGAAGACTTGGGCTCGTCGGTAAAACTGGTTTGCACCACGGTTCCACGAACATCGGGAACCGAGGCATCGCCACGAACACTCGAGGTCTGGTTGGGATTTCCAGTGGCATCGGAAAAAGTATATTGCGATGGCCGATCGCCATTTGCTGGAGAGCGACCCGCACTTATGGGGGCCGAAAGTTGTCGGGCGTTTGGCGGCGGGACATGCACCGACGGTGGAACGGAACTGCCCAACTGTTGATTTGCAAAATTCGTCCCAGTTGGTAATTGTGGGGCGGGGTGTTGCGCGTTGGCAGGTTGCGATAGGGGTTGATAACGTTGCGACGGCGGTATCTGCGCTTGGATGGACACGAAGCCCGAAAGAATGGTGCTAAGCAAAGCGGCCAAAGCGGTTTTTGAATTAAGGGCTAGCATAGGTTCCTACCTTGGATACGTAACGACGATACCGTCCTTGTGCCTATCGACTTTTCCGATTGGGTAGGTTTAGAAGAATTTTCGGATTATTCCGAGAGAGCTTTAAGCTGTTAGCTAGCTGCTGGTATCCATGTCGATCACAACTTGAGTGTCGAACATCAAATCGTGGAGCGATCGGCGTTTGTCAAAAATTGCCATAAACGCAACATCCACTAATAAGAACATCCCAGAAAGGACGACGAATACGCCGACCGTGATTCCGACCCAGGAGGCAGTGAAATCCTGAAACAGCAAAAGTAGAATGACGAACCAGGGAAATTGCATTCTCACCAACGAACGTGCCAGCATGATATGTCGTTTGGGACGCAAGCCAAATCGATTGACGACCCGAATATGCATCAAGCTTCGACCGAGCGATTGGCGCCAGAAATAGACCGCAGTGGTGAAAATTAATATGGGCAGGAAGTGTCCGAACCGCAACAAGTTGGCAATGAATGGGTTTTCGGACGTCAAACTCATGGCCCAGGGCATCACGACGGCAAGCAGCAACACAAAAATCCAATCAAATCCCGCCGCCACAATGCGCGGAAATGGACGCGCTACGACTTGCGAGTGTGGAGTCACCCGTTTCAAATCATCGATCAATGTCGTGTAATCGCCATAGCGATCGGCGGGCCGTTTGGCCAGCATTTTCTCGATCAATTTTTTCCAGGATTCGGGAAACCGTTCGGGCCAAGGATGGGGGAACGACAATTGACTGGCCTCGTGGACGGAAACCCAGTCCGCGATTGAATGCCCGGTCAGATCGACGGGCAATTTTCCAAACGACATTTCATACAACGTTACCCCGAGTGCATAGATGTCGGATTGCAGCGAAGGCTTGTCTCCGTTGAGCAGCTCGGGAGCGATGTAGTTGGGCGTCCCACCGATGGCGTTGTCAGCATCCCGCGAAACGCGTCGCGCCATGCCGAAGTCAGACAACTTGGCGACTCCGTTATGTTGGAGCAGCATGTTCGATGGCTTGATGTCACCATGAATCACATCCAGCTCATACGAGAACTTTAACGCCTCGCAAATTTGCACGGCGACCGAAGTGATCTCCGAAAATGGAATGTTGCCGTCAGCAATTCGACCGCTCAGCGGTTTTCCATTGACCAATTCCATGGCCAGAAATGGATCACCGTTTTGTTTGCCCACATAATAGATAGTTACAATATTGGGATGGGCAACGCGAGCTTGCGAAACCGCCTCTTGCAGCAATTTGTCGACTTCATGTTCGGTACTTTTTGACACGCGATGCGAGCTGCCGATTCCACTTCGAAGAAGTTTGACGGCGACATAGCGTTGAAGAGATGTGTCCAAGGCACGATAGACCTGCCCCATTCCACCCCGTCCCAGGGGCGAGATAATCTCGAAGTGCCCAAATTTTTCGCCGATCAAAATTTCGGGGTCATCTAGCCCGGGATTTAGCGATGTTTGATCATCGATCGTTCGCGAGCTGTCGAATGGGAGACGTTTCTTGGTGGGGTGGTCGGCGCCGAATGTGTTGAGCACGGCGTTGCGATCAGCGGACGGAACGACTTCGAAACTCCCGTCCAGAATCGTCATCGTTTTCGCCAATTCATGTTGCAGAACTTTAGCCGAAACGGCCTTTTGGCATTGCGGACAACGGCCTCCAACGTCGGGATCAAGCTGCAAGTCGGCGCCACAAGTACAGCGATATAGCACTTGAGTCGCAATGATTGGTCGAGTCGCGTTAGGGTCCATGCGATCAGTAAGATGATTAACTCACCGGTCTTGCTAATGCGAACAATACCCAGCGAAATTGTTGAAAGTTTGATTTTTTCGATTCGAGTTGGCTTGATTTTAACCGATTTCACCGTTTATGGTACGATCGCTTGCCCGCTGACGTTCAAATAATTCCAGAGAAAATTGCCACGGAATTGGGTTCCCCGGCCGAAATTGTTTAACCCCCACACGAGAAACTGTTGTTGGATCGCACCATTCGATTGCGAAACGTCCGCGTTAACAATCTAAAAAACATCGATCTGGATATCCCGCATGGTCAATGGTTGGCGATTTGCGGACTTTCAGGCAGTGGAAAATCCAGTTTGGCGTTCGATACATTGTATGCCGAGGGTCAACGCCGGTACATCGATTGTTTGTCGCCGGGGACACGGAAGTTTTTTTCGCAACTTGATAAACCGACCGCGGATTTAATCGATGGTTTGCCACCTGCGATCGCGGTACAACCACCGCGCGGAACTCCCGATCGAAGAACAACGGTTGGCAATGCCACGGAAATTGTCGAACACTTGAGACTATTGTTCGCAAGGGTTAGTAATCTGATTTGTCCCACCTGTTGTTCGGTGGTCACCCGCGATGATGCGGAAACGGTCGCCGGATGGTTGGAAGTGTTACCGCGCGGAACCAAATACCTGGTCGCGTTTCAATCGAATCCCAGTGAGTCAATCGACCTTCGAGAGTCTTTATTAGTGGGTCGACGGAACGGTTTCTTGCGCGCGATCGTGAATGATCGGACCGTCAATCTCGATACGGTAGGCGATTGGCCGACCCGATCGAATACCCAAGGGCCGTATTTTGTGGTGGATCGCTTGACCGCTGGCACGACTGATCGTTCCCGGGTGACGGAATCACTTGAAACCGCCTTCCAGTTCGGCGCCGGAACTTGTGTGGTTCTGATTGCCGGTGACTCGATTGATCAAACTGTATCGCCCCCGATACCCTTTTTCGTGTGGCGCATTGACGGAAACACCCATCAACATTTTCAATTTTCGAGAAAACTGATTTGCTCAAACTGCGGTCGCTTGTTTCCAGCGGCGGAACCGACGTTGTTCAGCTTCAACAAACCGACCAGCGCTTGTGGCACTTGCGGGGGTGTTGGATATTCAGACCCTGAATTGATGGAGGCATGTTCGATTTGCAGCGGTTCGCGGCTTGCGCCTGCTGCGTTAGACTTTCAAATTGGTGGCCTGACGATCGCCGAAGTGTGCCGCCTGACAATCGAACAGGCGGTGGATTTTTTTCAGCAGTTGTCCCTCACGGCGTCGCAGCAAGTAATCGCGCGCCTGGTGTTGGTGCAGATTCAATCGCGATTGCAGTATTTGCAGCGAGTCGGTCTGGGCTACTTGACGCTCGACCGTCCGGTTCGAACGCTCAGCGGTGGCGAGCTGCAACGCGTGACGTTGACAGCTTGTTTGAGTTCCACGTTGGTCAATTTGCTATATGTTTTGGATGAACCGACCAACGGCCTGCATCCGCATGACGTGGCGCGATTGATTAGCGCGATCCAGTGTCTCCACGCGCGAGGCAATACGGTGGTCGTTGTCGATCACGACGAGGAGTTGATCCGTGCGGCACCGCGGATTGTAGAAATTGGTCCGACGGGCGGAGCGGCAGGTGGCGAAATTGTCTTCGATGGTTCGGCCGCAGAATTGGAACGAGCCGCAACGATCACTGGCGACTATCTGGGCGGACGCCGCGGGATGTCCAGCGGCACCGGGCAACGCCGACAACCGCGCGGCAAGTTGCGTCTGATCGGTGCTCGCGGTCACAATTTGAAACAGCGGGAGGTGGAATTTCCATTGGGCTGTCTGTGCGTGGTTGCCGGTGTCAGCGGTGCGGGAAAGAGCTCACTGGTTCAGCAAACATTATACGGTGCACTGGTCCAACGCCTTGAAAATAAGACGATTCCCACCCTGCCCTACGATGACTTGTTCGGCGAAAGTCAAATCGATGAAGTGGTCTTGATCGACCAATCGCCGATCGGTCGAACGGGGAGAAGTAATCCGGTTACCTATGTGCAAGCCTTTGCGGACATCCGTCAGGCGTTTGCGGAAACACCGGATGCCGAATCGCACCAATTCGATGCCGGCCAGTTTAGCTTCAATGTGCCGGGCGGACGTTGTGAGAAATGTCTGGGAGCAGGACAACTCACGTTCGACATGCAGTTTCTAGCCGACATTTACCTAAAATGCGATGACTGTCATGGGACCCGGTATCGCGACGCCACGCTCGCCGTCCGCTATCGAGGGCGCAACATTGCCGAGGTGTTGGATCTGACGGTACGTGAAGCGTTTTTGTTTTTTCGCGGTCAACCGCAGGTGCAAACGAAATTGAAAGCCCTGATCGATGTCGGTTTGGAGTATATTCGACTGGGCCAACCCGCAACGACCTTGTCCGCGGGCGAAGCGCAACGATTAAGACTCGCGGTTTTTCTAAATGCTTCGAAAAAGAAACGGGTTTTGTTTATTATGGAAGAGCCGACGTCCGGTCTGCATATGGCTGACGTTACGAAGTTGCTGGACTGTTTTGAGGCTTTGTTGGCTGTCGGGCATTCATTCCTCATTGTCGAACATAATTTGCAATTAATGAAATACGCCGACTGGATTATTGATCTGGGTCCGGGAGCAGCTGGACTTGGGGGTCAAGTGGTCGCCTGCGGCACACCGGAAGAGATCGCGGGGAATCCTGCATCGATCACAGGGCAATACCTCTCGACCGCTCTGGCGCGTTGTGTGCCGGATTGAAGGAATGGTGCCAGTCCAGTTGAGTGAAAGGAAACATGAATCCCACTGAAAAAAAATTACCGATCGAACTCGAACGCTACTCTCGGCAAATTCGCTTTGCCCCCTTGGGCGAAGCGGGACAACGCAGTTTGCAATCAGCGACGGCCTTGGTCATCGGCTGTGGTGCGCTCGGATCGGTTGTTTGCAATACGCTGGCGCGGGCCGGTGTGGGGCGATTGAGAATTGTCGATCGGGACTTTTTGGAAATCAGCAATTTGCAGCGGCAAGTGCTTTACGACGAACGGGATGTGGCGAATCACCTGCCGAAATCGATCGCAGCGGCCGAGAAATTGCGTTCGATTAATTCCACGATTCAAATCGAGCCGATTGTGGCGGACGTGGATGCCGGCAATATCGAAACGATGCTCGATGGGGTCGGGGTGATTCTGGACGGAACCGACAATTTTGAAATTCGATTTTTGATCAACGACGTATCGGTGAAACACTCGATTCCGTGGGTGTATGGTGGTTGCCTTGGCGCGGATGGACAAACAATGACCATCATCCCGGAGGATACGGCGTGTTTGAATTGTTTGATGCTGGACGGTCCGCCGCCGCCAGGAACTACGCCGACCTGTGATTCATTTGGGATTTTGTCCACGATCATCAATGTTATCGCATCGTTGCAAGCCAATGAAGCGATCAAGATTTTGTCCGGCAATGTAGCGGCGGTCAGTCGGCAGTTGACTTTGATTTCATTGTGGGACAATCAACTGCGGCAAATGGATGTTTCCCGGCTGCGGGAACGCGTCGATTGCCCGACGTGTCGACAACGAGTTTTTTCCTGGTTGGAGGGAGAACGGATGAGCCACAATTCCGTGCTCTGTGGGCGCAATGCCGTCCAATTGAGTCAGTCCAACGGCGAAAGAATTTCGTTGGAATCATTGGCCGCGCGGTTGCGGGGATTGGGTAGAGTGGAACAAAACCAGTTTCTATTGAAGTTCTTTGTGGACCAATACACGATTACGGTGTTTCCCGACGGTCGGACAATTGTTTCCGGCACGGATGAGATTGCGATCGCCCGGAAATTGTACGTGCAATATGTTGGGGCTTAAAAGGTTAGGCCAATCGCTGAGGTAGATTGAACGCGTTGCGAGAATCGCCTAGCATAGAGCGGACGCCCAGGCCGTTAATTGTCGATCCAAAATTTGTTTTCTTTCCCCCAGAGAGCTGATGCGATGAACCACCGGTTAAAAGTAATCACAATCTGTTGTTTCGTAGGTGCCGTCAGTGCCGCTGCGTTGGCTCAACCGCAACAGCCTTCGACCACCTCGCCCAGCAATCGAAAGGTTTCCGCCGTGATGGATGATGAAGATCCCTATTTGTGGTTGGAAGACGTGACGGGCGAAAAACCACTGGATTGGGTCCGCGAACGAAACAAAAAAACGCAGACTCATTTCGAGGCAACGGAATCGTTCCAAAAATTACGGGATGATTTGTTGCAGATTCTCGATTCGGATGAACGCATTCCGTTTGTCACCAAATCCGGTGAGTTTTATTACAATTTCTGGCGCGATAAGGAACACGTGCGAGGAATTTGGCGCCGTACGACGTTGGAAGAATATCGAAAGACAAGTCCCAATTGGGAATTGGTGCTGGATTTGGATGCACTGGCGGAGGAAGAGAAAGAGAATTGGGTCTGGGGCAGTGTTTCAATTTTGAAACCGGATCTGGACCGGGCTCTAATTAGTTTTTCCCGTGGAGGAGCCGATGCTACGGTGACTCGCGAGTTTGATTTGACTACGAAATCGTTTGTTAACGATGGGTTTGCTTGCCCCGAAGCCAAAGGTGGCATCAGTTGGATCAACCGCGATACGGTGTATATCTTTACCGATTTTGGCGACAAATCGATGACCACCTCAGGTTATCCACGAATTGTCAAGTTGTGGCGTCGCGGAACCGAGCTCTCCGCCGCCGAAGTGATTTACGAAGGTAAATCGACCGACATGTATATTTCTGCGTCGCATGATGACTCGCCGGGATTTGAGCGAAATTTCGTGAGTCGTACATTGGCGTTTTATAACACAGAACTGTTTTTGCATACCGACGATGAAGTGCTTAAACAAATCGATGCACCTAATAGTGCGAACAAGAGTGTGTTTCACGAGTATTTATTGCTGGAGTTGCGAGACCCGTACTCGGTGAATGGAAAATCGTATGCAGCGGGATCGTTGTTGATCGCCAACTTCAAGAAGTTTATGGATGGAGATCGCGATTTCGATGTGGCCTTCGAACCGACCGCCAATTCTTCATTGGCGAGTTTCTCGAACACGAAAGATCATTTGATTCTAAATGTCCTGGAAGATGTTAAGAACCGCATCTATGTATTGACTCCGGAGGGAACCGGCTGGAAAAAAGAACCGCTGGCAGGTGCGCCAGCGATTGGGACTGTGAGCGTATCGCCTATCGATGCAGATGAATCCAACGCCTATTGGATGACTTCCAGTGATTACCTGAGTCCAACCACCTTGTTTTGGGGTGAGATCGGCGGAAAACAGGAGCGATTGAAGCAACTGACACCCCAATACGACGCGCAAGGTCTGGTAGTGTCACAGCATTTTGCCACCAGCGTCGATGGCACGCGCGTGCCCTATTTTATGATTGCCTCCAAAGACGTGGTGCTGGATAGCAACAACCCCACGCTGTTGTATGGTTATGGTGGTTTTGAAATTTCATTGACGCCCGAGTACAACGCCGGCGCCGGCCGTGCCTGGACCAGCCAAGGTGGGGTCTATGTGGTTGCCAATATTCGCGGTGGTGGTGAATATGGTCCCCGTTGGCACCAGGCTGCACTGAAGAAAAATCGGTTGCGCGCCTACGAAGATTTCGCAGCGGTGGCGCAAGACCTAATCGTGCGCCGGGTAACCAGTCAACGGCGGTTGGGAATCCAAGGCGGTTCCAATGGTGGCTTGCTAGTTGGTAACATGGTGGCGCTGTATCCAGATCTATTCGAAGCGGCCGTTTGCCAAGTTCCTTTATTGGACATGCGACGATTCCATTTGCTGTTGGCTGGCGCCAGTTGGATGGCAGAATATGGAAATCCTGACAAGCCTGGCGAATGGGACTTCATTCGAACCTATTCGCCGTACCAGAATATCCAAGCGAAAACCAAATATCCGGCCGTTTTTTTTATGACGTCAACGCGAGATGATCGCGTCCACCCGGGCCATGCCCGGAAGATGATGGCCTTGATGGAGTCACAAGGCCACGACGTTTCGTATTACGAAAATATCGAAGGCGGACATGGAGGGGCGGCCAACAATGAACAACGCGCGTACATGCAAGCCTTGGCGTATTCCTATTTACACGAGCGTTTGTTTTCCAGCGCGAAGGAATAACAATGGACTCAAGTCAGGACTATTTGCAAAAAAATCGCGGGCGGTTTGAAACGGATTTATTTGAGTGGCTGCGAATACCTAGCATTGGGACCGATCCGGCCTATAACGAGCAGACGCGCGCCGCAGGAAATTGGTTGGCAGACAAGTTTCGTGCCTTGGGCCTAAAAACCGAAGTCATTGAAACGTGTGGACAACCACTCGTGTTCGCGGAATCGCCTCCGGTTCCGGGAGCGCCAACGGTGTTAGTCTATGGGCACTACGATGTGCAACCTCCGGATCCCTTGGAGTTGTGGGAGACACCGCCATTCGAGCCCACGGTTCGTGACGGGAAAGTTTTCGCGCGCGGTGCAACCGATGACAAAGGTCAAATGATTACACACCTGTTTGGTGTCGAAACCTATCTGAAATCACAGGGGGCTTTGCCCTTGCAAGTGAAATTCTTGATTGAGGGCGAAGAAGAAAGTGGTGGCGGTGGTCTCAAGGAATTTCTGGCAGGCAAATACGATACGGATCGGCCCGTATCAGAAAAAATTGCTGCCGATATCGCCGTGATCAGTGATTGTTCACAATACGGACCCGAACAACCGGCGATCACCTATGGTTTGCGGGGCAACACCTATTTTCAACTGGACTTGACCGGTCCGAATCGTGATTTGCACTCCGGGGGATTCGGCGGCACGGTTACCAATCCTGCCAACGCGCTCGCCAAGATGTTGGCTGCATTGATCGATGATGATGGTCGAATTCAGTTGCCTGGATTTTATGACAATATTCAACCGCTGTCCGATCTCGAACGCGAACAATTCGCCAAACTCAAGTTCAGTGAGACTGCCTATCGCGATGAGTTGGGAGTCCGCGAACTCAATGGGGAAAAGGGCTACTCGACTTTGGAGCGCGGTTGGACTCGACCGACGTTTGACATTAACGGACTGTGGAGCGGTTACCAAGGCAAAGGTGCGAAAACCGTCTTGCCAGCCAAAGCAGGTGCGAAATTCAGTTTTCGATTGGTGCCCGGACAGGATCCGAAACGAGTCATCGAGTCGTTGCGCAAGAAACTGGCGGAACTTTGTCCGCCCGGCATTCAAATGGAATTGAACGCGATGCATGGCGCGCCGGGATTTGTCTTGCCGTTGGATAGTCCGTTCATGGAGGCTGCCAGTCGAGCCATTGAAATTGGATTCGGAAAAACGCCGGTGTTTGTTCGATCCGGTGGCACGATTCCAGTCGTCAGCGATTTCACCACGCTCCTCGGAATCAGTACGCTGTTGTTGGGTTGGGGCCAAAGCGATGACAATTTGCACAGTCCGAACGAGAAATTCTCACTGGCCGATTTTCATCGAGGGATTCACGCCAGTTGCCAATTATGGACTGAGTTGGCGAAAGTCAAAGTTGCCGTAAAGTCCTCGCCGAACCACTGATCATGTGGCTGGACAGATCGGCGTGATATTTAGGGAAGGATAAGGGGAAACCGCAAATGGGGCGAATCAATCTGTTGTCGAAAACTCTGTCATTGTTGATTCTGTACGCCATGTCCAGTCTCTTGGTCGCGCAAGATCAACCTCGGGTTCGCGAGCGGATTCGAGATCAAACGTTGAATCGATTCGACGAAAATGGCGACGGAAAATTGTCGGTCACCGAGCGAGAACAGGCTCAAGCATTCTTGCGGGAAAGGTCCCCTGTCAAACGGGACCCCGAGCGTGATGATTCAAACGCGCAAGTTGATCCGGAACGAACGTCGCTGTACAAATTGAAGGCTGGGGCGTGGTTGATTGCCCGAAAAAATCTGAACCTGGAGCGCGGACCAGACAAAAAAACCTTGCCCATCGCGGTTACGTTTCCCGTCGCCAACTTGGCCGCGGACCCAACCGATACTGGAACTGCGGTCGAAGCGCTACCTGTGATTATGTTTTCGCATGGGGCGGGCGGCTCACGCGACACCTATCGACCGTTAATTGAACATTGGGTCAGCCACGGCTATATCTGTTTGCAGCCCACCCATGGAGATTCATTGTCGTTGTTGAATGATACCGAGCGAAAACAGGTTCGATTGAGGAACTACGTTACCGAAGGGGGGATCACCAAGTATCTGATCCCGCGAACGGATGATATTAAGCTGCTGCTTGATCGATTGGCGGATATTCAAAACGCCGTTCCGGAAATGAAATTCCGGCTCGATGACAAACGAATCGGTTTGGGCGGACATTCCTTTGGTGCCTATACGACGCAATTAGTTGGCGGCTTGACCTTGGTCAATTCGCAAACCAAGTTGCGGACCGACTATTCCGATCCTCGTCCGACCGCCCTCTTGATGATTAGCCCACAGGGATTGGGCGGACCGATCGATCGTGAATCATTCGCGGCAATCCAACGACCGACGATGGTCATGACGGGGTCTCAGGACGACGGCGTAACCGGGGAGCCGGCTAGTTGGCGGCTGGGTGCATTTTCAGAGTTGCCTGCCCAGACGAAATATCTGATGTTTGTCGAAGGAGCCCACCACAATTTCGGCGGGATCTCGGGCGTGCAATATTTGGGTGCCGGCGAATCAAATCCGGATCATGTCTATTTCATCAAGTCATCCAGTCTGGCGTTCTGGGATTCGCAATTGAAATCCGATGCCGTGGCGACGGAGTATCTCGATTCGCAGAAGCTCCAACAGGTGACTCGGTGGTTGGCTCGGATCTCTCGCACCGTACAAGTCGAATCGACTGGACCCAAAAATTGAGCCAGGCTTGTCAATCGGGCGACAATATTCGATTGGGATCGATGAAGCCGATTTGGGAAAGTACCAACAGAAATATCCAAATCGCCGTCGGGAGCACGAAGCCTGCGGTCGCGAAAAATAGGGGCCAGCGACCTCGGGAATTTCGTGATCGACGTAGATGCAGATGAGCGGTCCTGTAAAGAGTCAAGGCCGTAAACCAGGGAACCAAACCGAGTATACCGATCAACATCAGTAGTCCAATCATCATCATCGGAATCAGACAAATTCCGATGAGCAGTGCAAACAACGCTCCGGCAAAAAATGTTCCGCCCAGAAATCCATTGCAGCGCCGGCGTTCTGTCGTGACGAACCAACTGATGATCAGAAAAAAGATCTGCCAAGCGATGAATACATAGCTCGGAATTGCCAATACACTGAGTCGTTGCGGCCTGCCGGATTCGAAATTCCCAAACACCAGTGGGTCGCCAAAAATACAGGCCAGTGGCATGAAAATCACCCAGCAATACTGGATCCAAAATCGGCGACTGGCGGGATTTGCTCGGACAATGGTACTGACCAATGAACAGCCAGCAAAAAGAATCAGCGGTCCAACAAGGCTGATTTGCAAGATGACGTTAACTCCAACGGCGATAGAGCCCGTCAGCAGCATTAATTCCCAAATCGAAATTCTGGGATTTCCCTCCTGTTGGAAGTCTTGTTGGCCGAGAAAGTTGGTTTCCTGTTCAAACAGGTGATGTGGTCGCTTGTCAGCTGAGTTCGGCGATTCTCGTTGGGGAGGTAAATCACTGTTGGACTGGTGCGCGGCGTCAATCGCCTCCCGTCGATCAGTTCGCGAAATGGGTTCGGACATCGCGCTTTTTTCTCATGCTGGAATGATACGGAGGTATTCAAGCCGATTGATCAATCAAATGCGATCCCGGTCTTTCGACTGATGTCGCGCAAGTCTTCAATCACAGGCAACAACAACGGTATGCCGCTGCTGGCTCGAATTCTTTCGCATTCTCGTTCTGGGTCGCCCGGAATAACGACACCCGGTGAACCTGGTTGCGGTTTCGTCGCGCGGAACGTGTGAATCCAATCGTCGATCTGGGTTTTGAATTCATCCACATCGATGAAGGCTTCGATCTGCATCGCCCCAAAAAAATGCCCGATTCCTTTTCCCACACTGCGCTGGGGAATTTCTTGTCGCAGGGCAAACGGTGGGGCGAACGGTCCCCAATTAGCGCCGCTCAATACACAGCAGAGCACATCGACCATGGCCGCGAGGCAATAGCCTTTGTGGCCGCCCATTTCACGAGTGCTCCCCAGCGGCAAGAGCGCACCTCCATCAATCATGTGCTGCGGGTCGACCGCTTGATTGCCGTTGGCGTCAATGATCCAGCCGGCCGGCACAGGTGACTGTTTGCGGCGCGCTATTTCGACTTTGCCGTAGGCACAAGCGCTGGTTGCCATATCGATCACGATCGGGGGTTCGTTTTTTCCAGGAAATGCAATGGCGATTGGATTAGTGCCCAGCATTCTTTCGCCACCCCAGAGCGGTGCCACGAGTTTGGTGCTGTTGGTCATCGCCCAACCGATCAAATCCCGTTTGAGAGCTTCGAGGACGTAATAGCCAGCGATCCCGTAGTGGTTGGTATTACAAACGCTGACCCAGCCCGTGCCGACCGTTTCGGCTTTGTCCATGGCGATTTCATTGGCGCGAGGACCGACGACCAAACCAAGACCATTGTCGCCATCGACGGTGGCGGTACTGGGGCTTTGGCGAATAATCTTGATGTTCGGTTGAGGATTGATGCGGCCCAGGGTCAGCATGTCGAAATACGTGTGTAACCGGGCCACGCCGTGGGATTCGATGCCGCGTCGATCGCTGGTCGCCAGCACTTCAGCCGCGAGTTGTGCATCGGTCTCGGGCACACCAAAGTGCTGAAATGTCCGAGCAGAAAATTCGTGGAGGAAGGCGACGGGATAGGTGATGGATTCGAGGGTGGACATTTTGGGAGGTCGTGTTCAGTGTTCAGTGTTCAGTGTTAGAGCTTGGCAGCAATGCGTTCGACGATCAGGCGGCCGATATTCAGAGACGCGGTGGCGGCTGGCGAGGGCGCGTTGTTCACGTGGATCATGCGTTGACTTTCGATGATCAAGAAATCATCCACCATGGAACCATCGGGCAGCACGGCTTGGGCGCGCACACCGGCGGGAGCCGGTTCGAGATCGTGGGCTGTAATTTCCGGTAGTAAATGTTGCAAGGCCTTTACAAAAGCGGCTTTGGAAAACGACCGCCACATTTCCCCCATCCCCATTTTCCAATGTTTGGCGGCCATGCGAATAAATCCCCCGTAGGTCAGGCTTTCCAATAAATCGAATGGATTGATGTTCGACATCTTATAGCCCTCGCGCGCAAAGGCCAGCACCGCATTGGGACCGCATTCGACGCTGCCATCGATCATCCGCGTGAAATGCACGCCGAGGAACGGGAAATTCGGATCTGGCACCGGGTAGATTAGATTGCGGCACAGATGATAGCGATCGGGCTTAAGTTGAAAATACTCGCCGCGAAACGGTACGATTTTGGCGGCAGGTTTGTCGCCTCCCAATTTAGTCAACCGATCGCATTGCAGACCGCCGCAATTCACTACCAACTTCGATGAAAAATCGCCGTGATCGGTGCTAACGACCGTTTCATTGGGCAAGTGGCGAATGCGTTTGACGAGGTGATTGGTCAATACGTCTCCACCCCGTTGAATGACGATCTCTGCCAACCGATTACAAACGGCTCCATAATTCACGATGCCGGCCTCGGGAACGTGGATCGCCTGGATGCCAGCCGCGTGGGGTTCAATTTCGCGCAGGCGCGCTTGATCAACGATCGAGCACTTTACGCCGTTCTCCAAACCGCGTTCGTAAATCCGTTTCATTGATGGGAGTTCTGATTCGTCGACCGCCACGATCACTTTCCCACAGAGTTCGAACTCAATTTCCTGTTGTTCGCAAAATTGTTGCATGGCCAGCTTGCCAGCGCGACAATTGATCGCCTTGAGGGAGCCCGGCTTATAATAGATCCCGGTATGGAGTACGCCGGAATTGTGTCCCGTCTGGTGGCTGGCCAGTCGGTTTTCTTTTTCCAGTACGATCGCCTTTTTGTCGGGGTACGCTTGCGAGAATTGGAAAGCTGTGGCGAGGCCGACAATTCCGCCCCCGATAATGATGACGTCGGCGGTAGGCATGGAGAATTTTCTGAAACGTATTCCGGCAATGGGCAGCCTAAGTGGGCTGGTTGTGAATCTTGAATCGTGGTTTTTCGATGTCCCAATGAATGGGAACGAAAACTGCCTTACGGCGCTAGACATAGAAAAACCCGGATTGGCTACTTCGTCAATCCGGGCGATAAAAATTATTGGAGATGGTTCGCAAATTTGTCGGTGAATTAGCGATAAAATTCCAGGCCTAGGTTGATCCCGTGAAAAAACATGCTGTCCGAATCGCCTGTGTTGGCTCCCAAGAACGGCGACAATGTTCCCGACAGGTTATCCGAGACTGACGCAACATTATCCAGCAACAGAGCTTGGTAGCCCACTCGGAACCGTGCGCGACGACTTAGTTGATAGTGGCCGGTTAAGTTCAG
>JANNWZ010000083.1:0-19716 GCA_031409295.1 Mariniblastus sp.
TGCCAAGCAAGTGTTCCCGGATAATCGCTATTTTCTGTTCAGGTGTTAAAATCTTGCGCTTCGACATTTTGCGTTTCCTTCATTGGAATCGCTAAACTTTAGCACACAATTAGCAACACGCTTCCAACTGGGGCAAAACAACCTCGCAACGTGGGATTGAGTTTTTGCGGCGAGATGGTGAAACTTTGATCAAGGCGATGTTTGAGGACCACCAGATATACATTACGGGGATTAATCGAGATTATTCATTCGGTTTGTCAAAAAATGGCGAGCAACCCTTCCTCATAAAGGAAACGGTTCCAACTGATAATCTTAAGCAACCTACTGGCAAAACCGGCAGAACCTCCTTGGGCTTTCAACGAATCGTCAATCCCACCGTTCTAATCAGCGAATCGCTTGATCAAATTGTTCGGAATCCAATTTTTGAACTCACGTCGATTCAGCAAACGCAGCTGAATGGATTTGAGAATCTCGTGCTAGTTGAATTCAACTATAAGCATCCTTTTGTCAAGAGTAGTACACCGGATGTTCTATTTAATTCTTTACAGGGAGGCAAATTGTGGTTGGATATCGATAATCACTGGGCGATCGTTCGTTTTGAAGGAAGTTTACTTGAACCTAGCGACAACATGATCAAACGTCGAGAAATTGAATGGGAGTTCTCGTCCGAAATTCATTCCTCCGGAAACATTAAACTACCCAGTAGGGTGACCAATTATTATTTTGATGACGAGAATAGTTCAGCAAAGACACGTGATTACTCGAATATCGTTGAATTTGAATGGCATGCAAACGATTCGCCTCCGCCGGCCGAAAAATTTCGTATATCCTATTACGGATTTAATGAGCCTCCAAGCTCGAGTCGCGGTCGAAATTCTTATTCGCGAACGGTGTTGGTCGGGACTGCCATTGGGCTGGGACTGATGGTGATTGCTATTGTTCTCCGAAAGAGTGGCAGAAAAGGTTGACAGGCCGTTTGGATCGTCAAGCAAAAAAATTGGATTTGAAACTATGCGAACTCGTGGCTTCACACTTGTCGAACTCCTGGTCGTCATCGGCATCATGGGGGTCTTGATAGCGATGCTCTTGCCAGCTGTACAGATGGTCCGCGAAGCAGGACGACGCACTGTTTGTTCGAATAAGGTTCGACAGTTGTCGTTGGGTTTGATGAATTTTGAATCGAGCCATGGTCAGCTGCCGATTGGGCTAAGTAGTTTTAGAGCCAGTCCGGGTTCTGGAGGCGGAACCAATCAATATTACGGCATGTCCTGGATCACGCGTGTCTTGCCGTTCATTGAACAGAACGCGATGTGGGAACAAGCGATTGAAGATTATGGCTTCAGCCCAATTCCATTCCGTTCGCATCGTGGAATGCGTACGGTCTTGAGTTCGGTCGCTTGCCCCAGTGATCCGGCAACGGGGCAAGTGCAGTGGACCCACGAAGGCTATCTGGTCGCAAGTACTGATTACCTGGGTGTCAACGGAATCGATTATCGAACTCGTGATGGGGTGTTCACTTTTGATCTTCCCATACAATTGGCTGAAATCAATGATGGACAATCGAATACGCTGCTGATCGGCGAGCGTCCGCCTTCCCCCGATTTCTGGTATGGCTGGTGGTATGCGACAGGTCAAGGGAGCGTTTCCACGGGCGACGTGACTTTGGGAGTGGCCGAACTCAAGCCGACTGTTTCAGGTGGTTTTGCGGATTACTTAGACGGCTGCCCTCCGGGTCCGTACAACTACGTCGCAGGTCGAAATGAACAATGTGACACGTTGCATTTCTGGAGTTATCATCCAGGCGGAGCGAATTTTGCACTGGCCGATGGTTCGGTTCGACTGATCCCCTATTCGATCACCGCTTCCACGCTCCAAGCCCTGGCCACCCGCGCTAACGGTGAATCGGTGACAGTGGATTTTTGAGTTGGAGGTTGGGATTGCGTTGAGGATGGCGATCCAGCTTGAAAGTAACTGTACGTCCGTTTTCGACATGGATGAATCCGTCCCGTCCAGCGATTTTGGTTATGTAATAGCGAATTCGTTGATGAAGAAACCAAAGTGCCGATCACCGCTGTAGGTTTGGGTTTCTAGTTCGCGTCCTCGGTGGCCAAGTCGAGATATTTGTACCAATTGTGAAACTGTTCGGTCGCTTTGAAATTCTTCAACTCGGGGTTGATCAGGTATTGCCGGACGCGCGCCATGGAGCCGATAAAGGGACGATCCGCGTCGATTAGAGCTAACATCTTTGTCAGGACTTCGGTTCGCAGAGGGCCGGCCGAAAGTGTCGCGAGCTGTTCATAAAGTCGATCGAAGTCTGTATTTTGATAGTTGAAATGGTTCTGGCCCGGTGAAGCATTGGGGCCATAAAACAATGCCAGGTTGTTTTCAGGATCGGGATAGTCGGAAAGCCAGGAAAAATAAAACAATTGGGCTTTACGATTATCGACTTGCTGCATGTATTCCGAAAAATCTGCCAGTTGCAAACGAAGTGTGACCCCGAGCGTCGAGAATTGTTCAGCGGTCAACTCGGCCATTTGCGGTCCCGGATATTGACTGGACAAATGATAGTCAATTGGCGGTAACCCTTGGCCGTCGGGATAACCTGCCCGCTTCAACAGGGATTTGGCTTGTTTCAATCGCTCTTCGCTCGTGCCAAATGGTGGAACTGCTTTCGTTGGCTGCAGTGCGAGGCCAGGCGGGAGTGGCCCGCCGTAAATTTCACATTCGCCGTGATAAAACCGCGCGCTAAGGTCATTCCAATCGACAGCCAAAGCCAAGGCGCTTCGCAGGTTTCGTTTTTCTTCTGAGTAACCACCCACGAGAGGGTCTTCCATGTTGAATCCGATGGCAATCCAATCTAGCAACGGCAACCGCTGATGTGTGATTCCCTCGTTGAGGTAACTTGGATTAAGTGATTTTGTTTTTTGATCAAAGGCTTCTTCGAGCGACGTTGCCGGGACGGTCGTAAAACCTAACTTGCGGCTGCGAAAATCCAGCCACATCGGTTGAGTCGTTTGATAAAAAAGCGTTTCGATCCGATCCACCAGCGGCAGTTTTTTTGCAGCCGCCGATGTGTTTAACAAGTTCTCGTTTCCAGGCGAATGTTCCAGCGGCAAGAACTGTTCGTGATAATTCGGATTTCGATTCACGATCATGCTGCTTTGGCGATTCCAATCACTTTCCTGCAGCGTGAAAGGCCCGGTTCCGACGGGGTGTACAGCAAACTGCGTCCCATATTTTTCAACGGCCTCGCGAGGTACGATCGACATTTGAAACATGGCCAAGGTCCAAAGGAATCGCGGGGTGGGCGAGACCAGCGTAATAGTAAACTCGTGATCGTTGATCTTTTGAAATCCGGCGATGTCGGCCGCGTAGTTGAACTGACCTGTTTGCTCGGCCCGCTCGCGCTCGGTATCAAGGCCGACAATCGTCTGTTTCAATAACTTCCAGTTGTTCGAAGAACTGGCTTGACCAACTTGTGGATCGGCAAGTCGTTTCCAGGAATAAAACACATCGTCCGTGGTCACCTCGCGTCCGGTCCCGTTGGCGAAGCAGGCGTTAGCGTGAAAATAGATGCCTCGTTTGAGTTGGCAGCGGTACGTTTTGCCATCCGCCGAGACGGTGGGGAGCCCGGTGAGTAACAACGGTTCCAGTTCATAAGGCCTTTGGAAGTATTTGTATTGCAACAACGTTTCGTAAACTTGAGCAATACAACGACCGTCGGCCGGCGTCGATCCGACGGCTGCGTCCATCGATTCGGGGCCGGCCGAGAGAATGGGCAGTCGCAAAATCTTCTGACCAGCATCGTCGCGAGCAACGCCATGGGGAAGCGGGCGCTTGATCTCAGCGTCAGCGGGGCTGGCGGCTCGGGGTGCCCGGTCGCAACCGATCAGGCTTAAGGCGCCGGTAATCGCCAGTAGGATTGCCCACGACCAGGGCACTTCTGCCAACGATGTTTGAGACTCACGTGAAATTTTCATGGGAAATGCATAATCGCGGGCGATGATGGGTTTGATCTCAATTTACGGAATATTCCGGTTTCCCGCCAATCCAGATGGCAGAATTCAATGAAATCCTCTTGGTCAAAGTCGGCGGATTGAAATAGCATGGGAACAGAACGATTTAACTCAATTATTGGCAAAACCTACAATGCATATATTACTCGCCAGCAGTGAAGTTGTACCGTTCGCCAAAACAGGAGGCTTGGCGGACGTCTGCGGTGCGCTCCCGAGCGAGATTGCCAAGTTGGGTCATGAGGTTAGTGTCTTCATGCCGGCCTTTCGATCGGTCTATCAACATTTGACCAATCCGGAATATCTGCCGCTCACTTTACAGATTCCATTGGGCAAGAAAATTGTGGAGGGAGGATTAATCCGCAGCAAGTTGCCGGGTGCCAACGTAAATATCTACTTCGTGAATCAACCGGACTATTTTCATCGGCACGAATTGTATGGCGAAAACGGGAATGACTACGAAGACAATTGCGAACGGTTTGCCTTTTTCAGTCGGGCCGTGCTGGAATCGATTCGCCTATTGGATTTGTCCGTCGATTTGATTCACTGCAATGACTGGCAAACCGCCTTGATCCCGGCTTTGCTCCAATGTGAGTACCACGAGAATCCGCGATACCAACGACTGGCCAGTTTGCTGACAATCCACAATATGGCGTACCAAGGCAGTTTCTGGCATTGGGATATGTTGCTGACAGGGCTGAATTGGAAATATTTTTCCTGGAAACAGATGGAGCACTACGGTCGATTGAATCTGTTGAAAACGGGAATTGTATTTGCGGATGCGATCAACACGGTCAGCCCGACTTACGCGCGCGAGATTCAAGGGCCGGCACAGGGTTGCGGGCTCGATTCAGCACTCCGGCATCGAGCGGATCGGCTGACCGGAATTCTCAATGGGATTGATACTCGTGAATGGAATCCGCGGACCGATCACTACTTGCCCGCAAATTTCCACGGGCCCGCCAATCCGCGCGAGTTGATCTCGGCGGATGCGCTGGCCAGTAAACAATTCTGTAAAACCGAATTGCAAGCGGAGCTGAAGTTACACGTGGATCCGCAGCTCCCGTTGATCGGCATTGTCGGACGTCTCGCCTCGCAAAAAGGTTGGTCGTTGATTTTGCCCGTGATGCGGAAATGGTTGGAGCATTTTCCGGTACAGTGGGCGATTCTGGGAACCGGCGATCCGGATTTTCAACATGTCTTAACGACGTTGCATCGGCAATTTCCCCACCAACTTTCCGTGACGCTCGGGTTTTCGAATGAATTGGCACATCGGATCGAGGCGGGGTCCGACATTTTTGTGATGCCCAGTGAGTATGAGCCATGTGGATTGAATCAGATGTACAGTATGGCCTATGGAACGGTGCCCGTTGTGCGACGAACGGGTGGCTTGGCCGACACAGTAGTTAATGCGACGAGGGAAACAATCGAAAAAGGAACCGCCAACGGTTTCAGTTTTGATGAGTTCACACATTCCGGACTGGAAAGTGCCCTGGCCAATGCAGTGAACCTGTACCAGGAAGAACCAGAGACTTGGCGGCAACTGATGTCTGTCGGCATGGCGCGCGATTGGTCTTGGTCAGCCAGTGCCAAAGAATATTGCAAGTTGTACGCGGAAACGCTAAGCCATGCCCAGCATCGAACACTCAACCACAATTCCTGAATTCATTTTCAGCCAAACGATGGCGGGTCGTGAAGACAGGGGAACGAAGTTGTTGTTTGAACGGCCTTCCCGAATTTTCGCGAGATAGTAGGTAGTCGCCGATCAAAATTGGTGGTGGGATTTGAATGCCGCGCTGGGGACAACTACAGTAAGATCTGCGAAGTCGAACCCACGTCATGCGATATTGATTTCCTATCCCAGCCTTTTTCACGAGTTACCACACGGTGTCGGACCTTCGCTTTGATCCTGTTTCCAATCAGTGGGTGGCGTTCGCGCGCAACCGACAAGAGCGCCCGATGGAGTTCATTCCGCTGGAGCAAATTCGGCAGCAGCTAATGTGCCCGTTTTGCATTGGCAATGAAGATGAGACGCCGCCGCATACTGCGCTCTATCGCCAGGATGGCTCCCAAGTCGGTCCCCAGGATGAGATGGAACAATGGACTGTGAGAGTGGTACCCAACAAATACCCCTCGTTTCGAGCGATTAACTGCGACATGGACGAAAAGCCTGTTTCGGTATCCGCAACCGGCCCCTATCAAGCCGTGAGTTGGCCCGGCGTCCAGGAATTGATCATCCCGACTCCGCGTCATGTTACCTCGATTAGTGAGCTGAATGAGTCGGAATTGCTGGTTTCATTTCGGGCTTATCAAGATCGTGTGCGCTACTTGGAATCCATTGAATCGATCAAGCACGCGATGTTGTTTATGAATTGCCGATCGAGTGCCGGGGCATCGCTTAGCCATATTCACACCCAATTGATCGGCTCGCCGATTATCAGTGATCAGTTATTGGGTCGAGCGCAGCGCAACGAGCAGCATGTGTTGGAGCATGGAAAGCCATTGTTGGAATCATTGGCGAACTGGGAGTCACAGCAACAGGTGCGGATGGTCTTTCAGTCCGACCATTTTTTTGTGTTTTGCCCGTTCGCCAGTCGTTTTCCCTTTCAGATTTGGATCGTGCCGAAACATTCCCAACGGAAATTCGTCGATTGCCCGAATCAAATGCGCGATGAACTGGCGCGCAATTGCCGATGGTTGATCGCCCAGATCGAGGAATTGCTGGAATCGCCCGGCTACAATCTGCTTTTGCACCAAGCTCCATTCTCATTGGCAACGAACGATCATTGGTATTTTGAAATCTTGCCTCGGCTGACGCGACCGGCGGGTTTCGAATGGGGGACCGATATCTGGGTAAACCCGGTCGCCCCCGAAACTGCCGCCAAACGACTGCGCTTGAAATGAGGGTTGGCATTGGTTACCAGCCACTGGCTGGCACCAGGTTATTCTGCGGCCGAAGCTGTATTGATCAGGCAAATTATGCCGGACATGGCAGTCCGGCGATCTGTCATCGTCGCAACATTTTTTCCTGAGAAGACAATTTCGTCTACTCGGATACGGTAAAAACGGTAAAACTGTAGCTTTCCCATTGTCGAACCAGATTGGCAGCCGAAACTAACTTTGTTTCGCTCCAGCGGCGCGGCAACATTTTATTCGTCCTAACCAATTAAGAACTGGCAGTCGCGATTTTCGCCGACCATTTTGCCAGTGAATCCGATGACTTTACCCCAAATTCAATTGTGCCTGGTTTTGCATAATCACCAACCGGTCGGCAACTTTGACGGAGTTTTTGAAGCCGCCTACCAGGACAGCTATCTGCCGTTTCTGGATTTGTTTGAGTCGTTCACGGAGCTGAAAATTTCGTTGCACACCAGCGGACCGTTGATGATGTGGCTCCAGAAAAATCATCCGGACTATATCAGTCGCCTCGCTCAATTGGCCGAGGCCGGTCGGGTTGAAATTATCGGTGGCGCGTTTTACGAACCGATCCTGCCGATGATTCCGCAACGAGATCGCATCGGACAGATCCAACGATTTTCGAATTGGTTGGAAAAACTGGTCAGCCCGAGTGTGCAGGGTATGTGGATGCCCGAGCGAGTGTGGGAATCACAATTGGTTAGTTCGCTGGACGCCGCCGGGATCAAATACACCGTCCTGGACGATTTTCACTTTCGCCGCGCCGGATTGACCAACGAGCAACTCACCGGATATTTCATTGTGGAAGACGAGGGCCGAATCGTCCGCGTGTTCCCTGGTAGCGAACAGTTGCGATACTTGATTCCCTTTGCCGCACCAGAAGAGACCATCAATCACTGCCGACAGTTGGCCGCACAGGCACCCGGCAGCGTCGTCGTGTTTGGTGACGATGGCGAAAAATTTGGGACTTGGCCCGAGACAAAAAAACACGTTTACGAAAATGGCTGGTTGAGAAATTTCTTTCAGGCTTTAACGGACAACCGCGAGTGGTTGAAAACATCGACGTTGCGCGAGGCCATTGATTCGACTCCGCCCCAAGGGAAAATCTACCTTCCCGATGCCAGCTATCGCGAAATGATCGAATGGGCCATGCCGGTCGAGCGACAAAAAGAACACGACACGTTGGTACATGAACTGGAACACGACGCGCGTTGGCCGCGAATTAAACAATTCATGGCGGGCGGGTTTTGGCGAAATTTCAAAGTCAAGTATCCGGAAACCAATCAGATGTACGCCCGGATGATGTACGTCAGCCGATTGTTGGAAAAAGCGCAGGACAGCGGTTGCGTCCAACAGGTGCTCGATGCGGCCGAAGATCATCTCTACCAAGGCCAATGCAATTGTTCCTATTGGCACGGAGCGTTCGGCGGAATTTATTTGCCGCATTTGCGGAACGCGGTTTACGAACATTTGCTGACCGCCGAAACGCTCCTGGAACGGGCGCTCGGCAGACCGCCCGAATGGGTCGAGGCGACCTCGGCGGATTATGATTTCGACGATCGAAACGAAGTCCGATTGGCCAATGACAAAATAGTAACCTGGATTTCGGGATCGCAAGGAGGTCAGATTTATGAATTGGATATCCGCGCGATCAGCCATAATTTGAATGCCACCCTGCAGCGCCGGCCCGAACTGTATCACGACAAAGTGCGGGCCGGGGCCAACGCCTCCAGTGACGGCGCGGCCAGCATCCACGATCGTGTGGTCTTCAAACAGGCGGGTTTGGAACAGCGTTTGCATTATGATTTGCGGATGCGAAACAGCTTGATCGATCACTTCCGTGATGAGAATATTGATGCTGCAGCGATCCAGGAAGGACGCGCGGAAGAACGCGGCGATTTTGCCGATGGTGCCTATCTCCCAACGGTTCGGCGGAAACCCAATCGGGTCCAGGCGATGATGGTGCGATCGGGAAACGCGTGGGGAATCCCGCTAAAAATCACCAAAGGGATCACCCTCAACGCTGGCAGTGAATCGTTGGAGATCGCCTATTTGATCGAAAATTTGCCCACCGACCGAACATTCCACTTTGGCGTGGAGTTCAATTTCGCGGGCTTGCCGGATGGACAGGAGGACCGGTTTTTCAGCGACGCGGACGGTAACAAGTTGGGTCAGCTGGGCACAATTTTGAACTTGGAAAATACGCAGCGGCTGCGACTGACCGACGGCTGGTTGGGGCTGGCCGTGGAATTGGAAACCGACCAACCTAGCGGAATCTTTGCCTATCCAGTGCAAACGGTTTCCCAATCGGAATCCGGTTTCGAACTCGTTCATCAGTCCGTGGCCGTTGAGCCCCATTGGACAATCCAAGCCGATGAGCAAGGCCGCTGGGCGATGCGAATGAAGTTATCGCTTTTGACCTCCACAACCGGCGAGAAATTTTTTTCCACTGACCGGCTACTAGCAAGTTTTGAAAATTAGCCTGTGCCCAAAACGTTTAACGGCAAGCCGCAGGCGAAGTAAACTGGCGCAGCCAGTTCACACAACATTCTCGCCGGATCCTTCGACTACTTGTTTCCTTCCAGTTTTTTCACTTCGATCCAACTGGCAGCATTCGGTTGATGGAACACCCGATGGGTCGCCCGCTTGAAATCTTCGGCGGTCGCTTTGAAAATGTTGTCGACATATTTTTGTGGATTGCGATCGATCAACGGAAACCAAGTGCTTTGAATCTGAACCATTACGCGATGGCCGGGTTTAAATGTATGGCAGACATCCTGCAGCGGTAAATTAACGTCGGTGACTTCGCCCGGTACAAAGGGAGCAGGTTTTTCATAACTGTTACGGAACCGGCCGCGCATCACTTCACTGCGAACCATCAGTTGAAATCCGCCAAAATCCAGACCGGGTTCTGAGCCGTCGACAAATGGATGGTCAGCGGGAAAGACGTCGATTAATTTGACCACCCAGTCGGCATCGGATTCGCTCGTCGAAACAGCCAGGTGGGCCAGCAGATCACCGGTTAACAACAGGTCGGCAGTAAGTGGTTCGCTTTGGAACACCAATACATCGTCTCGCTCCGCGGCAAATCGTTGATCGTCGGACATGTATTCCCGAGGCGTGAATTGCAGGCGTATGTCTTCCCGTTTGCGATAGGGAACTGGATTGGCAGGGTCGCTGACGAATTCCGTAAATGGCTTTTCGTTTTCAACCGGGGGTAGAGTGGACAGCTGTTTTCCATCGCGCAAATAATGTCGGACGGTTTGCGCCTCGGCGGGCGGCCACTTTTCGAAACCGCGCCATTTATGAATGCCGGTGTCGAACATGAGGGCTTCATATTTTGGCAGCTCGCCGAGTCCTTTGAGGAAATACCGAAAAAACGGGGCTTCGACCTCACGTTGATAGAATGCGGAAACGTTTTCGCCAAATGAGACTTTCCCCACGACTTGATTGGTTCCGGCAATATAGGCCCAGTCGCCGTGACTCCAGGGGCCCATGACGATGATGTTGAACATGTCGGGATTGTTCTTTTCCAACGTCCGATAAATGTTCAGCGGTCCGTACAGATCTTCGGCATCAAAAAAACCTCCGACCGTCATCACGTTGGTTTTTACGTTTTTCAGATGCGGTAAGATACTCCGTTTTTGCCAGAACTCGTCGTAGTTGCAATGTTCGACCAACTCCTGCCAAAAGAAATTGTCTTTGTCGAACAACTTGCCGGCCTGGCTCATCGGTCCGAGGCTCATATTAAAATTCCAGCCATCCTGCGACGTTGGATTCAGGGAGCGATACCACTGTTTCGGCGTCGGGCCATTGTGTTGATAGCCAAACGTGGAGGTGGCGATGAAATAGGATTGCAGGTAGGCACCGTGGTGGTGAAAGTCATCAAAAAAGAAATCCGAGATGGGGGCCTGAGGCGAGGCAGCCACCAGTGCGGGATGGTGTTCCGGGAGCGCAGCTGCCGAATAGAAACCGGGATAAGAAATTCCCCAAATTCCAGCCTTGCCATTATTGTTCGGCACGTTTTTCAATAGCCAGTCAATCGTGTCATAGGTGTCCGAGCTCTCATCGATCGGCAATTCGCCGGCCACATGCGGGCGCATATTGTCGTACTTGCCTTCCGACATCCACCGACCGCGCACGTCTTGATGGACAAAGATATATTTTTCGGCTTCCATCGTCGGTGATGGACCGATCCGATTGTCGTATTGATCTGCGGCATACGGTTGAGTGCTGTAGGGAGTCCGGTTCATCAGAAACGGATAGGTTTGCGCGGTGTCGCGCGGTGCATAAATAGTCGTATGCAGCTTGATCCCATCCCGCATGGGAATCAAGGCGATGGTCTTCTGATAGTTTTCGGGAATGAAATTCGGCGGCAGCTGTTGCGCTTCGACGGCCAGTGAGCCGAGCAGTGCGATCGCACAAAAAAGTCCGCAGGCAATAGTTCGGACGACAAGCCTATCAGTTGTATTTCGCATGATTGATTTCCAGTTGTCATGTTTGAGCAAACTGGATTTTAACCACTGCGCAGCCAACTTTCATAGCCATCGCCACCGACGGGACAATCTATCGTAGGCTAACCCGGGAATTGACCGCCCTCGCGTGAAGCGCTGTTTAGGGGAAGATTTTCAACTGGGAACCTTCCGACAGAATCGCAAATAGATCGGCAGCATCGGCGGCCGATAAGCCGATACAACCCGCGTGACCATCGACCGTATCATCGGCAACCGCGTGGATACACAACGATCCCGAGAGGCCAATCCAATGTGGGCCATATCCGTTTTCCGCTGTTCCCGGTGGATAATCGACTCCGTTGGAATCGCGCCATGTATGGCCGGTTTCGGACTTGAGCATTACTTCAAAAGTCCCCGGTTTGGGCTCGCCGGAAATACCGACTCGAATCGAAAACCGTCCGGCGTACATGTCATCCAGAAACAGAGTCAGCACCCGAGAGCTGAGTTTGATTTCAGCATGAAAGGGGCCGTTAATCTGTTTCAGCTCGGTGCCGGGTTGTACTTGAATCGGATTGGGCAGTCGGCTTTGATTGACATTAAAGATCAGTTGCGCCGGAACTTTCCACTTGGCGGCTACATCAGTCAACGACTCGTTAGCGTTGAGCGTATACGGTTGCGAGACGAGTTGATCTTCTTCCGAAAAAATGACTTTGCCTGCCAACGCATCGAGGTAGCCAATCAACCGCTGACGCTGAGGCCCGGTCAGGGTCTCGTCCCGATAAAATCGCGTCAATAACTGCAACGCCGTGCGGAATTCTTCTGCTTCAATTAATTGATCTGCTTTGGGCCACACGGTTTTAATGGTCAATTGGTCGAACTCGGCTGGCGGACTGGCGGTTCGCACCGACGAGTCGAATTGAGAATCAAACCCCTTGCCGATGTCCATGTTCTTCTTTTGATCGGGTGTTTCCACACCAGCCAATTTATTGGCTGACGGACCAAAGTCGGAAGTCGAGGTTCCAATCGGAGCGGCTGTTGCCGGCGCTGAGGGAGGAAGCGTCGTTGATACGGGAATATTGGTGTTGGGTCGGAGTGTCGAAGGGGTGGCGACAAACGAGTTCCCGCCAGCGACAAATGAATTGTCCGGTGCCTTGGGCTGAGTCTGCAACGCGTTGATCAGGCCTTGATCGCGAGTGGGATTAACCAATTCGCGCTGCGCAATTTGCGAAGCTGTCCCGGATGATGCCGAGTCCTGCTTCGTCGCGCTGCTGGCCAACGGCTGAGCCGGAGGGTTGGTTGTCTTGGCAAACTCATTGCCGCCGTTTTGGTTAGATGGATATTGGATCGATTGAATGTTATTTTGGGTCGTGGCAATTACTGGCAGTCGATCGTTACTTGGGGTGCCCGGAGACGTGGTGCTCGGCGTGGCTGGAAGTTTTGGCGGCTGGATGGCGGGAGCGGAGGGCGCTGTTGGAAAATGGCTGGCAATGTCGAGACTTCCTGCGCCGGGTAGTTTGGGGTTGGCCGCGGGAACCGAACCAGGGCTTGTTCCAGGCAGTAACGGGACGTCCAATTTCGAGGGAAGTCCACCGAGTGGCGGGACGCTGAGTTGGCTCAGACCCTCCGAGACATGGATGTCCGGAATTTGACTGGGGTCAATTTCAGGAGTGGGTGTTAAAGAAATTTGATACAACCCGAACGAGAGCCCGAGTAAGATCACGGCGATTGCGGTATTTTTCAATGAGTGCATTTCAGTCTTCCCTGCCCAAACGTAAGACAAACCTCATGCTTGTCCGAAGCGATCAAAAACTCCACCATCCAATATCACTGACCACCCCCTAATCAACCGCTAAGTAACATGGACGACGAACTTGACGATGACACGATCGAGTGTTCGCAATGTGGCGAATCGTTTTACGATGACTCGCCCAGGTGCCCTCATTGTGGACATTATCCAACCGCGATGGATCATTCCCGTTTCCCAGTCTGGTTTCGCGGGGTCGTGATCGTCCTGATTCTCGCTTTGTTACTGCCGTTTTTATTGGTATTGTGGAAATCTCTGACCACCGAATGATCAGACATTTCGGGGAGACTATCAATATTTTCTCAGTTGGCGTAGATCAATCCCCGATTGTTTCACTCGATAGCTAGCTAGTGCTGGCCGGCAAAACCGCTGGGGACGAGTTGAGCGGTTTAAGCACACGAATTTGCGGAGTGGGCCTATCTATTTAGACAAGCCGCAGAAGGAGATTCACCAACGCTCTGCTACACAATAAATTTCGGGTTGGCGAAAATCAGCCGCCGAGCGATCGCCTGGGCTGCCAACATCTGGGGTTGTAGCGAGATTGGCTTGCGCAGGTTTTATCCCGATAGGGATTCAAGCGATAAGACGGTGGTTGAGCGCAGCGACACCACCGGAACCGTTTCGAAGATTGCGCATCGACCCGGAAAGGGTCGCCGCTCTGCGACCCTTTCCGGGTCGACGGGGCGATTGCTGCCTACCGGAGGTGCGCAGCTTCGCTGCGACCTCCGGCTAATGGCTGCAATCCCTTTCGGGATGAAACTCAAATCTTGCGGCACAATTTTTGAACGAATGGAAATCTCGAAACCATCAGCCGACCCCAAATTTTTAGCAGCCCAGCGATCGCCGCCGGTTTCTTCCAGAGTAACCGGACGATAGCGCGTTCCGGCTAATCCGAAATCTCCGGGCTTATTGTCTAATGTCGCTCGCCCTGGCCGCCAACGGGATGGGCTTTCAATTTTTGGCGAATGGACTTCAGACGCTCTTGAAGTTCGCTTTCGAAACCTCGATTGACTGGCTGGTAATATTCCCGGTCTACACCAAGATAGTCTTGGCTGGCGACGCCATCGGCTTCATCGTGGGAATACTGATAGCCAGTTCCGGCACCGAGCCTACCTGCATCGCGGTAGTGGCTGTCGCGGAGATGTTTGGGGACAGGCAACACCCGTTGCCCGCGCACGTCGTGGCGGGCGGCCGAGATCGCCATCGTAGCGGCATTGGATTTGGGCGCACAAGCCAAATAGGTAACGGCTTGCGACAGTGTCAATTGACATTCCGGCAACCCGATCTGTTCACAGGCTGTTGAGCAAGCGACGGCCAATAGCAGCGCCTGCGGGTCAGCATTGCCGACGTCTTCGCTGGCCAGAATAATCAGCCGCCGGCAGAGGAATCGCACATCTTCGCCTCCTTCCAACATGCGGGCCAGCCAATAAAGTCCGGCATCGGGATCACTTCCTCGAATACTTTTGATCAACGCACTCACACAATCGTAATGTTCTTCGCCGGTTCCATCGTATTGAAACGCTCGACTGCCAGCTGCGGCGCGAAATGAATTGGCGTCTAAGGTAATGCCAGCACTTGACATACCTGCCACGATCACAGCCGTTTCCAGAATCGACAGTGCTTTACGTGCATCTCCATCGGAAGCAGCGGACAGAAAATCAAGTCCCTCGGACGTAACCGAGATGGAGTGCTTGCCCAAACCACGTTCACGATCCGCCAGAGCGCGGTTAATGACTGTGTCCAGCTCGGCGCGTCCCAAGGGCACGAACTGAAACAGATGACTGCGGCTGATCAGCGCGCCATTGACTGAAAACGAGGGATTCGAAGTAGTCGCTCCAATCAGCACCACGACTCCATTCTCGACGTCGTCGAGGAGTGCGTCTTGTTGGGCCCGATTGAAGCGATGAATCTCGTCGATGAATAACACTGTCCCCTGCCCTGTCGCGGCCAATGTTTCGCGGGCGCGTTGCAAAACTTCGCGGAGTTCTTTCACGCCGTGCATAATGGCACTCAATTGAGCGAACTCGCGTTTGGTTTCAGTGGCCAGCAGCTGCGCCAGAGTAGTTTTCCCGGTACCCGGAGGACCGTAAAAAATGACCGAACCCAATCGGTCAGCCTCGACCAACTGCCGTAATAGCTTGCCTGCTCCCAGAAAATGTTGTTGCCCGACAAACTCGTTCAAGTTGCGCGGTCGCAGACGAGCCGCCAAGGGTTTGGCAGATTCGCGATTGAGCGATTCAGATTTTTCAAACAATGACATGGGTCGTGCCGACTGAAGGGAGTTGAAATAACAACAGATTGCAACTAAATTGTGAAGTGATCGGTACCGCGACCGGGACCTGTGAATCCAACCATTGCCGATCCGTGCGATGGTTACCAGCTTAACTCTACCAAAAAAATTCATGGCCAATACAACCAGAAACAAGGCGTCTCGCTGTGTCATGGCGCGGATCATGCGACAACGCGTAACGTATCAAAAAAATTTCGGCTTGGGCAAATTCAAAACCTGGCCAGCAGCCGAGGCCGCCGCTGAGAAATGGTTGAAACAGATTAAACGGGAACTCCCTCCCTCCGCTGATCCTGTGGGGCGGATGAGCAAACGTAATCAATCCGGAATTGTCGGCGTTTTTCCTCGAATTGACCGCTTTCAAAGTGCCATTGCCACGATCGATTATTGCCGCTGGGGCAGTCGTTGGCCGGGCTGCCCGCTAAAAGGTGGCATCGGTTTTTCGACAAATCGGTATGGCGAAGACGACGCTTTTGCTTTGGCGTGGCTGGCTCGCGAATACCGGACCGTGGATCGGGACTGGCTCGAGCGGAAATTGAATTCGTTTCGACGAACCAAAAAATACGCTGAAATCCTGGCACAGAAAAGAATTGTCTTTGTGGACCAATAAAGTTAACGGTCGATTGTTGTGGCGGTTCAAAAGTGACACAATGTATCGAGACCAACTTATCTCCAACGAGTGTCGTAATGATTCAGGCTAAAACGATTCTGGTCGTCGATGACGATGACATCCTCCGCAATCGATTAGAGAAAGCGTTTACCAAACGCGGTTGGCAAGTTTTTGTCGCCAACGGCTACCAAACGGCAATTGAACAGGCCCAAATCCATCAGCCCGATCGCGCAGTGTTGGATCTGAAAATGCCCGGACTGACTGGCTTGGATGTGTTGCGCGAAGTACGCGCTGTCTCTCCAGCCACGAAATGTGTGATTTTGACCGGCTATGGCAGCATTACCAACGCAGTCGAAGCGGTGAAGTTGGGCGCGGTAGGCTATGTCACCAAACCCGCCGATGCCGATCAGGTGTTGTCGGCATTTGAAGAACACGGCAGTGGGACTGCGACACCTGACTTCCCCCCTCCGTCGTTAGCCGTCGCGCAATGGGACCACATTCAACGGGTCCTCGCCGACGCCGGCGGCAACATTTCCGAAGCCGCCCGACGCTTGGATATTCCCCGCCGAACCTTGCAGCGGAAGTTGAAAAAGAACGCGCCCTGAAGAACGCGCCCTAAAGAACGCGCCATTCCAGACCCGCCCACAAACGCGAGTCTCTAACGGTTTTATGTTTACCGGCCAGCCGCAAGCGACGTTTCAAAAAAAGTTTAACGGCAAGCCGCGGTTGGCTATATCTGAGTATGTGAGGTATTCAAAAGCCGCAGGCTCAACAAAAGGTTTAACGGCCAGCCGCCGGCGAACTCAGCACAAAAAGTCTATCAGCCAACCGCCAACGCCGCTGCACCCGACCGAAGTCGATCAACACCCGCCGATTGGCAAAAGTCCGATCCCACTCCCTCTGGCCATTCAAACCACGTAGTCACAACGTGTCCAGCGGACTCTGCACCCCCGTCACGCCTAACGTACTGACATGGGTGTAGATCATCGTCGTGCTGACATCGGTATGTCCGAGCAATTCCTGGATCGTGCGAATGTCCTTGCCGGATTCCAGCAAATGCGTAGCAAAACTGTGGCGCAGCGCATGGCAACTGGCGCGCTTGTTGATTCCAGCCGCACGCACGGCTGACGTGACCCCTTTTTGGACCGAACTGTCGTGGACATGATGCCGACGAAGCTGATTCGAATCGTCCCTTAAATCGCCATCGGCTTCCCGAGGTCGCGGGTCACGCGACAATCGGTTTGCCGGAAACAGGTACTGCCAAGCCAGTTGACGACCGGCCGAATGATCTTTCTCATTCATCGCATAGGGCAGCCAAACCCAGCCGGCCCCCATCACCAGATCAATGGCATGTTGCTGTCGCACGAACTCCACTTGATTCGTCAGATGCGAGGCCAGTTTTTTGGGCAGCGGCACCATGCGGTCCTTTTCTCCTTTGCCGTCCCGAATCATGATCTGCTGCCGCTCGAAATCCACGTCTTTGACTCGCAATCGGCACGCCTCCATTAATCGCATGCCGGATCCATACATCAACCCAGCCATGATTCGAAACGGACCTTCCGGAATGGCACATAAAACTCGCCGCACTTCGTCGATCGAAAGAACCACCGGCAGCCGTTCCGGTTTCTTGGCCCGAACAGCATCGAAAGTGATTTCGAGCTGGAGTACCTGTTTGTAAAGAAACAGGAGTGCCGAGAGCGCTTGGTTCTGAGTGCTGGCGGCAACCTTTCGACTGACTGCCAAATGGGTGAGGAATTCATTGACAGCGGGGCTGGCCAGAGCACTGGGATGTTGCCACTGGCCGGTTTTCTCGCGATGAAATTTGAGAAACTCGGTAATCCAGCGCAGGTACGCCTCCTCGGTCCGAATCGAATAATGTCGAAGTCGCAGGGCGTCCCGAACGCCGTCGAGAAGTTTGGGTGAACTGGCCATTGTTCCTATCCTCGTCAAATTAAGGGTTATATACGGACGTCCGTATAATCCCGGATTATACGGACTTCCGTATATTTCTCAAACACGGAACTCGTTATGCACCGTAATAGAGAAAAAAAATTGACAATCTACGAAAAAACGGCTATCTTCCTTGCACGGAATTCAAACCCGGCGTTCGGGTATATACGGCGTTCCGTATAATAATTGTTCTGCTTCTAAATCAAGGAAATGCAATGAGTGATCAAATCGCTATTAAGCTTTCGTTCGTTGCTGAATCGCAAGAAGCAATAGACGAACTCAACAACATCGTTCAGCAACATTCTTCGCAGACATTCTACGAAGATAAAATACATCGTTCGAAATCTGTCGAACCCGTAACTCTTATCGCCTTTTGCGTCACTTTTCTACTTCTTGATCCTACAGCGTCGCAAGTCTTGGTAGACATCGCTCAATTCATGTTAGATTACAAAGCCAAAGCTTCTAAAGAAGCAACAGAAGGCGTGTTTGTTAAAGTCGATATCGGGGATGTAACTGTCAATGGCGACAACAACCAAATCACAATTAACCAAACTGTAAACATATTTACACCGCTAAATCTTAATTCTGATACCATAGATCAACTAAAATCTTGCACACCAGCAGACCTGATACAAAGAAAAATACCGCCGACCGAAGATCGTACTTAGGGATTTTTGTCGTAATATTGATAGAGGGTAGCGAAACTTCAATTCTATTTCCGTTACCGTCTATTGTAGTCTTTTTGTAAATTTCATCCGTTTCTCTATTCATATTTTACTCTCTCTCTGCCAAAGCAGAACAAAGCGATGAACCTAAGCGGCGGTTTATCGCGGATTTGTAAATGGCGGCCCGCTTGCCGCCGCTAGGTTATCTTTGTCGTTCGTGTGACCGTCAGGCCACGTCTTTTGACGCCGCAACGATGCGGCGTCCGATCCATTCCGCAACTTGCGGAACTACTGCGTTTCCGATGCCTCTAAGTCTGTCCACCCTGGCGGGAATCCCATTAGCCACTCGACCCAATTCGGGTTCAACTGCCCACCATCCACCATGTCGTTCAACTGGCAACCGTGATCGTTCGGCGTCCGCTTTGTCGTCATGCAAGTTCCTTTGTGCCCACCTCGCCAATCCCTCGCGGTTGGCGTCGGGACTAAACCAACCTTGATCCAAACGCCAAGGTCTATGTTTTTCCCGCGTGCCGCTTCGCGTACCGCTCCCGCTATCGTCCTGCTGCCCTTGCTCCCGTCGGTCGCTCTGGCGGTAGGCACAAATGAACAACCTGTCCCTGATATGCGGGGCACCAACGGCCGCAGCCGGTATGCAATTCCATTCTGCATCGTACCCGAGCGAGGCCAGCGACCCGAGAACTTCATCCACCCCCCGAGTAAGCAACGCTGAGACGTTCTCCAAGACAACGATTCTTGGTCCCATGTCGCCAACAATGCGGCAGACTTCATAGAACAATCCGCTTCGCTCTCCTGCGAGTCCCGCGCCTTTTCCTGCGTAGGAGATGTCTTGGCAGGGAAAACCTCCTGCGATGATGTCAACGTATTCGGTATCTGGTTGGGGCCATGTTCTAACATCGTCGTGTCTCCTGACGTTTGGCCAATGCTTGGCTAAAACCTTCTGTGCGTATGCAATGATGCTGCCATACGCAGGACCAGTAGCTCTTTGCGATAAAAATG
>JANNWZ010000084.1:0-93983 GCA_031409295.1 Mariniblastus sp.
TTTCCTCGGCGAATTTTTTGAGTTCAGCTGTACTCAATTTGTCGTCACCATCGCCATCAAACGACATGGCGTGCTCGATGAAACGTTCCGGCGATGGTGGGCCATCTGGTCCGCCCGGTCCACGTCCCCGACCAGGTCCGCCTTGCGCGCCGCGTTCAACTGAGCCCGCTGCAGTCGCGACTTTGTCTAACTCGGTTTTGTCAAGTGAGCCATCTTTGTTAGTGTCGTGGCGTTGCATTACGTTTTGCATACGGCTGGGCAATTCCTCGGTTGTTACGACATTGTCTTCGTTTTTGTCAAAAGCCAGCATCCGAGTAACAAAGTCCGACGCCGATTCGCCGCCGCCGCGCTGAATGCCTGGTCCACCCGGTTCTTCACCACCATCTCGAGGAGGACGACCGCCGCGCTGACCGCCTGGCCCACCCGGTTCTTCACCCCCATCTCGAGGAGGACGACCGCCGCGCTGACCGTCTGGCCCACCCGGCCCCGCACCTTCAGCCCGAGGAGTACGACCACCGCGCTGCGGTCCAGCTCCTTCTGGCCGATCGGCTTCGGAGATTTTTCCATCTCCGTTGACATCAAGTTTTTTCAACACGGCAATTGCATTTTCAATTTCACTGGCAGAAATTTCGTGGTCGCCATCGGCATCAAGTGCTTCAACCACGGGATGTTTCGGTGGAGGACCGTCTTGCGGAAAGCCGCCGGGAGGGCCGCCTCTGCCACCAGGCGGTTGCGCGATTGAATACGTGGACGTCAAGGCGACGGCCGCAAAAACCAGCAATGCATTTTTCAAAGTCTTCATCGTGGGATCCTATACCGGGTTAATGGGGTTGTTGAATATCTTCACAGTATCCGCGTCGTCCGGACACCTAAAATAGGTCGGTTGTTGTCTGACATGGTGGCAAACTATCTTTTTGCGAACTTCATTTCCCTCGTGCCCGTTCTTTGGCCCGCAGTGATTCAGGATCGGTTTCGGGAATTTCCGATTCCCAATCCAATCCCAACTCGATCCCCAGTTTCACGTGGGCTTGGTGGTCGTGGACTTTATGAGGGTAGCTGGCAATAGCTTCGTTGAAGGCTTTGTTGATGGATTCAGAATCGGAGTCGACCGCCAACTTGGCCAACACTTTTCCCGAGACACCAAACTGGTCCGGTTCGACAATCAGAATGCCATTCCAATTCTCGTCGGCGACTTGTTTCGTACCGGAATTGGTCACTCGACCGGTGATCGGTTTTAGTTGATCCTGATCGAGCACCGCTGCATAGACAAATTGACCCGCAACCGCCTTACTCCAAGCCGCGGCCAATGCATTGCCGGCCAACGTAGTCAATTGCTTTTCGTCCTCAGCGACAATGACGACCAAGGGTAATCTGTCGGAAGCTGCCACATTCAACCCGATTTCGAGATTCTTGGTAAACGGCAATTTGGTATCGGTAAACATAGTTTCGGGTTGCACGTTGTTTGATTTAGCAATCTCCTGCATCCCAGCAGCCATTGACCGGCTATTGCGATACTCATGAAAAGGTGCGCGTCCAGTCTTGGTTAATTTCGTTTTGCCATCTGCTGACAGAATTGCAAAGGTCGTATTTTCCAGACCACCTGATTTGCCCACGTAAATCGTCCTCAAAAAATCGGCTTCAGCTTGATCTTCGTAAGTCGTCAAGCGAATGCACACAAAATCGCGTGAAGCGGCGACGACACTGGCGTCAGACAGGAAACTCCTGTCCATTCCTTGCTTACCCGGTCACCAAGTTCCCGGGACACCCAAACATTGGGGCGCGGCGGAGATCAACAGGATCGGGCGCTGACTCCGTTTCGCTTCGGCTAAACCTGATTCCAATGTCGAATACCAAGCGATCTTTGCGGTAGCGCTATCGGCCGGACCGTCGTCTTGCGCGGGCTGGCCGTATGAAACTCCAAGCACTGTTGTCGCCACCGCGATAATCGCAAGCGTGAATTTTCTCATCATTTTTGTTCCTTTACTTTTCGGGTTTGTTTTCGGTCTCACGGAGTTGACACAACAGTTAAGCCGCTGATCCTAGTGCTCCGTTACACCATAAAATTTGGGTTGGCGAAATCAGCCGCTGGACGAAAGCCCCCGGTTTTTTCTCAAGTAACCGGACGCCAGCGCGTTACGGCTAATCCATAATCCATGCAGTCACCAAGCACTAGGGTTCTTCGGTTTGGTAAACCGATCGAAGTTTTTCAATCGCTCGCACCCACAACATGCGAGTCGCGCCGACTGAACGATTCAGTGATTTTGCGACTTCTTCAAATGGGAGCTCTTGAAAGTTCCGCAGAATCAACACCTGTCGATAAACAGCAGTCAATTGCGACAATCGCATTGCCAGTAGTAGACAATCTTCGTCTCGTTGTAATGCCAACTCCGGCGACACTCCGGCGGACGGTAGCATGTCCGTCAAAGGCCTGCGGGTGTGTTCGGGATTCAGCTCGCACCGTTGAATGGAGACTTCTCGGCGACGATCTCTTCGCGCCGCTAGCACATGATGTTCGATTAAGGTGGCGAGCACATTCGACAAGATTTTTCGCAGCCAGGCTTTCAATTGTTGTTCATTCGTTCCCTGAAATTGCCCAAAATGCATTATCGCTCGGAGCAGAGTTTCCTGTACGACGTCGGCTGGACTGGTGCGCGGACGCAACTGTGGCGGGAAATGTACGGATGCAAGAATCAACAAGAACTCGTAATAAAAGGACAACAACTCGCCAAGGCTCGACTGCTCACCCCGTTTCGCAGCGACAATCAGAGTCCGGATCTCGGAATCTCCAGTATCGTTTCGGGGAATGTGAATCACTGTATTTCCGATCAAAAAGTGTGTTTTTTCGCGCCGGATGCTTGCTGCATTCAACACCGAAGTTTTCGAGTCGTTCTTACAATGTCATGCGTAATGGATGCAGGCTAAGGGCCAGGTATTTTTGAACTTTCCAGGAAAAAAATCCGTGAGACGAGCGGCAGCGTGAAAACTGCCAATCCCAATCCAATTTGTAGCGCATGTTGACTGATGCTTGACCAGCAGTTTACGTTGAACGGTTAGCCGCAGGAGGCGTCTATTGAAATACTCTTCGTCTACGGCTTGCCGTCAAACGAGTAATATGAATCGGGTGGAGACAATTCAAACTGTCGCTTGCGGATGAGTCTCACCCTGCTATTTCGCAGCCCAACTCGTTGAAGCCAAAAAAGGGACCGTGACAAACGTCGGTTCATATCGGTCCTAATACACAGCGGACAGAACAATAGCTCCCGACGATTTCGCGAAACGCGAAATTGAATATAACTACCAGACCTTGGACCCCACTTCCTGTTTCCAGCTGCTGCCTTGAATTCGCGCTTCCAATTCCGTTTCTCCTTCGAACTCCACTTTAAAAAGGAAAGTCATGTCTCAGCAAAAACGACATTCAAATTCGCGAAACAGGAAACGCAACACACAGGCCAACCTGAATCTTGAGGGCCTTGAGCCAAGGCAATTATTGGCGGCCGACCTGAGTGGCGCATTGCCATTTGATCCACTTAACCGAGGTGTCACTCCACAAGTACAAACGGCTCCGCCATTGAATTCGGTTTCGCAGTCCGGGGCGTTTGGTTCCGTCATTCAAGGCAAACCGACTCAACAAGGCGGACTGGTCATTCCTGTCACTTCCGCTAGCCCCAGGAACCTTGACGGCACAGGGAACAATCAGTCACATCCACAGTGGGGCAGTACGAATGAGCAACTATTGCGAACGGCACCCAATGACTATGCCGATGGAGTCTCTCAACTCGCCGGTGCCGATCGTCCGTCTGCTCGGGAAATCAGCAATGCGTTGGTCGACCAAACGGAATCCGCCGGCGGCAACGATCGGAATATGTCTGCGTATGCCTATGTTTGGGGTCAATTCCTGGATCACGACTTAGGACTCACGTCAGCTAGTACTGCCGATTCCGAAAGAGCGAACATACAAGTCCCTATGGGTGATCCCGAATTTGACCCTTCGGGAACAGGTACTCAGACAATTGGCTTTCATCGCTCCAAATACGACAACATTACCAAGAACTCCGTCGCCAACCCCCGCCAGCAAGTCAATGGCCTCACGTCTTTTATTGACGGGTCGATGATTTATGGAGTGGATCAATCGACTTCCGATAGCCTGCGTTCTTTCAAGGGAGGGCGGTTGTTAATTGGCAAAGATGGCCTGCCGCCAGTCGATCAAAATGGCTTCTTTATCGCGGGTGATGAACGGGCGAACGAAAACGTCGAGTTGACATCGATGCACACGTTGTTCATTCGCGAACATAATTTTTGGGCCAACAAGATTGCAGCGCGCAATTCAACTCTCAGTGATCAAGCGATCTTCCAACAAGCCCGTTCGATCGTCATCGGAGAAATTCAAGCAATCACTTACAATGAATTTTTGCCCTCACTTTTGGGCGCCGGGGCGATCTCTCGATACAGTGGTTACAAGGCCACGGTCAATCCAGGTATTGCCAATGAATTTTCGACGGCGGCCTACCGTTTGCATACTTTGATCAACGACGATGTCGAGTTTTTTGGGAATGACGGTCGAGCGGTCGCCGAAGAAGTTGCTCTCAAGGACGCATTTTTCAATCCGGACCTGCTGCGGGAAACAGGCATCGACTCGATCTTGAAGTATGTTGCATCGACGCAATCGCAAGAATTCGATACCCAGTTGGTCGACAGTCTGCGAAACTTTCTGTTCGGCCAACCAGGGCAAGGCGGATTTGATCTAGCAGCGCTTAATATTCAACGCGGACGCGACCACGGCTTGGCAGACTTCAACACGACCCGGGAAGCTTATGGACTGGATCGAGTTACATCATTCGCCGACATCACGTCCGACCCGGCGCTACAAACGGCACTGGCCGGATTGTACGAAAGTGTTGACGACATTGATCTATGGGTCGGGTTGCTGGCCGAAGATCATGCGACTGGCAGTTCTGCCGGCGAAACTGCGAAAGCGATCATGGTCGATCAGTTTGAAAGAACTCGAGACGGGGATCGGTTCTGGTATCAGAATATTTTTGTTGGACGATCGTTGCAACAAATCAATGCTACAAAGCTGTCGGATATCATTTCCCGAAACACTTCGATCAGCAATTTGCAGAAAAACGTGTTTACTTTCCACTCGGAAGTTAACGGACAAGTGTTCGTGGACAAAGATGCGAATGGGCGGATTGGACGCGGTGAACAGGGTTTGGTCGGCGTAAAAATCGAACTGCTGAACGACGTGAATGAGGTCGTCGCCACGACAACAACCAATCGTCAAGGCCGATATTCGTTTGACGATTTTAAAGAGACCGGCGACTATCAAGTCCGGATTGTGGTGAACAAACAAATGAGTCTAACGACGGCCGGCACGCAGAATTTCTTGATTTCTCGCGGCGACTTGAGAGTGTCTGATCGGAATTTTGGAGTGCGATCATCACAATTAGCGAAAACGATTCCTGCACCTAACCAACTAAATGGTTCGGCGCTCCGATTCAACACGGATTTGGCGTTTAGTGGAATCGATTTTGGGAATAATCCAAATTCCAAGGCGAAACGTTTAAGTTGAGTCGGGATGAGCTGGGTGAGTGGAGATAGTGACTTTGCGTTTTGGTAAAGACTCGCTTCACAGTCGAAAAGTAGTTTCTGCAAGATCGCCGATGTTGCCCGGGGTATGTGACGGAGTGACACACTCCGGGTGACTTTTTTTGATGTTGCTGCGGTCACAACGATCTCGCTTGGATTATTGTTCGCTTTGTAACAGACTCCTCGATCGACGCTGTATCGCTTCCAGCCGAAGATCCGGCTCAACCGTATTTCCGGTGATCATCTGGGTTGCTTCGCGATGCAACAGAATTGTTTCCACGACATCAAACCACGGATGTTTACCCGCCGTCGAGGATTCGAGCTCTTGTAGCAGATCCTCCATCGTTGAGTCCGCGAGTTTCAGCTGGGCCAGGGCTTGTTCGTGTTGTCCCGACTGCTGATAAGCCATGGCGAGCAACGGTCGCACGATGTCTCCGTTGGGCCAATTGCGATCGCGCTGGGCGGCTGTCAGAAATTGAATTGCCGTCGAGTTGTTCCCGGCTCGTACATTGGCCCAACCTGCAATGTACTGCTGCACACCCCAAGGCAATCGATTTTCGGGTGCCGTATTTTCATCACGAAGCGGCCGACCCTCGGGAGGTGGTCCGCCAAACAACGGTCCCAGTGCGTCAACGAAAAAATTAGGAGGTCCTTCTGGACGTCTGTCTGGAGGTCCGTCTGGAGGTCGGTTGTGCTGGTTGCGAATTCGATCGTCAGGCCCATTCCTTGGTCGGCCGTTACGATTATCAAGGGGACGTGGAGGTGGCGGTTGTTGACTGGTGGCAAGCAATGTTTCGACCCGAGCGACGAATGCCTGTGAATCGCGCTGTGTCGGACGCTTCAGCAAGCAAGCCCGCAATGAAATCCAACTCAAAGAGTTTGTGCCGACAACCGCGGCGTCAGCGTCTGTTTTCGCAACGCCACGGTCGTTCGTTTCGGGCAGTTGTGGATTCAACAAACGATCAACTACCACCTGGTAGTCGTTCATTCGTCCGGTCAGCAAAAACAACGCGGCTGCGCCTTGCCACTGATTGTGATTAACAGGAGCCTCAAGCTTCAAAGCGGTAGAAAAATCGTTGGCTCCGTCGTCCCACAAATGCAGTTTTGCACGCAACCGTGCCCGTTCGACCCAGACGTGATAATAGTTCGGCACGAGCTCCACGGCGGTTGTGTACATCGCTTCAGCCGCACCAAATTCCTGCGAATCTTCACTGCTGCGGGCACTGCCCATCAGCGAGTTCGCATCTTTCAATCGGTCGGTGAATCGCTCGACTGCTTCGCGGGCTTGGGTTGCCGTATTGCGAGCGTCAATTGCTTCTCGCAGTGCAATCTCTTTATCGTTTCTTTCTGATATCGCACGCGACGCTTGATACAGACTAACACCGGTGCCAATTACCAGGGCCGAAGCGACCATGCTGCCAGTCATCAAGGCGATTCGGTTTCGACGCGCGAATTTTTCCAGTCGGTAACGGCGCGAGGGAGGACGCGCTTCGATCGCTTCGTGTCGGAGCAGCCGTCGCAAATCCTCAGCCATCGCAGCCGCCGATTCGTAACGCCGTTGTCGGTCCTTTTCCAACGCCTTCATCACGATCCAGTCCAGGTCACCAGGAATCGTTTCATGTTGGTTGGTCTGCATGTCAATGGACACCGATGACGACAGCTTTTGTGGACGTTGATTCGCCAACGTTTTCAACTGCAAGCGGTGAGTTTCGGTGAGTCGCGTACTCGGCTTGGGCGGCTCCTCCTCGCGAATGATGCGGCGCACTTCATCGTAACTCGCCGTGTTCAATCGCTCTCGATCAAACGGCGTCGTGCCCGTCAACAGTTGATACAACAACACGCCGAGTGAATAGATGTCGCTACGAATGTCGATGTCCAGTCCGCTCATCGCCGCTTGTTCGGGGCTCATATACAGCGGTGTGCCGATCATGGAAAAGAATCGCGTGTAAATTGTTTGGTCGGTCAAGCTTTGTCCAACTGCTTTGGCAATACCGAAGTCGATTATCTTCGCAACCGGCTTATGATCGTACATCGTCACCAACACATTGGAGGGTTTCAGGTCGCGATGAATGACCCCTTTTTGATGCGCGTGATGCGTCGCTCCGCAAACATCGATGAACAGTTCCAGCCTTTCCGTCAAGCTTAGCGGGTGTTGTTCGCAGAAGTCGGTGATCGGCACGCCGCGAACCAATTCCATGACGAAATAGGGCCGCGCGTCAGCAGTTACACCCGCGTCGAAAATTTGCGCGATATTTGGATGGTTCATCATCGCAACGGCTTGGCGTTCGGCGTCAAAACGGGCAAGGATTTCTTTGGATCCGGATCCCGGTCGGATAATTTTCAGCGCAACCTTGCGCTTGACCGGTTGTTCTTGTTGCGCGACAAAGACCAAACCGAATCCGCCCTCACCAATTTGCTCCATGATTCGATAGGGGCCGATGCAGCGACCGACATCACTGGTCGTAGGTGAAGTTTGCGCAATCGATTGTTGCTCGGTCGAGCCACGAATCAGGGGGGAATCAAGAGGGTGCGCGGGACGCACATGAGCGGCCAGTAATGAATCGACCGAAGCCCGCAATTTAACATCGTCGCCACAGGCGGAACGCAGATACAATTCTCGCGACTCCGCGGAAGCTTCTTCCAAGGCATTCAAAAAAATTGTTTTTTCATTCGCGTCAGGCATGTCACAACTCAATGCGTATTTCCGCATGAAACTGGGCCAAAAATCTGGGTGGTTCTCTTTACCGTGATGAATTCCATGCCACGAAAACACAGGAATATGGACACGTTTTGCCCTTCGTCAAGAGATTCCTACCCATTTGGTGGTTCCTCGCCATCCAACTCCCGGCGCAACCATGCCCGCGCATAGGCCCAATTGCGTTTTGCCGTTCGGGGCGAGATACCCAAAACTTCCGCCGCTTCGTCAATCGTTAAACCCGTGAAATATCTTAGCTCAACCAATTTCGCCAAGCCGGAATCTTCCGCCGCCAATTTCGTCAATGCCTCATCGAGCGACAACAGTGTTTCCAAGTTCGTCTCGCCAGTAATCACATCGTTTTCGTTTAGTTCTTGCCGCACCAAATTCCCGCCCCGTCGCAAGCTATCGCGTCGCCGCGCGTTTTCGATCAAAATCCGGCGCATCGCTTCGGAAGCTGCGCCAAAGAAATGGCCGCGACCATCCCATTGAGGACGATCTTCAGCGCCAACCAGTCGCATGAATGCTTCGTGAACGAGTGCCGTGGGCTGGAGCGTATGATCCGATTTTTCATTTCTCATTCGATTGGCCGCCAACCGTCGCAGTTCATCATAAACCAACGGCAATAACTGCTCGGCCGCTTGTCGGTCACCGTCTTCGATGTTTTTCAAGATGTGGGTGACGTCGTTGCTCATTCGATCATTATAGCTTCAAACTGGTCGAGATCGAAGCCACAGTTGTACCACAACCTATCGGGTTCTTTGCGCCGAACTGTACTCGACGCGAGCCTGTGAATTTGTGGGGACAGCGAATCTGGCAAATTGCTGCGCTAAAAAGTACGTCTTAACTCAAGTAATGCTCATCACCCACGGGTTACGCATCGCGCCGCTTCGTTGCACAACGTCTTGGCGATTGACATTTCGCGAGCTTCGGCGATTGCCCGGACTATCGGTTCGGTGTTGCTTGGACGAACCAACATCCAACGGTCATCCCAATCCAAGCGCAGGCCGTCAAGTTCGCTGATTCGGGCATCGGGAAAGGTGGCCTTCAATCGCTTGAACAAAGCCGGAATCTGCTCTCGAGGGATATCAATTTTTGTCTTGCAGATTTCGTATCGTGGGATTTGGGTCGCAAGTTGGCTGATTGTCTGGCCATTGGCAGCCATTGCGTCGAGCACCTGAGCCATGGCGACAAAACTATCGCGAACGTATCCGACCTGTGGATCGATCGGGCCGCCATTCCCTTCTCCGCCATAAACCGCATTCAACGATTGCATCAGTGTAGTTACATTTGCTTCGCCCACGGCACTCAAGTGCAATTCGCAGCCATGCGATTTACAAATATCATTCGACATGCGACTGGATGAGCAGTTAATCACGACCGGCCCACTGCGATTTTTCAGGGCATGGTTCAACGTAATTGCCAAAGTATATTCTTCCCCGATGTAAATGCCTCGTTCGTCGATGATGGCCAGTCGATCCGCATCCGGGTCCTGACAGAATACGACATCAGCGGCCAATTCGACGGCGCGCGCGGTGGTCGCTTTTAAGTTGACTTCCGTCGGTTCGGGTGATCTTTCGAACAGACCATCGGGAACGTCCCCGAGACCCTGCAGGTCGCAGTTCAGCGACTCTAATAATCGTCGGCCCAGAATCGAACCGGCTCCATGATGGCTGTCCAGAACGACCTTGAATCGGCGGCCGCGAATTCGTTCGACATCAACGGTTCTTAATACCGCTGCTAAATGTGCAGAGGTGGTATCGGCAAGCAATCGAAACGAACCGACCTGGTCGTGGGAGACGACCGGAAAGTGAAAGTTGCGGTACGCGTCGATGACCAATTGGCCCGCCTCCGCAGGTATGACGCGGCCGCTGGCCTCGAATAGTTTGATGCCATTGTATTCCGCAGGATTATGGCTGGCCGAAATTTGAATCCCACCTGCGGCGGCATGCTGGCGCACGAGAATCCCGGTGGTCGGCGTCGCTGCGACATCGCCATACAAGACGTCGCGACCGATTGCCTGCAGTCCGCTGGAGATCGCTTGAGCCAGCATCGAGCCGGTCGATCGGCCATCGCGTGTTACGACAATCGGACCCGTTTGGGACAACGCCGCTGCGAAGGCCACGCTGTATTTCATGGCCAAAATCGGATCAAGGCTCGTGCCGATTACACCGCGCAGGCCGGAGACGCTGATAATGGGTTCGTGCATGGGGCTCACTTCTGCGATCAGGAAAAATGACTATAATTCACGTTTTTCAAACTTACAAAATAGCGACAAACTGCCATGTCTGAAACCGCCGCCCCTATTGATATTGCATTTTGTTTGTCGGCCATTGAATTGGCTAGGACAGCCGGAAAAATTTCTGAATCGGCGGTCGTTAATTTAACGGAATGGTTGACGGAACCGAAATACTCCGCCTATACCCCGGACATTGTCCAACATATTCAAGACGAAAAGTGGGCCAAACTGGACGATGTGTTCTGGACTATCATACCGTTTGGTACGGGCGGTCGGCGCGGGATGATGTACCCATTTGGTTCCAATGCGATCAACGCTCGAACGATTGGCGAGAGCGCCCAAGGCTTGGCTGCGTATATCAAAGTAGTGAAACCGTTGGGGCCATGGTCAATGGCGATCGCGTATGATACGCGACACCGCAGCCGTGAATTTGCCGAATTGTGTTCCAGCGTCATGGTGGCCAACGGCTTCGAAGTCTATTTCATCAATGACTTTCGGAGCACACCGGAATTATCATTCTTGACGCGGTACAAAAACTGTGATTGCGGGATCATGGTCACGGCCAGCCACAATCCGCCCAGCGACAACGCCGTGAAAGTCTATTGGTCGACCGGCGCCCAATTGATACCACCCCACGATGCAGCGGTGATTGAGAAAGTGGCTCAAGTCCAGGACATTCCCGTGGTCGATTTTCGAACGGCGGTCGCGCAGAAGAAAGTGCATTTGATGCTTGCGGAGATAGATCATGCGCTGTGTACTGCGGAAGCCCGGTACAGTTTTCCCGGGCCGCGTAATTTGAAGATTATCTTTTCACCGCTGCACGGAGTCGGTGAGTTCAATGTCAAGTCCTTGCTGAACCGAGTCGGTTTTCAAGATTTGGAAATCTACGGCCCCCATCGCGAACCCAGCCCGGATTTCCCCAATGTCCCTGGACATGTTTCCAATCCGGAAAATCGGGAAGTGTTCGATGCAATCATGGAACATGCGAAACGGACAGGCGCAGAATTGATTTTAGCATCGGACCCCGACGCTGATCGAATGGGTGCGGCCGCTCCCATGACAATGGATACCGCCGGGGAGTGGAACACGTTCAACGGAAATCAACTGGGTGTGTTGTTGGCCGATTATGTCCTGCGCCAGCGTCAAGCGAACGGAACTTTGGGACCAGACAATTACGTCGTCACGACTTTGGTGACGACTCACATGATCAATCGGATTTGTGAAGGGTATGGCGTCAAGTGTTACCATGAGAACCTGGTTGGCTTTAAGTGGATTTGCAGCTTGATGGACGAAATAGGACCCGCTCAATTTGTTTTCGGAACCGAAGAATCGCACGGTTTTCTGGTGGGAGACTATTGCCGAGACAAGGACGGTGCCGTGGCATGCATGTTGATGTCCGAGCTGGCGGCTGGGGTAAAGTCGACGGGAAAATCAATGTTTGAGCATCTCGACGAATTGTATCAACAACACGGATTCCACCATGAATCGTTGGTTAATATCGGCATGAAGGGTTCCGACGGGATGAAACGAATGGAAGCACTGATGCAGAAATTTCGCACCGATCCGCCGAAATCGTTGGGTGGCTTGACCGTAACCGCAGTGCGAGACTATTCAGCGGGCCAGAGAATTTTCGCGAATGGAAAATCCGAATCGATCACGGGTCCTAACGGCAACCTCCTGATTTTTGAAACGGCTGTACCCGGCAACTACGTCGCCGCCCGCCCGTCAGGGACTGAACCAAAGATCAAATTCTATTTGTTTACGATGGTACCGGCCGACGAAATTTCCGATTTGAAGGCTGCCAAATCGAAGATGCAACAACGTGTTGCTGCTTACGCCGCCGACATGCAAGTGTTTGCTGAATCGGTGTAAAGTGAGTCTCGGATCAACGCGTCCACGCAACAGTGACTCTGGCCGGCACTGTGGGGGGAACATCAATTTCGATCAGTCTTGCAGCAACAAGGTCTGCCATAAACTGGGGTCCTCAGCAATCGGCAATTCGGGACCAATCGCCAAAGTTTGCCAACCCAATTCGCGGTCAATGACGGCGAAATTGAAACCCAACTGGCGGTGGTCCGCGGTGTTCCAGCCGTGCAGTCCAGTTCCTGGGATGAACGCTGACAATTGATAACCCGTTTTCGAGATCGCGCTGGTGACCGCGATTTTGGCGCGACTAATCGTCGGTGGATCTTCTTTGCTGCGATTGATTTTCAGTAGCCGACCTACTGGCTGGGATTGGGTGGCCCCGCCTCCACTGGGCATCAACATCATCCAGTGACAAAATTTGCTGGCGCGGTGAATGTTGTGCGTCGCGCGGGTATCAAACCAGAGTTGTACGCCATCACTTTCCAACAACTGAGTTTCGCGACACCACAAGGCTTGCTTTTTCCCGGAGACGGAAACGGAAAAATATATTCCGTCGTCCAGCCAGCCGATTCTCACATCGGCGAAAGATTTTTGCCCCTCCAGCTCGTTCAACGCCAACACTCGATTCGCTGTCGGCAATTCAAAATTCCCGGTCGGCTGGGAGGCCAATTTGTGGCAGACGATTCGATAGCGAAACAACAAGTTTTTCGATACCTGGGATACGAGCGCGTTGGACATGGATCAATTTCAAAAAATGGCTAGTGAAAAAGCGTCAGGAAATACTAAATCTTGTCGAGTTCCAATTGAACAATATCAAACCAAACGCGCTCGATGTTCGATCAGGAACTCTTTCAGCTTCTGGTTCTCGACTTGACTGATTTCATGGAAACTCATTCGCACGACATCGACATTGGTTTTCGACGAAATCGTCGGAGAATCGGCAATATCGGCGACACGACCAGCTGTCACGGTATCTTTCGGTCCAGAGACCTGCAGCCAGACGGCATCCGGTTTCTTGGTTTGAATACTGACCCAAGGTTCTTTTTGTTGAGGCAAATACACGTGGACCACTTGTTTGTTACTCCAGAAAAACTCGCCCTCAGGTGCTACGGCTTCGATTACTTCGTGTAGTCGTTCGAGTACTTGAACATCCCAGTTGATAGGATCGCCCGCGGTAAATCCCTTGCGCATAAAATGCCATTGTTTCCCGAGTTTGGCCCAGGGAGTTTCGCTTTCAATATGGGCCTCGATGCGATCGATCTTGTTCTGGAAACTGGCAATCGCGTCGTCAAGAAATTTCCAAAACCCGGGAATGTCGATTTCCTGCCACGTATGAACTCGAAATTCGATCTCCTGCCAATTCGCAGTCGTGTTTGTCAATTTTACTCGCGGTGAATTGCCATACACGGGGATATGATCCATTTCGTTAGGCGTTGGCAGCGGTATTTGTTCAACTAAATCCTCTCGTTTGAACGTGCGGGGACGGACGCGGAATTTCATTTTCAGCAACCAGGCGTCACCGGTAATTGCATGAAAGAACCAGCCTTGGGATTTCTTTTGTCCATGGATTTCAACGACCGTGCGTTGATCCCAAACGGTATCGCCGAACCCTGCGTGTTGTTGAATCGCATCCACGACCTGCGCAAGAATTGCGCCATCCCAATTGACTGGCTCGCCCGCGCGCCCGACTCGGTCTTCGGTATGCCAGCGGCGACCGTCCGACTCCCAAGGCATTTTTGCAGCAATGCCGACATCTTCGATATCCAAATCGCCATCTTGCCAGCGATCATCTTTGTGGGGGTCAAACGGAATTCGTTCTTCATAGGGATCAGTCGCCAACACGGATGTCAACGCCTCGCCGGTGTAACTTCGTGGTTGCTTGGGATCGCTGAGGCCGGATTTGGACGCTGCGGCCAAGGCGCGGGTTGCATATTCTACAACTTCCTCGGGAGTCCCTTGTACGACAATCTCGCCGCCTCCTTGTCCTGCTTCGGGGCCCAAGTCGATGACCCAGTCCGCACACTTAATCATATCCAGATTATGCTCGATCAAGACAACGGTATTGCCGATATCAATCAACCGTTGAATCACATCCAGCAATTTACAGAGATCGTCGAAATGCAAGCCGGTCGTCGGCTCGTCCAATAGATAAAGGGTTCGGCCCGTATCTGGCCGCGCGAGTTCCGCCGACAGTTTCACGCGCTGCGCTTCACCGCCAGACAAAGTCGCGGCGCTTTGCCCCAGTGTGACGTAATCCAAACCAACATCGCAAAGTGTTTTCAGGATGCGGCGGATTTTTGGAATATTGTGGAACAACCGGACGGCTTCGCCGCAGGACATTTTCAAGACGTCGTCGATGGTTTTTTCATGGTAGCGAACAGCCAATGTTTCTTCGTTGTAACGACGTCCGCGACAAGCCGCGCATTCCACCCAGACGTCGGGTAGGAAATGCATTTCGATACAAATCTGTCCGTTCCCAAAACATTCTTCGCAGCGTCCGCCAGGCACATTAAAACTGAATCGCCGAGACGTATATCCCCGCAACTTCGCATCGGGCAATTGAGCAAACAACTCGCGGATCAAATCGAAAGCGCCGGTGTAGGTCGCCGGATTGGACGACGGCGAATTGCCGAGCGGGGTTTGGTCAACTCGAATCACTTTGTTGATGTATTCGATGCCGCGAATACCTTTGTGTGCGCCGGGAATCGCCGTGGTCCGGTGCAGTCGTCGCGCAAGCGACTTGAACAAAATGTCATTGATCAGCGAGCTTTTTCCGCAACCGCTCGGGCCGGTAACGACCGTCAGCGTTTCCAACGGGATCTTGACGTCGATATCTTTCAGGTTGTTATGTTTCGCTCCGACGATATCCAAAGTGTTAACCAACGGCACAAAAGTTTTGACGGGCGAAGACTTCGCGATGGCCGCAGTCGTTCGTTTTTTCGTGGCCGTTTTCGTTTTTCCGCGCACCGGAATGGGCAGGCCGGCGGACAGCGCGGGTCGACGGTTAGCCGGCATAGGGATCGCTTTTCGGCCGGAAAGATAGGGGCCGGTTACGGAATTTTTGTCTTTGCCGACGGCGGCGGGAGTGCCTTGCGCTACGATCTCGCCACCGTTTATACCAGCTTGAGGACCAAAATCGCAAATCGCATCGCTGTTCTGAATGACTTCCCGATCGTGCTCCACAACGATCAATGTGTTACCCAAATCCCGTAATCGGTGCAACGCCGACAGCAATCGTGTGTTGTCGCGCGGATGCAAACCAATGGTCGGCTCGTCCAGAACATACAAAACACCACACAATCCACTGCCCAGTTGGCTCGCCAATCGAATTCGTTGGGCTTCGCCGTTGGACAATGACGCAGCCGTTCGATCCAGCGTCAAATACTCCAAACCAACGTTATTCAGAAAATCGATGCGACTGCTGATTTCGCGGATCAATTCTCCCGCAATTTTCTTTTCGCGGGGATCGAGTTTCCATTTCTTGATGGTCGTGGCCATTACACCGACTGGCAATCGGCAAATTCCATCGATCGACAATTCGCGGAAACGAACCGCCGCCGCATCATCGCGCAGACGACTTCCGCCGCAACACCCGCATTCGACTTCTCCGATCAGCATTTGCATTCGTTGCCGGAGATTGGGCGACAGCCGGGAAGCTTCTTCCAGCGTCGGGAAAACCCCTTTGTACTGAAATGAAAATAGCACATTGCCAGACTCATCCGGAACATCAAACCAGCGTTCACCCGAACCATAGAAAACCAATTTTCGATTCCGCGCGTCCAATTGATTGAATGGTATGGCGAGCGGAACGCCGGTTCCGCTGGTCCAAGCCGCCAACATGGATTGCGAAAGTTTGGATTTCAAACTGGGCCACAAACTAATCGCACCGTCTTTCAACGATAACTCCGCATCGTTCATCAGCGCAGCCGGGTTGGCACCGGTCTGGGTACCGATCCCTTCGCAGTCCGGACACCAGCCGAGTTGACTGTTGAAGGAAAAATTGTGCGGCGTCAGAGCATCAAAACTTCGGCCGCAAGCGTCACAAGCCAGATGTTGGCTATGTTTGACCATGCGCCAATGCTGTTCTGGTACGCCGTCCTGCGGCTCGGCGACACTGATCACGCCCTGCCCTAATGACAAAGCGGATTCGACACTCTCGGCAATACGCGAGCGGGATTTTTGCTGCACGACCAGTCGGTCAACGACGATTTCAATGTGATGTCGCCCGCGAGAATTCAATAACGGGACCTCATCGATCGCATACGTAAGATTGTCGACTCGGACACGGATATAGCCGAGAGTCCGAATTTCGTCCCACAACTGCTCGAATGTCTGATTTGCGTCGAGACGAATGGGAGCGAGCAGCAACAGTCGAGTCCCGTCGGGGTAAGCCAATAGTTTGTCGACAATATGATCACTGGTTTGAGTACCAATCTTGATATCACAAGCGGGACAAAAGGGCGTACCCAAACGAGCCATCAGAATTCGCAGATAATCATAGACCTCGGTCACCGTGCCGACGGTCGAACGGGGCGTCGAGCCCAGCGTTTTCTGTTCGATCGCGATCGCAGGAGAGAGACCTTCGATGTGTTCGACACGTGGTTTTTCCAGTTGATTCACAAATTGGCGGGCGTAGGAACTCAATGACTCGACATAGCGCCGCTGTCCTTCAGCGTAGATTGTGTCCATTGCCATTGAGCTTTTGCCGCTGCCGCTGGGGCCGCAAAACACCGTCATTTTATCCCGGTCAATATTCACATCGACGCTTTTAAGCGTATGTTGCTCGGCTCCACGCACAATGATCTGCGTCGCTTGAACCGGGGCATCACCGCGACGACTCTTCTTGGGCAGGATGGTTCGTTTTTCTTCCAACGTTCGGCGAAGTGCGCGTCCGGTGTACGAGTCCTCGCACGCAGCGACCTCTTCTGGCGTACCGGCACAAACCAATCGACCGCCGCCCGAACCGCCCTCGGGTCCGATATCGATCACCCAATCGGCTGTCTTAATCACGTCCAGATTGTGTTCCACAACCAGCACGGTGTTGCCTGCCGCGACAAAATCCTGCAACACATTCAACAGCAATTGGATGTCGGCAAAATGCAATCCTGTCGTTGGCTCGTCGAGCATGTACAAGGTTTTACCCGTGCTCCGTTTAACGAGCTCGCGCGCCAATTTGATTCGTTGGGCCTCTCCGCCGGACAATGTCGGCGATGGTTGGCCAATTTTCAAATAATCCAAACCCACCGCGTGCAGGGTCTGCAGCTTGCTGAGAACTTTGGGAATATTTTCGAAAAAAACCATGGCCTCTTCGATGTCCATTTCGAGGACTTCGGCGATGGACTTGTCGCGAAATTTTACTTGTAAAGTTTCTCGATTAAATCGGTGACCCTGACAAACAGGACACGTCACCCAGACATCGGCCAGGAAATCCATTTCGAGTCGGTTCGAGCCATTGCCTTCGCAAGCTTCGCAGCGCCCCCCTTTGACATTGAAGCTAAATCGTCCAGCCGCGTATCCCCGCGTTTTGGCTTCCGGCAATTGGGTATAGAGTTTGCGGATCTCGTCAAACAGCTTGATATAGGTTCCCGGGTTGGACCGGGGCGTTCGGCCGATCGGCGATTGGTCGATGGCAATCATTTTGTCGAGGTGTTCGACACCCAAAATTTCGTCGAAATCGCCCGCCTCGCTGATGCCGCCATTCAAGCGTTCTTTAAGTTCTTCACGTAGAATCGCATTGACAAATGAGCTCTTGCCGCTGCCGCTAACTCCCGTGACACAGACAAATTTGCCCAGCGGTATCTCGATATTGATGTTTTTCAGATTATTGTGACGAGCACCGACCAACGTCAATTGTTTGTCCGATTCGACGGGACGACGTCGTTCTGGAATAGCGATTTTCAAATCACCGCTCAGGTAGCGGGCGGTCAAACTGGTTTTTGATTTGATGATCTCCGAAGGATGCCCCTGCACAACCACTTCGCCACCGCGAATGCCCGGTCCCGGCCCGAAGTCGATCAAATAGTCGGACGCCCGCATCGTGTCTTCGTCGTGTTCGACCACAACCACTGTGTTGCCGAGATCTCTCAAGTGTTGCAAGGTCGAGATCAAGCGATCGTTGTCGCGGGGATGCAAGCCGATGGATGGTTCGTCCAGGATATACAACACACCGACCAAGCCAGCTCCGATTTGACCAGCCAAGCGGATTCGTTGGCTTTCACCTCCCGAGAGTGTGGGAGCTGTCCGGTTGAGCATCAGATAGTCCAAGCCGACGTTCAGCAAGAACCCCAGCCGGTTTCGAATTTCCTTAAGGGGTTCGGTCGCAATAAATTGTTTGGTATCGTCCAGCGCCAGTCCGCCAAAAAATTCAAAAGCATCACTGATGGAAAGTTCACAAGCCTCGGAAATGGACAGGCTGGAATTTTCGCCAAACTTTTCGTGGGTTGTTTGCAAGCGAAAATGCCGGGACTGTTCATTCAATCGCGCGCCATTGCAATCATTGCAATGGACCTCCGCCATGAACTCTTCCAGTTTCCGTTGTTTCGGGGCGCTGTTCAACGTGCGATACTTCTCATCCAATTCGGCAACTATCCCATCGAACTTGCCGCCGTATTTCATCGGAGTATTGCCACCCCGCCAGGTATAGGTAATGTGCAATTCACCGGTGCCGTATAACCAAAGGTCCTGCAGCTCTTCGCCAAGATCCTCCCAGGCTGTTTCCAGTAAAGTGCCTGCTTCCAAGCCTTTGTCGCGCTCGACGGCGTCGGCCACGCCTTGATAGATATGCCGCCGCCATCGACCAAGGTCCTTCCAATTGCCCAGCAAATCAAAACACCCTTGTTGAAACGAACGGGTCGGATTGGTTACCAGTTTGCCTCGATCAAACGTAAACAACTCGCCCAATCCGTCGCAGGTCGGACACATTCCCTGGGGACTGTTGAAACTGAACAATTGTGGAGTCGGAGGAGTGAAGCTGATCCCACACGGAGCGCAAGCGTAGGTGGTCGAGTACACCCGATCTGCTGCTGTGACGTCGCGATTGAGTTTGGCTTTAGATTTTGTTTTGGTTTTAATCTTGGATTTAGTTTTTGACTGGGATTGCCGGTCGTCCTCATCATCGCTGGAATCCAAGTCAATTTCGGCTGGGCCATCGGGTACGGCCACGTCCGATTCGATGGTCACGATCAGCGTCCCTTTACCAAGTTTCATCGCGGCTTCGACCGCTTCACCCAATCGACCGCGAACGCTCGGCTTGGCAGTCAGCCGATCGATAACGACTTCAATGTTGTGACGTCGACTGCGATCGAGATTGATCTCGGAATTAAGGTTGATGATTTCACCATCGACGCGCACCCGGACGAATCCGCGTTTCAGCATGTCCGCTAACAGATCCCGATGTTCACCCTTCTGCTCACGGGCAATGGGAGCCAGCACGGAGAAATTTGTTCCGGCCGGAAATTGCATGATACTGCCGACAATCTGGTCTCGGGATTGAGCGGAGATAGGTTGGCCACATTTCGGACAATAACCCTGTCCGACGCGGGCGTACAAGATCCGCAAAAAATCATAAATCTCGGTAATTGTTCCGACGGTACTGCGCGGATTACTGCCCGACGATTTTTGGGAAATTGAAATCGACGGACTCAAACCCGAAATGAGATCGACGTCCGGTTTCGGCATTTGTCCGAGAAATTGTCTAGCAAAACTGGAGAGACTCTCGACGTACCGACGTTGACCCTCGGCGAAGAGGGTATCAAACGCAAACGAACTTTTGCCGCTGCCGCTGACGCCGGTCAAGCAAATCAGCTGGTTGCGAGGAAGAACGAGATTGACGTTGCGAAGGTTATGTTCCCTTGCACCTTTGACAACAATATCTGAGGCTGGCATTTTGGGCGGCGATTCCGATCCAGTTGCTGATAAAATTCGAACCACCCATTCTACGTGCCAGCGCTCAAATGCCCAACAGGCAATGGAGAAACGGTCAGTGGTTTTTTCATGGCGACGAAATGACTGAATTCGATCGGTTCTGCCAGCACATTGTCGTTCGAACAACGAAATTTCGTCAGAAGCCCCAAATCAATCGGGTCACCGGCGTTGTTTTGTGCCGCTTGTTGTGTGCCGCGCTAGCAAGAAGAGTTGGCGAGAGTTGTCGTTTACAACTCCGTCATAACACATCACGGCGACCAGCTCCGCCCTATTGTTTGGCATAAATGATGGAATTCAGCCGTTCAGTTTCTTTTTCGATTTCGGTCTTCAATTCTCCCAGCCTTTTCGTTTCGCTTTGTATTAATTTCTGCGCGGCCGCCGCTTTTCCACTGTCAAACAATGAATTGCCTTCCTGGAGCGCATAACCATCGTTGACCAGCGAATCGAATTTTTGAGTTATTCCAACCACGCCGGCTAGATGGGACTTGGGAAGTCCACGATCAAGGAGTCCTTTTTCGGCAAATTCGAGCCCGCGACGGGATTTTTTCAATTCGAACAATGCATTTGCAAACATCTGGGCGTCGTTTGTTTGCTCAAATGCAGTTTTTGGAACCGAGGCAGGAATCCTGATTCGAGGTGAACTGAAAATCCAATAAACTATTCCCAGAAAAATTAGCAAACCGGCAAGGGAGGCAACCAGGGTCGGCGAAATCGTACGACGCTTGACCCCAAATCGAGGTTGGAACTTGGGCGCTACAGGATCGAGCTGGGCGACCGGCGGCCTGTTAGTTTCGGTCGCCGTTGCAATCAAGTGCGATTTTGCGGAGCGACGCTCGGCCTGGTCGCTGGCTGAAAAATCCATGTCATTCAACTCACTGAATGAATCGGAATCCGCCAGAACCGCCAGCAAGTCCTCATCGGGCCGTTTTTTTTCGCCCGGTTTTCGCGATGATTCGATGGGAATTCGGTTGACGTTCCCGCAAGACGTACATTTCGAACTGCGCCCGACGATCGATTCGTCCGCTCGTAATGACTTGCCACATGAATTGCAATAAAACCGAATCATGCTTGTTATTTTCCTTGATCAACCTGTCGCGGTCAATCGCGATTCGATTCGATCCAAGCCCACGCCGAAAACGTGTTTCGCGACCGAATCGAGGGTCTCACGACGGCCTTCAAGTCGCATGGTTCGGTGCTGGTGGGTGTAGGACTCCAGCGGACGCAAGGCCAGCGCCGGGCCAAGTGTTTCCAGCTCAAAAAAACCTCCTAACTTCCCACCCGATTCGTTAGGACCGTCGTTGTAGCAATTGATCACATCACCCGAATACGGCGTTTCTTGAAATTGCCAGAGATTATTAGTGTATCCCTGGGGCGCGACGGACGGAAGATTGAATTCCACAATCGAAAGTACTCCCCGCTGTAGATCCCAGCTGCCCAAACGCGACGTAGCGCGGTCGAAGGTCAGTCCAAGTTTGCTTCGAAGTTGACCATCGCCGAGAAAATAGATCAGCCCGGCGTCTTCATCGACAACCAGCCGGCGCGCGTCCAGTTTGCCAAAGTAATCGGCGTTGACGATCGGCCCGCGCACTTCCGCCGAGCCCTTTTGAAACGGCACCAGCAGAGTTGCTTGTGGCGACGGCTTGTTCATGCACAACATCCAGACACCGATCAGGCCAGTTTCCGGACGCCACGCTTGTTGGCCCACGTTGGTAATCGTATTGTGGCTTTCATGAAAAACCAGACTCACTCCATCGAGATCGATCCCCAATCGCTGGGCAGCCGCCACGGATGAATGCAACATCACGGTGCGATCCAGAAGCACGGCAAACTCGAATCGATTGCGGCTGGTGAGACTTGCCCGCTTCGTAAACTGCAGGGAACACTCGGATCGACCAACCAATTCAAACGGTTCGGTATCGAGCAAGGCCGGAGTGCGCCAGTTAGAAAAATTGATTTCGTCACCGGGGTCAAAGAATACAGAAAATTGACCTCCTTCCGGGGAAATCCACAACCGATCTTCGCCACCATAGAGATTGATCTGCGGGTCGTGATTTCCACTGGCAATGTGATCGTAGTTGATATAACCGTAACTCGTACCGTTAGGACCGGCCGACGAGGACGTCATCGTCCGGCCTTGCCACTGTGGGACCACCGCAATTTGCGCGTGTTTGTTCGTCAATACCAAGGTCGCGACATGCCGCTGAAGAAATTCGAGGTCTTGGCCAAAGTTGTTTTCGTTCATGAGCGGCGTCTATTACTTGGAGTTCAAACTTACACACCGAGTTTGAAAAAAATGAGCCCAGGATCGAATCAACCGCTACCGCGAGGTTTGCCTTCATCGTCGTAGCGCACGATCGCAAAATAGAAAAACGAGAAAAAGCTGATCGGGATCGCGATAAAGAAAATACGCGAAACAAACATCCCGGCGACGGTTCCACCTCCGATCAGGATTAGCCAAACCCACCAAGTTTCCCTCATGATTGCAGAAAATCGCTTCATCGTGGTTATCGTTTCACTCTGGCACTGTCGCCTGAAATTAAGGCTTCGACTTCATCAAGGCTGGCCATTGTGGTATCCCCAGCAGTGGTCATGGCTAACGCTCCATGTGCTGCGCCGTAGTCGACGGCCGATTGTCCGTCCCCCTGCAGCATTAAGCCATAAATCAAGCCCGATGCAAAACTGTCACCCCCGCCGACGCGATCGAAAATTTCGAGATTTTCCCGATACGCAGCCTGAAACAATTCTCCGTTGTACCAACACAGTGCACCCCAGTCATTGATCGTCGCTGATTTTACGGTTCGGAGCGTCGTCGCAATACATTGGAAATTGGGAAACTCAACGATCGCGCGGGCGATCATTTCCTTGTAGCCTTCGATCGGCAACTCCTGCATTTGGTCGTCCAGCCCTGCGACGTGCAATCCTAAACAGGCAGTGAAATCTTCTTCATTGCCAATCATTACATCGACGAACGATGCCAGCGCACGATTGACTCGTTGGCAATTGGCTTTGCCGCCAAACGACTTCCATAACGAGCTACGAAAATTGAGATCATACGACGTGATGGTACCATGCCTCTTGGCCGCTTGTAGCGCTTCTAATATTACTTCCGGAGTGGTTTCGGACAACGCCGCGAAAATACCGCCCGTGTGAAACCAGCGAACTCCCAGCTCACCAAAGATATGTTCCCAATCAATATCTCCCGGTTTGAGTTGTGAGGCTGCGGTATAGCCCCGATCAGATGTTCCCACCGCCGCTCGAACGCCAAATCCGCGTTCCGTAAAATTCAATCCGTTTCGGACCGCTCGTCCAACGCCATCAAAGTCCATCCATTTGACAAACCGCATGTCGACGCCGCCAGTGAGTATCAGATTCTCCAACAACCGACCGACTTCATTTTTCGCAAACGCCGAAACCAATCCGGCCCGCATCTCGAAACATCGGCGCAAACCTCGCGCAACATTGTATTCGCCCCCGCCTTCCCAAACATCGAAATTCCGCGCGGTTCGCACGCGACCTTCGCGCGGGTCCAGTCGCAACATGACTTCGCCCAGAGCAAGGATATCGAATTCGCAGGTACTCGCTGGCTTAATGTGCATCGTCTGTTTCTAAGTCATATTCTCAATAGAATATTGAATTCGATGGAAGCAAACTCGCGTGCATTGCAACGGGCATGGCAATGATCAGGTCTCAACCTGCAGTTACGCGATCGAGTCAACAATATAACGGCAGAACTGGACGAAGTCACTTCCACTCGGTTTCCGGGAAACGGGAGATCCGCGGTCGGAAAATTCATGCCAACTGAAAAGGCAAGATAAAACACTCGGCGGACTCACACTGCAAAAGTTCGAATTACCCTCGCCAACTGGGGCTATTGGTAGGAAGATTTGCCAGCGAACAAGGTCACTGAGGGGACGTCTCATCAGCCCAGCAATGGCAATGGAATTCAGGAGTACGTCACCGAGCGAAACAGGCCAGCTCGCGACGATCGATCAGGCAGCAAATCTACGCGACTTTAGTGTTTGGTTTTGCGGATTTCTGCTCAACACGTTTTTCAATTTCCAATCGCGACAATGCTTGGAATGCACCACCAGGCTGATGTTGAATCAGAACGAGAGAACCCGCGTGCAACATCCTGGGAAAATAGAACCAACTCTCGGCCAACGACAATTCATCCTGACCGGCGGAGATCAGAATCAGGTCCGTTCGTACATGTGAATTTGCAATCCGTGTTAATGCCGAGTAGGCATCGCCTGGAACCAGTTGTACTTTGGCTTCGAGTGTCGTCAGCCGTTTGTGCATTTCGCGTAACGGAAGTTTTGGTTGACTGCCATCTCGGCCTTCGAATTGATCGATGCCGGTGTATTTGACATTCCCGGTTACGGCATATTTCTTGGCAACGCGGATCATGTTTTCCGCGCGGGTGCCATCTCCCAACCCAAATTCCACGATGGATTGGAATTTGGCTTGGCGAATCGCCTTATAGATTGCGCGGTCGGAAGCCGGTTTAGAGAATGTGGCCAGACAAAAAAAACGGAACGCAGACATCGGTTTCATCATCAAGCCCTTTGTCATTCAACCAAAATAAAAATCAGAATCACCATTGCCATTCGCCTGATCGTTATCGGACAACGATTCGTTACGACATGAATATTCGCTAACGCGTTGGCACAGGCTCAATTTGCGGAAACATTTTCGTAGGCCGCAAAGTCAACCGAACCGTTAGAGTCGACCATGTTTGCCGAGGATTGGCTGTCGAAAGAATTTTCGAAACCCAAAATCTGGTAGCAAACGTATAGTTCCCCGTGACCAATTTGGTCAAACCTGACCACCGCCCCAAAGACGCGGCAGGGGTCAGTGCAACTCACAACGCCATAGGGATTTTGGCGTTTTTCAAAACCATGATGGTTCGACTAGTCGTACCGCGCGGTTATGACAAGACGATTGGTCCCCGCGCGGTGAGCAATTCCATGGCACGTTTCCGGCACGAATCGCCTGAACAACGTCAAGCCCGGTTTGAACAATTCGAACAACGGCTGGTGATGTCGGCGCAAGCCGTCGCGAGCATTTTGCCTGAATTGGAGATTGCTGCACCCGCGATTACTCAACAGGTCGTTACCCATCCGTTGCTCAACAACGTGGCGGCGACGACTCAAGCGGCCGACATCGCGAGACAATATGGCTTTGATGGTGCGGGACAAACCGTGGCCGTCATCGATTCTGGGATCGCCTGGGATCATTACGCCTTGGGTGGCGGATTTGGTGCGGGACACAAAGTAGTTGGTGGCTGGGATTTCGCTGAGAACGACGCGAATCCATACGACGATGGCCCGGCCGGTTTTCATGGTACGCACGTGAGCGGGATTATCGGGAGCACTGACGACCGGTACCACGGGGTTAGTTCCGGCGTCGACCTGGTCGGGCTGCGAGTATTCGACGACCAAGGTGCCGGCGACCTGGCTTGGGTCGAACAGGCCTTGCAATGGGTACACGATCATCGAAACGACTTCGCCAATCCAATTACGACTGTCGTTATGTCAATAGGTACGGAATGGAATGCTTTCAACACTCCGCAATGGGCAACGCTAGAAGAAGAATTCGCGAGACTCGAAGCGGACGGACTGTTCATCTCCGTGGCCGCCGGAAATGCATTTGAGACCTATCACACACCCGGTTTGAGTTACCCGGCTGTCAGTCAAAGTGTTGTGCCCGTCGCGAGTCACGACGCCAATGGAGAAATTAGTGATTTCAGTCAACGGGCGGCCAACGTGTTAGTCGCTCCGGGCGAATCAATTGTCAGCACGGTTCCCAATCATCTGTTTGGTGGCCTGTCGAGCAATCGCTTTCTCGGATCAACAGGTACCAGCATGGCTGCCCCCTATGTGGCAGGGGCAAGTGCCGTTTTGCGACAAGCGAATGAATTCATGGGCGTCACCGGCGTAACGCAAGACATGCTGTATCAACAATTTCGCGATACCGCAGACAGAATTTTCGACGCGGCCACCGGAGGGTATTACTATAAGATAAATCTGGAGGCCGCTTTGGCTGCCGTGGTTACCGACCTGAATGACGATTCGGCCAGTACGGCGACCAATATTGGTAGGCTAATGGGCGGTGAGAAAATCGCCGGTACGATTGGGCAAGTCACCGACGTCGACCATTTTTCCTTTACGGCCAACTCAACGGGCCAAGTTAGTTTGAAATTCAATGTCACACACGATCTAAAAGCCGAAGTAAATGTGAACGGCAGCCTCGCCCAACGCAACGGAAATGACATTACGTTTTTTGTGGAAGCTGGCAGACAATATTCGTTCTCTGTCGGCACGAGCGAGGGTACTGGCCGGTATACGATCGACACAAAACTGACGGCTGGAGTACCGGCGATCAATTGGGGAAACGTGGTTGCCAAGACGGTTGCGAACCAGCAAATCAGCGGTCAAGCGATGTATCGCATCCAGGCCAGCCGCGATGGCTTCATGACGGTCCAGACGACGGCTGATCAATCCAGTTCGCTCATATTGGAGATTTATGACAGCCAAATGAATCGAATCGGAACTGGAACTGGCAATGGTGCTAACCTGCGACTGGACGTAATTGCCGCGCAGGGTGAAACTTATTACCTGAAGGTAAGCGGTACAGCCACCGGCGTAGATTTCCGCTTGGAAAATTTGGTGTCATTGTCTGCAGGGAAACTCTCCATTAACGGTACGGATCAGAATGACACAATTCTGGTCGACGCGAGCAACGGTTTTTCTATTACTTTGAACGGGACCGGTTATCAATTCCAGAATTCCCAAGTCCAGAATATTCAAATCAATGGATACGCCGGGAACGACCAACTTGATTTGAAATTGGGTGCGTTGAATGACACCGTTTCCACTAACTCCAGCGGTCTGACTGTCGTCAACGATCGGTTCCAAGTGCATGCAACGGGAACTGAAAATTTGAAAGTCAACGCCGGAATGGGTCGTGATGTTGTTTCCATGTCGGATACGCTGGGTAACGATACATTCAACTCTACCGTGAATTCCGCGACGCTGAGCGGAGCCGGTTATTCCAGCACAGTGATTGGTTTCGACGTGGTGCAAACGAAATCAAGTGGTGGAATTGATCTGGCCGAAATGCAAGGCACGGCTGGCAGCGATTTTCTGAATTCTCAGGCTGGAAGAAATGCCTTGCACGCGGGAGGCGGAGTTGTCGTGGTTGAAGGATTTTCATCTGTCCGAATCAATGGCTTGGGTGGCCAAGACCGTGCTAGTCTTATTGACTCAGCGTTCAATGACAAATTTGTACTGCGACCGTCGTACGTTCACATGTCAAACCAACAGTCGCGGTTGTGGGCGAGTAGTTTCGAATCGATCAGTGTCGTCGGCGGCCGCGGCCAAGATCAAATCTCGATCCATGACTCCGTAGTGAACGATGTTTTTTCTCTCGACAATGGCATCGCCACGATGACCGGCAACGGCTATGTCAACGTCGTGCAGGGTTTTAATCAAATCACAGTCGTGGCCAGTACCGGAATCGATTTAGCACAACTGTTTGATACGGCTCAAAGTGATACATTTACCAGCAATGACAATCAGACCGAACTGAAATCATCGAACGGCTACCTGGTTACGACCATTGGTTTCGATCGCGTGAATGCAGTGGCCAAATATGGCGGTCACGACAACGCAATCCTGATTGGCAGCCAGGGTACAGATGTGTTGCAAGCCAACGTAAATAGCGTCTCGCTCAAAGACAACAATTCTCAAATTCGACGCGTTGTCGGATTTGAAAATACGACCGTCGACCTGCGAGGTGGCGATGATCGCGCGATATTGACCGGCAGCGCTGGCACCGAACGATTGACCGCGAGTTATTCGGAAATTGAATTTGAAACGGCGCTGCAGTCATTGCAATTGAGAAACACCGAGGATACGGGGTTTGACGGCAACGGCGGAAGTGACGAAGTTGCGTTTGAGGAGTTCGGGGAATTGGATCTGCTGAAATCGCTGGGCAATAAAGCGACCGCGTACTTGAAAGACCACACAATAACCGCCGAAGAATTTTCGATCCTCGAGGCCCGCTCGGTTGATCATGCGATTGCCGAATACGATCTTGAGGCAGTCGATTACCTGTACATGTTGCGCGGTCAGTGGAAATCGAAATACCGTGCCTAAAGCAAGAGATTTCCTAATCGGACGACGGTCCAGTTTTACTTTTCGAAAGTCGGTTGGATTCAACAACTATTCCCCTCCGGCCAACTGAGGCCGGACGATTGGTTAGCCTTCCATAACTTCCGCTTCACGGGCTTTGGCGATATCGGCGGCCAGAGTTTCGTACTTTTTAGTCAACTCCTGGACTTGATCCTTGATATCATCACGTTGGTCTTCCGATAACACTTTTTCTTTCTCTCCCTGCTCGGCAGCCTTGTTGCCATCGCGCCGCACATTGCGAATTGAGACCTTCGCGTCTTCGGTCAATTCCTTGATTCGCCCGACCATTTTCTTGCGAACATCCGTCGAAAGTGGAGGAATGTTAATGCGAATGATGCGACCATCATTTTGTGGATTGAAACCCAAGTCGCTGGCGACGATCGCTTTTTCAATATCTTTGAGAATCGTCGTATCGTAAGGTCGAATTACAATTTGGGTTGGTTCCGGCGCCCCGACCTGAGCAACCTGCTTGATCGGAGTCGGGGATCCATAGACGTCGACACGGAGCGAGTCTACCAAGCCAGGATTGGCGCGACCGGTACGAATACCACCCAGGTTTTTCTTCAAAATCTCGATTGCTTTTTCCATACGTTCTTTGGAATCGTCAATGATTGTGTTGGCGGACATGTCGCTCTCCTGGGGTTCAGTGGTTCAGTTTTCGTTATTCGGTTTTCAAATCGGACAAACTCTCGCCGCTTGGTATCGAACGGTAATCGTCCGGTTAATCACGGTTTTTCTCGAATCGTGGGAAAGGCTGCCAGCACGTGAATTAAGCCAAGACAGGTCGGCAGCCTATCAACTTCTTGCTCCGCTCATTGCCTTAGCGTTTCTTGTTGGTGACCAGCGTTCCAACTTTTTCGCCGGTGATGGCCCGCACGATGTTTCCATTCTTGCGGAAGTTAAACACCATTAACGGCATATTGTGTTCCATGCAATGCGAAATTGCGGTGGAGTCCATCACTCGTAGATTTTTTTCGATGACCTCCTGGTAATCCAATTCTGAATACAAAAGTGCATGAGGATTTTTTTCGGGATCTTCGCTGTAAATCCCGTCGACACGGGTCGCTTTCATCAGAATCTCGGCGTTCAGTTCCATACTGCGCAGTGCGGCGGCGGTGTCGGTTGTAACAAATGGTCCGCCGGTTCCCGCTCCCAAAATTACGATTCGACCTTTCTCCAAGTGTCGTTGAGCGCGGCGCCGAATATAGGGTTCACAGACTCCGTCCATTTTGATCGCACTCATCAGGCGGGTCTGACAGCCCACCGACTCCAAAGCATCCTGCAATGCCAAACCATTGATCACGGTCGCCAACATTCCCATGTAGTGCGCCGTAGCTTCGTGCACGATCTGATTTTTAGCCGTGAACTGTGAGCCGCGTAGAATGTTACCACCGCCGATCACCACGGCGATTTGGCAACCCAATTGTTGGGCGTCAAAAACCTGTTGCGAGATATGGACGACCTCTTCCATACTGATCCCCCGTTCGCCGGAAGGACTAAAACTTTCCCCGGAAAGCTTGAGGATAATGCGCTTGTATTTCGCCGTCAAATTCATACGTCACTTCCAAAGGGATAAATCCTGCAACCGCACGATTAGAATATAAAAATAGCCCCACTAAAAGCGGGGCTATTTTCTTTTGAGTTCTTCGAATCAAGTCCTTTAAGATGCGCGGTGCAAGTTTGCAACAAACCGGGCTGGCAACTAGTCGGCGTGTTTCGAACCCAACTCCCAGTGCGTGTAGCCAAGGATTTTCATGTTCTTGGAGGCAGCCAATTGCGCAATTGTTTGTTTGTCATCTTTGACAAACAACTGTTCCAGCAAAACCGTTTCCTTGAAAAAGTTTTTCAAACGTCCGTCCACCATTTTTTCCACGATGGCTTTTGGTTTGCCTTCGGCGAGCGCGGCACCAACCAAAATTTCCCGTTCTTTCGCCACTGCAGCGGGGTCCAGATCAGCAACCGTCAACGCCGTTGGTTTCATCGCCGCGATGTGCATACTGACATCTTTGGCTGTCTCATCATCGCCACCTTCAACGCTGACCAACACGCCGGAAACCGTACCCAAGTTATGGCAGTAACCACCCGTTCCAGTGTTATAGCGATGCATCCGTTTGACATTGAAAACTTCGCGAATCCGGTTAAATAAATCATCCCGTTGTTCCCGCAGGGTCAGCCCCTTTTTACTGGGCGACGGTTGATCCAACAGTTCCTCTGCCGTGGCAGCTCCCGGCCCGGTTGCCAAGCGTTCCGCCAAATCATTCGCCAACTGAATAAACTCTTCGTTGCCAGCGACAGGAGCACTCTCACATTGCAATTCGACCATCGCTCCCGATGATTTGGCGGTTCCGCGATACAATCCAAAACGGCCAAAAGTTGTTTCGCGGTCGCTGCGCGTGGCTTGGATCGCTTGGCCACGTTTGCGAAGTTCCTCGACCGCGAGATCCTGGTCGCCATTGGCTTCCATTAAGGCCTTCTTGCAGTCCATTAACGGTAGGCCTGTTCGTTCCCGTAGTTTTTTTACGTCGGCGGCTGTGATTGTTGACATGGATCATTCTCCTGATATTGAGTGGCGACCGAAGCTTGACATAGCTCAGTCGAAAATGTTCATAGTGGAAACCAGAATGGCCGCGACCTTCGGTTTGAAATTCGCGTTCTATTCTGAAAGGACGCTCAAAATGCAGACTTAGATCTGCACAATCGGTCAAACCAATCGGCTCGAATAACCAAGCCAACGGCTGGCCCACGCCAGATTTAGGAATCAGCGTCTTTATCGAAAACGGCTGGCGCCGGAGCAGCAGCCGGTACCGGATCAGCACCTTCGTTTTTGACAATTACGGTCTTGCGACCGGCCAATACTGCGTCTGCCATGTGCGCCATGATCAACTCGACAGATCGAATTCCGTCATCGTTGCCTGGAATTGGCAAATCGATCAACTCGGGATCGCAATTGGTATCGATCAAGGCTACCGTCGTGATTCCCAAGTTACGGGCTTCTTGCACGGCGTTCTTTTCTTTGCTCGGATCAACGATGATCATGCATTCTGGCATCCGATTCATGCTGCGAATGCCATTGAGGTTCCGGTGAATCTTGCGATACTCGCGATTCAGTGAGGACTGCATTTTTTTCGAATAACCATCCAATTTGTCGCCGCTGCGGATCTCTTCCAGTTCTTCCAAGCGGGTCATTCGACTGCGAATCGTTCGGAAATTGGTCAACGCGCCGCCCAACCAGCGTTCACTGACATAAGGCATACCACATCGTTCGGCTTCGCGTTGCACCGCAGCTGCGGCTTGACGTTTGGTACCGACGAACAATACCAGACTGCCGCCACCAGCAACTTGCGAGACATATTTTTTGGCGCGCAATAATCCGCGAACGGTTTCGCGAATATCCATAATGTGGATCTGATTCTTGCGCCCGTAAATATACGGCGCCATTTTTGGATTCCAGCGACTGGCTCGGTGGCCAAAGTGAACGCCGGCATCAATCAAATCTTGAACAAGGGTACTAGACATCAAAAATTACTCCCTGAATCAGCGGTTTCATCGAGCCAATTTGGGCTCTTGATCGGCCTTCAAGCAGGACCGACACCGTGACCATCGTTAATGAAACAAGAATACTCCCAACATAGAGAGCACACCGAAGCTCAAAAATATATCGGCCCGAGTGGTTTTGTTCAATCGCAAACCGAGGAAATAACCGCGATGTTTTGCTTGTTTTAGCGGTAAGCAGTTAGTATTTCCGTTATTTTTTAAGATTTCTTTCGTGGACGTAGTGCCGGGTACGACTGTTGGATGTCAGGCAGGATTGGTTTTTGGCAATTAGAAAGTACTTTCGATGTTCGATCGTTTTATTGTGCTCGGATTGGTTGTGATTGGAATCACATTTAACGAGGCAAACTGCGAAGGGCAGACGATCCAGGTTCCGGTGTCGGTTCTCGATGGCTCCGCACCAGGAATTAAACTCAATGACTTTCCGCCCAAGTCTCGGGTTTTGGTCCACGTCATTCGTCGTCTGGAAAAATATGAGGCCGATGCGGGCGGCAATTGGCAGCAGGTCAAAAAGTCGTTGCATGCCTGGGCTGGGTTTATTACAGATGAAGTCGGTCAGGTAAATGTTGACACGGCGACACCGTTCGAGGGTACCTATAACAGCCCCGACCCGTTGGCATTGCTCCGAACCGGTTACTACTTCGGTGATCCAAACCTAAAAAACGTCAGGCAGTTCACCGACTTGGAACTCACGGATGCTGACGCAGATGATGTCCTGATTAAGGTCGAACAGGATGGAGACATTATCGCAGAAGCCCAGTTCAATTTGTTAGCGGAGATTGAAGGTCTCGAATTTGAAACGGTGTCGATCCCAGGTCTGAACGGAGTTTTCGCGCGTCCCAAGAAAGACGGACGACTGCCAGTCGTCATCTCATTGCATGGCAGTGAAGGTGGAAGCGCTGCTAAAGCAAGAGGGCGAGCCGCGATTTTCGCTTCCAATGGATTCGCGACATTGGCGATCAACTATTTCGCTTACCCCTATGAAGGCATCGGCAGCGTTTCGACCTCGCATATTGAAACGCCGATTGAGATGGTCGAAAAAGCAAGACAGTGGTTGAGCAAATGCCCGGATGTAGATTTGGATCGCGTCTCGCTCTACGGCGTTTCCAAGGGAGCCGAGTTTGCGTGCATTGCGGCCACGAAATACGATTGGATTGAATCGGTTATTGCCGTGGTTCCGAGCGACATCGTTTGGGCCGGTTACGGTGAAGAGTTCTTGAATTCAGAACAGAAATCGTCGTGGAGTTTCGATGGAAAACCACTTGCTTTTGTTCCATTGTTTCCGTTTGATCCGACGAAAACGGGTCTGTATCGAACAAATACCGAACGCTACTCGCGATCTCGCAAGTTTTACCGCGACAGCATTGCGGGAGCCCGAATCCCAATTGAAAAGTCTTCGGCAAGGCTGCTATTACTGGCATCCGATCGCGACGAAGTCTGGGCTTCCGGCGATATGGCCAGAAATCTGGTCGAGAGGCTTGTCGATGCCGGAAAACCAGGCCAAGTTTCGGTCCGAATTTTTCCACTCGCCGGTCACCAAATTGCGGGAACGGGTACATTCCCAATTCGACTGTATGGCGTCCAAGCGGAGGACGCCAATGCCAAAGACCTGGTAGCGGAAGGCCAATCGGCCGGCGAATCGTGGAAATTGACGCTCGAATTTCTCAATCGGGTCGACCCCCGTCAGTCACCTAAGCAATAGTTCACCCTCGCCGGGTTCTGAAAAAGGGTGTGAATGTACTCTCGAATTGATTTTCGAGAAGGACGCGTTGGACTGGTTGGGACCAGCCCATGACCGTTCCTTCGAAACGTCTTCCCAAGTAGAAATGGCCCCGTTCGCCCCGCGAATTCGCGCGATTTAACTGTGCCCTCTAAATCAAACTCACTCCGAATTTGTGGGGAGTAGGAGATTTGTGGGGTAAAGGTGTCTTCAGCAACTCAGCGTCGAACTCCGCCAGCACTCGTTGCGTTTCATTGTCAAAATGAGCGCAAGGGAATCTTTAAACTCGAATCCCTTGCGTCGTCATCGAATGACCACGTATCGAATCGTATTACCGATTCAAACGCTGACAACAGCGGTTTTGTTCCATGCTGCGATGTTCGATAGTGCCATTCAGGTCCAGTCTCGCTATTTCCAGACAACCACCCAATCGACGAGCGGTGGCAGATTCTCTGAGATCGTTTTTTCCATTACCGTGAGATCGCGCAAGCCAGGAACGATTTCTCGGGAACTGCGCCGCGCTGTGACGTCATGGGACAAAATCATACTTTTGCCAACAAAATAAGTTCCGTTATCGGCGATTTCCAGATTGTAGGTCGGATGGACGGCGGTCGCAAAGTTCTGCGTGACCACCACCGGCTGACTTGCTCCATGCAAGATGTCGCCAGCCTTGATGTCGCGCGCTTTTTTCCATCCGGCGCCGGATACCCAAAGCAGATGTCCGGGCGTGCAAGTAATACTTTCATCGTTAAATGACAATTCAAACGTCGAATCTGGCGGGCGAGTCGTTGGAGTTAACACGGGCTTCCACTGAAGTGCACCGGTCGGTACCTCGCGACTCAGCACAATGTCGCCGACCAAGATCGTTTCAATCGGCCGCAGGCCACGAATCGTCATGACCGGCGTTCCAGCGACGAAACACTCACCACTGCGAGTGGGGCCTGTCGACGGCGCTTGTGCCGCTGAGCGAAAACTTGGTGCAATCTGAGGGATCCGATATTCCAATGACGTGTAATCGTATCGTTCCGGTTTGTAGTTTTGTGAATAGGATTCGTTGTAACTATCCCACCAACTCCAAACCTCATTGATATTGCTGACAAAATTACGCTCGGTTATTTGAGACAATAGATTAGCGATTCGAACGTTTCTCTGCTCGATCGCGGCGTTTATTTGGGCAGCATTATTGATCGCTTCCTGGTGGAGATCCTGCATCTCTTTCGCAATCGTTTTGTTAGCTAGCGTCTGTCGGTAAATTGAATTTTAGCAGTTTTTGATTGTTAAATGACCTCTGGCGGCCGTCGAAGATTTGTTTTCTGGGGGCGCTGAATCGGTTTTTGGGTGAGTCGGAGGTCGGTTGCTTGAGTCGGTGCGCAGTTCTAGCGCGGTTGTTTTCCAACGCTGAATTTTAGATTTTCTCAACCGGCTTTTTTACGCTTGCTGCGTGCAGCTTCGGATTTTGCGTGGGCTTGTGTGATGAGCAGCTTGCCGAGTACGTGAAAGTTGCGACCGAGGACTGCCAGCCCAAGGTATCGTTGCAATCCTTCTTCGCTACGATCCCGACAACGCTTCATACCGTTGCCGCTTTGGAAGGCACCAATGGCCGACTCGATTCCCGAGTGTCGCTGGCGCGATTCCAGCAATGTTGTCGACGCATCGGCCAGCCACTTCGCATATTGATTTCGATGTCGAGGCGGCAAGCAAGGGTTATCCACTATGGCTTTCAGCTCGAGCTGATTTTCCGTCGAGAAGTAGCCTCGGTCGAACGACGCCCCCTGGATCTCACCGCCATGTTTGGATTGGGCGATCTTGGTTTGCTCAACCGCCACGTCGCTGTCAAGTTCCTGCCGCCCCATCAAATAGTAGTGACTGATAAAACCGGCAGCATCTTCGTAGATCATCACCAAGCGACCGAACTGGTTGAGCTCACCCGCCTTGCCGCGTCGATAAAGCTGCGTGTGAGTTTCAAAGATGCTAAAAATCTTGTCTTCGTTGGGAACCGTTTCTTGCAACTGCGTCCGGCGAAAGGCGGTGTCCACAACACGCGAAGTCGGCTCGTACCAGCGATTGATTTGGTCCAGCCATTGTTGTTGGGACTTACTGAGAGTTGCAACTTCAGCCGCTTTTTTCAGGGTCCGAACACGGTCCAGCAAGGCTCCGACAAATGTCAGCAGCACGCCATAAGCAGGATAAATTTCCGCTTTCACCTTGGGGCTGTCACTGGCCGAAAGACGCGCGATCTCGCGCACCTGTCGTTTCGTTTTCTTGAGTTGATGAGACGTTTGACGCCAGCCTTCTTGGTTCAGCCTTGCACCCAGCTTACGACTGACTGGCAGCAGTTTACGAATCCCATCCCAGATCAAATTGCTTTCGGTGGGGTAGTGAATATTCGTTTCAACCACAAACGAGTCGGCTCGGACTTGCTGCCGAGCAGCGCCGTGTAAATCCTGCCCGTAGGACACGATGATCGCATTGATCTTTTCCAGCGTGGCAGGTTGAACCAGGTACAGCGTGTCGCGAATTCGCCGCCAGTCAAAGCTGATTCGATCCCAAACGCCAACATTCAAGATTTCACGTAACGACAAATGGTTTTCGCAAAGATCTTGAAGCTTGTCATAGTTCAAATTGCAGCCCAGTCGCACCACACCCAGCACGAGAATCTGCCAGTAACTCAAGCCTTCGCGGCCAATGTCGGTACGTGTGGTTTGGTTGACATCAGCGGCAATCAATTGAATGACTTGATCCCGCAAATCTTTCTGAGAATAAAGATGTTGCAGCGACGCCAGAAGCGGTACAATTTCATCGCGACATTCAAAATTAAGCGCCACTTGTACGATCGGCAAGCAGTCAAATCGACGCTGAATGGAATAAGATTTTCGCACGGTTCATTCCTTGAAGATTTTTTGTTAAACATTGAGTCGATACTTTATTTAACACTTGATCCGAACTTTCGGATCGATCTTCAAGGGATTTTTTTACGTTTTGACTCGTCTTTCAGCGTCTCAAACTCTTTTACCGACAGACACTAGCTAGGCGGTTAATCGATTTGTTGGTGAAAATCTCTTGGGGAGTTAACGGGTTGACGGGAGCCCCAGTGGTACGATCACCGCGCGATACGATTCGGTCAACCACGATCAAGTTGCGCTCGTCCATCTCTTCTTGAGCGAACGCCTGTCGAAAACCCAGAATATTGCCGCGGGAGTCAAATGACGGAACCGTCATAACTTGTACACTTCCCTGCAACATGGCCAGCACTTCCGGGACAAAGTCATAGAGCGGTTTCTGCTTCAGAGTTGTCGACGCCGAGTTTCTAACGGAATCGTTCGGATGAAAAATCGCAAACCGCGCCAAGGCCCGCGACGCCTCGGGATCGTCGATTTGTCCCAACCATTGCACTGCCGCTTCGCAAGTATGAATCGAGTACGCGGATCCAAGCGATTCGACCACAGGAATCGCCAACGGATCAGAGATTTCAACCAGTAGTTTGTAAGCCACGGCACGACCCCGAGGGCCAGTATTCGAGATTCGATTCATCAAGGTATCGATCTTTTTGCCATATCGTTGGTTCCCCTCCCAGGCGCGCTCACTCCGTTGTTGCAACAACGCGATTTCGGCCGTGCTAATCCATTCGCCGTTGATCATTTGATGGCCCAAAGCGCGTCGCGCAGCCTGGTGTTTCGGGTTGAGTTTCAAAACCCTTTCCAGATGAGCGCGACATTGAAAATTCAATTGGTTGGTTGCGCACCAATTGGCCAGCATCCAATTGTCCGATTCGTTATCGTTCAAATTCGATCTTAGTTTTTCGTATTCCGCCAGCAATTGATTGTTCGAAGCTGCGTCGACAACTTCCGGAATCTCTTGCCATTGACCTTTCTCGTCGAGAGTCATTCCCCGATACCAATTCGCGGGGCCGAAATCTTTTTTGGATTTAGTGGCTTCTTGTAACAACTCGTCACGGTCCGCAAACTGCCCATTGATCTCGGCCCGCAATGCCTGCTCGACCAAAATTATCGCCCGTTGATCTTCGTCATGATCGTGACCATGATCCTTCGCGGTGGAGAATGAACTGCCGACAGTGCACAATAGTCCGGCAACGAAGAACCGCAGTGTAATAGGATGCGATTTTTCAAACGAGAGAATTCTGAACATAACCTGGCTCCCAAGAAGGTGCGTTGACAGAAAAATAGTCGGTCGCGATGCACGTTGTTTTGGAAGCGATTGTCTTTATCGTTTGCCGCGCCGCGTCACACCTTACAAAGAAAGGCGCATTAGCCGCGTGGGAAATCGCGTGCCTCGTGATTGATCACGCCAACATCTATGGCTGATCACGAACGCAATCTTAACAATTTGAAATTGTAAAAACAACAAAATTTCAGCAGATTTTTGCCAGGCGATGCCAAGGTCTCTTTCGTCGTTGTTTCGCCGATGTTAGTTCGCCAATCTAGACTGCACTCGCGACACTTCCTTTCCGTCGATTACCAAAACCAGGTGCCCTGATTCCACTGCGCGCTACTGCATTGCTCGGATTGGCTCGTCCCGGTATTCTGTTACGTTCACGGCAACGCCTTTAACTGTTGTTTCCAACCGCGGTAGTTTAGGCAAGTTTTTCGCCAAAATATCATTCCTACCAGGTACTTCATTGTGAAAATCAAAAGGATCTTTGCCCATCGTGTCGAACTCCCACTTTGCGAAGGGAGCTACAAGTGGTCGGGCGGAAAGTCGGTCGATGTTTTCGACAGTACCGTTGTCGGAGTCGAAACCGAATGTGGACTCGTTGGTTTTGGCGAAGTTTGTCCCCTCGGTCCGTTCTATTTGCCGGCCTACGCAGAAGGCGTGCGGGCCGGACTCCGCGAACTGGCACCGCATTTGATCGGTTTTGATCCTCGGGAACTGGCCGTGCTCAACCATCGCATGGATGCGGCCCTCAAGGGGCACCCCTATGTGAAATCCGGAATCGATATTGCCTGTTGGGATCTGCTGGGAAAAGCAACCGGACTTCCCGTGTGTTTGCTGATGGGCGGACGTTTTGGCGATTCGGTGCGGTTGTATCGCGCGATTTCGCAGGAGTCACCTGAGGCGATGGCGAAAAAAGTAGCCGGGTATCAAAATGAGGGCTATACCCGTTTTCAGCTAAAAGTTGGCGGTGACCCCGATACCGACATCGAACGAATTCGAGCGGTTCGCAATTTGTTGCGCTCGACGGACCGACTGGTTGCGGATGCCAATACCGGTTGGACGCAGCACGAAGCCCAACGCGTCGTGCGTGCGGTTCGTGATTTGGATGTCTACATCGAGCAACCGTGTTTGACTTACGAGGAATGTTTAGCCGTCCGGCGAAACACCAATCATCCATTTGTCTTGGATGAAAATATAGACAGCCTGGACATGCTGCTGCGCGGAAAAGCTGATTTGGCGATGGATGTAGTGAATTTGAAAATCAGCAAACTCGGTGGACTAACCAAAACCAGACAAGCGCGGGACTTGTGCGCATCGATGGGCATCGCCATGACTTTGGAAGACAGTTGGGGTGGCGACATCACAACGGCTGCCATCGCCCACTTGGCCCATAGTACGCCGGAAGAATTTCGTTTCACCAGCACGGACTTCAACAGCTACGTGACCGTCAGTCTGGCAGACGGCGCGCCGCAGCGCGATAATGGATTCATGCGAGCCAGTACTTCTGCGGGTTTGGGGATCACCCCTCGTTTCGAAGTGTTGGGTCCGCGGGTCGTTGACGTCAGTTAAGGACGCGTTTTTTCCTGACGCTTGCCCAGGCAACGCCGAGCAATGTCAGCAACACCGCGCCGGTTGGTTCAGGTATGCCATAGACCAAACGCGCGCCTGCAATGTCCTGCGACGACAATTGTCGATTCACGAAATTGCAACAAGCCGGAAAATTGTCGACGTACATCACATCGCCGAGGCCAGGAAAGTTGGGACCATTTGTTGAATGTCCCAATCCGATCGCGGCATGTCCCAGTTCATGCAACATTAGCCCTTCCAAGTCATTTTTATAGGCGCCACCAAAGTAAAACTGGTCGCCTTCATTACCAGGTGCCACAAAAAATGGGGCGTTGATATTGAGCAAAATATCGCCGGCTAATGCATCGGGAAAATTCAGATCGTTACCCGGAGGGCCGTAGCCCACTCCCGCGATTGAACCAAACGGATTGTTGGCAACCGATGCCGCGAACGCGCCGATTCGAATATCGACCGCGTAGGAATTGGGATCTGCGGTATTGCCCGCCGGTGCGCCCGTGTCGGTTGCCACATACTGAAACGTAATGCGACCAGCGGACGCGAGCGACCAAGTGTTAAACGCGTTTTGAATTGCCTGATCAAATGAACCAACGCTATTGGCGGTGTCAAACGAATTCCGCATTGCCGCGATATTGCTGCTGCCCGTAATTTCTCCGTTAAGCGTCATCGGGTGGTTTGCCGCCAAGATTGTTCCCGGTGACATGTAGCTCCAAGTAATCACTCCGCTGGACGTTCCGAAATTGGGATCTCCCCATTTCGATCCGAAACCATTGCCAAAGGTCACAAAATCGGCTTCGACCGTTTGGTGCCAATTCAATAGTCCGGCAATCGCGATGGCAAATAGCGTTAAAGACTTGGCGTGAAACTGATTCATGATGGACACCTGTTTATTTGAAAGCTGTTCGGATGGGTTGCCAATATTGCGCGGTGAGTGCGCCTATTTCGTCTGAATAACAATCCAGCCGCGATACTGCCAAAAATTGCCATCGACGACGGTTCTGGCACTGAGACAACCGTCACGCCCGACAGGAAAGTTCTTTGCACTCCGTCCGAACCTATATCGGTCAAAGTCATTGATACCAGCGTCTTGGATGAAAACGCCGAGAGATCGATAAACTGTTTATCGAGTCGATAGAGATTTGGTCCGGAGGCGCCATCATTATCCGTTTCAAAAACATTTTGGGTGGTCGTGCCATTGATCGTGTTTGTGAACACATTATTGTAAAAGTCACGAATATCCACATTTCCATCCAGTGGCTTGACGAAATTGGTCGCATCGCTGAAATCAAACGTCAGTGACGCCAAGGTACCAGGTCCATTTTCGCCCCACGCATTATTGATCAGCGTATGTACACCGACGATTCCCGTCAGATTGATGGGAACAACCGCTGTAGTGGTCCCAGCAACGCCTCCGCTCCAGTAATAGTTGTTTCCGGCGACACCGATATTAAACGGAATGCCTCCTAAGACGACCGAACCGGAGGGAAACGCTGTGTTCGTGGTTTGCAGATTAGCGTTGGCAATACCCGCGATGCTAATGGTGGTTGTATCGCCGCGCAACGTCTCGGCGACGATTCCCGAGAACAGGGTTGTGATTGCGAATATCGCGATGAGTCGGCTAGAGACTTGAATCCGCATGCGTGGGCTCCCCAGGATAACTACGAAAAATGTTATTCACGAATTTCCAAAAACAACGACGCAGTGACCGAAAACTAAGGCGGCCAACCACAGTCATGAAGAACTGCCGGGTGGCCAAATTGGTTCGATTCGCATTGGCCAAATAAAAACCAAGCACCGGCCCCTAATAAGAGAAAGCAATTGCTCAGGAGCAACATTTCATAAAAAATCGAATTTGGAGAAAAAGCCACCAATTCGACTTTGAAATTCCCCTGTAGCAGGAAATTGTCGAAAACCCCAACTAGAAGTTTGTCTTGCCCCGTTGAGTTCGGGATTTGGGTTTTATTTGTCTGTTTCACTCATTGGGGCCAGCTTGGTCCATTCTTCGGGCGTGCGAAATCGACGCAAAGCCGACCAATCTGCAGAAGTTTGCAAGTGTTCGCGCCGCTCAGAATCTCCCAGCAGCCCGTCGTCGTTCAACTCCATGAGCAGCTTCCAAGCGTGATCGGCCGCCGCAGTTGCCAATTCTCCGCCTTGGTCAGGCGATGTGGCAATCTGATTTCGGCTATGGGCCTCGGCCAGTAGCGCCCAGCAATCCGCTTGTAAGAATTTTTCTTCTGGAGCCAATTTCAATTCGTCAATCCTGGGAAACTCCATGCGAGCAACATCGATTTCACCGATACGCGCCAAACAACACAGTCGCATTTGCCGGCAATAGGTTTTCATCGCGGCGTCTGGGGCAAGCTCGACCGCGCCCTGCCAGTCCGCGGCGGCCTCGGTTAGGTTGCGTTGCTCCCCCTGCAAATGGGCACGGTTGGCGGTTACCAAGAACAGGTTATGCCGCAACGTCGCTTGATTTGGTTCTCGTGTTAATGCCTCGAGCAATAACTCTTTTGCTCGGGAACACGCTGCAACTCCTTGGTCGACGCGCCCGTTCATATGCAAACAATTACTGTAGTTGAGCAAGCCACTCGTCAAATCTTCAATCATCGAATTGTTTTTCGGCGAGTCAACATGCAGCTGCTCCATAGTCTCCAAGGCCAATCGAAAATACTCCTCCGCAACATCTGGCTTGTCCTGTCCCAAATAAATGGTCGCCAGATTGATTCGCGTTCCGGCTGCAGACTGTCGGGTTTCATTGGCGTTGACCGCTTGATTCACCAATGAGTCCCAAATTTCTAACGCCTCTTGATACAGGGGAATTGCCCGATCAAGTTGACCTTGAAGTTGCCATACTGACCCCAGGTTCATCAGACTCCAGGCTACATTTCCACGGCGCAGCGGATCGTCGGGAGTTCGATCGGCAAGCTGTCGATGGATGTTCAGCGCCTCGTCGAGATAGGCGACTGCGGTCGCGTGATCCGGAGTTCGATGCAAGTTAACCGCCAGTTTGTTCAATGCCACCGCCAAGTTTTCCCAAGCTTCGTTTCCAACATCGGAATCGCGTTGCAGTTCCCTGCAGATACCGACGGCGTGTTTCAAATGCGATTCTGCCTCGCTGCTCTTTCCCAAAACTATGGCCAGCGATCCAGCCTGAATCTCCACTTTAGCCAAATCGATTTGGCTCCGTGGCGTGCGATCAGCGGCGGCAAGCTCTCCGAAGAGTGCGAGCGCCTGTTCAGTTTGTTGAGCTGACAATTCAGCAAGTTTCGGAATCGCCAAATTCTCCTCCGCTTTAAGTAAATTCAACATTTGCCACAGGGTCGCCCGCGTCGATTCGTACCGCGTCTGAGCGGTCAATTTTTCGCGTCGCAGCTGAACGTTGTGATAAATTCCAGCCGTCGGGATGGCCAGCAAAACAAGTCCGACGAGCGAACCTGCCAGTGCTTTCCAGGGATTTCTGCGGCACCAACGAACGGATCGCTCGACGCCCGAAACCGGGCGTGATTCGATCGGCATCCCTTCGAGGAATCGATCGAGGTCAGCGGCCAAATTAGCGGCAGAAAAAAACCGCTGCGCCGGATTTTTGGCCAGACATCGTTGACAAATGACCGTCAGATCGCGGGGCACAGACGGACGCAAACTGTGAATCGAAAGAGGTTCGTGCGAAGTAACGGCGTTGAGAATCTCGAGTTGGGAACTGCCCACAAATGGCGGGCGGCCCGTTAAGCTCTCATAGAGAATCGTGCCGAGCCCGTAGACATCGACGGCGGCGTTTCCATGGTCGCCATGTTGGGTTCCAATCATCTCCGGTGCGAGATAGGCCGGCGTTCCCAACGTTTCGCCAGTCTTGGTATGGAATTGAGAATCCGTATCGAATCGAACCAAGCCAAAGTCCACAACTTTCGGCACAAATTGAAGGTCAGTGATCGAGGACGGTTGGTTTAATGGATCTTCGTCCGACGAAACTGTGGATCCGGAGCTACTATTAATTTGTGAGGCCGTGCTACTTCTGGCCAACAGTATGTTCTGTGGTTTGAGGTCTCGATGAAAAATCGAGCGTTGGTGGGCATACTCCAGGGCCTGTGCCAAATTCCGTATCCAGGTGGCAACCAGTCTCGGTTCAATCGGTCCTCGTTCCAACCGCGTGGCGAGGGTCGGACCATCGATGAGCTCCATGGCCAGAAACGGAGCGCCTTCTTGCTCGCCAAAATCATGGACTTTGACGATGTGCGGATGATCAAGTAGAGCCAGCGATTGGGCTTCGCGCCGAAACCGAGCTAGTTCCGAAGGAGCGGCCCGCGCTCCGGAAATCAGCACCTTCCAAGCCAGCATTCGGTCCAGGCCCGCTTGACGAGCCTTGTACACGATGCCTACGCCGCCGCGGCCGATTTCTTCGATCACGTTGTAGCGAGCGGCCTCGAGGGGTAACAGTTCCTTCGATTCCGTAGCCCAATTGGCCACAGAATTTTCGATCGCCCCTGGCGCAAGTTTCGAAAGATATCGCGCGCAGGCCTCGCAATCCGCGACGTGCAATTCTATGCCAGACATTTCCACTTCATTTTCGACCAATCCCTCTGCAAAACGGCTCAGCTGTTCCGAGCCCGGATGTTGATCGCCGATATTGTCCGGTTGATTCATCGGCCGCCTGCGATCTTCAAAATGTTTCGATCAAATCTTTGCCAAGTATCCGCAACCGTCGCAACACCCGCGATTTGGCAATTACGATCGCATTGACACTGACGCCCAGCTGCTGCGCTGCAGAGTCGGACGCAACGTTGCCAATCGCCGTCAACTGAAACGCCCGCCAAGTTGTTTCCGTGAATTCAGGTTTGATCAACTCCAACAATCGGCCCAGCAGATAATGGTCGTGTTCGGATTCCCATTGCGATTCCATTTCATCCGGTGCCGGAAAAAATTCTTCGAACGCTTCCGAAACCAACAACGAAACTGCCGGTTGTTTTTGTCGCGATTGAAAATACCGCCAAGTCTGCTGCGAAACGATCTGCCCCAGCCATTTGCGAAATGCACCGCAGCGTCCGTTATGTGCGAAGGAGGGCAACGACCGAAAGACGCGCGATAGAATCTCTTGAGCAACGTCGTCCACATCGCCGGCGCCAATCTTGCGGGCCAGCAAATGGCTGTGAATAAACGGCTGATAGATTTTGCAGAACATGTCCCAATCCTGGGAGGTGCCTTCCGACCGCAATCGGTCGAGCAAAGATCGCGATGTGTCGTTCGACATAAACAAAACTGCCTTCGCACCAGCACAAAAATGTCGATTGATTTCCCGTTGCTCATTTTGACTGGGCCAAACGAAAAAAACAACATCCTAGCGGGACAGCGCCACAATGTAGATTTTATTCCAAGATCTACCTGTTTTCCGTCGGGCTGGTCCGGATCGGGAACACAACTCTGACGGGCTACTTATTCGAACCCATATTTTCCCCCCCATTTTTTCTGTTTCGCGTTCGGCGAAACAGAAAAAAATGGGCGTTTCATGACGGCGTTTCATGTAGTAGCCGTTCAGTTGTCGCTCCGCCCGGATAAACCCGGCGGCAGCATGTTTCCAACTCAATTGTGGCGCTGTCCAAATAGTTCCGTCGGAAAACGAAATTCAAAAGAGTCCGTGTCGGCGTGCCAAACGGCAAGCAGGACAAATAAATTTGACGAGGCGAGCGCTGCGCAATCCGGGAATAGACTATTCGGTGACCTATTTCGTGAAACCAGTTTCTTGTTTCCGATGCTTCTCGAATCGCTGGCGGCTTTCGCAACGTGTCGCGCGGCCGGGACTAAGAATGACCGATCCGGTCCCCAAATCGATCGCCAATTACCAATGCCAAGTTGCGTTGCGAACGCGTTCCGGCACGAAGTTATCGCGGAACGATCGTCGCGTAAAAATTTCTTCCGTGATCGCGTACAACGTGACACATTTTTGGTACGCGTAATAGAACGGTACGAGAGGCGCAGCCAAGGCCAACAAACAGTCTCGCCGTTTGACGCTGGAATAATAGAGCACAATAATCGACTGGATAATATCGCACGCGACGTACAATAAATAAAAACTGAACAGACTGAACAGAATGGTTCGCGAATCGATCACAATCAGCATGTAGCCGACATAGACGACGGAAAGATAAACACAAAACACGCTGAATAACCAACGCTCAATCATCATGAGGAAATTGTCCCAACGAAAGTGTTTGACAAACGGATTGCCCACGTCCACGTGTTTACGGCATTCAAACGTAATCGCCGCCCATTCCCAGCGTCGTCGCTGTTTGGTCAACGCTTTAAAGGTCGTCGGCACATTGGTCAGGCAGGAAGCTTCGGGCACAAAACTGATCTTGTAGCCAGCTTTGCGGAACTTGAGCGTCAAGTCGCCATCTTCACCGGGGCCCACATCCCAACCGCCAAAATTGTCGAGGGTCGATTTACGAAAGGCCCCCAACGCGCCCGAGACGATCCCTAAAATTCCCAATCGGGAACATAGAATTCGACCAATAAAGATCGAGCGCCGATACTCCAAAGCCTGCATGAATGTACAGAGATTGACGTATGGATTTCGCGCACTGACACATCCCGAAACGGCGCCAACGGAAGGATCTTTGAAGGGTTGAACCAATCGCCAGATCGCTCCCTCCGCGAGATGCGAATCACTATCGATCACCACTACAATTTCGGAAGTGATCATGGGCAAGGGCATATTCATCGCGGAGGACTTGCCGCCGCGCAGTTTTCGGCTGAGCACGGTCACGCCGGGATGGTCTTGGGCAAAAGCGTTGGCTTGAGCTGCCATGTCATCCGATGATCCATCATCGACAACGAAAAGTTCCATTCGCGGGTAGGTATCGTATACCGAGGCCAAAGCATGCTGGATCGTGTCACCTTCGTTTAAACCGACGATCATGACCGCGACCGACGGGCAATAACTCCAGTCTTCTTCCACCGGTCCAACCGTCAGCCAGTGCCAGCTATCGCGCAGCATATCAAACAGGCACATCGTGCCGTTAACGGCAGTGTACCGCAGTCCGTCGAGCAACAAAAACGGAATCAACATTCCGAATTTGAGGTCAAGCGGAATCGATGAGAGCCAGTGTATCCAGTCGGTTAACACGATACCCCACTATCTCCATTTGTTTCGCGGTTGCCAGTGGAAACCGATGTTCGCAGTTCAAACAATGTCCGATCTGAATTGTCTCGAGATGCGATTTGCCGCAGTCCTGGCAAGTCTGTGGTCCATCCAGATACTCATAATCCGAACCGATAATCATGTTTTTCGTGCGGCACTTTTGGCAACACAACCCTTCGGACGTTTCAAATTTTTCCAGAAAGTCCACGTTGGCGCAGGCGAAATGGTGAATCATTTTTGACGTGGTTACTTTGCTGGACAGGCAAAGACTACAACCGTCTCGAAGTGTCGGCAAAGCCTGACAATGCGGGCACACCACCACGACATCCAGCGTTTCAGCAGCCATCGCCCCAAGCTTGCAAAGCGACGCCAATGTTCGCTCGGAAAATGGCAATCCGAATTGCATGCGCGTACGATCCAAGACAGGAAAGATCATATCGGATAGCAAAAGCTCGTTCATATAGCCACCGAACTGCAGGTGGACTTCGATCAAGCCGCGCGAATTTCGTTTGGAGGCCACGACCGTGCCGGCGCAAAACTCAAACTGTCCAGGGTTGCGTTCGACTCCCACAACCATATCCAGACCAGGATAAGGTTGTGCAGCATCGGTAACCAACATGAGACCTGAACTGCTGACATTTCCAACGATCGCCGTGATTCGGGCCGAACGATCCACCTCGTTGCTAACCGAAACGGGGTAGCAAATCGCTGGCAGAGTCAGGTCGTATCGAATCCCTTGCCGCAAGTTCTGTTCCGGCGTTTCGAAGGCCATCCGAACGGGTGCCCGCGACGGATTTGCCGTCGGCTCGGAGTGGCTGGGCTGATAGGTTTGAGTCCTGTCCGTTGTGGTTTCGAATTTAGAACATTCCGCTGTCGAATGTTCCGCAGAACCGGATTGCTGTGGCCGTCGTGTTGTCAGAACAGGTGTTTCATGCGCGCGCAATTCCCGCAGCAGATGAGGATCGGCTCCGATGATTGTCAGATCGGCAGGAAATGTCGTTGGATGCATAGAGTGGCGTGTAATCGATTGGAGGGTGTTGCGCCATCCAGTCTATTGAATTAGTTCCTGTAGCTGGTCCCAGCCTTTGCTTAAACTCTTACGCCATTCGTAGGGACGCCTTACGGTACCCTGGACACGCATCGCCAAGGTCTGGTCGAACTCGGTATGAGGCGTCAGGTAGACGGGCAACAAATATTGGTTCGATTGATAGTAGCGAGCGATCGACGTGGGAGCCGGCTCGAAGCTATCTCCCAGCCGTTTGATCGTACAAGTGACCGAATGTGCATACGGTTCAAGTTGAATTTCAATATTGCCGCCAACGGGAAATTCATCGGTGATGGCCTGGGGAACATACAACACTGCCTCGATCGAATTATCTTCGAGGATTTCCAGAACGGATTCCCCCTCGTCGGTCGATTCGCCGGTCAAACAAAACCGCTGTGTGACGCGACCCGACACAGGCGCCTTGATTTGACCCTGGTCAATTTTTTCGCGCAATCTCACTATCTCGGATTGTGTTCGTTCGATTTTCGCGAGCAGCGGTTTCAACTGAGATGAACCAGAATCGTCGGCCAACGCGGTTTGCTCACTGCGAGTTTTTAGCACGTCCACCGCGGCGGTGAGTTGTTCGATCTTGCGACTTTGTCCGACGGACTGAAAATATAATTTTTCGAACTCGGCTTTTGAGATATTTTGGCTTTTTAGTAGCCGCTCAGCCCGCTCAAGTTGTCGTTCGTTATCGCTGAACTTCGCTTGTTCGGACACCAGTTCGCCGTAAGCCTGCAAATACTCGGCGGTGGCTTTTTGACTTCGTTCGTTATGACCCTGAAGCGTGAAATTGATTTTCGCTATTTCAGCGTCTAAATTGGCCTGGCTCATTTTTAAATCGTCGCCCAGTGCAGCCAATTCATGTTGCATTTTCAAATTTGAAATGATGGCCACGACGTCGCCTTGTTGCACGATTTCACCATCGCGAACCTGCCAATTCAAGATCGTTCCATCCCAAGGAGCGGCCACTGAAATCAATCTTCCGCCGATAACTCCGTAGGACTGAAAGCGCAAAAAATTTGACCAAACCAGGTAGCAAACGGCGAACAAAACGGCAAGGAACAGGAAACCGAAAAATCCGCTCCCCTTGGACCTTTTTTTCAAAGGTGGTGCATTGCGCGAATTTGGCGTGCCGACCGGTGAGGGCTGACTGGGGAGCGATGTGGGTGGGACGTGGGAGGTTGACGATGGTTTGGTTGCCGTCGCAACCGCGGGTTTGACGGATTCAGGCGGGCTGGATCGATGCGCCGGCGAACGGAAACCGACGGCCCGAGGGCCGGCTTCAGCGGACTTTCGTGTTGCATCGTTGGTTGTGGACATATTACTTGTTCGTCGCGATCGACGAACCGGGATTGCCGCGATGACGAGATCGCAAATGTTGAGTTAAGGAAACATAGTTCAAAATTGCGACAAGCCAGCAAGTTCGCTGGCAAATCTTCGAACGGAAGATAATTAAGTCCGATTGAATGGGCTTTTCCGATTAAACTGGAAACCCATCCCGATCGGCATTTGATCGGATTGCCTAAGCAAATTTGCAGAAGATTTGATTATTGATGGCATAAGATCGCCGAACTAGTAAAGGCTAACGGAAGATAATTTCACCTTGGAACCGATTGATGTGGTTAGATTTTTGCTTCTTGGGCTGAGGCGTTGGGCTGTCGCTTGTAAATAAAGCCGGCGTCCATTTTTAGGCTTGTCAGATCCGAACTATTCCGAATAATCGCTACCTCTTCCACAGCGATCCATTGCTCTTGAGTCGGGCAATTGTGACCCAATTGGAAGATTGTCGCCCTGCGGTCTGCTTTGCTCGACGGGCCGATTCTTGTTTTGAAATCACCTTAATTTTTTGGAGTAAAAAGAGATGCAACAGTTGGTCCAATGGGAAGACGAAGTCGCCAATCGGCAAATCCAGTTTTCAGTCGATTATTCGATCGAACACGCTACCTTAACGATCGATCAAGTGATCCCGACCAAGGTTTTCATCTTGGATCGGGACGCCGATTCGGCAATAAAGTCCATCGGAGTACACACTCAAAAGGGCCGTCAATTGTTGGTCGATCAATTCACAAACAGTGGTCGATTGGAAGAACTTACCTTGGAAATCGGTCGGCGCAATGGGTTGTTGATTTCCGTATGAGTCGTTGGAACTCGGGGGTGAGGTCTCGTCGTTCCGGGCAGGAGTTGGCAAAATCGAGGGCTCGGGCTTGGTTTTGCGGGGTCGGGTTGCGAAAAACGGACACTTCCGGTAGCATTTCCGGCGGCAATTCAGCCGACCACTCAACGTATTGTTATTTAAAATCGGAAAATTTATGGGTAGCGAGCGAGAACGTGAACTGCGACGTCGTCGAAAACGAAAAAAAAGCGTAACCTTGATTAAGAGGCGAGCTGTGAAAGCGTCGGCTTCAGACAAAGAGGTTCTTTGCGCCAAGTTACGTCGTTTGACGCCCGGCGGAGAGCAGATCATTGCAGCACTTCGCTTGGAACCGGCTACGAAGTAGGCTTACGCGGTAGCATTATTGCTTGGCGAGTGCCGTGCGGTTTCGGTGATCTGCGGGCACTTGGTTAGTAATAGATTGGTTGAACAGGCCGCATTTTGTTGCGGCTTCTTTTTGGCAACACCTCAAAGCCGAGGGCTGGCAGTTGTTCGTCCGGCTACTGGTAATGATGCCGTGAGCTCCCGTTCGATGGCACGGAGCAAAGGAGCAGATGGACCGAAACGAAACCGATGGCGTTGTTCATCTTCTGTGGGTGGGAATCGTTATCGAGGCGAGCCTGATTCTGGTTGCATTGGTGCTGGCATTTTGGGGATTGTACGATCATCGCCAACCACTGCAGAAGCTGAACCCAAGCCAATCGACGCAAATTGTTGTGTGGGGAATTGCCGCCACAATCCCCTTGTTAGTTTTTTTGGTGGCCTTCCATTTTTTCCCCATTGCTGCCTTGCGGCCAATGCGAGAGTTCTGCCGTTCGCATTTACAACCGATTTTTCAGGGCTCGTCGATAGCCGAACTTGCGATTCTGGCGATCTTGGCCGGGATCGGGGAAGAGCTGTTATTCCGTTGGTGTCTCCAAGGTGGAATTTCCTCGCTGCTGGAAACGCGTGCCGGAACGGGGGCAGCGATAATCATTGGTTTATTGGTCGCCAGTATCCTGTTCGGTTTGTGCCATTGGGTCAACGCCAGCTATGGCATCATGACGATGACCGTGGGCGCGTATTTCGGGCTGGTGATGATCGGCACCGGGAGCTGGCTAGTCCCAGCCGTGGCGCACGCTTTGTACGATTTCGTGGCCTTGCTTTACATTGTTCGAATGGATTCTGGCCGCAGCAACGATTGACGGAAACCGGCAAATTTCCAGGTTGCATTGTAAGTGGCAATACCTTCGTGACGTGTAACGATTGCCATCTCCGATTCGTCCAAATAGTATAGAGAGCGAATGATTTCTTTTTCCTCAGGAACGACATGTCCAACATTTTCACAAAGCCAGGCTTGATTGCTTGTTCTATTGTCGCATTGCTCAGTTGGTTAACTGTTTCGCTGGCAATTGGCCAGGCGACGACCAATCCCCAAAAATTCAATCAAGCGGACAAGTTTCGCCAATTGGAAGAAATCCTGCCCACTCCCAATGAGGCGCGGACGGCTTCGGGTGCACCGGCAAGTCGATATTGGCAACAGTGCGTGGACTACGAAATCGATGTGCGAATCGACGACAGTACTCAACAGTTGACTGGTACTGAAACCATCACCTACACAAACCATAGCCCCGACAGCTTGCGTTACCTTTGGCTACAGTTGGATGGCAATATCCATCAACCCAATTCCGATGCGAATTTGAGCGACACTGCCGACAACATTTCGGCGTTGGAATTTGGTCAGCTGAAATCGATATTGGCGCGGGAAGTTTTTGACGGCGGTTTCAAGATCACTCGCTGTGTTGATAATTCAACCAACCAGCCGTTGGCGCATACCGTCGTGAAAACCATGATGCGTATTGACTTGCCTCAACCGTTGGAGTCCGGACAGGTATTCAAGTTTCAGGTTGATTGGAACTACCACATCAATAACGCCCGCGTGGTTTCGGGCCGCAGTGGATATGAGTTTTTTGAGTCCGATGGAAACTATATTTACGAAATGGCTCAGTGGTTTCCGCGTCTGTGCGCTTACTCTGACGCGACCGGCTGGCAACACAAGCAATTTCTTGGTTCCGGTGAATTCACGTTGGAATTGGGAGACTATGTCGTCCGTATCACAATGCCCAATGATCATCTGGTCGCCTCGACCGGGACGCTGCTGAATCCGGACCAAGTATTATCGGAATCACAAATCGAGCGATTAGCACAAGCAAAGACGACAGAGAAACCACTGTTCATTGTGACTCCCGAAGAAGCCAAACAAAATGAATCCAGCAAGCCGACAGGTGATAAGACTTGGATATTCAAGGCTGACAACGTCCGGGATTTCGCTTTTGCATCTTCACGAAAATTCATTTGGGATGCGATGGAGTACCGATTCGGCGAGTTTCCGGTGATGGCGATGTCGTACTACCCGAACGAAGCGGAACCGTTGTGGAGTCGCTATTCGACGCACGCAATTATTCACACGCTCAAAGTGTATTCCCGATACACGTTTGATTATCCCTATCCAGTGGCAATTTCAGTCAATGGGCCAATCGGCGGGATGGAATATCCCATGATTTGCTTTAACGGTCCTCGACCGGAAACGGATGGAACGTATTCTTCGAACACCAAATACGGACTGATTTCTGTCGTCATTCATGAGGTCGGGCATAACTATTTCCCGATGATAGTCAACTCCGACGAACGACAATGGACCTGGATGGACGAAGGCTTAAACACTTTCTTGCAATATTTGTCCGAGCAGGAATGGGAAGATAGATATCCTTCTCAACGCGGCGAACCAAAAGATATCGTCAGTTACATGCGCAGTCTCGATCAAGTACCAATCATGACGAATTCCGAGTCGCTATTGCAGTTCGGCCCGAATGCGTATGCTAAACCCGCGACCGCGCTGAATATTTTGCGCGAGACGATTCTCGGACGGGAACTGTTTGATTATTCCTTCAAAGAATACGCGCGACGCTGGAAGTTCAAGCGGCCCATGCCAGCCGATTTTTTTCGAACCATGGAGGACGCGTCGGGCGTCGATCTGGATTGGTTTTGGCGCGGCTGGTTCTATTCGACGGATCACGTTGATCTGGCTGTCACCGGTGTACGACTGGTAAATGTCAATACGAAGAATCCGGAAACGGAAAAAGGTATTCAACGCACCGATCGGGATGCAGCCCCGACAACGCTTTCCGCACAACGCAACCAACCGCTTGAGAAACGGGCAAATCAGTTTCCCGAACTGAAAGATTTTTACAACGAGTATGACAACCTGGACGTGACCCCGCAGGATCAAGCGGCCTACGAATTGTTTGTCAAAGGACTCACGGACGAACAGAAACAGCTCTTGGCGGAGCCCCGAAATTTCTATCTGATCAGCTTTGAAAATGTAGGCGGCCTCGTGATGCCAATCATTTTTGATGTCGAATTTGAAGACGGTGAAAAACAACAGGTCCGATTGCCAGCCGAGATCTGGTCGAAAAATAATGAACAGGTCACCCGCTTATTTATCGCCGAGAAGTTAGTAAAGTCGATTGTGCTCGATCCCCAATTGGAAACAGCGGATGTAGATTTGGAAAACAATTTTTTTCCGCGCCGAATTTTGAAAACGAGATTTGAATTGTTCGAACAGAAGGAAGCTCGCAATCCCATGCAGTCCGCCGAGTCGACTAAGGCAGATGAAAAACCGGCAGGGAACGCGGCCGCCAAACCGGCAAAACTTCGTACGACCACACCGCCGTCGAAATCCAAGAACAAGAACAAAAAGCGTCCGGCACCGAAGCCTGCCGCGAAGACGCCGGGAGAACAGTAATATGTTGGCTAACTGTAGACTATGGTTCATGGTTGGACTGCTCGTGTTGGGTGTAGGTGGCAATTCAACGGCGTGGACGGCTTCGCATCCTTATCATGTCAGTTCAGCTGAGATTCGTTGGAATGAAACCACTGGCAATTTCGAAGTCGCGCTCTGTGTCTGGCCCGCGGATTTGGAACGGGCTATCGCGAACCAAACGAAATCAACCGCGAATCTGGAGCGAATTGTTGATTTGGATGCCGAGCTGAAGCAATACGTGGCCGCCCGATTTTCGATTCGGCCGAAATTGTCAGATACCAACATCACCTCGGATGCTGCTTCGGCGCAGTCGACTACGGAAAGCGGATCGGAAAAACGTACCGGGGAGTTTCGTTGGGTTGGGCACGAAATCGACCTAAAACAAGCCTGGCTCTATTTTGAAATTCCAGGGAGTCAACAGGTAGGCCAATGGAAAATTAGTAACCGCGTATTTTTCGAACTGAACGAGGAACAGCTTAACCAAGTTCAACTTTCGGTCGGAAATTCCAGTTCATCGGTCGCTTTGACCCATTCCAATCCCACCCATGATTTTGAGACTGCGAAAAAGTCGCCGACCCTTGGCCTAAAGTAACCAACCTGGCTTGCCGTAACAAGCGTGGAACATTATCGTCCTGGTTTTCGAAATTCAAATCAGGACATTCGGTAATGGCCCTACTTGGTTCCCACATGTCAATCGCTGGCGGCTATTTCAAAGCCGTCTTGGCCGCGAAAGCAGTCGGCTGCGACTGTGTACAGCTGTTTACGAAAAACAACAACCAGTGGCGCGCCAAACCTTTGACCGATGACGACACAGCTCGATTCAAATCGGCATTGACGGAAAATTCGATCTCTCATCCCCTATCGCACGCTTCCTATTTGATCAATCTAGCTAGTCCGGATGCTGCGCTTAGACAAAAGAGTATCGATGGGATGATTGTCGAACTGGAACGAGCCCACGCGTTGGGTATCCCGGATGTCGTTTTTCATCCCGGAGCATTTACAACAAGTTCCGAACGGGAAGGAATCGATGCGATCATCCATTCGTTGAACGAAATTCTGAAAAAGACAGACGCGCTGGATTCGATACCCTTGTTGGAAAACACGTCCGGCCAAGGCAGCAACCTGGGCTGGAACTTCGATCATCTACGAGACATTATCGCGGGCGTCAAATCCGCCGATCGACTCGGAGTCTGCATCGATACTTGCCATGCCTTCGCAGCGGGGTATGCAATGGGAACTCCGGGGGAATTCCAGGAGACGGTCGCCAAAATGGAAAATTCGTTTGGATTGAAGAAAATCCGGGCGTTCCATTTGAATGATAGTAAGAAACCTTTTGGCTCCCGCAAAGACCGCCATGAACATATTGGGGAGGGTGAAATGGGATTGGAGCCGTTTCGGTTGTTACTTAATGACAAGCGATTTCGTCAGATCCCCATGTATCTGGAGACCGAAAAAGGACAGCGAGAGGGGATCGACTTTGACCTGATTAATCTCACCAAGCTGCGCGGACTATTATCAAGCGAGTGAGGTTTCCAAGTCACGGACTAATCATCGCCACGAACGTGTACGTTGTGCAATGTATAGTTCTGCAGATACCAGCTTTTCCAAGCCTGTTTGTCGAAGCCGAAATCTTGGCCGGTTATTTTCTTAAGCGATACCCTTGACTCGTCAACCCTAACTAGTGACTCAACCTTTTGTGGCTCACCTCCCACTGCAAGGCCCGCACCGCCGCTTCCAAACGACAAATTCATTTGACCAGGTTGCGCCCCGCCCACCGTAATTGTTTCTTTGATCTCCAACGCGTCAATTAAGGCGATTGCCGCCGAGATTCCCTTTAATTCGCCAATGGCAAATGCAGCTCGCCTTAGAAAAACGGGTTCGGTGTGAAGCAGATGTCCAGACAATAAACTGGCCGCAGATTGCTGGTCAAACTGCGGTTGCTGCAATAATGTCAATGCGCGTTCGCGGTTGGCCGCTACCGGATCTTGTATCGCGAAATAGCAGAGCGCTACCATCGACGCCTGGGACGGGACTCGACCAAAGGCTTCGAGATAGATCATGCGCAGCTGCGGATCGGATTCCTCCTTGGCGTGGTCTTTAAACAGAATTGGGATGGCCGCTTCATCGCAAATCGCGAACAGGTTTTGGGCTACCTCACTGCGGTTGGCATCCGGTCGGTTGGCGATTTTCAACCAGAGGTTGATTTTTTTCTTGCGCTCCGCTTCGATCTGGTTTTGCGATTCTTGTTGGTCGAATATGGAAAATTGCAACTCGGATGCCCAGCTCGTGCCGTTCTTGCGATAACCGTGAGCTTTGTACAACGCCGGTTTCATGATCCACTGGCCATCGATGCGGTCGAACCCCAATAACTGTCTCGATCGTTCATCGTTGGGATCAATCGCGGCAATCCGCTCCAACAAAAATTTCAACTCGTCTTTAAACCGCGCACTGCCCGACGGTTGTTCTTGACACCATTCATAAATTTTCCAATACAAATTTGCATCATTGCCAGCAATCTTTAGACGGCGTTGATACTCGGCGTCGATTGCGTCAGCGTAATGCACTTTGCGAACCAGCCGGGCCGAATCGAGTTTAACGACACCACCGGATTCCATTCGTAACACGACAAATGTGCGACCCTTGTCCTCGTCTTTTTTTTCCGACAGGATTTTTCCCCTGAGTTCACCGCCCGATCGGAGAAATACGGTATCGGGTAGTTCGGATGACGAACTATTCGCGGGCGATTTCGCTTCGTCCTGCACCGCTTGCGCGGGACAACTTGTGGCGATCAACAACAGAGCAGTAACAATAAACCAGAACATTTCGACTCCAAAAGTTGATTTGCAACTCACATCGTTGGTAAAATAACGAAGAACCCAGACTGAACATTATGTCGAAGAACTAAGCGTTATTGCCAGCTCTGGATCTTTTGCCCGACGCGCAATTCCGATCTAATCACAGTAGTTTACGTCTAGACTGGTTATCGGTCAACTTTTTCAGGAATCCCATGGCGAGAATCAGTCAGCCCCAAATGGCCAAGTTGTTTCGTCGATTGGCGACCAGTTATACCGCTGGAATCGATATTCGCACCATACTAAAGCGGGAATCGGAAACCGGCAGCTCGGCCTACCGACAACAGTCTCAACAAGTATCTAAAAGTGTCGATTCCGGCAAAACGTTGGCTGAAGCAATGCAAGACACTCACGGCTATTTTCCGGATCTCGCAATTTCAGTCATCCAGGCTGGCGAACGCGGCGGGCGGCTGGAACAGTCTTTTTCGCGGTTGGCCGAGCATTATGGCAACTTGGTCAGTTTTCGAAACAAGATGCTGGCGGCGTTGGCGTGGCCGGCGTTCGAGCTGTTTGCCGCCATCATGATGGTCGGCGGGTTGATGGTGATCTGCGATTGGATTTTCTCATCGCTGGAAATTAAGAAAATCAATTGGTTGTTGATGGGCAGCACAACTGGCAATGTCATTGCCTATTTTGTGCTAATTGGTCTCTTGGCGGCCGGTTTTTTTCTGTTGGTGCGCGGAACTTCGTTGGGTTGGTTTGGTGTCATGCCAATGAAGATCGCTCGACGGATTCCCTTGATTGGCAAGACGATCGAATGCCTGGCGCTATCTCGGTTTGCCTGGACCATGTCGGTCGCGGAAAATGCGGGAATGAATCCCGTTGAAATTGCCCAGTTATCGTTGCGAGCAACGGAAAACTATTTTTATGAACAACACGAAGCCAAAGTCTGTCGCATGTTGCAAGACGGAAATCGGTTTCATACGACGTTGCAGTCGACAGCCGCGTTTCCCGATGATCTGTTGATTTACGTTGACAACGGTGAAGTTGCCGGAGAGCTCGCCGAATCGATGGAGCGCGCCTCCCAAGAGTATCAGGATCGTGCTGACTTGAACCTGAAATTAATCGGCACCGTCGGTTTTGCCATGACGCTGATTTTTGTTGGGTTGTTGGTATTGATTATCGTGGTATTCGCGATGCAACAGTATCTGAAAATCTTAAATAGTTTCATGGTGTTGGGTGGGTTGAATTAACCCATCGGCCGTATTTTTTCCAACCATTTTTTCCTTGAGTTGCACCGATGCCAAAAAAAGACGCGTTCCCCTATACTGTTCGCCCTGGTGAAAAGGTCGTTTTGGAAACGATACCGAGTGAATATCGAGGTACCAAGTATGACAAGGAAACCGCCGCGAAGATGATTGCGGAAAACGCGGTCGTGATGGCAGGACTTGCCAAGCGTTTGTATGCCGAAAACAAACGCTCCATCCTGTTGGTGCTGCAAGGAATGGATACCGCGGGCAAGGACGGTACGATCCGCACTGTGATACAGGGAATGAACCCGACTAGTTGTCAGGTCAGTTCGTTCAAACGCCCCAGCGAAGAGGAAATCGACCACGATTTCCTCTGGCGAGTCCACCAAGTCGTCCCTCGACGCGGCAATATCGGAATCTTCAATCGCTCGCACTACGAAGATGTATTGGTCGTGCGAGTTCATTCGTTGGTTCCCGAATCGGTCTGGAGTCCGCGGTACAAACTCATTAACGATTTTGAAAATCTCTTGCATGCCTGCGACACAACCATTGTGAAGTGCTTTCTGCATATCAGTAAAGAGACCCAGCGCGAACGCTTGCAAGCCCGACTCGATACGCCAGACGATCACTGGAAGTTTTGCCTGGGAGATTTGGACGAACGAAAACTCTGGGACGATTACCAGCGAGCCTACGAGGATGCTTTGACCCATTGCAGCACAAAAATCGCGCCGTGGCATATTATTCCATCGGATCGCAAGTGGTACCGGAATCTCGTAATTAGTCAACTGTTGCGCAAGACTCTGGAAGATTTGCATCCGCAATATCCCGAACCCGAAGCGCATTTCGAAGGGATTATGGTGGAGTAGAGATCACTGGGGATGGGCCGGGTTTGAATTAACACAAAACCTTGCAAGAATGTTCATGAGATTTTCGTCGCGATAGACGTCGCGGCATTTATTTTGTTCACGATGTCGCTAAAATGCTTTACCAAGCTATTTTTCGCAGTCGAACGAAAGTGGCGCCTGCTAGGGGATTCTCTAAGCGATTCACCGATGTGGCCATTCGCTGGAAGAAGTCATTTTGGTCAGAGAATTTTTTTTGGAAGTGCCTACTCCACTGGTGTGGGTCATAGTCTTCAAAACTATCGGGTCGCATGGAAATCATGTGATCGGTGGGTTCGATTCCCATGCACTTCCGCCATTTTGCCAGACGGTCTCTCCAAGCTTGAATTTTTCCGTTTTTCGAATGTAATTCCTAAAAAAACAAGTGCAGGCAAAGAGACCCACGGGATACAGCCGGGCGGGATAAATTGGGGGCCGCGTGATCGCGTCTTTTTTCGAATTCTCCCGACAATTTTTGGTTCATAGTTTGGTCATCATACAGGTGGTGTCGATTGCTCGCCCGCATTGTCAGAATTGCTGGCGACAAACGAATGAGGACTGAACCGCTATTGACTGTGACGTGGCTCGGTAAGGAGCATTTTTCGCGGAATTCCGCAGCAGTGAACCACGAACTTATTGAGTCACACGAATCCATCAGACCTGCTTTTTCGTAGCCTTGGCATTCGTTGTTATTCGTGCAATTCGTTCAATTCGTGGTCAAACAAAACTCTACGACAAATCGTGGCCATGGCACGAGCTCAGGCCGAGTACCAAAAGCCCTCGCTAGACGGTGGCACAACCTAAAGAACTAGGTACTAGCGGTTGATTGACTAGCACTGCTCGGATCGCAAGAAAGCAATTCGAAAAATGACAAGTGTGGCCGCAGTATTTCTTGCTCGTTGCTTACATGGAAATCCCATAATACCTACGGTGCGATACAGTTATGTTACAATCCAATCGCGATTCGATCCGCTGTTCGAAAACCGAAGGGGTTTGGGAGTGCTGATGTTGAAATTCCGATGTTTGATAATGTCCAGTTGGTTGTTTCTGGCAATAGCGCCGGCGGTTGCCGATGAACGCGAGGTCGTGGAATTCAATCGCGACATTCGGCCGATTTTGGCGGACAATTGTTACGCTTGCCATGGTCCAGATCAACAAGCGCGGCAAGCCGAATTGAGACTTGACTTACCGTACGATCGCGTGGTCGACGGCAATGACAATGTCGTCATCGTACCGGGTCAACCCGATAAAAGTGAGCTGATTCGGCGGATCTTTTCGGATGACCCGCTCGACGTCATGCCGCCCGCCGAGCATCGAAAAAAACTCACGGTCCAACAAAAGTTGTTGTTTCGGCAATGGATCGAGCAAGGCGCCGAGTGGCAAGGGCACTGGGCTTGGTTGCCGCTGGAGAAAAAACAACCAAAATCTGTCACGGCAACTCAATCAAACTACATCGACCAACGCATTGGGGCGGCTTTGGCGGTCGCAAATTTTCAGCCGTCACCCGAAGCCGATCGCGTCACTTTGCTTCGGCGTTTGTATTTTGACTTGATCGGTTTGCCGCCTGCGCCGGAACAAGTGGAAGTTTTCCTCGCGGACAAATCTGCGGATGCCTACGAAAAAACCGTGGACGAATTGTTGCAGTCACCCCATTTCGGGGAACGAATGGCGAGCCATTGGTTGGATCAAGTCCGCTACGCTGACACCGTGGGCTATCATGGCGATCAGGACGTCAGCGTCTCACCCTATCGCGATTATGTGATTCAGTCGTTTAATAGCAACAAGCCTTTTGACGAGTTTACACGGGAACAATTAGCGGGAGATTTGTTGGCGTCTCCGACGACCTGGCAACGAGTGGCATCGGGTTATAACCGGCTGGGAATGATGTCAGCCGAAGGGGGCGTGCAACCGGAAGAGTACCTTGCCAAGTATGCTGCCGATCGGGTTCGCACAACGTCGTCGGTCTGGTTGGGTGTGACGCTAGGCTGTGCGGAATGCCACGATCACAAATTCGATCCGTTTTCGATTGACGATTTTTATTCGTTCGCGTCATTTTTTGCCGACATCCAGGAGCGAGGGTTATACGACGGCGCCAACTCAACGGGCGATTGGGGCCCGCAAATTGACGTCCCGGACGAGGAATTGGCCGACCTGCTGAATCCAATCGACCAACGTCTGGCAACACTCCGCGCAACAATCAATTTACAGTCAGACGGTTTGGCTACTGAACAAACGAATTGGGAAATTGAAAGTCTTAACAAATCGATTCGTTGGACAACGCTCCAGCCGCGCGAGTTCAACAGTACCAATCAAACTTCCTATCAGATTTTGGATGACCATTCCGTTTTGTTGACCGGCGAATCTGCCGACAAAGATTGTTACTTGCTCAAAATTGACTTACCCCCGGGGGAATATAATGGATTGCGATTGGAAGCGCTGCCGCACGAATCGCTGCCGCAACAGGGACCAGGACGAGCCGGCAATGGAAATTTTGTTTTGACTGAGCTAGTGATCGTCCGGAAAATTTCAACGGACCAGCCGGATGAACTTCGAAAGCCCTACGATCAATGGAACGAGGAATGGAAAAAACGAGTCATTCCGCTAGGCAATGCAACGGCGACAATCGAGCAAACCGCTTCGGCTGAATCAAACCCGTATGGCAAATGGGCCGCTGCCAGTGTGATCGATCACGAAATTCACGGACCGAATTTTGGCTGGGCTATCCTGCCGGAGTCCGGTCAAGAAAACGAACTGGTCGTCAATTTTCAACAGCCATTGGTGCTGGCGTCGACCGAGACATTGACACTTGTGTTGCAGCAGTATCATGGCCAGGGCAACCATGTGCTAGGACATTTTCGAATATCGGTTACGGACCAAGTGGCTGCCACTGCGAATCCACTCAAAAGTTTTCCCGCCGACATTCGCGAAATTTTGTTGGTTAAGCCCACGGACCGAACGCTGGCGCAATCGACTCAACTTGGCAACTATTATTTGACAATTGCGCCGCGGTTTGCGAACGATCGCCAACAAATTGCGGCTTTGGAAAAGCAGCGATCAGAGGTGGTTGCGGCACGCACGCGCACGAGCCTGGTAACTGTCGCGGTCGAGCCTCGACCGATGCGCGTGTTACCGCGTGGCAATTGGATGGATCACACGGGCGTGCTTGTTTCGCCGCGACTTCCGCAGTTGTTTACTGGTGAAAATCGCCGTGCGGAAACGGCTCCACGATTGACTCGTTTGGATCTGGCCAACTGGATTGTCGATCCCGAAAATCCTCTCACGGCGCGAGTCTTTGTCAACCGACTGTGGCGACTGTATTTCGGCACTGGCCTTTCCAAAAATTTGGACGATTTGGGCTCCCAAGGGGAATGGCCTTCGCACCCGGAATTGCTTGATCAATTGGCTGGCGACTTTATTGAATCGGGCTTCGATGTTAAACACATCATTCGCCGAATCGTCACGAGTCAAACGTATCGCCAATCGTCGCATCCCCGCGCAGAATTGACAGTCGTCGATCCCGACAATCGGTGGCTGGCTCGGCAATCGAGATTTCGCCTGGACGCAGAATTGATTCGCGACAATGCTCTGTCGGTCAGTGGGTTGATCGTGTTGGATATTGGCGGACGCAGTGCCAAACCTTATCAGCCAGCAGGTTTGTATCAACACTTGAATTTCCCGCCGCGAGAGTATGTTGCTGATATGGATCGAAGCCAATTTCGACGGGGAGTCTATACGCATTGGCAGCGCCAATATCTACATCCGGCTATGAAATCGTTTGATGCACCATCTCGTGAAGAAAGCGCTTGCGAGCGACCTCGTTCGAACACGCCCATCGCCGCCTTGGTGATGCTCAATGATCCGAGTTATGTTGAAGCCGCGAGAAGTCTGGCGGCAAATACGCTCAAAGACAACAATCAGGAGTCGGCGGCGGTGATTGCCAACATGTTTCAGCGCGCTTTATCGCGACAACCAACGGATCGTGAATCAAGAGTATTGCAACAACTTTTTGAATCGCATTTACAGCACTATCAAAAAGAGCGAATGGAAGCAGAAAAAATCACTTCCATTGGCATCTCCAAGCGACCGGATACAATTCCGGTCGATCAGTTGGCAGCCTGGACGTCCGTTGCGCGGGTCATCATGAATTTGCACGAATTCGTCACTCGATATTAATCACGACCGAGTACAAAATGAAACATCAGATCGCGGAACAATTGAACCAATCGCTCGCTCGTCGAACATTTTTGCGAACAGGAGCAGCGGGCTTGGGGACCATCGCTTTGGGCATGATGCTGAATCGTGAGTCGCCAGGAAAACTCGTGACTGGCATTGCCGAGCTCGATCGTTGGAAAGGAGTGCTGGCGCCAGTTCATTTTCCGCAAAAAATTCGGCGGGTCATCCATCTCTACATGGCAGGTGGCCCGTCCCATCTCGAGTTACTCGACTATAAACCGGGGTTGGCGAAAATGGATGGCCAACCGATGCCTACTTCGTTTACGGAAAACCAACAAATCGCTCAACTACAGGGCGAGCGCGATCGTCTGAAATGCCTGGCGCCTCAATATTCATTTACCGCGTGCGGCAAATCGGGGCAGCTGATCTCGGATGTACTGCCACACATTCAGACCATTGCGGATGACATTTGTATCGTTCGTTCCATGCAAACCAAACAGATCAATCACGATCCGGCCCATGCGTTGATGAACACCGGTTCCATTATCACGGGTCGACCGTCGATGGGTTCATGGTTGTTATATGGTCTAGGCTGTGATTGTGATGATCTGCCAGGTTATGTGGTGCTGACCTCGGTCGGGGGAGGCCAAGCCCAACCGATCGCGTCGCGGCAATGGCATAGCGGATTTTTGCCCAGCCAATTTCAGGGTGTTGAATTTCGTTCGCAGGGCGTGCCGGTATTGTATGTCGGCAACCCGGATGGAGTTGACGACATTCGACAGCGCGATGTCATCAATGCAGCGCGAGAATTGAATAACGTGGGCAATGAAAAATTTGACGATCCAGAATTGGTCAGTCGAATTTCGCAATACGAATTGGCCTTCAAGATGCAAACTTCAGTGCCGGGCTTGGCAGACGTTTCGGATGAACCGCAACATATTCTGGATCTCTATGGTACTAAGGGCAGCGATGGCACATTTGGGGCCAACTGCCTGTTGGCTCGGCGACTGGCTGAGCGGGGCGTGCGGTTCATTCAGGTTTACCACCGCGGTTGGGACCATCACGGTGAGGTAAAAAATGGAGTTGGGGTTACCGGTAAATTGGTTGATCAAGCATCCGCTGCATTGGTTCAAGACCTTAAGCAACGGGGCATGTTGGATGATACATTGGTGATTTGGGGAGGCGAATTTGGCCGGACACCGATGGCCCAAGGGTCGGGGCGAGACCATCATATCCAAGGCTATTCGTGCTGGATGGCGGGCGGCGGTGTCAAGCCCGGAATCAGTTATGGCAATACCGATGAACTAGGTTATGCTGCTGTCGAAAACCCTTGTCAAATCCATGACTTGCATGCCACCATGCTGCACTTGTTTGGTATCGACCACAAAAAACTTACCTATCGATTCCAAGGCCGCGATTTCCGACTGACCGACGTCCACGGTAACGTGGTGCAGGAGATTTTGACGTAACCGAGAGCTTACACGTCTACAAAGTCGAGAATAGATATTTGGTTCAGCATGGTTCATGAGAGCAATCGCCGCCTCAGCCGCCAACAATGTCAGGTCAATAGTCATCACGAGCAAGCATGTTTGTATAACTTTTATTCACCCGGGCGATGACGGGGCGACCGGCTGAATTTGGTATGCCGATTTATTTTGGCTTCGCGCGATTCTGTTGGTTATTGTCGTCGTTAACCGCTTTCCGGATCGCCTGTCGCTGCTGGTCATTGTATAAATCGGAAAGGGGCAATGAACGGGGTTTTTCACCGGCCAATTGTGCCAACAGTGTTAACAGAGACGCAACAATTTGTGGTTCCGCATCGACCTCTAGACCTGCGGTTCGCGCCGGCCACGTTGTATAACCGCCGAGGAAAAACTGTTCTGGCGGTGGAATATAGCCTTCGGCTCCATTAGCCAATTCGAAATTGACTAACGGCTGGAATGGTGATTGAGCTTTAAGTTTCAGCCCCGTGATTCCAAAAACTTCATTCGGAATAGCGGCAATGGCCAAATCGCCGATCTGGATGGCCTGCAAAAGTAACTCGGCGGTTGGGTTTTCGTGAAGCCAGACCGCTTGTTCTGCATAGACCTCGGGCAACGAATTGGGCCGTCGATCGCCGCGCTGTTGGTTAAGGTTCACCGCCCAAGCCAACCGTTTCGCGTCAGGCAGTCGTCGCGACAAAACTATTTGTGTCTCAGCCACTGCCAGCTTGACGTCGTCGCGATAATCGATGGTTTCCATTGCCGGCAACGCAATTTGAACAAGTTCTTCAGCATATTGGCGACGGGAATAGTTTACGCGTTGAGGTTGACTGTAATCCATCCAATGTTGATCGCCACTCGTCCCCTGCGACATGATTACGAGCATTTTTGTCGACGGTGAAGCCGTTGATTTCGGTTGTATCTTAGCGGCCATGATCTCCGAGAAATCTCCGAAGTAGTCGGCTGAAAAACCCGCGTCGGCACCGAAATAGTGCATGGCATAATTCGTCAATAAACAAAGGGGTTGACCTTCCGATGTTTGGACGTTGATCAAACTTAGTTGGCTGTCGACCGGCCCAGCCGGGCCGTTGTATTCCGCGTTCTGATAACCAGGGTGCATCATTGCGCGGATCGTTACCTCGCCAAAGGGATCAGTTCCGAAAGCTGAAGCGTGCTTTAGCCATCGGCGGCAATGGGTATGTTGGATCGCATCAACAACCGTCCAACCAATACGAGCAGGACGAAGATCGTCGATGGCTTGCACAATTCCCTGGCTAACTTGCCGAATGAGTTGTTCCGTGTAAACGACGTCCTTCCGCGTACCCAGGCAAAAATCCATGACACTGGGCGCGGAATGGGTGTGTGTGGCTGCGATTACGATGTGGAGCGGCTTGATGGCCGCAGAATTGGCGACTAACTGATCAATGGCTTCACAGACATCGCGGGGAATCATGCAGGAATCGACGATGGCAAATACGATGGTTTGTGTTCCATCGGAAAGTGCCAAACACTTGGCAGACAGTCGGTCGTCAACGCGACTGGCAGTTTGTTCGAAAAAGCCACCGTTTCGCAGCGCCGGCAACACTCGCGGACTGATGTCGACATCTGCACAACCAGCGCGGAACTGGTACGCTTCGGCGCGATCAAAGATCGCCGAAACGAGCAGCAAAACCAAGCACCAAAAAGTTAGGCGAAAAACCAAGAGATGGTAAATTTGTTTGCGCATCATTGTTTTGCATTTCTGATTATTGGTTCGCTCGATGCACTCGAATCAAAAGGCGAGAGCGGTTCAAGTCGGGGCGAGAACTGATGATAGGTCCGCGTACGATCCCCAAGAACTCTCGATTGTGCATCACGGGTCGTCCCGTTGTTTCCCTGGCAAATAATTGTAGCACTAAGCCCAAGTACCTTCGCGTTGAAAAACCACGCATGTTAAAATTGTTTGGAGAGTTGATTACTGGAGTCCACAAATACCCATCGACAAAACGGTGGTTGGCCGAAGTCGAACTCCGTCCTGTCGGTCAGGTCCATCGAGGTGCTATCGCATCGAGAAGTTTTTTGTTCGCTCAACAAAGGAATTTAGCTTGTCAAAAATACCCGATTTAGGTTTCAAATTGAATGCTGATGTGATCGCGCGATTCGTCTCGTTGCCAGGAAAATCGGTAATCGACGTGGGTTGCGGCAACATGGATTTTTCTCGACAACTCGTCGAGCAGGGTGCACGGGTGTTGGCGATTGATCCTGATCCGGTTCAGGCTGCGTCTAATCGATCTGCAACGATGACACCCGGTCTCGAGTTCTGCGAGACGGGAGCCGACCGATTGCCCGTTGCGGACGAGTCGGTTGACGGGGTCTTTTTTTCGTACTCGTTGCATCATGTCCCGCGCGCGATTTATCCGCAAGTTTTCACCGAAGTCCGGCGCGTCCTGCGTCCAGCCGGGTTTTTGTATGTGATCGAACCCATCGATTGTCCATTGAATCAGGTCATGCGAATGTTTCACGATGAAGAAGTTGAACGCGCGGCGGCCTGGGAGGCGTTGCGGATGCTTGCCGTACCGACTTTTCAGACCTGCGAAGTCGTGCGCTACCATAGCGTCACCCAATATTCCACATTTGAAGAATTCGTCAGGCATTATGCCAGCCGTTCATTTAATTCGGGATACTCAGAGGCCGATGTCCGACACGCTTCCGTGCGACAGGCATTTGAACGGTTCGCCCCTCGAGATGGCAAATTCGAATCGCCGAAAAACGTGATGTATTTGCAAGGTCTCATTCAGTAAAGCCGTCGTTTTCCCCAACTGCTCAATTCGTGTTCCCTCTTTGATTCGATCCGCAGGGGATCAGCCGATCCAAACGGCACAACCGAACCGATTTTCGTTTGCCGTTGACCAAGCGATTTTTGTACAAAGCCATTGTCTTTGGCCAACATCTCCGCCGCATTGGGTTTTGCAATTTACCAGGATCTGATACGTTTAACACATTCGTGGATTGATCCCTTGTGTCGATTTGCAGTGCGACGGCGATTGTTTGGCAGTCGCAATTGACACAACAGACCCAACACTTCACCTCCCCTCCCCTGTTTGGCAAGTAAGCTGTGAGTATCTCAATAGACCCAGTCATCGAATCACAAAAAAATCGGCGGCGCACTTTTGCCATTATTTCCCACCCCGATGCCGGGAAAACGACGTTGACCGAGAAATTGTTGTTGTTTGGTGGTTCAATCGATATCGCCGGCGCAGTCCGTGGACGGAAATCCCAACGCGCGGCCACGTCTGACTGGATGGAGCTGGAAAAGAAACGCGGAATTTCGGTCAGCTCAACCGTACTTACGTTCGAGTACAATGGTTGCCAAATCAATTTGCTGGATACGCCGGGACACCATGACTTCAGCGAAGACACGTATCGAACTTTGATGGCCGCCGATGCTGCCGTGATGGTCATCGATTTAGCAAAAGGAATTGAGACTCAAACTGAGAAATTATTCCGCGTATGTGCGTTGAGAAAGATGCCGGTCATTACGTTTGTCAATAAAGTTGATCGAACCGGATTGGCTCCACTTGAGATCATCGATGAGATCGAACGAAAATTTTCCATTCAAGCGGTGCCGCAGACGTGGCCAATGGGCAGCGGTCATGAGTTTTGCGGCGTCGTCGATTTGCATGACGATCAAGTTCATTTGTTCCATGACCGTTCCGGTGATCGCAAGGTTGCGGCCGATGTGAGTTCCTGGAGTGAATTGACGACGGAATTATCCAGGCGGGACGCTACGACTCAGACACTCGGGCGGTCAATTCCACAATCCCTGATCGATGCGACGCGAGAAGAGGTGGATCTGGTGCGGATCGCCGGCACGCAACTCGAACACGAGCGATTTTTGCGCGGCGAACAAACGCCGGTATTTTTCGGTAGTGCTTTGACAAATTTTGGGGTCGAGCACTTTCTGCAGGGATTTCTAAAACTATGCCCGCCGCCGGGGCCGCGCATGAGCAATGTCGGGCTGGTTTCAACGAGTCGGCAAGAGTTCTCGGGGTTTGTGTTCAAGATTCAAGCGAATCTGGATCCCAAACATCGTGATCGTGTGGCCTTCATGCGGGTGTGTACAGGACGATTTGAAAGAGATATGGAAGTAACGGTAACTCGGAACAACAAGAGAATTCGGTTGCCACGGGCTCTGCGAATTTTTGGCCAGGATCGCCAAACCATGGACGAAGCCTATCCGGGCGACATCATTGGCGTCGTGTGCCCTGGCGAGTTTCGCTTGGGTGATACGCTATGTGACGGCGAGCCGATCCAGTACGAACCACTGCCCCAATTCTCACCAGAGTTTTTCGCCGTGTTGGAATGCGGAGACACCTCCCGTCGCAAGCAGTTTGATCGGGGACTGGAGCAGTTGATTGAAGAGGGTGCGATCCAGGTATTTCATGATTCATTAGCGACTCGCCGCGAAATGATTTTGGCCGCTGTCGGCGAACTTCAATTCGATGTTGTGCAATTTCGCCTGGAATCGGAATACAACACCAGTACGAAAATCAACTGGAAGCCCTATAAGCTGGTCCGGTGGTTCAATGCAACAGAATTGGAAAAGGCCGATCTCAAATTGCCCTACACTTCGATGCTGGTGCGCGACCAGTTTGGTCACGACGCGGTACTATTGCAAACTGAATGGAACGCCAAAACTCTCGAAAAGGAAAATCCTAAAATCCAGTTTCAATCAATTCGGATTACCAGCTTCGAAGATTTGAAAGTGGATTCCTTAGTGCGCTAGCGCGGGTGAGACGGTTACCAATTGAAATCGAATCGCATCGCAAGCAAATCTGATTCGGTCGACCCAAATTCGGTTTGACTGGTAGTGAACGGATGGATCCAATCAAACATCAACCGTGTGCGATCGGTCCAATACCAATTGAAGCCCATTGTTATGTCGTTGTATTGTCCACGATTGGCCGCTGTCAGGTCGAGATAGGACCAACGGGCTTTGGCTTCCCAAGCGCCCCAGCCGTGACCGGCCTGGGTCGCAAAAAAATTGGTGTCAGGCTTGAATCGACCGAACTGTGCACCGTGCTGGCCAAACCGGTCAAACACTCGATTTTCACCCGTCAAGAAATAACTCAGGTGCGAGTAGGCGCCGCCAAACTGTTGTGAGTCCGCCGCGTTCAAGTTGACACTGGACAAGAAAGCTTCGTTTTGAATCGAAATCGGGCCCCATACAACAGCCAGCTCGACATTTCCAGTCGTGTACGTGTCCGCAGCGAGGTTGCCGCTGTCAATTAAAATGGGGCCTCGCTGAATTTGCGGGCGTGAGCTGAAACGGACTTGATCATCACGGTCGTTGGTATGCAACACTCCGAGACCTGTATGCACAAGGTATCGACCCTTGCTGACATCGTCATAATAGGGCAACCAGGTCAATCGACCGCTTAGACGATAGCCTTGGTTGTCATCAATTCGAGTCTTGATGGTATCATTTAGGTCATCGAAGAAAATTCCGCCCGACCAAGTCACATCCTGTTCGGCTGTGCAATTGTACAGCGCCATGCCGACTTCGCGATCGACAGCGAAAATACCCTGCGAGGGAATTGAACGTTCGCTAAAGAGGTTGTTGGTATCGTTGGTGACTTGTTCCAAACTGAAAGGGACGAAAAAGTTTCCGACGCGGAACCTGCCAATGTGGGGAATCTCGTTCATCGACAAATAGGCGTCTTTGACATCGGGAGAGCCAAACTGATTGGAGTTAGAACCCAACCCGGGTTCTAATGTCATTTGCAATCGGAAATCCAAATTCCCGTAACCGGTTCCGTCAGCGACCAAGCGCAGGCGCCGGTAACTGAAGTAATTCTCCGCCCCGACAATAGCTGGATCCGCTGCAGCCCAAGTGACGTAGTCCAGCTGAACGTGTCCGCCCAATTTGACGGTCCACTTGTCATCGGTGCCTGGGCTCGGGGGACTCGCCTTGATCGCCTTGTCAATTTTTTGGGATGCCTCGGAGGATTGTTCCTTGGGCGCGACAGACTTGGTATCCAAACGATTCGCTTCGTCAGTCTTTTGGTTGCTCTCTTGGTCAGTTTTTGCACCTGTCTGTTGTTCACTTGGCGGTTTTTTAGACGAGGAACTGACCGATGCGCTTGAAGGACTTTCTAAAATCTCCAAGCGACGCCTTAGTTCAGCAATCTCTTTGGCAACGTCAAGTTCCGACTGGTCCGATACTGCGGTGGGCTTGGCAATTGACCCAAGCGTGTCGTCTTGTGACCGTGCGTTTGCAGACGAAAGCAAAACAAACATGACGACAGCGATCTGACTAAACCGAGGCAATTGCATCCTTCGATAGATCGAGAAAAAACGAACCGGTTGGTTTCGGAATGAAACGACAACAAAATTTGGGTTGATCTTTCTCACCGAATCGGCCCGAACACTTGAAATAGCGGCCTGTGCGAAGGCAGCGTCATTTTGGTGACAATCAGAATTCACCAGCACACGGCTACATTGCGGCGCGACCCGATTGGCAAATATTCAATCTATTGACTTATCGGCATAATCATCACAATCGTTGCGGATTTCCGAAGCTGCCAGCACACTTGCTGGCAGCTTCGGAACCGCTAACGATCGCCGAATACATCGAGTTTTGTCGACTTTCTGACCAGGCTCAAGCTAATTCCCTCGAACAGCGCGTTCAGTAATAGTGACAGTCGTAAAACTGCGCGTTCCCGGATTAATATTGGCGGGATCGGACTGAACTTGCAAAGCATAAATCTTAGGTGACAACGCGGGTTGGTTGATCATTTCCTGAGGGGCTCGTCCAAACGAAATATCGTCGCTGCGTTTTTGTTGATAGAAAGAATTTGTTTTTCGACCGACTTCATCCAACACCGCTTGCCAGCCAACAGTCGGCGTGAGATCTTTCAGTTCACTAGTGAAGAACTTGCTAAAGAAACCGCCTTGCGACGGCGTACCCCAACCAAACTGATTCGTATCCGAAGAATTTAGTTCGATGTATCCTCGATACGATAGCAACAGATCTTCGAATTCGGTCAGCGTGTTGGTATTTTGAATGCTCGTTCGTTGTTCAGCCGTCATTTTAGGCGAGCCAGCTGCGTTACACGATTCTGTAATGAACACCGACAGGCGTACGTTGTGTTGCTGGATCAATTGCGCAATTTCGGTGCGCGGCATGTCAAATCCATTGGTGGCACTGAGTTGCAGGAAGTGTCCGTTGGCATCGTGGGCTCCATGCCCGGTGTAATAAAAAAAGATCGTATCTTGCGGTGCGGGACGGAGGTTTTGAAGCGTTTCTCGAATCGTAACGGCATTGCACTGGCCATCTCGCAGAATTGTCTTGCTGGCGACAAAACTTGGGTCGACCCGTTCGAGCAAACCATCCAAGTCCGAGAGGCTTTTGCGGATGCAGTTGTTAAAACCCTCTTGACTCGTAGCCGATTGTCCGCAAATCACAAAATGAACGCGACGCGGCCCCAGGTTTGGGTTTGGATTGGGGTTCGGATCGGGATTTGGATTGGGATTTGGATTGGGATTTGGATTCGCATTAACGGCTGCGATCGCGTTCAAAATTCTGGATTGCCCTGTACGAACATCGCGGATCGTAACTTGGGCACGACCCGCCGTTGACTGCAGCGACGTCATCGCAGACTGATACTCGGCGCCGCTGCGAGTGGGAATTCCGTTGATCGCCGTAATCAAATCGCCAGGATCGAGGTAGATATCTCCGCCCGTGGGATTTGTAGCGTCTTTGAGTTTGGAGGCCGCCCCGCCGGGAATAATGCTGACAATCTTGATTCCCTGTCCCGGAACTTCTTCCCCAGAAATTTGCAGACTGAAGGTTACTTGGGCGGGGGGACCAGGATTTACGGGAGCCATCGCCGTCGCTGTAACTTCCCAGTTTTGGTTCAACCCGTCGCGTACGTTACGCATGGTGACAATGATGCGTCCGCCGGTTACGGCCAGCCCGGCTAATTGATTTTCCAATACTGCCATCGAAGGGGTCGGAACATCTCCCAAAGCAACGATGATGTCTCCGGGCTCGGCCATCGACAGTGCGGCGCCGGGATTCCCGGGAGTCGCCAGACGGCTAAGGGGACCAGCGGGATCGATATTTTGAATTTGTACACCTAAGCCGGGAATGTCGATTCCAGTAAACCCCAATGTGTATTTTTGTAATGGGGCGGGCTGAGTATAGGCTTGTGGTGCGATGCCAACCTGGGCGAGCGAATTGCAATCAAGAACCAGGAAACCGAAAAACAAAACCGAGGAATGAACGATCGTGGAAAATAGTCGTTTGGACATTGAAGATACTCCAGAGTTTAATTGACTAAGGCAATTTTTTGCGGAGTCAGGATGACGGAAGCGTCGTCAATCCTGGCTTGATGTAAAGACTCAAAGTTCTTTCAACCAGCCGGCGTAAAGCGAGCGGTCGAAGCGGATATCCGAACCGGATCAAAACCAACAAGTGTCACAAAAAAGCGGGACCCGTTGGAGTCCCGCTCAAGTTGGTTTGAAATTAAACGAACATGAATTTCGTACCTTCTTCAGGCGTGAAAAAATTCCGTGACCGAGAGAACTCCATTGGTTTCAAACCCTTGGGTAAAAATTTGGCCACCTAATTCCCGCCAGCATCCGGTGTCGGTGTTGGTGGAGTTGCTTGTGAGCGATAGACCTGAACATTATCGTTATTGATGATCACACCGTTATTGCTTGTAACCGTGTTTCGATTCAGATTCGCGTGCGGTTGCCCATCCAGTCCGGTCCACTCTTGTCCGGTCACGTGAACACTATTTCCGAATTGATCCAGTTCATATCGGCTGACGTTGACCAAAGTACCTGGCATAACCTGGTTGCGTCCGGCGTTGAAAGCCGAATTGTATACGGTTTGGCTACCGGTATTCAAAATGACGCGACCCCATTGGTCGTACTGGACACTTTGGAGTTGATTGGGAGTTTGAATTACCGCCGGATTGTAGGGTGGGTAATAGACTTGTGGCTGGAAGCCATTCATGTTGATTGGGTAATTTTGCGGGTAGATTGGCTGTGTATAGCCCGGTTGTGGATAATATGGACCAACTTGATTCCAGGGAGGACCCCATGTCGAAGGGTCTCCGCCGTAGATGGTTTGACCTTGGTTCAATGGAGGACCCCAGGTGGAAGGATCGCCTCCGACAATTGTTGGACCTGACACAACAGCTCCTCCTGGTTGAACGGTTCCCTGGCCACCCACGATCGTAGTGGCTTGCGTCGGTGGCGAAGCATACGCGGTAGCACCCGAATTACTCGCCGGGGCAATTACGTCTTGAGCCATACTCGTAGCACCCAGCAAAAACAAACCGCCTAGAGACAACGAAATGATTTTTTTCATTTTATAGTCCTGACCAGTGAGGGAAGTGTAATTGAAAGAATGCGAACTGCACCGGAAATCAGTCCTCGATTCCTGCGCACCGCGAAGTGTGATGCTGGCGATCATTTTCCGTGACGAATTATTCAACTGCAAGTAGTCGTCGCGTGAAACAACTGGAAGAATATCGGCGTCCGCACCAACAGACTCGACCAGATTGGACGCAATTTGGCTCTTACCTGTCGCCTACTTCGCACCGCGAGGCGGGTCCCGAAATTTCTGGTGGCAACGATTGCAATTCAATGAAATTTCCGATGCTATTCGATCTAAAGTGTCCCGTATTTCCGCGGGTGGATCGCTCCAAGCGACTTTTGAAAGTTCGTCATTCAATTCACAGGCCAACGACTCCGAATCCTTCAACAATCGCGCAAAATCAGGATGTTCTAATCGAACATCGTTAACTCGCCACAGTTCTGAAAAATGTTCTTTCAAGATCAGGGCTTCGTGCTCTGGGAATACCTCCGGATGTTCTGGATTGGACGTCCAGCCTGCTTTAGCCACTTGCAACAAACGTTCGTGGGTTGGTTCCAACGCAACCATTGCTTCCGCCATCGGAGGCACCGAGGACGTTTCCGGAAATTCCACAATGAGTCCGTCAAGGATTGCTAGGTCAATCGGTTGCACGCGCGCGGCCGCCTCGAACAAACCGCGATAGTTGGGACTGGTCCCGGCAAGCTGCAACACCGCCACGGCTTGACTGGCTGGAAGGAGTCCTGCCGCAACACACCCGACACTCGCCGCCGCCGGGCTGCGATGTTTGCCATGGTGACAGTGAATATAGATTGGGCCGTCCAGTTCGCGAACTGCCTTGGCCAACTGAACAACGCGATCGCTGGAAATTCCATCGTAACCATGCGGTAAATGCACATACTTGAGCCCATGTTTCCGGGCCATTGCCACATCAGGTCTTGCGCTGTCAACACTGATGATCGTCTTGATACCCAGCTGAGTTAGTTCCGTGAAAGCCAGCTCTCCTTCGGGCAGACCACCGGAAATTACACGGTCGTGCACCTGGACAAGGTTTGTCAGATGCCGCGCCGCTAGTGCTTTGGGAAATGACAATTGCATTGCATTTGTTTGATCAGCCTGTGGGGTCCCTTTATTGGGATCGCGCAACGGTGCCTCAGGCGCCAGGCATCCGCTTAGGAATCCGACAATCAAACCGAGGTAGCAGAAACGCGACATGGATCTATGACAGTTGCGAAGACAAAGTTACCAAACCGACCGCCGAACGTGACATCCTAACTCATCCGGCATTGATTATATCGCGCAATTCGTTGACCGTCTTTCCCCGGATCAATAATGTCTTGTTTGCAGACGTCCGGCCATGGATCAACTCGATTTGAGCTTTCGGAACAGAAAATGTCTTTGCCAACACGGCGATGACCGCTTGATTGGCTTTGCCTCTCTCCGCCGTTGCGGTAATCGAGATTCTTAACATTCCGTCAAACACGCCACAGGCTTGGTTGGAGCGAGAATTAGGCTTGGCTTTGACCAGCAACAAGACGCCGTCCAAATAGGATGTTAGATTGACACTCATGAATAAGGAGACTCCTAACAGGACGTGGAACCTGCCGCGAGAACAGTATTATTGTACATTGTCCTGTAGGACAGATTGGGTCGATTCCAGTGGGCTTGTTCCAGGACGTATTTTCGAACATGAACTTTGAAACTAAATTGTTGTCCCTTCGGTGTAATTGCGCAATCGAAGGCCAATCGTGAAATTCGCAATCTGCAATGAGCTTTATGGTGATTGGTCGCTCGAAAAAGCGTTTTCGCACGCGCGACAACTGGGCTACACCGGCATCGAGATTGCACCATTTACTTTGCATAATAATGCCTTTGAAATATCGGCGTCGCAACGTCGAATCGTTCGCCGATTGGCGGAGACTTGTGATTTGGAGATCGTCGGATTGCATTGGCTGTTGGCCAAGACTTCCGGGCTGCACTTGACCCATAGCGAGCAGGGAGTGCGGGACAAGACTACCAAATACTTGCGCGAGTTGATTCGACTGTGTGCCGATCTGGGCGGGAGTCTCATGGTTTTCGGTTCTCCGCAACAACGAAATCTGGCACCCGGCGTTAGTCTTGCCGCCGGTTTTGAACGTGCAGTGGAAGTCTTGCAAGACTTGGCTCCAACGTTGGCGGAATGCCAGGTGACATTAGCCTTGGAACCGTTGGGTCCGGAGGAGGGCAACTTTCTCCTCACCGCTGCCTCGGCGATCGAATTGGCACGAGCCGTCGACAGCCCCTTCGTCAAGCTACATTTGGATGTAAAGGCCATGTCGACAGAATCGTCGACGATTCCGGACATTATTCGCAGCAGCCGGGACTGGCTAGTTCACTTTCATGCGAATGATCCGAATCGCTGTGGGCCTGGGATGGGAAACCTTGATTTCGAACCCATCGTCGCCGCACTTGATGAAATTGGTTATCGCGGGTGGGTCAGCGTCGAAGTCTTCGACTATGCACGGGGCATCGAGTCGTTGGCAGGAGACAGTATTCGATATTTGCAACAACTTGCCAACCGGTGACCAGCCAGCGGAAACGCCGGTGTTTTGTCACCGGCAATTTCATTCGGTTCATTTCGTGGCAGGTTAATAAATTACAAAGGAGGCGGTGTTTGAATCGCAACGTAGAAATAAAAGCCCAGCTGACGGAGTCGCAATTTGAGCAAGCGCGACAAGCGGCAAGCCAATTGGCCTCATCCGCACCACAGCAATTAATCCAGACCGACACGTTTTTTAATTGCACACACGGCCGACTGAAGCTCCGTCAGTGTGGGGACGGATCGGGTGAACTAATTTTTTACCAACGACCCGATGCTGGTGGCGCCAAAACATCGGACTATCTTCGGTCGCCGATTGAGAATCATGAAGCGTTGCGGGATGTGCTCGCAGGTTCTTTGGGCATACGGGGAGTTGTTCGCAAGAAACGCATTCTCTATCTAGTGCAGCAAACACGAATTCATCTTGATGAAGTCGAGAGTCTTGGGAAATTTCTGGAGCTGGAAGTTGTTCTGGCAGCGACGGATTCTGTTTTCGACGGCGAGCAAATCATCAAGCAGTTGCTAGGACAATTGGGGATCACTTCTGAGCAATTGGTTGCCGGTGCTTATATGGATTTGTTGAACAATCGATAAGTCGGCTGGAGTCTAAATTGACTCGTCGCGAGACAAACCAGTACTGATTCGTGTCTGAACTCGCCCGGATCAAGCTTTGGTCGGTTCGATGATTAGCAGGCCGTGGCGATTACTGTACTGCCGGTGAGAACCGGTTTCCTTTATAATTTATCAGCTGGATTTCCCCACTAAATTTCACTTGAATTAGGAGCACTCCGTGACGGAAAAGGTCGTAATTATCGGCAGCGGTCCGGCCGGTTGGTCAGCTGCCATCTATGCGGCGCGGGCCGGTCTTTCGCCATTATTGTTTGAGGGAACCGTTCGACCTGAAATGATTCCATTGGGGCAATTGGCCTTTACTACGGAGGTTGAAAACTATCCTGGATTCCCGTTTGGAAACGTGCGGGCGTTTATCGAAAGTGCCGTCGATACAGATCGTCAATGGAACCTTCCTCCCGCTCCCGACCACAAAAAGGACGGGCAACTTCATTATGCGGTCCAGGGAACCGAGCTGATGGAATTGATGAAACAACAAGCGCTTAATTTTGAGACGCGCGTGATCGGCGATGACATTGTCGACATCGATATTTCTGGACGACCCTTGCGCGTGATTCCGGCTAGTGGCGACCCGATTAAGACACATTCGATTATTATTGCGACGGGTGCGCGGGCAAATTATCTGGGATTGCCAAGCGAAGAGCTGTACAAAAACAAAGGGGTCAGCGCTTGTGCGGTCTGCGACGGTGCCTTACCGATTTATCGGGGCAAACCCTTGGCAGTGGTTGGAGCCGGAGATTCTGCGATCGAAGAGGCCACCTATTTGGCAAACCTCAAGGGGGCAGACAAGATTTACTTGATTGTTCGTCGCGATGAGATGCGCGCATCAAAAATCATGCAGGAACGCGCTAAATCGCATGCCAAAATCAAAATTCTTTGGAACCGAGTTGTCGAAGAAGTTCTGGGTAATGGCTCTTTGGTAACAGGGTTGAAACTGAAAAGCACCATCGATGAGACAGAAGAACAGATTGCCGTTGGAGGAATGTTTGTCGCCATCGGCCATACTCCCAATACCTCATTCCTGAACGGTAAATTAACGGTGAACCAGAAAGGCTATCTGCAATGGACGCTGCCGTTCCGGACTAACACCAGCGTCCCCGGTGTCTTTGCCGCTGGAGATGTGGCCGACGACTATTATCGGCAGGCGATCACGTCGGCAGGCACAGGTTGCATGGCGGCGTTGGATGTCGAACGCTATTTGACCGAACACGGAATCGAATAATTTGTCCATCAATGTCGTTTCGTTTTCCTGTTATTACTTCATCCCAGAAACATGATCAAACCCCATGACAAAAATTTCCGTTAAAACTGCTCGAGAAGAAAAGTCCATCGGAGTCACGGCCACCATTCAGGGCTGGGTGCGAACCCGACGCGACTCAAAAGCGGGTTTTAGTTTCATCGAAATCAATGATGGTTCCAGCCAAGGGAATATCCAGATTATCGCCGATACGACATTGGCAAATTATGAATCTGAGATCAAAAACCTGACAGCCGGGTGTAGTTTAACTGCCGTAGGCGAGATTAAGGCTTCCGGCGGACAAGGCCAGAAAACCGAATTGTTCGCCAGCAGTTTGACGGTGCATGGCTGGGCTGATCCCGAGCAGTATCCGTTGCAAAAAAAGCGGCATTCATTCGAGAAATTGCGGGAATGGGCGCATTTGCGCATTCGAACCAATACTTTTGGAGCTGTGGCTCGAGTGCGAAACTGTATTTGCAATTCAATCCACCAGTTCTATCAGGAACAAGGGTTTCTCTACGTCAACACACCGATCATCACCGCCAGCGATTGCGAGGGAGCGGGTGAGATGTTTCAGGTGACGACGATGAATTTGAACCAAATCGCCAAACAACAGATTGAAAAACTGGACTACAAATTTGATTTCTTCGACAAGCCGACGTTTTTAACCGTGAGCGGTCAATTGGAAGCCGAGACCTACGCTTGTGCGATGGGGAAAGTCTACACCTTTGGTCCGACGTTTCGCGCAGAGAATTCGAATACTTCGCGGCATTTGGCCGAATTCTGGATGGTCGAACCAGAAGTCGCATTTAATGAATTGCCGGACAACATGGATTTGGCGGAAGCGTTTCTGAAACGTATCTTCCGCGATGCTTTGGAACACTGTGCGGAAGACATGCAGTTCTTCAACGATTTTGTAGATGAAACAAAAACACTGATCCAGCGACTTCAGAAAATTGTCGAGTCCGAATTCACCCGATTGCCATACACCGAAGCAATTGAGATCTTGAAATCGTGCGGTGAGCCATTTGAATACGCTGTGGAATGGGGAACCGATCTGCAAAGCGAGCACGAACGCTATCTAACCGAAAAACATTTTCAGAATCCGGTTATTCTGTTCAATTACCCACGCTCCTTCAAACCGTTTTACATGTATTGCAATGACGATGGGAAGACCGTGCGCGCGATGGATGTGTTGGTGCCAGGAGTCGGTGAGATTATCGGTGGTAGTCAACGCGAACATCGGTTGGAAATGTTGGAATCCCGCATGAAGGAGCAAGACCTGAACATCGATGATTATTGGTGGTATGCCGATTTGCGCAAATACGGAACCGTTCCGCACGCGGGGTTTGGATTGGGCTTGGAGCGAGCCGTCCAGTTTGTAACCAACATGAGCAACATCCGCGACGTAATCCCATTCCCTCGAACGCCCGGCAACGCCGATTTTTAACGATCGGTCGATTGCCGGATGAGCGCGCCGCAGCTGGACAACTACGGTGCGACAATCAACCAATGACGGCTGGTCGCGATTGAGGAAACGGTTCGCTTTCGCTTAACCTTCGTCTTCGTCCCACTCGGTCGTGCTTTTCGAATCGGCGACGACCACAAACAACGACAGAATCGACTTACCCAAGACGGCCAAGATTCCAAGCATAACCGACACTACAAACCAGCCTCGTCCATGCTTGCCGGCCGTCAGCAGACTGTAGCCCAACAGAAACACGGACGCGACGATCGTCAGCTGAATCAAGTGAGTCAAGGTAAACCGACGGACGGTCGAATCGCTGCCCGGAAAACCAGGTTGTGCGAAATCACTGTGAGAAACGGGAGAGAGCTCTAAGGAATCAGGCTTGGATCCAACGTCGGAGCTTGCTTCGGAAACCGACCCGTTTGTCAGTTCTTGACCAAAACTGGCGGAATTCGTCAAACCCTCAAATGTATGGAACGACATTAACAAAATAAATGAGCCAAACAACTTGCTTGCTGTTCCGACTCTATTTCTGTTCATTGTTCACCTGATTTGTAAGGCTGCGGACTGGATTTTGGACGGTCTAAAATCCGGATCATCTAAGTAGTTATTCGTCGGCGCAATCAAAATCTTGTTTTCCAAGAGTCGCGAATTGTAGTCCATCTTAGTCGATTTTGTGGATTTTTTCCTAAAAATGCGTTAGACGATCTCGCGTAGCGCCGTTACCAGAAATCTCTCGGCCAGTTTGGCAATCCCGGCACAAGTCGATTCCCGAGGCCCGGCGACATTTAACACCTTCAAGTGGTGTTTGTCGATCCATTGGACTATTTGCGTTTCCTGGACGTCGGTGGCTGTTGCCAAATCGATACAGAGCACGGGACGCCGATGTTTCAAAGTCAACTTTCGCGTCAATTCCGTCCCGCCGGTCATCCCCCGGTGAAACAAAATCAATGTGCCGTCCGATTCCACCACGTTTTTCTCAGTTCGCACGGAGTAGTCTCGCGCTCGAGTCTGTTTCAAACGGTAGCGGGCGGGGATGCGTCCATCTTCAGCCCGACGTCCATGAGGACACCAGCCCCCATGCTCAATCTCCAAAAAAATCGCGACGTCCAAGGCGGCGCGATCGACACCGGTTTGGCCACCCGATACTATTTTTTCAAGCAACGAATGTGGCATGTTTCGGCGCGCTAAAACATGGAACAAGAACCAACATGAATCAAACGGTTTTTTTGTCGAGCCGTTTGCTGTTCGGACGAACAAGATTCTTGACCAAACCAATTTTTTCCAACGCAGCCAACGTGACGTAGGTGATATCAATTTCCCACCACCGATGGCCGTGCTGAGCCGAGCGAGGGTCGGCGTGGTGGTTGTTATGCCAGCCTTCGCCATTGGTCAGCAAGGCGAATAGCCAGTTGTTTTTACTGTCTTCGCGCGTGTCATAATTTTGATAACCCCAAAGATGCGCGGCGGAATTAATGGCCCAGGTTACATGCCAAGTGTAGACCGTTCGCATGATGACGGTCCACAGGAAAAATTGACTGGCAAACTGAAGCCTTCCACCAGGTCCAGCCATGAAGAACGCCAATCCGATACCAGCCGCTAGGAAAAGAAAGGCGTGGAAAATATACACCAACACCCAATTTACTCCCCGTTGCAACCAAAGGTAATACCGATCGCGCATCAGGTCGCGACAATACCGATCGTAGGCAGCGGCCGTGCTCAGATCCCGATTGTCGATAAACATCCAGCCCATGTGCGACCAAAAACCACTGACTCGAGGAGTGTGTGGATCGGGTTGATGATCGGAATGCTGATGGTGAACCCGATGAACCAAGACCCAGCGAGCCGGTGAATCCTGAAAACTACACACTCCCAAAGTCGCCAATGTGTATTCGAACCACTTCGGACAATCAAATCCACGATGCGTCAACAAACGATGGTAGCCCGCGCCAATTCCCATCGATGTAAAAAAATAATTTCCGATGGGCAAGAACAGCAGTCCCCACCAACTGAAGAAGTAGCTGGTGAAAGCCAAAGGAATCATCAGATGAAAGACAATTACCGGTATCACATATTCCCACAAAATACGGCTCTGTTTATTGACACCCTCGGGATGCGGAATGCGATGTCCCCGCGCCAATTTCTCCGATTCAACATGGATGTCTTTGGCGATCGCATCAACATCCGACGATCGTGTTTGCGGTTGAACTTCTGTTGCCATATTTTTTTGCCTAATCGCTATAGTTGATCCTACTTCGCGGACTAATAGTTTAAAGCTGTTACTGCGAACGGGAAACAGCAAATCCAGCTCTGCGACATCATGAAGCAGGCAAGACAACGGGGTTTAAGCTGATAAACTTGTCCCGAATGAACTAGTTGGCTACTCCGTGTAAACAACCTGCAACTTAACCATTAAACGATTCATTTGCCTACGGAATTCGAGGAAACTCGGTAAATTTTCGGGGCAAAATTCGTTCATGCTCGGCCGAAAATCGTTCCAAAATTGAAACAAATTCAACAGCTACTCATGATGGTTGGCCGTGATTGGCGCCTCGCGTTTGTTAATAAATGTCTTGCAAGAGGCGGTGCTGCGCCCTCATTAGACCCGCATTAGTTTCTCGACGAACTCGCGTCGGCGGGTGCGTTGTTCGTCAGTGACCTGGCAACTGGCAGTTGTCGCTTGACCGAGACATACGATAAACAGGCTGCAAAGGACAACAAGTTTCATGACAGAAATACCTCGTGATGATTTCGAAACGAAGAATCTCCAATTACCTTGACACCATGATACCAAATTAATTTGAGCGAAAAACCGCTCAGGCATCGGCCCAAACTCCGCCTACCATGGTCCGACTGACGGGACTGCCAAAATCACAAAACACGAAACGGTCGAGCAGGCGATCCCGCGCTGCACCATCGATCGACGGATGGGTCGGATCAATCACGATCAAATCGGCCCGTCGACCGACCGCAATTTCACCGGCATTGATTCCCAAAGCTTGGGCCCCGTACGCTGCGACGTGTTCGAAAAGATTTCTTCCGACCGAACGAGTTTCGGTCCCCAGCACACAGCGCAATCGTTTCGAGAGTCGTTGGCCGTATTCGAGTAATCGCAGTTCAGCTGCTGGATTAATCGCGATCTGGCTATCCGTTCCAATTCCCAAGCGTCCGCCCAATTCCAAAAATTCAGCAGCCCGAAAAATTCCGTCTCCGAGATTGCCTTCGGTCGATGGACACAATCCAATAACTGCCTGCGAGTTTGCGATCAATTTGAGTTCCTGGCTCTGCGCATGCGTGGCGTGAATCAAACACCACCGGCCATCGACTTCGAAATGGTCAAACAACAACTCAATCGGCCGTCGACCAGTCGCCGCCAGGCAATCATCGACCTCGCCCAACTGCTCGGAGACATGCATATGAATGGGTCGATCAGGAAAGTCACTTCGAAACTGACGAACCACGCGCTGCCCGACCGACACTTCGATCGCGCGCAACGAATGCAGCGCCAGTCCGATTTGAAAATTCGGTTGAGCTTGAAATCGCCGCTGGCACTGACCAATAAGATCGTGAAACGCATCTTCCGTCAAAAAAAATCGTTGTTGTTTCTTTTCCAGCGGACGAGCAAATCCGCCACATTGGTACAACGTTGGAATCAGACAGAAGTTGATGCCAACGTCCAGCGCGGCTTGCGTCACGGCGACCGAAAACTCGGTAGGGTCGGAATAAGGCAGTCCATTTCTGTCATTATGCAAATAGTGAAATTCGCCGACTGAAGTGTATCCCGCGCGCAGCATCTCGCGGTACACCTGTGTGGCCAATCGATATACTTCCGGTGGCTCAAGCCGGGCGAGAAAATCGTACATGAGATTTCGCCAAGTCCAAAAGGAATCCCGGTCGGCGGTTCGATATTCACTCAATCCCGCGAGTCCTCGTTGGAATGCATGGCTATGAACATTTGTCATTCCAGGGAGTGCGACTCCTTTGATTCGGGTCGCGTCCAACGACTTGCCTACAACGTAGGGCTGAATGGACTCAATCAAGCCATTGGCAACCGTGATCACGACGTCGTCGAGCCACTCATCGGCCACCAACGCAGCATCAAAACGAAAACCAGTTTTCACCGACATGTCTTAAATCAAATTCCGCAAGACCGTTTGCAAAATGCCACCGTTACGGAAATAGCCCATTTCTACGGGCGTATCGATTCGCACGTGCGCGTCAAACTTTAACGCCGTTCCGTCGGTTCGCGTCGCGGTCACAACAATCGTGGAACGGGGTTGCAAGTCATTTTTCAAACCGGCAAAATCAAATGTTTCACGACCCGTCAATCCCAACGACTTCCAGGATCCACCCTGGGCAAATTCCAATGGAAGGATACCCATGCCGACCAGGTTGCTGCGGTGAATTCTTTCAAAGCTGGTGGCGATGACGACTTTGATCCCCAACATCATTGTCCCTTTGGCGGCCCAGTCGCGACTACTACCGGTTCCGTATTCGGCACCCGCCAAAATAACAAGGGGTTTTCCAGCTGCTTGATATTTCATGGATGCATCATAGATCGACATTTGTTCACCGGTCGGCAAATAGATCGTCACGCCTCCTTCTGTTCCTGGCGCCAGATGATTGCGAATCCGAATATTCGCGAACGTACCACGAACCATCACTCGGTCATTGCCGCGTCGCGAGCCGTAACTGTTGAAGTCGTGTACGTCGACGCCTTGTTCCAACAGAAATTTTCCAGCCGGACCACTTTTGGCAATCGCACCGGCCGGAGAAATATGATCGGTCGTAACTGAATCGCCCAACATAGCCAGGCAAACCGCGCCCTGGATGGGTTGAATTGACTCAACGGTTGTTGTCATTTCCGCCAGGAACGGTGGTTCCTGAATGTAGGTGCTGTTCTCAGACCATTCATACAAATCGCCAGTGCTGGTCTTGATTTTATTCCAAGTCTCATTGGAATCGAATGGATTGGAGTATTGTTTGCGGAACATGTCGGCCGTCACGTTGGTTTGCATGACCTGCCGAACTTCGTCTTGAGTAGGCCAGATATCGGCCAGGAACACCGGTTGTCCATTTCGATCATGACCGAGTGGTTCGGTCAACATGTCGATATCCGTGGTCCCCGCCAAAGCGTAAGCGACAACCAAAGGAGGACTGGCCAAGTAATTGGCCTTGGTTTGAGGATTGACGCGTCCCTCGAAATTTCGATTGCCACTGAGAACGCTGGAAGCGACCAACTCTCCGGTTGTAATGGCATTGGCAACCGTTTCGGGAATCGGTCCGCTATTGCCAATGCACGATGTGCAACCATAACCGACCGTGTGAAAACCCAGTTTCTCCAGGGGGGTAGTCAGTCCGGCTTTGTCGAGGTAGTCGGTGACGACTCGTGAACCTGGAGCCAAACTCGTTTTTACATAGCCAGGAACCGTTAGTCCGCGCTCGGTCGCCTTCTTCGCCAGTAACCCGGCGGCGATCATGACGGAAGGATTACTGGTATTCGTACAGCTGGTGATTGCTGCGATCACAACCGCGCCGTGAGTAATCTCCGCGGAATGACCATTGTCGGACACGGTGGCGGTCCGGGCCAGTTGGGATTCCGTTAAACCGAAACCTGCGTGGCCAATCGGAGCGCGTAACGAATCGTTGAATGACTGCTTCATTGTCGCCAACGTTACACGATCTTGGGGTCGTTTGGGGCCAGCCAACGAAGGCTCGACGGTCGAAATATCGAGTCCCAAAGTTCGTTTGAATTTTGGCGTTTTGGAACTGCTGGTCAGAAACAAGCCCTGTTCTTTATGGTAGACCTCTACCAACTTGACTTCTTCATCGGTTCTTCCGGTCCGGCTCAGATAATCCAATGTAACGTCGTCAACTGGAAAAAATCCCATCGTTGCGCCGTATTCGGGTGCCATGTTGGCGATTGTCGCGCGGTCGGCCAACGACATCGTCGCAACTCCTGGTCCATAGAACTCGACGAAGCATTCGACCACTCCTGCCGAGCGGAGTTGCTGAGTGACAGTTAGAACCAGGTCTGTCGCCGTCGTCCCCGGTTTGAGTTTGCCGGTCAATTCGAATCCCACGACTTCTGGCAACAACATGTAAATCGGCTGCCCCAACATCGCGGCTTCCGCTTCAATCCCGCCAACACCCCAACCCAATACGCCCAATCCATTAATCATGGTCGTGTGGCTATCGGTGCCCACCAAAGTGTCGAGCAACGCGACCGGTCCGGCGTAATCGTGGCGAATAAAGACACCTTTGGCGAGATATTCGAGATTTACCTGGTGGACAATTCCCACATTCGGGGGAATGACTCGAAAATTATTGAATGACTTTTGCCCCCAACGCAGGAACTCGTATCTTTCGCGGTTGCGTTGAAATTCCAGACTGACATTCTGAGCCAAAGAGTCCCGTGATCCAAAACTGTCGACTTGCACGCTGTGATCGATCACCAAGTCGACGGGAATCAAAGGATTGATTTTTTTCGGATCGCCCCCCAAACGGCTCATTGCCGACCGCATCGCAGCCAAATCAACGACCGCCGGAACACCCGTAAAGTCTTGCAATACAACCCGTGCGGGTTTAAATGGAATCTCGACTTTTGCCGGATTGGCAGCATCGTACGCCGCCAGATTTCGGACGTCCTCAACGGTTACGGATTGACCGTCACAGTTCCTCAAGACCGATTCCAGCAAGACCCGAATCGAGAACGGCAACTCGTCGATTTGGCCTAAGCCATCATCTTGTAGCTTGGACAAGCGATAAATTCCAACCGATCGATTGTCAATTGAAAAAGTATCGCGAGCATTAAACAAATTGTGTGATACGGCCATTGTGTTGCCTTAAGATTCGTAAAAATCGTATTCAAAAAAAGTTCGGGGTATTTTCGCGATTGAAATCATTGTGTCAATGGAATTTGAGACGGCTTCGTTCTTCCGAGAGGAAAAAAATCTGCGCTAACCGGCAATTCTTTTCGCGGCATCGATTTCTTGTAAATACTCGACCGCTCGATCGAGTGTTCGGTCGCGATACGGAGCGGAATCAATTTCGTCGGTGACTTCTTCCGATTTAAGCTCCTGCTGCGGAGGGGCGGACTGAACCGGTTCCGTCGGCGGTGTCCCATCTTCTTCTGATGCAGAATCATCTGGTGATGGAACCAGCGAATCGGAATTTTCTTCGACATCCGACTGGCTGATTTGCATTTTCATGCGCTTGATCGCGGCAAACATCTCACTGTTACCTGCGGGAATAAGGCCTTCGAGATCGCGAATATTCCGGCTTCGAAGGTCGTCGAACAAATCCTTTTCGGACAATTTTATCGCAAAGCCTGCGTCCGGTTGAACGCCCCAGATTTTGGTGGATTTGGCCAACGCATCGTGACGATCAATCGGCTTGCCACTGGGCCGCCAATAACTGGCGGTCGTGAGTTTTAACGCACTCGATCCTCGTTGCATGGGGATCACATCTTGGACTGTACCTTTGCCATAGGTCTGTTCGCCGATGATGATTGCCCGGTGATGGTCTTGCAAGCATCCCGCCAAGATTTCGCTGGCACTGGCGGAAAAACGGTTGACTAGAATGACGACCGGCAAATTCCGTTGAACGATCGGTTCGGTCTTCGCGATTTCATTAACCATTTGTCCGCCACGTCGCCGTGTTCCCACAATTACTTGACCACGTTCGATAAACATATCGCAGATTTCCACGGCAACGCCGAGCAATCCACCAGGGTTGTTCCTTAGGTCCAAGATCAGTCCATCGACATTCCCGTTAATTTGCTGCAAAGCCGTAGTGAGTTCGTTCGCTGATTTATCGCCAAATTGGCTTATCCGTAAATAGCCGATTCGGGGATGTTCCTTCAAAACAAATTGCCAGCTGCCATCGGGCGTGCGAGAGTCGCCGCAGATGCTGGGTACGTTGATCGACGCTCGTCGGAGTTGTTTCTTGAAGACTTCGCCAGCCCGATCAATTGTCAATTCGACGGGTTCATTGATCGCACCACGCAGAAGTTTGATGGCTTCCGCGCGTTCTTTGCCTTCGACATTTTGTCCGTTGATTTCAAGAATTTCGTCACCAATTTGCAAACCGGCTGCGAAAGCCGGAGTGCCTGGCATAGGCGCGAGGACGAACAGACGCTTGTTTTTCGGATTGATCTCGATGTACATTCCGACGCCGCCAAATTCTTGACGCATATCTTCGTCGAATTCGCGAAAACGGTTACCGGTAATAAACTGTGAATGTTCGTCGATTTGTTCCAGCATCCCATCCATCGCCGAAGTGAATAATTGCTGGGACGGTATCTCCACGAGGGCATCTTTGTGCACAACATCCAACGCTTCCGCAAACAGATTGGCATACCGGTTTTTCGCAGCCACCGCGAAGCAAGCAAGCGAAACCAGCACCGCGATAGCGACGATGATGAGATTTCGCAACGGCATGATCAATTTCCGAAAATGTGATGTAGCCCGGTTTCAGGACCGTTTCAGAATAACAAAAAAAGCCGCCACAGGACACTGTGGCGGCCAAATCAAAGCATGGCTTGGTCAAATCCCGACTGGCCCTAGCGGCCAACCGGAAGTTGGGGTGACAATTCCGACCGGTTATCGACGCGGATAATCGTAGGCCGGATTGTCGGCGACAAAATCGGTCGCCGTCAGGCCGACATTCAAGTTTACGTTGACATAGGTGTACTCTTCGAGCAGTTGAGGCTGGGCCCCCGGTGTTTGCGGCCAATCGTAAGCGGCATAACGGATGGGCAATTGCGTTTCATCGTCGATAAATACTTGTGCTTTGTGAAACTCGTAGGGAGCTTTTCGCTGGTCGTGCCGCAGCTCGATCAGCGAACACTTCCGACCGTTGATTTCTGCCCCGGCGCGATAATCGACGTGACAAGGTCCAGCCGCACGATCGCGTTCGGCCTTCTCAATCAGTTTTAGAATCAGGTTTTCCAATCCGGCTTCGTAAATCGGATATCGGTTGTCGCGCATCGCCAGCCAGCCAGTCGGATCAAGGTGGAAGCGACGAGTCCCGATCAAGCCGCCCGCTTCATGGGCGACGATTTTACTGTCGTTTTCACCCCGCACCCAAATGCATTCCCGACCCGCGGCGTCGCGCGGCTTGAGAAATTTCATGTAGATGCTGAACGGCGTCGAGCCTTGATTCGTTTCTCGTGGACAACGGACCTTGAGCTGCATATAGCCAGGTTCGCCGATCACACCATTAACCTGTTCACGTCGAATCAGGATGGCCGTATAGTCGACAACTTCGCTTTGCATATTTGCCAACGACGAATGCGCAATCTCAATCGCCCGGTCGAGGGGATGCCCGGTGGACTGGCTGGAGCCAATAATCCCATCCATGGCTCCCGACTTGAGTACATCCTCGGCGCGTTTGAGCGACTCGGAATCGTTCAATTTTGAAATTCGAAACACGGGTTCCGTCGTGTCTTTGTCCGTCGCGGCGGGTTCTTGCGCCAACGCTGTCGATGTCGCGGTCGCGAATACCAACCAAAAAGTCTGTGAGAGTGAGTGAGCTAGATTTTTTTTCATAAACAAAATGTGTTTTCCCCCAAGCATTCGATCCTCCCTGACCCGCGTTTCCAAATGGAATCCCCGGCACGGATGCTGCCGGAGAATGGGTCCCAAATTGAATTAGAAAACGTCAGCAGGAACAGGTAATCAAGCGGTTTGTGATCGAGTCCATGACTCCACAAAATACTCCATTTCACGTTCCAACCAGATGGCAACCCAGTGAGACAATGCTAGCGAAGCAAGTAACGACCGGGATTCATCCCAACTGATATCGCCAATTCGATGGCGGTTTCACTAATGGTTTGTTTTGCCCAACCGGCATTCCAGCTACATCCGTGATTTCGCAAGCCTTTTTGCCGTTAAAGATCAACATCCAATCGGAACAGCCGTAATAAGCCGTCAGAATATTTTTGGATTTTTGCAAAAAGAAAACGTCTGGTATCCAGACATGATGCGCCGACCTCGGTCGGATCGTCATTCGCAATTCGTTACAGTTGATAAGGAACCTGCACTTCGAACTGGTTCCCTTGTTCGTTCGGATGACTGACTTCAATCGATCCGTTATGACCGACGATGATTTTACGGACGACGGCCAGCCCGATTCCAAAAATCTTTTGATTCTCGTCCAATTCCGAATTCATAAGGGAGTTATTCCATTCGAAGTCCTCGATCCGCTCACCATTATCCGAAATTATTAACCGGGCGTGTTCGTCGAGAAAATTTAGACGAACCGTGATTTTCCCAGCTCCATCGGTTCTACCGGCCAATAAACAGAGGCTGAAAATATTCGTGATGGCAGAACTAATCGCCACCGCGTCAAATCGAAATGAATGGAAATCTGGATTCGGCAAAAAAACGCAATTCAATCCCTGTGCGCTCATTTGCGGTTGGAGCATCGCGATGGCTTCTTGAATGACTTTGTTCAAATCGGCCAGCTCGCGATTCACTTGGTAGGGCCGCGCCAGCAACAAAATGTTGTTGACAAACCGAGAAATCTGTTCGTGGTTTCGAATGACAATCGACCAGCCTTTGTCGATTAGTTTGAGGTCACTTGAGCGCAAGCCCGTTTCGATCAGATGAGCGCCGCCATTGACACCCTGGAATTTATTTTTAATTTGATGGGCAATGATTTCCATCGATTCGCCGACGGCATCGTGACATTCTTTGCTGAGGAGTTCAGCATAATACTGTGAGTTTTCAATCGCGACCGCGGATTGGTGGGCAATCGCGACAAGCAATCTCAAATGACCTTCATTGAAACATGAATTCGAACTATTGCCACCAAGCGTATCCAGGTAAATCAGTCCCAAGATTTCTTTTCGACCCAAAATCGGCACACACAAAACGTCGCCTGAATTGTAATGATCGCTGTGGGTAGAGGTTCTAAACACTTCGCCTTTGGAGACCCGCGCACTCAATATTCCGACCTCGTTCAGCCGGACATACTCCGCAATGGTATGGCTGACTTGAAAATCCATTTTCCGGTCGACGCTTCGGCTGAGAAAAGCTTTTGTTTCGAAGGCACCGTCGATGTCGTTTTTCAACAGGACGCAGCCACGATCAACCGCGATCCACCCAAAGATTAATTGCAGAATTTCGCTAAGCATCTGTCCACAATCAGAGTTTCTACCGGTCACTAGCGAAGCGCGATACAGGAAACGCAGATCACTGTCGACCTCCAAGAATCGCCGACTGGTCTGGTTAGGATTACCAGTTTCGTCATAAAAGCTCGATTCATTATCGATCCGAGACTCGGATTCATCGAATTCTTGTTCGAACGAAGTCGTGTCTGAAACCACTGAGGATTTGGTTTTCAAGGCCGAAAAATCTGCGGCTTGTTCTGATAACTCGGGAGTCGTACGATTCGAATTAAATGCCTGCTTCGGTATACCAGCCAACACTCTATCTTCGATGGTTGGTTGCTCTTCCAATCGAAACGAGTGCGTTACCGGACTCAATCCGAAGATCATCTCAGTGTTCCCAATTCGAATTCGGTCACCTTGATTCAATTTAACGTGACTGACTTTAACGTCGTTGAGAAAGGTGCCGTTCGTGCTCTTCAAATCATCTAAAAAAAATTGGCCATCGATAAACGATATTCGACAATGGCGTCGCGAGACCTTGAGGTCGGAAAGGCAAATGCAATTGGAAACGACTCGACCAATCAAGACATCGGTCTGGGTCAATCGGTAATGCCTTCCCGGTATTTCGCCTTGCAAGACGAGTAGTGAATTAGGCAAGTTGGTCTTCCTCAATGAAAAATACTTGAAGTAGTCCGGCGGTCCAAATAATCGGACGCAGTTTCGGCGGCAGTTCCCACCATACTAGCTACTTATCCTCAGCTGGTTCGACGTGTTTGGGAATACTCATCTGTTGTACGACCGGGGGGCGACTTTCCGAAGGCTCGTCAATCTTCTTACTGCAGCCGCCGGACAATGTCAGACCACCGATCAATAACCCGAAAACCACCAAGCCAAACAACTTCATCGCTAAGCCCCTAAAAAAACGTGACAAACTGAATAACCGGCACCGAAAACAGCGTGTTGATAACTAACTCCCAACTTCTCTGGACCTCGTATTTCGCTTCAGGTCGCTCGAATTGTCAATGGCACGGGATCCTTCGACAGCAATCCGTTGAAATTTCTTGGCTCCTAATTAGGATAGAACAGAGGAACAGTTTTATTCGAGTTACTCACAAGCAGCTATGTTTCGCCCCTGCACGAAATATTTGGACCGAAATGTCGGCAATACAAATTTTCAAATCAAATTTTCGATATCTCCGCTCAAGAATTAGCGGGGCCTATTCTCATCCTCGCGCACCAACCCAAACTTTCGATTCTAGTATCGACGAATTTACTTTGAAACGCATACGGCGTTTTGACAGCGCTTTTGATTTTTTTCATCGTTGCCTCGATAGATTACAGGATGGGTTGGAAATCCTGACAGCGGCAATGCTTCGGTTATTCAAAACGTGGAGATTTAAATTTGCGGCCGGCGTTATCACTGGATTGATGGCATTGTATTTGATTACATGGCTCTTCTGACTGTGACGAAACAAATCCATGGTTTAGGGCTGAACTGAATTCCGTTTCGATTAGCGGTTTAGGCTAAAACCAACCCAACCCCCAGTCCATCGAATTAAAACTCATTCTTCACCTTCTGACGGCGGAACAAACTTGGGCGCCGGAGGCGAATCGTAATCATCATTGTAGTCCCGGTACTCTGGAGTCTTTTTCGCCGAATTCCGGGACGGTGTATGGGAGTTCAAATCCATATTGATTGTCGATTGAATTTCGGATAATCCCTTGCGAAATTGCTGATACGACGCGCCCAGCGAACGGGCAACCTCTGGTAGACGGCTACCAAACAGCAATACGGCCACGATCGCAATCACGACCATTTCTCCAAAGCCGATTCCAAATGGTAACATTTTTCAACCCTGCTCTATCGAGAGCCGATAAGACAACAACCAAACCGCCAAGATAACCGTCCTACGATGAATTACGAACAAGCGGTAGGAACTTTCACATACTGCGAGCCATCACGACCAATAGGCCTCGCAAAATGTCCAAGCCCGGTCGCTCCCTAGCGGTCCGAACTATCTTCAATGTTCGCATCGGTTGGTTTTTCTTTGATACCAGCCTTGAACTCATTGACGCTACGTCCCAGGTTCCGCATCAGTCCCGGCAGTTTTGCACCACCAAACAGCAGCAGGAAAATCCCGGCAACAATCAGCAATTCGACATAACCAACAGCCCAACCCAACAATATTACGCTTCCGCACTCTAACATTTAAGTACTCGATGTGAAAAATTCACTGCGAAGCAATCGGGAATTCGACAGCTTCATGACGATCATCCAACGGCGATCAGAATACGGCGGCTCGCCCCAAACTCATTTTAGAACACAGTCCCACAGTGTCAAACCCTGATTGGACGATTGAAGCCGAATTAGCGGGGTCATCGCGGGATTCGGATACCGGCCATTCGATTTTTTGCTTCAGGCTGTCAACCAATGCCACCGATTTACCGCACGCTGCCGAGTCCAAGTTCTACCTACGTTGCGGCGTTTTTGGATCATCCGAAGCAATTTCTGCCGCTGGCAAGTAGCGGTAATACACTTCCAGATTCAAGGTTGCCATGGCGGTTGAATAGATCCGACCGCCATAGGATCCCCACAGACAATCAGGCGCCCAACTTCCTTCATCCGCACCAGTTTTGACCTGCGTCGACAACAGTGCAGTTTTCATCTCGCGATTCCATTGTTCCCAATCATGGCCACCGGCATGGTACATCGCCAGGGTTCCATAGTACCAATAGTACAAATTAATGTGTTGCGCCGAAGGCAGTTCGGTCGCAATTTTTCGCGAGGCTTCCATCAGCGTCATCGCCGGAACCGTTTTGTCCAAGACAAATCGACAGAGCAGTGCCTCTGCGGTCATCGTGGTGCTCGGTCCTTGTCCAGGTCGATAGGAAGCCAAGCCTCCGCCAACGCCGCTAGAACATTTTTCGAGAAAGTCGTGCATTCGTTCCATGGTTGTCGCCGGCACAACGGCACCACCCAATCTTGCGCTGTGCAGAGCTAATACTTGCCAACCAAATTGACTCATGTCCCCCGAGTCACCGGGTTGGTATCGCCACCCGCCATCTTGGCTATTTTGCGCCAGAACGGAATAGTCGACTCCTAGTTGAACGGGACGACTGAGTCGCTGATCACCCGTTAACGCCAGTGCCTCGCTAAGCGCTAGCAGTGTCATGCTGTGGCAATACATTTTTGCAAACAGTCGCGCGTCACCCGCCAGACTACCATCCACTGATTGTTGTCTTACGAGGAATTCCAACGCGTTGCGCAGTTGATCTTGGTATGGCCCTTCGAGATGTGTGTGGCCCGCTGCTAAAAATGCTAACGTCGCCAAACCGGTTATGCCCG
>JANNWZ010000085.1:0-35979 GCA_031409295.1 Mariniblastus sp.
CGTTACCTCCCCGCAGTTGCCCTCGTCTAGTACTTGTTCGATCGGAGTCACAGTTGGTAGACTGCCTTCCTTAAGATCTTCGTTCTTGTACAGGGGACTTACACCCCACAAGTCATTCGCCATGACAGGCGTACCAAAGCGGTGAACGGGAGCCGCCGATGACGCGGGTTTTGAAATCATAGTCCTTTGCTCGCACTCCGTTATCGCCAGCGTTCGTCCGCTCGTCGGAGCTGCATTGTTTCTTCAAGATAAGGTCTAAGTTACTGAAATGACGAGACGACGATTACTTCCTTTATTTGCACTATTGAGCCATATTGTGCTTTTCGACTCGATATTACTCAATTGTACGACGGCTCAAACACAGGACACGGTACCCCCGAGCCCCGAATCGCTCTTGGATAAAATGACCGGCAAATGGGTGATGACTGGCACAATCGACAAGGAACAGGTTACACATGACGTAGACGTCGACTGGATTCTAAATCGTCGATATATTCGCATCCACGAATTTTCACGTGAGAAGAACGCCGACGGAGAGCTCGCATACGAAGCGTGGATACATATCGCATGGGACCCAAAAAATGGTGAATATGTGGTCATGTGGCTGGACAATACCGGCACGACAAACTTTGCTGCAGAAGGCGTCGGGCACGGAAAACCAAACGGCGACCGAATCCCATTCGTGTGGAAATCTGCGGGAGGGGGTGGTATTCACAATACTTTCGCGTACGATCGCGATAGAGATAAATGGTCGTGGGCAATTGACAACATTGACGAAACCGACAAGCCCTCTTCATTTGCAAGAGTGACTCTAGAGCGAAAAAAGAATTGACCGCGTTGTGGGGAGCACTCGGCCACGCAAAACGCGGACGAACAAAATGTTGGACCGAAGTCCCCGACGGTCCGTTTCGACTTTTAGAGACTTTGTTGGCGGGGACTCGGTCAACATGGTCGTTATCCGACTGAAATGCCGTGAAGCACATCCACACCATAGCGATACTTGCACTTACCTGCGTCGGCTGCACGTTTCCGCTGTTTAACCCGAATCGCGAAGGCTTCGCACCATGGGAAAAACTTCCCGATGGCAACGGCGTCACTTGGATCAACAAGTACACTCACGATCCAGGCATCGACCCTCTGTACCTTGCATCCTTTCGCTACGATGATGATGCAGCATTGCAACTTGTCGTCGATACGTTTGGTCTTTCTCCGCTTCCTGAGAACACCGACGTCGCAACGTTCACCAACACCTTGCCAAAACCAATCGACTGGTTCCCGCTTCCAAACGTTACATCCACGTTCGTTTTTGGCGATTCCAATTCGTACCCCGGCGGTACCCACGAATACGTTTCTAACCTCTGGGTGGACTCCTCCCAGAATATCGCTATCATCGAACGCACTTGGTGGTAGTCGTCGCTCGCTGGTCTATGGCGGATAACCAAGGCATGAACGCGGAGTCGCCGGTCGCGCGTTTTCAAATGGAGACTCAACCGCGGCGACCCAGTTATGCCAAACGTTATCCGATAGGACCCCACGAACCTTTGCACTCGGCTGGTGCCAGAACTTTGCCCACTCGATTCCAAGTAAAAATTAACCCGAACGGACTTAACATTGATTCGCCCGACAAACGAAACGGATTTTGCCGCCTTGATCGCCCTAGCGACCGCTTCTGGCCTTTTCGAGCCAGATCAAACAGAGATTCTGGCGGGCATGCTTCGATCCCCGGCTGAGAGTGATGTCTGGTTCACGGATGATGACGGCAGCGGCCCCGTTGGAGTTGCGTACATGGCCCCCGAAAAGATGACTCATGGAACATGGAACCTATATTGGATAGCAGTTCATCCCGATCATCAACGGAATGGCCGCGGAAAGGCAATACTCGACCATATTGAGAATTGGCTGACGAGGCAAGGGGAACGAATACTGTTGGTGGAAACCGCCGGTATCGATGACTTCGAATATGTCCGGAAATTTTATTCTGACAATGGGTTTGAGGCTGAAGCGCGTATTCGAGACTTCTACGAGGCGGCTGTCGACAAAGTAGTGTTTCGAAAGGTGCTAAACCAGAGCATCGGATAACCAAGCGATGCGCGTGCGAACAGGACATGGTTTGAAGACGAGCGGGGGCGGATCCCGCCAGGGTAACTCTTAGCGCGAGGCCCTGTGTCTAGTTTTGCAACGTTCCGTTATCAGCCCATTCGCGTTACACAAAGCCTGCCCACTAACACTAGAATTTGAGCGCAGCCCGTCATCAAGGCAACCAATGAGACTCAGCAGTTCTTGAAATTGTGTGAAATCCAATCATGAAGGAATCGAGTATGCCCGAGCAGCTGCAGAGTCGCGAACGGCAAAGGACTTTATGGGATTTGCTGCGTAACGGGGCTGGATCAAACAGGCCCACCGACACGTCCAATCCGACTTTGCTGCAGTCGGTTGTTAGCCATCATCGCGATTTGAAACCGGTTGGGTTGACGGTGAGCCGTGACCTCTCGTGTCGGAGACGTCAATCTCACGGTCGTTTCCGGTCTTGGGGTGTGGCGCTCGTGCGTGGCGCAGTTTCAACCGGCCCCCTTGTTTGGCAGGAGTAACAAAGCGCACAAGATGTCACAAATAAAACTCGACGCTCGAAAAAACTTGCTAGAATCATTCACTGAACCCACGCCGCGAAAGCGGCTTACTTGAACAACAAAATTCACCCGAGTTGCGGATCGGGCGTTTCCTGAATTCAACCTTATCGGCCGCCGCTGGGTTGTGGCCAGCGTTCGGTGAATCGCAGGTCGATTTGCGGGAATGGGAAAGGTTGCACCATGAAGAATCGTAAACGGATTTTGGTGGTCTCCGGCGTATGCGGCATTCTCGCATTCGTCGGAGCAGGGCTGTTTGCCGTGTTAGGAGCTGGTATGTATGGGTCACCTTTTGCCGACGGTGATATCTATTTCAACCTGACTCTTCTTTTCGTACTCCTGCTTGGACCGGTCGCCGTGTTGCCTTGTACAATTCTGGACTATTTCAAGTCCGGTCTTGGTGGAATCCTGCTTTGCGGTTGCGCAATTGCTGACGTGATCGCAATTTGCCTGAATAATTCGGTCACGTCGGTCTTTATCGTACAAACAGCCGGCTTGATTACCTTTTGCCTGGCCTTGCCGACATTCGTGATCGGCACGCTTCTGTTTTTCTCCAGCGGTCGCAGCGATGGTCGGTGGAAAACCATTTGGTGGTTCGAATTGGCCTTGGCAAGTGTTCCAGCAGTCTATTTCTCGTGGCAAGTCGGACTGGATGGAGTGTCCGGTCTAATTTGGTGGATGCGTGGTGGTCTCATCTGACGCGCTCAATCGTGCGGATCGTGTTGTTGATTGATTCGCGAGGATCGGATACCAGTTGTGCCCGTCGATATTTTACGCGATCTGGGAATCGGTGGCCCATTTCCGAGCGGCGTTCAATCACCCAGAATTCCAATCTGCCCTGAACCCACTCTCTGCGTCGGACCACAAAAGAGTAAATAGCCAACGAAACGAACGCGAGTTGCGGATAGCGAGTTTTCTGACGGCTACGACAACAAGGAGCGAAAAAATTACTATGAACAAAAAAAATCCATCCAAGACGTTGTCGCCAGCACAACGAGAAGAACTCCTCACGGTGTTGAAAGCACGATTTGAGAAAAACATGAACCGCCATGAGAGTCTGGAATGGGCCCAAGTAAAGGCAAAGCTGGTAGCTAATACTAAAAAACTGTGGTCACTCCATGAAATGGAAAGAACGGGTGGCGAACCGGATGTTGTTGCTCATGATAAAAAAACGGACGAATACACTTTTTATGATTGTGTAGCGGAAAGTCCCCCTGGTCGCCGAAGTGTTTGCTACGATCGCGAGGGGCTGGAGTCAAGGAAAGAACATCAACCTGAAAATAATGCGATTGAGATGGCCGCTGCCATGGGCATTGAACTCTTAACGGAAGAACAATATCGGGAGTTGCAGAAACTTGGAAAATTCGACGCCAAGACTTCGAGCTGGTTGCAGACACCGTCTGAGATTAGAAGACTTGGGGGCGCCATCTTTGCTGATCGCCGTTACGACCAAGTCTTCGTGTATCACAACGGTGCACAATCCTACTATGGCGCCAGGGGATTCCGTGGCTCGATAAAGGTCTAAGGACTGCTTCACGATTCGCTAACGTAGGCCAACCCTCAAAGTTGCGGATAGGTTTGGCAAGGCCGGCCGCGCATTAATCAGCGTTTGGCTGGGGTGGTTTAGTGGAAGCGAATAGCCACCCTTGGACGGGCAATCGTTTTATATTACGATCTTCGCCACCCCCCAAAAGTATGTGACGTTTTTTCCACTCGACCAACTGCCGAGGATAACTTAAATTCTGTGGAATTCTGCGGTTAAACTGACGGAAGAAGCAGGTCATCAAGGTGGGTGTACTTCCGTTTCAGGCAAGAAATTGCCAGTTATGTTTTCTCAAATAGTCGACTTTTTCTGAAATTCCGAGGTTCAACTGCGGGGATTCCGCAGTGCGCCGAACGTGTTTCAAATCGGGTAATATCGAATGCAAGAGTTTCATTTTCCAACTTGGGTTAACAAGTTTACGGTCTTGGTCATTCTGGTCGGATTGACCGTGGGTGGCTATTTGGCGACCTGTTTGTTCGCCGCAATTCATCCCACGATCATCAACGTTGGGCATCAGCCCAGGCAGCCGGTGCCGTTCAGTCACAAGATCCACGCCGGCCAGTTGAAATTGGACTGTCGTTATTGTCACAACACGGTCGAGCGAGCGGGCCACGCGGCGATTCCAGCGACAGCGACCTGCGGTAATTGTCACGGTGGAAATCGGACGACAGCCGAAACGCCGGGGGTGCCCGGACGTGATCTGGGGATTATTAAAGGCGAAAGTGAATTGCTGGCGCCAGTTCGTGCGAGCCTTGAGACGGGTGATTCAGTGTTGTGGGAGCGGGTTCATGATCTACCGGATTTCGTCTACTTCAACCACAGCGTCCACATCAATAAAGGGGTCAGTTGTGTGTCGTGCCATGGTCGCATTGACCAAATGGAAGTCGTCACGCAAGTCGAGCCGATGTCGATGAAATGGTGCCTGGATTGTCATCGCAATCCCACCAAGAACATTCGCGACCCCAATTTGGTTACGAAGTTGGATCTGAAAATCGAGGACCCTGAAGCTTACGGAGCGGAGTGGGCGAAGAAGCTCGAAGTCAAGCCGAACATTAATTGTTCGACCTGTCACCGCTAGGAAGCTGTCGGTATTTTCGCCGAGGCCCAAACCCAGGGACTGGCCGCACATTACATTATCTACCGTCATCATAAAAGTCATGAACCAACCTCGCACTGAAAACATGAAATTCACGGAACTCCCCTCGTTCGCCGGTAGTGTGGAATTTGACGCGGCGATCGATCGCGATTTCGGCTCGGCCACGGAGAATCACACCGACGGATTTTCTCGTCGTCGGTGGTTGCAGATCATGGGCGCGTCGTTGGCGCTGGGCGGAACGGTGGGGTGCCGATATGAAGAAGAAAAAATTGCTCCGTTCGCGTTTCGGCCGCAGAACCGTGTGCCGGGAGTTCCCGAGCGTTTTGCGACCATGATCGATCATGGTGGTGTCGCTCAGCCAATAATGTCGACGAATTACGATGGCCGTCCGATCAAGTTGGATGGCAATCCCAGTCATCCTTGTTCGTTGGGTGCGTCGTCGACATACACGCAAGCCAGAATTTTGGAGTTTTACGATCCCGATCGATTGCGAGTTTCGTTGAAGTCGACTGGGGCGACGAATCAATTCGGGAATTTATTCGAGGACACCAGCTTTGAGGGGATCGTCGCAGCCTTCAAGCCGTTGTTGGCGACCAAAGATTTGAGCAAGGTCGCGGTGTTGGCTTATCCTTCGTCATCGCCGACGTTAATGCGGATGCAGGAATCATTTATCGCCCGCGGTGGTTCGTGGATTTCCTACGGCGCGGTCTCCGACGACAATACTCGAGCCGGTGCCAAGTTGGCGTTTAGCAAGCCGGTGCGGGCTCAATACCGTTTCGAAAAGGCGAAAGTCATTGTCACGCTGGACGCTGATCCATTATTTTTTGATTCGGGAAGTATTCCCAACAGCATCGCGTTTGCCAAAGGCCGGGATGCAGATGCGAAACAGATGAGTCGTTTGTATGCCGTGGAAAGTCAGTATTCGACGACCGGCGGTGCGGCGGATCATCGGATTTCTGTTCCCAGTCACAAAATTGCCGGTTTTGCTGCGGCGCTATCGGCCGCCGTGGCTGCGGCACTATTGGCTGCACCGGCGGACGTCACGGTCGATAAATCATTACCTTATCGCGAACGATTGTTAGCCGCGATGGTGCAGGATTTGGTCACCAACAAAGGTGCTGGAATTGTGATTGCCGGCGAGAGTCAGCCTCCCGCGGTTCATGCACTGGTGCATGCGCTCAATGAAAAGCTCGGCAATAACGGCGTGACGATTGAGTTCGTGGATCTTTCCGATTCGGGCCGCACCTCTCTGGAAGCGATTCAGGATTTTGCCAATCAAGTGGGCGGCGGTGGATTTGAGACCCTGATTGTGCTGGGTGGTAATCCAGTCTTCGACGCTCCCCGCGAATTGAAGCTGGTTGATTTGATCGGAAAAATGCCGAACTCGGTTCATCTGACGTTGTATAAAAACGAAACGAGTCTGGTGTGTAAGTGGGTCAGCAATGTGGCTCATCCGCTGGAAACCTGGAAAGATGGTTTGGCACATGATGGCTCGGTGTTGATTGGTCAACCGCTGATCAACCCCTTGTTCGATGGAAAATCGGAAATTGAAACATTGGCCGCGATGTTGGGAGAACAGGCTGTCGAGGGTCAGCAAATTATCCGTGAGACATTGCAGTTGACGGCGGAAGATTCGGTTTGGCGACAAGCTGTGCACGATGGTTTCGTTGCTGGAACGGCAACCGAGCCTTCGAAGGTTTCCGCAGCGGCGGCCCCTCAAGTTGCGGCAGATGACAGTTGGTCCAAGCCGTGGGATGGCAGCTCAATGGAGATTGTCTTCAATCCCAGTCAATCGCTGTTCGACGGCCAGTTCGCCAACAACAGCTGGATGTTGGAGTTGCCTAACTTCTTCACGAAAATTGCCTGGGACAATGTTGCGTCGGTGAGTCCGCGAACGGCCGACAAGTTGGTCCTAAAGCAAGGCATGTTGGTGACCCTGAATGTCGCTGGAACCAAACAAGAGATTCCAGTCAACATTCAACCTGGGCAAGCCGATGGTTCCATCGGAATCGATATCGGTTGGGGACGGACAGCGGCCGGTCGCGTGGGTGGTGATGTCGCCAACGGAATTGCGCCCGTCGGGCACGATGTGAATGGCTTGCGAAAAATCGCGAATTGGTCGTTTGTTGGCGGTTTGGGTCCAGACGCCGTGGTGGCATCGAAAAAGATTTACAAGTTGGCGATCGCCCAAGAGCCGTGGACGATTGACGAGACCGGAAAAAATGAAATTCAAGCCCGCATGTTCCGCGATTACAACAAAAAGGAAAGTGACCGCAGCGGGTTGTTGCGCGAAGGAAGTTTCGAAAGTTACCGCGAGTTTCTCGAACATCATCCGCTGAAAACCGCTTCGTCGCAGTCCACCACCGCGGGTGTTCCATTGACCCAGGCAGTTGCCAAGAGCGGTGCCTTGCCGATTTTGAATCAGGTCGTTTTCGTTCCGGACGACAAAGCAGCCAAGCAGGACGAGCACGCCGATGAACATGGTCATGAGCACAACGACGGTCACGGTCACGAGAAAGCTCATTGGCCAGAAGCGTTTCACATGCACCATCAATTGTTTGATATCACGCCCGGTTCGCGCGAAGACTACAAGCAAAGTAATCCGGCCCACGTCAATATGTGGGGCAAGTCGATAGATTTGAACAAGTGCATCGGCTGCAACGCCTGCGTGGTCGCTTGCCAGTCGGAAAACAATGTGCCGGTCGTGGGTAAAGACGACTCGTGGCGGGGTCGCGAGATGTACTGGATTCGTATCGATCGCTATTTTGGTGACAACCTTTATACCGATGATGCCAAGGACGACGACAAGATCATTATTCATCAGCCAGTCGCCTGTCATCACTGCGAAAATGCTCCCTGCGAAACGGTGTGTCCGGTGGCGGCGACGGTTCACAGCAGCGAAGGTTTAAACGACATGGTTTACAACCGCTGCATCGGAACTCGTTATTGCGGGAACAACTGTCCGTATAAGGTTCGCCGGTTCAACTACTTCAATTACACCGATGCAGTTACGTTGCTGAAGTATCCCGGTGGCGACAAGTTGCCCGCCGGTGATCGCAACTTGCAGAACTTGATGATGAATCCGGAAGTTACGATTCGCAGCCGCGGTGTGATGGAGAAATGTACGTATTGCGTACAACGAATTCAGAACGTGAAAATCAAGGCCAAGAACGAAGGGCGGCGTCCGATTGGCGCCAACGAAATTACTACTGCTTGTCAGGATGTTTGTCCGACACAAGCGATCAAGTTTGGTGATTTGAATAATTCAGCCAGTGATGTGGCAGCGGCACATGCGAATCCGCGAGCCTATTCGATGTTGGAAGATTTGAACAATATTCCGCGAACCAAGTATTTGGCTCGTGTGCGCAATCCGCATCCGCAATTGATTGACAGAGACGATCGCAATTCGGTGCACGGTTGGAAAAAAACGAACGTTTAAGTAAATACGACAGCAACCAGCAAAAAACGACAGCAACCATATACGAGAAACTTAGATGGCCACGGTTAACAATTACCTGGACAATACATACGACGACCCAGACCATCGCGCGCCGTTGGTCTTGGGGGGTATGACTTACACAACGGTTACCGAAACCGTCGTGGCCCCTTGGGAAACCGACAAGCCACCGCGGGTTTGGTACTTACTGTTTGCGACAGCGGTTTGCCTGTTGATGATGCTGGGCGCTTGTATCATGCACCTGTTGCTCAAGGGTGTCGGCGTCTGGGGGAATAGCAATCCTACCTACTGGGCGTTTCCGATTGTGAATTTCGTGTTTTGGGTCGGTATCGGCCACGCGGGCACGCTGATTTCGGCGATTTTGTTTTTGTTCCGGCAGAACTGGCGCACCAGTATTAACCGAGCCGCCGAAGCGATGACAATTTTCGCGGTGATTTGTGCGGGGATGTTTCCCGGCATTCACATTGGCCGGGTGTGGGCGTTTTATTGGCTGTTCCCGGTGCCGACGGAGCACTTGGCGATGTGGCCCAATTTTCGCAGTCCGCTGCTCTGGGACGTGTTTGCGGTGGGAACCTACGCGACCGTATCGTTGTTGTTTTGGTACATGGGGATGGTGCCAGATATTGCGACGTTCCGTGATCGTTCCAAAACAAAAACCAAAAAACTGATTTATGGACTGTTGTCGTTAGGCTGGACCGGATCGGCGCGGAATTGGCATCGATACGAAATTGCCTATACGATTTTGGCCGCTTTGGCGACACCGCTGGTGTTGTCGGTGCATACGATCGTTAGTTTTGACTTTGCGGTATCCCAAGTTCCCGGTTGGCACACGACGATCTTCCCACCTTATTTCGTGGCCGGTGCGATTTTTTCCGGTTTTGCGATGGTGGTCACGCTGTTGGTTCCGGCGCGGGCAATTTACGGGTTGCAAAACTTGATCACGCTGCGGCACTTGGAAAACATGAACAAGATTATCATGGCGACCGGGATGATGGTCGGGACGGCTTATGGAATCGAGTTTTTCATCGCTTGGTATTCCGGAGTTCCGTGGGAAGGGTTTGCGTTCTACAACCGGGCGTTCGGACATTACTGGTGGGCGTATTGGATCATGGTCTCCTGCAACGTGATAATTCCGCAGCTGTTCTGGTTCAAGTGGTGCCGTACGACTCCCTGGTTCATGGTGATCGTTTGTATTTTTGTCAATATCGGCATGTGGTTCGAGCGCTTCGTGATTACGGTCACGTCGCTGTGTCGTGATTTCTTGCCTTCCAGTTGGGCGTATTTCTATCCAACATCCATCGACATCATGATGCTGGTCGGTAGCTTTGGATTGTTCATGACCCTGTTCCTGTTGTTCTGCCGGTTTTTACCGATCATCGCCATGTCGGAAGTCAAAGGCGTGATCCCCTTGGAAGAGCATTGAAAACCACCTGTGAGATTCGATTCCGGTCGAGTCCAGTTACCATAAAAACGGAAGCCATCCGAGCCTTGTTGCGTTCGGCCACGATAGAGAAAAAAAATGAGTCATAATCAAAATCAAACATCGAAACTGGTCGGATTACTGGCTGAATTCGATGATCCCGATTCGCTGGTGCAGGCTTGTGATCAAGCTCGCCAATATGGTTACAAAGTCATGGACGCTTATTCGCCCTTCCCCGTCCATGGGATCGATCCGGCCATCGGCATCCGACGAACCAAGCTGCCATTTATTGTCTTGTCGGTGGCGTTGTGCGCGGTGTGTTTGGGTTTGGGGATGCAGTGGTATACGAACAAATACGATTCGTCACCGATTTTTCCGGGTTATGCCTTCAAGATCAGCGGTAAACCCTATTTCAGCTTGCCCGCCAACATTCCGGTCACGTTTGAAGTGATCGTGTTATCCAGTGCCTTTGCCACGTTTTTTGGCATGTGGTTGTTAAATCAGTTGCCTCGGTTGTCCAATCCGTTGCATCGCATGGAACGATTTAAACGCGCCACGAATGACAAATTTTTTCTGTTGATTGAGACCGGCGATGCGAAATTCGATCGCAGTCGTACCGCGTCCCAATTGCAACAATGGGGCGCGGTGGTCGTCGAGGAATGCCGTCAGGATTTGACGGATATCAAATTGCCGTCGTGGTTGAAATTAGGGGGCGTGCTGCTGGCAGTGTTGTTATTGTTGCCACCGGTGATGATTTATCGAGCGATGGGTATGACCAATCGCCATCCGCGGTTGCATTTCATGCCCGATATGGATTGGCAGCACAAATTTAAGGCGCAACGGATGTCCCCCGCGATGGCCGAAGGAAGTTATTTGTTCGCCGATTTGCGATCGGCCAGGGCACCGGTGGCCGGCTCAGTTGCGTGGGGACATTTGGATACCGATGGTGAAATGTACCGCGGGATTAAGAAAGATTGGAAGCCGAAAGTGACTGCGACCGCCAACGTCGGCCCATCGGTTTCGACCAGTACGAGTTCGCAAGACGCTGTAGCGGCTTCGCAGGAGCCTGCTGAAAAAGTTACACCACCGGCCGTTGTCGAGGAGGATTTGACGAAATACGTCACTGAGTTTCCTGAGGGAGTTGAAGTCAACGCCGAATTACTGGCCCGCGGCCAACGACGGTTTGAGATTTATTGCTCGGTCTGCCATGGCTATGCGGGTAACGGAGACGGGTTGGTGAACGCTCGCGCGGTCGCCTTGAATGCGACGGGACAAGCGACGTGGACGACCGCCAAGTCGTTGCACGATCCCATCGTCAAAGATGCAGAAAAAAATCCGCTGGGTCGAATTTTTGAAACGATCAGCGTCGGCCGCAACACGATGGGACCATATAAGGACCAAATCCCGGTGGCCGATCGTTGGGCCATCGTGGCTTATGTAAAATCGTTGCAGGAAACGGGGATCAAACCGCCGATGGTAGTGGATCCCGCCGCAACGGACGCTCCGGCAGTCGACGCCGCCCCCGGGCAAACGGGCGATTAGACAAAACCCTGACTATCCAGCAAAAATCTAAAAACTGAATCACTGAAAACTGAATCACTGAAAACTGAAGCCCATGCACCAAACACGCCCAGCCAAAATCACGTCACCGATTTTTTCGTTGAAAGATGGTTATGTTCGCACGATTCCATTGGCCCTGATAGTTGGTGCGGCCGGTGTCGGTGCTTCACTGTTTTTTTCTCTGACTGATTTGAGACGATTTTATTATATTTACCTGGTGAACTTCTGTTTTCTTTTATCGATCGTCGTGGGTTGTCTGTTTTTCGTCACGATCGCACATTTGACACGAGCGGGTTGGAGTGTCACCGTCCGGCGGATCGCCGAATTTTATGCGGCGTGCATCACGCCGTTGTTTATATTGTTTTTGCCGATCCTGATTCCAGTCTTGATGAACAGTGATGTGGTGTATCCGTGGGTTCACGGCGGTTGGTCGCTGCATGATGAAAAGGAAGCGGCCGCAATCGCCGGATTGCCGCTCGCAGAACGCCCACCCATAGAAGTTATGAAGGCGGCTTACTTGAACCCGTATTTTTTCGGTATTCGGATTGTGGCTTACTTCTTGATCTGGAGTGCGATGGCTTGGTTTTATTTGAAGACTTCGCTGAAACAAGATGTTACAGGCGACAAGAAACTCACGTTGCGCATGCATGCTTTTTCCGCTCCCGGCATGATTTTATTTGCTGCGGTGTTGGTGTTTTCGTCATTTGATATTGAGATGACGCTCTCGCCGCTGTGGTTCAGCACGATGTTTCCAGTGTATTTTTTCGCCGGGGCGGCGTTGAGTGCCTGGTGTACGATTACCTTGACGGCATCCTGGTTGCAACAAACGGGTCGCGTCACGGACGAGATCACGACCAATCACTACCACGATCTCGGCAAAATGATGTTTGGCTACGGAATTTTTTGGGGCTACATTGCGTTCAGTCAATTCCTGTTGATCTGGTACGCAAACATTCCGGAAGAAACGTTTTGGTACAACCAACGAATCAACCAGGATGGCTGGCGGGGTTTTTCGATTTTGTTGGTGGCGGGACATTTGTTTATCCCATTTTTTGCGATCATGGGGCGAACCGCGCGGCGCAACAGGAAATTCCTGTCTGCTGCGGCGGTATTCATCTTGTGTATGCACTGGGTGGACCACTACTGGCTGATTATGCCCGAATACGATTCGGTCAAAAATACATTCACGTTCAATCCGCTGGTCGATTTACCTTGTACAGTCGGCATGATTGCGGTGTTTATTGCGTTCTTTTGCCTGGTGGCCCGCGACCGTCCGCTGGTCCCATTGCGAGATCCCCGGTTGGGTCAATCGCTGAACCATGTGGTTCATTAAGCGATTTTGCCATTGGCCGTCGGACTACCCTGAGGTGCGACAAAACGACAAACTATTGATTTTTATTTGCTGAATCCGTTTATTGCGGGAATAATCCTGATGACAGTTATTGATGCGGGCCATGATGGGCACTCCAGCCATGGATCGGAAGCTCCCAGTTACGACGATCTCAACACACCGGTTATCGTATTCGCCGGAGTGATCAGCGCGATGGTGACGTTGTTGACCATCATGTTTGTGCAAGGCATGTATTACCACTGGCAAAACAGCTACCTGAAAGTTCGCTCCGCAGAAGTTGTTTCGATGCCTGCGAACGACCAGATCGCTGTGCAAAAAGCGGTACTCCAGGGAGGCGAGGGCGTCCTGCCGATTGACGCGGCTATGCAAAACGTAATCAAGAAGTATGGCAAATAGCTTGTCGCCCCGATCAACATTTTCTTAACAGACCAGCAGTCCAAGTTCCAAACATCGTTTAATTAACAATTCAGATGGTTCACCGAATCCAACAACTTGATTTCGTCACGACCGCGGTTGCAATGGCAATTGCGGCGATGGGAGGGTTGTGTTTTCCGACCGAAGGGTGCGCGATTCAGACGACTGATTCGGCGCCGGTCGCGACCGATCCAGTCGATGGCAAATTGGACGACGACCCATTGGGATTGCGGAAACTGCCGGTCGAAGCGCAAGACATCGGTGTCGATGCGAAATTGGGGGCGATGATCGACGGGAATTTGACGTTTAGTGATTCCCAAAATCAATTGGTACGAATCGCCGATTTGTTCGACGGCACGCGGCCTGTAATGTTGTCGTTCAACTACTCCGATTGCCCCAAGTTGTGTAGTGTGCAATTGGAAAACATGACGATGGCGCTGCGGGATGTCGATTTCGAAATTGGCAAAGATTTCGATTTCGTGTCCGTTAGCATCGATCCGAACGAGCAGACATTCCGAGCCCGTGAGTCGAAAGAGAAATATTTACATTTGTACAATCGCCCCGACAGTTCGCTCGGTTGGCACTTTTTGACCGGCGAAGTTAAGAACATTGCGAATCTGACCAAGCAATGCGGGTTCCGCTACAAATATGTACGGGAACAGAAACTGTACTCGCATCCGCCAGTCTTCATTTTGATTTCACCGCAGGGAAAAATTGTCCGTTACATTCACGGATTGAATTACGACCCCGACACAATTCGGTTGGCGTTAATCGAATCCGCCGCTGGCAAGATCGGCTCGCCGATCAACATACTCAGTTACGGATTGGGCTGTTTTACTTTCAACGAATCAACTGGAAAATATACTTTTCAGGCTATTGCGATCATGAGAATTGGCGGCGTGGTGACGATTGTTGCGTTGCTGTTCGGCTTGGCTCCTTATTGGTTTTATCGTCGTCACGTGAACAATCAACAGGACGACGTCAACTCCATTGTGAAACCAACCACTGCATAAACGAAAATTTTCATCGGTTTTATTTCAAACTTACCTTTCGAATTTCAAACATGAACTGGCAAATTCCTACTCTGATAGCTCAATCGACGACCGAAGATTTGCGCGCGAAAGTGGAAGCGGCGACGTTACCGGGAACAACGGTTCCCGATTCGGCACTGGTTCGCGAAGGTGGATCCAACTTTCTGGGATCGGAATATTGGTTTCCCGAGCAAGCGTCGACATTTGCCGACCAGGTTGACTATTTGTATATGGGGATCTTCTGGATTTCGTTGGTGTTTTTTGCGGGAATTGTCGGCGCGATGGTTTATTTTTGCGTCAAATATCGTCGCAAAGGCAAGGAAATAAATCCGCTTCCCAGTCCGTCTCACAATACCGGGATCGAAATCTTGTGGTCAGTGTTGCCCAGTATTCTGCTCGCCTGGATGTTTTACGAAGGTGCGGTCGGTTATTTTGATTCCCGAACCGCCCGCGAAGATGTCGAAGAAATTCAAGTTGTGGCCAGCCGTTATAACTGGTTGTTCACCTATCCCGACGGTGACAGTTCGGCTGAATTGCATTTGGTAATGGACCGGCCAACCCGGTTAGTGATGCAATCCAAAGACGTGTTGCATAGTATGTATGTAGCTGCTTTTCGCCAGAAAATGGATGTTGTGCCCGGACGTTACACCTATTTTTACGTCATCCCGAATCGGCCTGGCCAGTTTCGATTGGCCTGCACGGAATACTGTGGTGAAGGCCACTCGAAAATGAGAACCATGTGCGAGGTGCACAAATCCGACGCCGAGCGTAAAGCCAATACTCAATGGATCAAGGCCGAGCATTTGCCATGGCAAAACGGAGAGCGGACTTACAAAATTCAATGCTCCGGTTGTCATCGAGTCGACGGAAAAGCAGCTACCGGACCGGCGTTGAATTTGGTGTGGGGCAAAGGCGAAGAAGATCTTCACGACGGCACGAAAGTCAAAATCGATCGCCAATATATTTGGGACTCGATTTGGTATCCAGAGAAGCATGTGGTCGCCGGATTTGGACCCATATCCAAGATGAATTCATTTAAAGGACAGTTGAAGGAAGAAGATATCAATGAAATCGTGGCCTATTTGATGTATTTGAACGACCCGACGTCGGCTCCCAGTGCTGCCCCGGACACTGTTCCAACAGCCGCCGGGGGAGCCGCGCCCGCTGTGAACGAAAAACCTGCCGTCGAGGCAGCCAAACCGCCGGTTGAGGAAAAACCTGCTACCGAAAATCCCACGAAATCGGCCGATAATTCCCACGAATTGGATTTGTCGGGCCCCGCTGATAAAGATAATAATTAGAGCAAACTGAATCCCAATTTTTTAATCCGATTACAGCCGATTGTCCGCGGGACTTCGGTGACCTGACTCTTCGAAGAATTCAAGCTTCGGTGACGAGACTGAGACCAAGAGGCCCAAAATGGCAGACCAAGCACTTCGCAATCAATTGTTTGCAACTCCCCAAACCAACTTCCTCAACTGCTCAACCGGTTGGAAGTCGTGGGCATTTACGCTGGATCACAAACGAATCGGGATCATGTATCTGATCGGTGTGACGACTTCGTTGTTGCTCGCCGGTGTGTTTGCATTGGTCTTGCGGACACATTTGTGGACGTTCGACGGCAAACTGTTGTCCAACGAAATGTACAACCAGATGTTTACGCTTCACGGCGCGATCATGGTATTCTCGTTCATCATTCCGAGTATCCCGGCGGCCTTGGGGAACATGGTCTTGCCAATCATGCTCGGGGCTAAAGACGTGGCGTTCCCCCGGATGAATCTGGGTAGTTTTTACTTGTGGGTTGGCGGCACGCTGTTTTTGTTGTTCGCAATTCTCTCGGGCAAAGGTCTCGATACGGGTTGGACCTTCTACACACCGTACAGTATTGAAACAGAGACCGGGGTTGTGTACGCGACGTTCGGGGCGTTCCTGTTGGGTTTCAGTTCGATCTTCACCGGCATTAATTTCGTAGTGACCGTCAACACCATGCGGATGAAGGGTCAAGGCTGGTTCAAGTTACCGTTGTTCATCTGGGCCTTGTATGCGACCGCGATCATTCAAATTCTGGCGACTCCCGTGTTGGGGATTACGTTGTTGTTGTTGATCGCTGAAAAGACGATGCACGTCGGAATTTTCGATCCGAAGTACGGTGGCGACCCAGTCTTGTTTCAACACTTTTTCTGGTTCTATTCGCATCCGGCGGTGTACATCATGATTTTGCCGGCGATGGGAGTGATCAGCGAATTGATCGCGGTCTACAGTCAGAAACGTTTGTTTGGCTATTCGTTCATCGCATTTTCGAGTATCGCGATCGCCTTGCTTGGCTTCCTGGTCTGGGGACACCACTTGTTTACCAGCGGCCAATCGCCAGTTGTTACCGTGATTTTTAGTGCGATTACATTTACCGTTGCGATTCCTTCGGCGGTGAAAGTGTTTAACTGGTTGGCAACTTTGTACAAAGGTTCGATCCTGTTATCGACGCCGATGTGTTACGCGTTGTCGTTCATTTTTCTATTCGGTATTGGTGGTCTGACCGGGTTGTTCCTCGGAGCTTTGGCCGTCGATATCCACTTGCACGACACGTATTTCGTGGTGGCTCACTTTCACTTCGTGATGGTGGGCGGGACGCTAACAGCGTTTCTGGGTGGACTGTTCCATTGGTGGCCCAAGATGTTTGGCCGGATGTATAACGACTTTTTGGGTCGAGTCGGCTGTTTCCTGGTGTTCGCCGGTTTCAATTTGACTTTCTTTCCCCAGTTTGTGATGGGTTCTCGCGGAATGCCACGTCGCTATGCGACCTACGACCCGGAATTCATGATTTTCCATCAGTTGTCCACGATGGGTGCATTTGTGTTGGGCGCGGGGATTGTATTGTCCTTTGGCGTGTTGTTGTATTCGGCCTTCCGCGGTCCGCGTTGCGGCAGCAATCCGTTCAAGGGTGCTTCGCTGGAGTGGCAATGCAGTTCCCCTCCCGATTTCCATAACTTTGTGCATAAGCCGATTATGACCGATCCGTACGATTTTGATTCGCAAGTCTATGATGCGGAATTAGATAGCTGGATACATCGAGATTTTGCCGATCCTTCGACCGTCCCGGCCCGCAAAGAACCTTTGCCACACTAACGCGATGACCCGGTCCGACCTGGAATTTGGCCTGCTCGCTGCGAGTACAGGACAATGGAATACAAACACTACTGACTAGTCATCACCGACTAGCAACTAACAAAATTCGGAGCCTGAAATGGCAGTTGTTGATACCCACACCGCTCACCATGATGACCATCATGATCATGGTGAGTTTATTGCCCATCACTTTGATTCCGCCGAACAGCAGTTCGATTCCGGAAAACTTGGGATTTGGGTGTTTTTGGTAACGGAAGTGTTGTTCTTCAGTGGTTTGTTTGTGGCCTACACGCTATATCGAAATCACCATCCGGAAATTTTCGAACAAGCACATGTGTACTTGGACAAAATTCTGGGTGGCTTGAATACGGTAGTGCTGTTGTTCAGCAGTTTGACCATGGCAATGGCCGTGCGATCGGCTCAGTTGGCCAAGAACAAGAATTGCGCCAATTACATTTTAGTGACGATGGTTTGCGCGGCCGTGTTCTTGGGTGTAAAAGCAGTTGAATATAGTCACAAATGGGACATGGGCATTTTTGTCCGAAGCGGTTTTCACCTGTTGAAGGAGCATACTCATCCGAAAACCGAAATTGGTATCGGACTGGGTATATCGGACTATTTGGTTTACATCAGTGTGATTCCGGCGGTGTTGTTGGTTGTATTTGTCGTTGCGGCCGTGCTGGGCAAGATGAATCAAAAACCCAATCTATCAAAGTTAATGGTTGCCTTGGCAATTACTGTGGGCGGGTATTTCCTGGGAGCTGTCGGTGGGCAGATTTACCAAAACACCCAAAAAGACGAAGGTGGCCACGCATCCAATCAACCTGTTTTGTTGCATGCGATGACGGCCACCGATGATCAACAGGTCGCGTCGAAGGATGAACCCGCCCAAGCGGCCGCGACCCCTGCGCCGGGCAGCGAGCAAGCCGGCGGCACCGAACATGCCGATAAAATGGGTGGACATCATCCCAAGGAAAAACTCGATCGGGACGTGGGGATTTTCTTCAGTATCTATTACTGCATGACTGGTCTACATGCGATTCACATTTTTGGCGGAATTGTGGCGTTGGCCTGGATTTATTGGCGATCAGTGCTCGGCCATTGGCGCAATGACTACTTCGGTCCAGTTGATTACGTCGGATTGTATTGGCACTTGGTCGACTTGATCTGGATTTTCCTGTTTCCTTTGCTTTATCTGATTGATTAACAATATGTCCGACCAACACGCTGACTTGCCAAAGTTTTGCCATCCTGTTTCCGTCAAATTGCTGCTGACGGTGTTTATCGCCCTGATTGGTTTGACGGTTTTGACCGTGGTGACCTCGGCGATGGGGCCGTCGCTGGGTATGCCGCGCGACTTTGCGTTTCCACTGGCCATGTCGATCGCCACGGTCAAAGCGTTTTTGGTGTGTGCGTTTTTCATGCACATGTGGTGGGACAAGGGAATCAATATCTTCGCCTTTTTGTCTTCGCTGTTTTTCGTCAGCCTGTTTATCGGGTTCACTTTGATGGACAGTTCCGCCTATCAGAACGATATCAATTTGTTCCCGCGTGATGCGGAAGTCGCTCCCCCAGCCGAGTAGCATGTTAAAACAATCCATCAACCTGGTTTCTGCTCGTCCGGATTTGTATCAGGCCAAGTTGGTGTTCTATCTGTTTCTGGTGTCGCTCGGAATGTTTTTTATCGGGATGATGATTACCTACCTGATCGTTCGTGATCAAGCGTTTCATCCGATTGCCAATGCGGTTCCGAATTCGATTCTCACGCAAGGTCCGTTGTTTTACCAACCGCTGCGGATTCCGGTTACATTTTGGATTAGCACGGGGGTCTTGGTGCTGGTTAGCCTTTCATTGCAACGCGCCGTGTGGTTGGTACATCGCGAACGGCAAGTCGATTTTCGACAGGTGTTGATTTTGGCTTGGCTGGCCGCGATCGCATTTGTGTTGATCCAGGCGTTTGGAATGAAGGATTTGTGGACACAGCATTTCAGCCAATCCGATGGGTCAGCCAAAGTCTATGGGATGTCGTTCACGTTAGCGTTTATTCATGTCCTGCATGTCTTGGGCGGCATGGTATTTCTGGGCTTTGTGATTTTTCAGGCTTTTCGAGATCGCTACGATCATGAGCGGCATTGGGCGGTCGATCATTGTGCCAGTTATTGGCATTTTCTGGATGTCGTCTGGGTCTGCATGTTAACGACGTTCTTGCTGGTCAAGTAGGACGATCAAGATGGGAGCTTTACCGTCACACAAGTTCCCTGACCAAGTTTCGATTCAAACTGAATTGAACCACCCAATCGATTGACGACGTTTTGGGCCAGAAATACTCCCAGGCCCATGCCTTTACCGGGTGGCTTGGTGGTGAAAAAGGGTTCACTAACCCGATTCATCTGAGTTTCGGTCATTCCTGGTCCGCGATCCTGAATTCGCCAACGCCAGAAATTTTCCTGTTGATCGAGCGTAATTTTGACCGGCCGATCGGAGTCGTCCGCATCCAATGCGTTCTGGACCAGTCCTCGTAAGGCTTGACTTAGTCCATCCAAGGGAACGCGAATTGTCGCAGTGTCGGAGTTCGTGGGCAGATTCAGTTGGACTCGACCACGGCCCATTAGTCCCTCGAGCGATGCATTGGTTAGTTTCTCGACCGAAACAGGTTCGATGGACTCGCCAATGGTTTCGCCGGCGTGGCTGGCCATGCGGTCGATGATTTTTCGACAGCGTTCCAGTTGGCTGCGGATAAGTCGTACGTCTTCAATCACGTCGGCGGCACCGGGAAAATCTAGAGGGTGTTCCTCGAATGCTTGCTCGACATCACGGGCGACGATGGCTATCGTGCTTAACGGAGTCGCCAATTCGTGAGCGGTTCCCGCAGCCAATGTGCCGAGTGCTTCGAGTTTTTCCGCGCGAGCCTGTTGGGCTTGGGCGCGTCGGACCCGGAGTTGTTGCTCACGCAATTCGTCGGTCAAGCGGGTCATGAAGTACACAATGACGCTCGAACAGGTGGCAAACGCAATCAGCAAGCCCAAGTGCTGAACGGAGAAACCGCCTCGTTCGCGAATCGTGGACAAGCCAAAATCCAATGGCTCCAGCGACAAGTGCTCGTATAGTAATCCGGTAAAACAACAGAGCGTCAGACCGTTAATCGCCCACGCCCAATTACGGTTAAGTATCAACGCACAAAGGCTGACGTTGACAAAAAAGAACAATGAAAACGGATTGTTCGGGCCTCCCGTTGCAAATAACAAAGTGGTCAGGGAAAGCATATCCATCACCAGAACCAATCCCAACACCAAATCCCAAGGGAGCTGTTCCTGATCGGTGATCAGTTGCCAGCGTCCAAACCAGTGCCTGAGAAACAGATTTGATAGTGCCGTCAGGGCTAAAACGACCGCAATCGCGGCAATCACCGGCAAGTCAATTTCAAACAGCAATGAAGCCACTGCGACGGTCAGCAGTTGGCCCACTACGGAAACCCAGCGGAGCTTGATCAGCCACGAGGCATTCAGCAAAAATCGGTTGGAATGGAGTCGCATGGGGATTCTATGAAATATTCAATCCGATTATGCTAACATGTTGTCGATCGTCTGGTTTGCCCACTGCGAATGCGTCCACTGAATTTTAACCCAAATTTTTTGCCTGCCATGAACGTTGCCATCACCGCTGCTAATCGCCCAGCTGTCAAAGAATCGACCTTCGAACGGCAATCTCCCCGGCTGGGTCAGCGAGGATTCACCGCCATCTTGATTTTCATGTGTTTCGTGCCCCTGGTGACAATTTTTTCAATGTGGCAAATTCTGCCACCTGTCGAGGAAGGGACGTTGCTCGCCAAGGTTTCGGCTGAAGGATTGCCGCCGGTCGAATACTATCAAGAATCCTACGATCAACGTCCGCCATTTAGCGGTGGCGAATTGGTTGTGACCAATGTAAGCCAACAGGAATGGACGCACCTGAACATTCAAATTAATGGGCACTACCAAATTTATGATATCGCGCCGATTTTGCCCGGCCAAACGGCGCGGTTCAAGTTGGACCGGTTTATCCATCGAACCGGAGCCAGGTTTAGTTTGCGGTATAACGAACTCAAATCGACCCGAATTTATGCTCGCCGTCCGACCAAAGATCGAGCGACGTTCTATCATGATTTCGATACGGTGGCAGCTGGTACCCGCGTGAAAACATCCGAAATAGATCTGCTTAACTCGCCCGATGTTTCCGAAAAATAAGAACCCGCCGTGGACTGTTTTTTAGAGGAGTCGCCAGTTCCGGGTGTACATTTGTGGCTGGACACCGATGGGTTTAGCGGATTGGGCGTCGTGTGCTCATCGGTAAACCACCAGTTTTAGGCGGTAACCGCGCGGACGTTGGCCAAAATCGTTGCGAATTCTGGAAAACCGGTTGCCCTGCAGTCCGGAATCGGAAACAATTTCAGTTTGCACTGAGAACGTGCGATGATGGTTAATCGATTCCATTGGGCAGATCAGCTGTGGCCAAGATTCTGGTAGTTGAGGATTCGGCGGTGGATCGGCATTTGGTCGGTGCCCTCTTGTCTCGCCAACCCAATTGGATTGTCGAGTTTGCTCACGATGGCCAACAGGCGTTGGACCGATTGGGTAGTGGCGCGACCGCGGACGATTCCACGCCCGATGTGATTGTCACGGACTTGCGAATGCCCCACGTTGATGGGTTGGAACTGGTTCGGTCGGTTCGGCAATCCCATCCGCAAATTCCCGTTGTCCTGATTACTTCCTATGGCAGCGAGCAGATCGCGATCGAGGCTTTGCGCGCCGGCGCAACAAATTTCACTCCCAAGAATTCTTTAAAAAATGATCTGGTGCGGACGGTCGGCCAAGTTCTGTTGTTGGCAGAGCACATGAAATTTTCTCGCAACCCCCTGATGGTTCCCACGTCCAAGCAAATTGCGTTTGTGCTGGAAAACGAATTGAGCTTGATTGGACCGACGATCGAACATCTCCAGGAAAATCTTCCGAGCTGGTCGGATCGAGATCGATTGCAGATTGGCATGGCGCTCGATGAAGCGATTGTTAACGCGATGCAACATGGCAATTTGGAGGTGGAATCGAGTTTGCGAGACGGGGACGTAGAAGACCAGTATTACGAGTTAATCCGACAACGAAAAGACAAAACGCCGTACTGCCATCGTCGAGTGCGGATTGAGGCGGAGTTTTCCGAGCAACACATCTGCGTACAGATTTCTGATGACGGCTCCGGGTTTGATCCGTTGAGTGTGCCGGACCCGACCACGGAAGAGAACTTGCATCGCTCGAGCGGCCGGGGGTTGTTCCTGATTAAATCGTTCATGGATCAAGTGGCTTACAATAAGGCTGGCAATCAGATCACGCTGACCAAACTTCGCCGCTAGTCCCACCGCTGAATTGCCCTGCAGATAAAACATCATGGAAGAATTTCCGTTTGCGTACGAGAGAATCGCGGCGACGACATGGGCCTACATGTCGTCCTTGATGATGATCGCGCTGTTCTTCAAATTCAACCGGTTCTGGAGCGTCCGAAATTTTGATCTGCTGTTGATCATTTTGTTAGCACCCGGATTGCTGTTGGTGGCTGGCGGACGGAACTGGCAAGCGGAAAAGGCACTGGCGTTCGATTCAGCAGAAGCCAATCCGTTGGAAATTTCTCAGGAACCCCGCGGTCCATTCGCTGATTCGGCGAATCCCAATCCGAATCAACGGTCCAGTTTGTCCGCCGAGGGGCAGCCCGCGATTGACCAGACGCTGGACCTCAAGTCGTTGGGGGCGAGTCTTCAGCGCGTTGGGTATTATTGGTTGTTCGGTGTGGGGGCGATTTTCCTGTTGCGAATGCTGTTGGACCCCAGTTTCGTTCGTAAACCGTTGCTCGATCCCAACCTCAGCAGCGGCGGATTGGTGTTCCTGGGGATGAGTTTGATGGTGTTTTTGTTTGCCAATATCATCATGTCCGAACCGACTCCGAGTGATTTACGCGGCGCGCGGGACTCCTTAAAGCTAATGCAACGACAGGCCGCCGATGAAGGAGACGTGCGGCAACTGAATCGACAAGGTCCGGGGTATTGGTTGTTTAATTTGTTTCCCGTGATTTCCACGTTCAACAGTGGTGATGAAATTCTGGAAACCAATCCCGACGAAGCGGCGCAATTGACGCGATACGTGATCGCCGCGAAGTCATTGGCAATTGCCAGTCAAGTTTTGATCGTGCTGGGGTTGGTCTTTTTTTGTCGTTACCATTATGGCAATTTCAATGTCGGAGTTGGGGTAGCGACAATTTATTTGATGCTACCTTACACGGCGATCTTTACCGGCCATGTGCTTCATTCGTTGCCTGCGGCGTTGTTGATCTGGGCGCTGGTTTGCTTTCGTCGACCCTGGTTGGCGGGAATTCTAGTCGGAATGTCTACCGGGGTGTCGTACTATCCGCTGTTTTTGTTGCCGTTATGGTGCAGTTTTTATTGGCAACGGGGCGTCCGATCGTTCCTGATCGGAGTCGCGATTTCCCTGTCGATCTGCATTCTCGGACTGGCATTCACTTCGCCGGATATGGCGTTTTTTGTGCATCAGTTGCGATCCATGTTTGGTTTTTTGTTGCCTCGCTTGGAGGGGTTGGAAGGTCTGTGGGCGTTGGGCTGGAATCAATGGTATCGCCTGCCTTTGTTGGTGGCTCACGTAATTTTGTCGGTCTCATTTATTTTCTGGCCAGTCGAAAAAAACATTGGTACTTTGATCAGCTATACCGCTGCCTTGATGGTGGCAGTTCAATTCTGGTTGGGGTTTGACGGTGGCTTGACCATGGCTTGGTATTTACCATTGGCGTTGCTGGTTTTCTTTCGTCCGAATCTCAACGGCCGGGTCGCCGAGTCGGAATTGAACGTCGGCGCGCGGCGCGGACGAACAGAATCGACAGCCAATTTGATTGTGTAATTGGTCGGTCCACTGGATCTTTGGTTCGCGATTCCGGTTGCAACGACTGTGGCGGTTGTGGCCGTCGGAATCGGATCGGAGTTGGTCGATCATGATCGCATAATCCATCTGCCAGGGGATTACGTTGGGGCATTTTCTGGTTTTGCCGATCTTTTAAACTAGGAATGTGAACTAAAAAAACAGATCCATGTTTGCGAAGCTGCCCAATTTTTTTCCGGAGACACCGATGGCACGATTTGCCAAAACATCTTTGTTGGCGCTGATCATTTTCGGTGGAATTTGGGCGTTGCTAAACCGTGATCGACTGCGGAATCCCGCAGAGTTATTGAATCACCTGCGGCAGCAGCTAGCGCTCGCGCCAGTTAATTTTTCGCACCAGCCTGCGCTGGACCTCGAGGTGCCACTGGTTTCCGAACCGGTTATTCGAGTCGCTTCGTTTAAACTCAATGGGGTTGGGACGACGATCGACGATACCAAACGATTGCCAATGTTGACTGAAATTTGTGCGCGCTACGATGCGATTGCGTTACAGGGTATTGACGGTCGAGACGATGCCTGGCTGCAGTTGCTGACGGAGTCGTTGCAATCGTATAGCAAAAATGCGGACTACTTTTTCATCACCGATCAGTCTCAACATCCGAATCAACCCACCCAGAATGCGATTTTGTTTAATCGCCGGTCGTTGGACCTGGATCAATTGAATTGGTATACCGTAAATGATCCGGAGAATCTATTGCGTAGAAAACCGCTGGTCGGCTGGTTCCGGACACGGTTGGGAAACCCAACCCAGGCGTTTACATTCACGTTGGTGAATGTCGAATTCACGGCGGTTCGACCCGATTTGGAATTAGCTTATTTGGGGGACTTGTTTCGGGCGATTCGCAATGACGGACGAGGCGAGGACGACGTCATTTTGGCTGGCGATTTCAATTCCTGCGATCGCGGATTGGCAGCAGTCCAGCAACGGTCGGGATTGACCTGGGTGGTTTCCAATCGACCGACCGATGTTCGCCACACGGGCCAGTTTGATAACATGGTGTTTAGCCCGATCGCCACGGTTGAGCATACGGGACGTGGGGGCGTATTTGATTTCATGCGAATGTTCAACTTGGGATTGGCCGATGCGGAATCCCTGTCCAAACGGCTGCCGGTGTGGGCCGAGTTTTCTGTATATGAGGGGGGCGTCCAGAATCCGCAATGAACATCTATTGCATTCACTGTGGTGAAGCGTTTTCGATTTCGAAAGAGCAGCTTGGCAAGCGAGGGAAGTGCCCTCATTGTCGTGCCACCGTGATCTTGCCCAAGTCGAGTTTGCAATACGGCTCAACAGAAAGACAACTGGACGCACCGAGTCGTTGGATGGAAAATTCTCTCAGTGGTCTCAGTGCGATTATCCTGCATTTGTTGGCGCTGGTGCTGTTGGCGTTGGTTCCCTGGGGTGCATATTCGTCGGGAGAAGGGGGCGAGGGCGAGCAGATTCTGATCGGCCAACTGTCCCGCGAACAATTGGTCGAGACGCGCGTCGATCAGCTAGAGGACGTCGCCATGGAGCTGCCGTCGACGTCGCAAAGTTTGGAGGCTTTGAATTCCGAGTTAGTTGCACCCGCCGAGTTCGACCCGCTCGCGACAGCCGAGTTTGACCTGTCGTTGGGCTCTCCTGGGATCGCCTCACAACAATCGTTTGCGATTCAGTCCGACAATGCAGCGACCATTCTGGCTGGTGGCAGTGAAGCATTTGGAAACATGATCATGCAGCTGCAACGGGATGGATTGGATATTGTGATTGTGTTCGACAGCACTGGCAGTATGCAGGGCGAAATCAACGAAGTAAAAAACAAGATCCAACGGATTGGCAATGCCCTACTGAAAATGATTCCTAAAACTCGCATCAGTCTCTGTACGTATCGAGATCGGAATGACGCGTATGTCGTCAAAGGCATTCCTTTGACCGATAACCTGGGGGAATTAATTTTGTTTCTGGAACAGATTTCCGCCAGTGGCGGCGGCGATTTGCCGGAGGCCGTCGACGAAGGGCTACGCTGGTCGATCGAAAACAACCGTTTTCGTCGTAGTGCACGCAAGGTGATTTTACTGTTTGGTGACGCTCCCCCTCATCAATCCGGAAAAGCCGGCTGTCAAAAATGGGCGGCCGATTTTCGAAATCAACAACGCGGCATCGTCAGTACCGTGACTTGCCGAAGCGAACAACCACTCGACGATTTCGCGGCGATCGCTCGAATTGGCGGCGGAGAGTCGTTCCTAACCCGTAATGAACGGGAAATCGTCGAGCAGTTGATGGTCCTCGTTTTCGGCTCACAACATCGCGACAAAGTGCTGGAAGCATTCGACTTGATCGATCGTTGATAGACAATTGCCGTTGCCGGGCTGCCACGAGCTTGGGGATATCGGTGGCGGTCGGCTGGGATCATGAGGGAGCCGGATTTCGATTCGCCGCCATGACTTTTCCAGACGCGGAAGAAAAATAGTGTTCCGCGGCCCGGCTGACAATCTGATTTCTATAGGACTTGAATCCTGTCCGCAGTTCTCATTCCATACTTTTGTTTTGGCAAGAATAAAACCATCGAGGAACTCCGGCTGCTGGATTCCCGGCCAGATTCCCTGCCGCTTTTCTTCCAGTATTTCCGATCAAATTCGCGGTAATTTCGGATAAAAAGCCTCCAAGATTGGAAAGCCAATCATAAAATGCGGCTGTCACCATGGGCGAATTCCCGGATCAATCGAACTTGGTGTCCGGAACGTACTGGACTATATTGGCGAATTCGAATTTTGTCACCAATCGCCTGACCCCTCAGAACCGCTTATGTCATCGTATCAGCTGACCCACCTCAAACAATTGGAAGCCGAGAGCATTCACATCATTCGTGAAGTCGCGGCCGAGTTCGACAATCCCGTCATGCTGTATTCCGTCGGCAAGGACTCGTCGGTGATGGTCCAGTTGGCCATGAAAGCGTTCTACCCGGCCAAGCCGCCGTTTCCGCTGATGCACATCGATACGACTTGGAAATTTCAGGAGATGTATAAGTTTCGCGAAGAGTACGCGAAAAAAGAACTGGGCCTGGAGGTCATAACCTATATCAATGAAGAGGGGCGGAAACTGGGCCTGGATCCATTCGAAAACAGCGCCAAACATACCACGGTAATGAAGACGGATGGGCTGAAACAGGCGCTCAATAAATACAAATTTGATGCCGCGTTCGGCGGGGCCCGACGCGATGAAGAAAAATCGCGGGCCAAGGAAAGAATTTATTCGTTCCGCAATAAGAACCATGGCTGGGACCCCAAGAATCAACGACCCGAGTTATGGAACCTGTACAACGCGAAAGTGGACAAGGGTGAGAGCATTCGCGTTTTCCCGATTTCCAATTGGACCGAACTCGATGTGTGGCAATACATTTATCTGGAAAAAATTCCGATCGTCCCGCTGTATTTTGCCGCCAAACGCCGCGTCGTCGAGCGGGACGGAATTACCATCATGGTCGATGATGATCGGCTGAAACTTTTTCCAGGCGAACAACCCATCGAGAAAGTGATTCGGTTCCGCACGCTTGGTTGCTATCCATTAACCGGCGCGATTGAATCACCGGCCACTACCCTGCCACAGATCATCCAGGAGATGTTGCTGGCGACGACGTCCGAACGGCAAGGCCGTCTGATCGACAACGACGGCGTCGGCATGCAAAAACAAAAACAGGACGGATATTTCTAAAAACTTCTCAATCGACTGAACCCTGAACACTGAACACTGAACACTGAACACTGAACACTGAACACTGAACACTGATCCCTCAACCCTGAAAAAAATGTCTCACAAATCTGACTTGATCGCGACCGATATCGAAGCCTATCTTGCCCAGCACGAGCAAAAAGAGCTCTTGCGATTTTTGACTTGTGGCAGCGTTGATGATGGCAAAAGTACGCTGATCGGCCGATTGCTTTACGACTCGAAAATGATCTATGAGGATCAACTAGCCAAACTTGAAAAAGAGTCAGCAGTTCATGGAACGACGGGCGGGGGTTTTGACCCGGCGATGTTGTCCGATGGCTTGGAAGAAGAAAAACAACAAGGCATTACTATTGATGTCGCCTATTTGTATTTTTCGACCGCCCGACGAAAATTCATCATTGCGGATACCCCGGGGCATGTGCAATACACTCGCAACATGGCGACGGGCGCATCAACAGCAAACTTGGCCATCATTTTGGTAGACGCGCGCAAAGGAATTTTAGAACAGACCAAGCGGCATAGTTTTATCGCATCGCTGTTGGGCATTCGCCATATTCTGGTAGCCGTTAACAAAATGGACTTGGTTGATTTCAGCGAGGAGACCTTCAATCAAATCCGGGCCGATTACCGGGATTTCGCCGCGCGATTGGATATTCCCGATTTACATTTTATCCCGTTATCGGCGCTGAAGGGGGACAACGTGGTGGATCGGAGTCCAGCCATGCCGTGGTACGACGGTCCCACTTTGATGAATTTTTTGGAAAACGTGTATATCGGTTCGGATCGAAATTTGGAAGACTTTCGCTTCCCCGTGCAAATTGTCTTGCGTCCCGATCTGGACTTTCGCGGTTTCGCCGGTACCGTGGCCTCCGGCATCGTGCGGGTGGGAGATGAAATTCTCAGCTTGCCATCCCGGAAGACCAGTCGCGTAAAGGAAATCGTGTCCTATGACGGGAATCTATCGGAAGCGTTCGCCCCCATGTCAATCACTTTGACATTGGAAGACGAGATCGATACCAGTCGTGGAGATATGATTGTCCGGCCAGGCAACGTGCCCAAGCTGGATGCTAAATTCGAGGCGATGCTGGTCTGGATGTCCGAACAACCGATGTTGGTGGGGCAACAATACCTATTCAAACACACCACCAAAATGGTTCCTGGTTCGTTTTCAAATTTGCGCTATCGTGTCGACGTGAACACGATGAAATCGGAACCCGCTCCGAGTTTGGAACTGAATCAAATCGGGCGAGTCCATGTACAATTGCATCAGCCGATTGCTCACGACCCCTACCACAAGAATAAAGGAACCGGCTCTTTCATCGTGATTGATCGGATTACGAATGTAACCGTGGCGGCGGGAATGATCCTCGATCGGCGAACCAGTGAAGATCGTTCCGATGCCTGGGATGTCGAGCCAGCGGGTGCCAATCTGGCCGCTGAAATCAGCAACGTCTCGGCGGGCGAGCGATCGGCCCGTTATGGACAACAACCGGTGACGATCTTGTTGACCGGTTTGCCGGGCGCGGGAAAGTCGACAACTGCTTATGGATTAGAAAGAAAGTTGTTCGAGCGAGGACGTAGTGCGGTGGTATTGGATGGCCAGAATTTGCGCGTCGGACTGAGTCGCGATTTGAGTTTCTCCGGCGACGATCGGTCGGAAAATCTCCGCCGCGCTTCCGAGGTCGCGAAAATCATTAATGGTTCTGGATTGATTTGCATCATGGCGTTGGTGTCGCCCAATGAAGAGACGCGACTGCGGGCGGCCAAAGTGATCGGCGAGGAACACTTCATCGTCGTTCATCTCGATGCGCCGGCGGAGCTGTGTGCCCAACGGAATCAGTCGGATAAACAGGAAGGGGCTCAACAAGAATCGCTAGCGGCATACCAACCCCCACAAAACCCGGATTTGGTCCTGAATACCAGTCAATTATCTCCGGTTGCGTGTGTCGAAAGCGTGTTGAGTTTGCTAGAATCACGGAAGTTTGTCGGATAATCCCCGCGAGTCGGTCATCGTAACTTTGGCAGATTCGCATTCCATTTGATCCCAGAATTACGATGCTGGCTGACCATCCCCCTTTCCGTCCGCATAAATTAATTCACTTGCCCCACTTCCAAACGGTGGGCGCTTTTCTGTTTCCCGGTCCGCGGCCAAAGTACAACGCCGTCAAGCGGATTGTCGACATGTACGATGGTGATCGACTGGTGATTCATGATGATCAGCCGGCCAGTTGGATTACAGGCGATCGGATCGCGATCCTGCTGCACGGATTTTGCGGCTATCACAACTCCCCCTACGTGCATCGGTTGGCCGATAAATTGCAACGGCGCGGCATTCGAACCATTCGCGTCGACTTTCGTGGATTCGGTGACAGCGCGCTGGTTTCCAAGTCGCATCTTTACGGGGGCTGCAGTCACGATGTGGAAGCGGTGGTTGAATTCATGCACCAACTCAGTCCAGTTTCCAAGATCAGCATTGTTGGTTTTTCGGTCGGCGGCAATGTGCTGATGAAACTGGCTGGCGAATGGGGTGCGGAGTATCCGCGACATGTGGATTCAGCTGTCGCAGTTTCGCCGCCGGTGGATCTGGTGTATGCCGCGTGGAATATTCGCAGCCGGGGCAATCGATTATATGAAGCGTATTTCATTCGCCGGTTGCGCGCCCATCTGACGATGCGTCGACGATTGGTGAAGGGCTTGATCGATAACGGATTGAGTCCGCTGCCCAACCGGTTGGCCCATTGGGACGATCAGTTCACGGCGCCGATTTGGGGATTTTCCGGAGCGCGCGATTATTACGAAAAATGTAGCGCGGGGCCTTTGTTGAAGCATGTCCAGGTCCCGACGATCCTGTTGTCAGCCCACGACGATCCGGTCGTTCCGTTTGATTCCTATGCTCCATTCACTCTGTCCAATGCGATTGAGCTGATCGATACCAAACAAGGTGGCCATTTGGGATTCCTGGGAAGATCGCCTCGCGACCCAGATCGATATTGGATGGATTGGCGAATTTGCAATTGGATCAGCTCGTTGGATGAACGCCACTAACCGTCCGGGTTGCCCACCGGTCAGCGATTCTGCAACTCATTCAACTGTCTGGCAATTTTGGATCGATGTGGGTGGGACGTTCACCGATTGTTTAGCACTTTCTCCGGGCGGAACCGAGCAATTCACGAAAGTGTTGAGCTCGGGCATTATCAAAGGTCGATGCGATCGAAACGTGTTGGAGACGGAGTCCTCTGACGCCTTGCCAAGGGCATCCCACCCCGCTTCGATAACGACGTCAATTGCGGGTGATTCAGATTTTCTCGGGCGGAGCATTCGCCGGTTTATCGACGACTCGCGCCGTGAGACGGTTGATGATTTCTGGACGGGTGCTGTGTTGCGCGTACTGGACGCGGCCGGCGAAGTAATCGGTCAGACGATTGTCCAGCGATTCTCGGCAGCCAACGGTGAGTTTGAATTGGAACAGGAAATAGGTTTCGAAAATGGAGCCGTCGAGTTGCGTTATGAACTCGATGCTGGACTCCCGGCACCCGTGTTGGCCATCCACTTATTGCAAGGCATCCCGATTGGTCAGACATTGCACGATTGTCGGGTCGATCTGGGGACGACCCGAGGAACCAACGCGCTATTGACTCGAACCGGAGCACGGACGGCACTAATCACCAGCCGCGGTTTTCGGGACTTCCTGCGAATCGGGGATCAGACCCGCTCGAGTTTGTTCCAACTGACGATTCATCAAGCCGATCCCTTGTTTGAAACCGCGATCGAGATCAACGAACGAGTGTTGTTTGATGGAACCATTGAATTGACCCCTGACGCTGTGGTGGTCACGCAACAGTTGCAACAACTCAAACAATCGGGGATCGATTCGATCGCGATTTGTTTGATGTTCGGTTACCAGTTTCCGCAACACGAACAACTTGTCGCTCGGCTGGCTGCCGAAATTGGGTTCACGTCGATTCGTTGTTCGTCGAGCGTCGCTCCGGTGATCAAAATTATTCCGCGCGGTGAAACGACGGTCCTCGATGCATATCTCGATCCGGTAATTGCCACCTATCTGAATGAAGTGCAGGAACAACTGACGCCGGCCAGTCGATTGCGATTCATGACTTCGGGCGGGGGATTGGTCTCGCGTGGACGATTCTCGGGCAAGGACAGTGTGCTGTCTGGCCCGGCCGGTGGCGTGGTCGGAGCTGCGCGGATTGCTCAACAAGCGGGGTTTGAGCAGGTGATTGGTTTCGATATGGGTGGCACCAGTACCGATGTGTGTCGATTTGATGGGGAATTTTCGCGATCCTTCGAGACTCGAAAAGCCGGCGTGAGAATCATGGCGCCGATGCTGGATGTTGAAACGGTCGCTGCGGGTGGAGGCTCGATCTGCTGGTTTGACGGCACGAAATTGCGCGTGGGGCCACAGAGTGCGGGCGCAGATCCCGGTCCGGCCTGTTATGGACGTGGAGGACCGTTAGCGATGACCGATGTCAATTTGTTTTTGGGACGGCTGCAACCAGGTTTGTTCCCTTTCCAATTGGATTGGTTGGCTGTGGAAAAACGACTGGCGGAGTTAAGTGTCGTCCTGGTGCAAGCCGGGCACGAACTATCGCCGGTCGAGCTGGCCGCAGGTTTTTTGAAAATCGCCAACCACAACGTTGCGGCGGCAGTGCAATCCGTGTCCGTGGCTCAAGGATTTGATCCGCGACAATATGCCTTGTTTTCCTTTGGTGGCGCGGGTTCCCAACATTGTTGTGACGTGGCGGATAATTTGGGAATGAGCAAAATTCTGGATCATCCCCAAAGCAGTATTCTCAGCGCTGTCGGAATTCGATTGGCGGATCAGTCCGCGCATGTTGTGGAATCGATGGGGGAAGTGCTGCAGGATTCAAGGCGTTCCGATGGGCCTTCTCAGCAGCCCCACCGCGGCGCTCATTTTTTGTCCGCACCGAAAACGGAGCGGATTCAACGTCGGTTGCAAGACGAGGTTTTTCCGCGACTGGAATCAGCAGCGCAGGCTGCTTTGCGAGCCGAGGGGAATGATACCCAAGACATGAAAATCACTCACGCACTCGACTTGCGCTATTTGGGAACGGAAGCGGCGTTGACAATTCCATGTTCCACGCCGGTGATTTCAGATTGCCTGGTCGAATTTTTTCGCCAACACCAGAGACAGTTCGGATATCTGCAGGATCATCCGGTGGAAATTGTGGCGGCTCGCGTGGATGCAAGTGTCCGAGGAAATCGTTTATCGAAACTTGTGGCACCGGTCGAGTTCAAGCGGCGTGCAAGTGAAACTCAGCGCGAGATGTTTTCGCAGGGGCGGCAATTGCTGGCTGATGTTTTCGACCGAAACGAACTGGACGCCGGTGACTGGATAATCGGTCCCGCGGTGATCGCCGATCGCTATTCCACCACGATCATCGATTCCAGTTGGGAAGCGAGAGTACAAGCCGCCGGGGTCTTGTTGTTGGAAAAAAGCCATTCTGCAGCTGCCGATCTCGCGTTGGACCTACCGGAAACGCCATCAAATACGCTGTCCGATCCCGTACGGTTGGAAATTTTCAACAACCATTTTTCCACAATTGCCGGACAGATGGGAATCGCGTTGCAAAAAACTTCGGTCAGCGTGAACGTGAAAGAGCGATTGGACTTTAGCTGTGCGATTTTCACCGCAACCGGAGATCTGGTCGTCAACGCGCCACATATCCCCGTCCATTTGGGCGCGATGAGCGAAACCGTGCGTTCGATCATCGCGCTGAACCCGGTGGTGCTGAGCGGTGATGTGTTTGTTACCAACGATCCCTATGCCGGAGGATCTCATTTGCCGGACGTGACGGCGGTAACTCCGGTCTTTGATCCGAGCGGGACGCAGCTATGGTTTTGGGTCGCGAGTCGTTCGCATCATGCTGAGATTGGCGGGTCTGCGCCCGGTTCGATGCCAGCGAGCGCAAAGTGCTTGGGAGAAGAGGGAGTTCTGATTCAAAATTTCCGCTTGATCGAGGGCACGCCTGGAAACAAACTTGGAGCCAACTCGGGCGAAGCGCGTGCACCGGGGGAATTCGAATCGGTAGAAAGATTTAATGAACTCAAAATCCTGTTGACGCAGGGACGATTTCCGTCGCGATCACCCGCCGAGAATCTGGCCGACTTGCGCGCCCAAGTGGCAGCCAATCAAACCGGTCTAGTTCAATTGCGTCACTTGGTCGATCGTTACACTTTTGAGACCGTGGCGTCCTACATGGGGCACATCCAGCACGCCGCCGAACTAAAATCCCGCGCCGCGCTGCGGCGATTGCCTTCGGGCGAATTTTCTTTTGTCGACGCGTTGGATAATGGCGCGACCATTCGAGTCCGGTTAATCAAACATGACGATACATTGACTATTGATTTCGCGGGGACAGATCCGGTATTGGACGATAACTTGAATGCCAATCGGGCGATTGTTTCCGCGGCGACCATGTATGTGCTGCGTTTGCTGATCGCTGAAGACATCCCGTTGAATGAAGGCGTGATTCGACCCGTAACGATCTTGTTGCCCAAGTGTTTCTTGAACCCGACGCCGGCCGCTGATCCGTTTGACAGTCCCGCCATTGTAGGTGGCAATGTAGAAACATCGCAACGGATTGTCGATTGCCTGTTGGGTGCGCTTAAGTTGGCAGCAGCCAGTCAAGGGACCATGAACAACTGGTTGATGGGCGGCCCGACATTTGGCTACTATGAGACTGTCGGCGGCGGCGCCGGAGCAACACAATTTGGTCGCGGCGCCGACGCCGTGCATACGCATATGACCAACACCCGGTTGACCGACCCGGAAATTCTGGAGTCGCGCTACCCGGTCGTATTGCGAGAGTTCGCGATACGACACGGCAGTGGGGGAGCGGGTTGCTTTAGTGGTGGTCAGGGCATGATTCGCGACATCGAATTTCGGCAACCGCTGACGGTGTCGTTGTTGACTAGCCGACGGGTCAGTCAGCCCTATGGCATGGCGGGGGGCAAACCGGGAGCAGCTGGTATCAACCAATTGACTCGTTGTGGTCGTTTGCCTGAACGACTACCCAGTCGCTGTGAAATCGCCGTTGATGTCGGTGATCGGTTGCGCATGGAAACACCCGGCGGTGGCGGATGGGGTACCGCAGACGAATTATAGATCCAGCGCCCAGTCCAAGTTTTTGGCGTGGTTTGGTGCGAGACCGAAAAAAAATTCATCGACCCGCCGATCCTAACACTTCACTTCACTTCACTTCACTTCACTTCGGCGGCGCGTTTTTCTTTGAATCTTTTTCGCAAGACTTCGCGGACCTCCAAGTAACGGTCCTGTACTTCAGCCTTGATTTCATCATCCAGTTCACTGAACGAGCCCAGGAAAACTTGAGTTTGGTAGACCTCACCATCAAACAAGCTAGCGCGAATTCGGTTGGAAAGGCGATTGCGAGCCCGAATCATCAACGAATTCAACGAGCCCCATTTCACGGGGGCTTCGACCGGCTTACCAAACGAATCAAAATGGCTAAACAACAGATAGCCTTTTTCGCCGGTTTGTTTTTCAAAACGGGCTTCAATAAATTGCCATGGTTCTTGACCTTCGATCGGATCGGGATTATGCCAGACCCGGCTAACGAGTGTCCAACCTTGGTTTTTATAACAGGTCGTCAATTCGTGCCAACCGGGAAATGTTTGATCGATCGAGGC
>JANNWZ010000086.1:0-58677 GCA_031409295.1 Mariniblastus sp.
CTTGGGTTCCAAGGTCACATAGCCGCCGCGCCACAACGTAATCAATTGGCGATTGAGTTGTTTTTGCGCCAATTCCTGAGCGCGCGGGTCAAGCAATCGACCCGCTACTAACTTGCGAATCAAAGCGACGTCCGGCGACGCGTCCAGCATATAGACCAACAATCGCCACGGCAGCGGACCGCGACTGACCAAATCCGCTGACGGCGCAACGACCAATTTTTCAAATTGATCGCGAGTCCAGTATTGTTGCCCTTCACGACGCTTGGGTTGTTTTTTCTTGAGTGCCTTCTTGGCTTTACGTAGTCCCAGGTCTTTGGTGTCTTCCGGAATTTGGTCGTACTTCTCTTTCCAGCGCAGGATCTTGACGTCGTCTTCATGCGGCAACGCAATCACGTAGCCCTGAGTGTCGAATTGGGGCCGGCCGGCGCGGCCGAACATTTGTTTGGCGGAGCTGGGTTCGATGACTTTCATTTTTCCCGGCGGGCCTTTCAGCAATGTCGGCAACACGACACTGCGGGCCGGCAAATTGATGCCCGCCGCCAACGTTTCCGTACAGACGCAGACGGACAACAATTTTTCCTGAAACAACTCTTCCACAATTCTGCGGTATCGTGGCAACACACCGGCATGATGCACACCGATCCCGCGAATCAAAATCTGTTTCAGTTTCGGTCCCGCTCCCTGCGACCAATCGTATTCTTCCAGTCGAGCCGCCAACTGTTTTTGCTGATCGGCGCTGACGCATTTTTTGCCTTTCAGTAATTCCGCCATCGCCCAGCATTGTTCGCGGTTGAAACAAAACAGCAGCGCTGGCGTTAATCTCGTCGCATCATCAGGGGTGACCATTTTTTCGATTTGATCTGGCAGCAACTCGTCTTCAATCCAGGAATACGACAGCGGAATTTTTCGATCATCCGATTGCACCAGCTTCAGGTTTCGCCGGTGAGTTCGATTGAGCCAACCGGTAAACTCGCGGGCGTTCCCGACGGTCGCCGATAGCAGCAATGTCTTCACGTGCGGAGGCAGCAGACCCAAACCAAACTCCCACACGATTCCCCGCTCCAGATCATTGAAGCTGTGAAACTCGTCCATCACCACCGCCCACACGTCGGTGAAGTCGAAGGCTTCGGTATGCAACAACCGGTTCAACAAAATCTCCGCAACGACGACCAGAATTTGAGCTTGCGAGTTGACTTTCCGGTTCCCCGTTACCAACCCGACCACGTCGGGCGAATATCCCCACCGCACAACTGTCTCTTGCAGTTCGCGAAACTTTTGGTCCGTCAACGCAATCAGCGGTGTCGTATAGTAGGCAGTCTTACCCAATTGCAAAGCTTCATAAATCGCGGCCTCGGCGATCAGTGTCTTTCCGGTTCCGGTCGGGGCGCAAACGAGTACACCCTGGTTTTCCGTAAACCACGCCAACAAGGCTTCTTCCTGAACGGGGTAAGGCTCGAAGACCAGCAAATCAAAATAGGCTTCGGCAATTTCGTCGCGGCCCGGTGGGAGATCGGAGTTAATGAGAGGGCTCGTGGGCTGAATGGTCCGGAATCAATTTGACGAGATGAGTATCGCAATTGGGACAGACAGCACAAGATGATGGCAGACAAACAGGACGATTTCCGTCCGCATTTTTTTCGCGATGAATGAGCCCGTCGATGACCAGTTGAGTTTCAAAAACCGTCGAGTTTCGGCGAGAAATCAACGCGGAAATTACGGATTGAGTCTTTGGCAACCGCCAACAAAGTTTGGTTTGCCGGGCCAGAATCTCTTTGGCACTTCGTTTGCGTTACCTCGATGATGAACGGAACCCCCCCAAAATTCGGATGGATCAAATGACTCGCCACAACGCCAAAACACGCTGCCCTCGACGATTCCACTTGACTTTCATGTTTCAAGCGGTCGTCATTGAAGGTTTGGCGGTGGCCGCAATTTTGTTTCTTTTTTTCGGGATGCGCGCCGACTTGAACCGCCAAGCGAGGGCCCAGTTGTTGGCGGAACCAACCCGTCACCACAAATTCGCATCGCGATCGAACGAAGCCCAGGCACGACTCTCGATTGTGAAATCGTCACCCGTGTCTCATAGTTTTTTGACATCCGAGCGGTTGAACGAGTTTGGAGTTTCCTGTTCGTCCAAATAGTTCAGATCCACTTCGGCCCCTAATCGCCTTACTTTTCAATTTATTTTTTTGGCACCCCTATTTTTTGACGCCCCGGATCTTTTGAAAGTCACCTTCGCCAACGAACTGGGATGGTTCTCGCTGTTGGCCAACACGTCAGATGCATTGAATGGTAGGTGTGTTTGGAGACAAAAAAATCTCGCCGCAAGTTGCGACGAGATTCATTCTGGAATTCACTTGCACTATGCGGGCAATAGCACGGTGTCGATAATGTGGATTACGCCGTTATCACAATTGACATCCGCTGTTGTAACTCTCGACTTGTTGATTTTGACGCCATCGGTGATGTCGATTGCCACGTTGCTACCCTCGAGCGTCTTGGCTAATTTCAATTTCATTACGTCCTGTGCGGAAACCGTTCCTGCGACGACATGGTAAGTCAAAATCTTTGTTAGTGCTGGAATGTCTTTAAGCAATCCTTCGACTGTGCCCGCTGGAAGTTTCGCAAACGCAACGTCCGTTGGTGCAAATACCGTCAGCTTATCTTGGCCCGTTAAGGCGCCACCCAATCCTGCCGCTTCAACTGCAGCGAGTAAAGTCGTGAACTGCCCAGCTTGTTTTGCTGTTTCTGCTATGTTAGCCATCTGTACTTGATTCTCTATTCAAAGGTTTGAGCTGATAAAACGATGTTGTAGTTACCGTTGCTCGAACAACATGGTTAACAAAAAAATCGTCTCCGAGGTCATAAAGAAGAATGACCAAAAAAAATGACCTAAAGGACAAAAATGACATAAAGAATGACATAAAATAAGACCTGAAGGACAGACTTCTTTAGAAGTCAACGAAATTTCAGTTTTGGAACCATCGCATTAAAAAAAGGTTATCGGCTCTGCCAGACGATGAAATTCAGTACGAATCAATGCTGGCGGCAGCAAAAACTGTGTTGGGGAACAGACCGCTGGACAGTTGCGAGCCGAGCGATTGAAGAATTCGAATGGTGAACTCCAGAATTCACATCGGATCAGCTGGCGACGGCGGCTTGCGGGGAGAGGTTCGCGATCCGCTGACCGCGTTGAGCGGACAACGACTGGATCGACTCGGAGTTGGTCCCGAAGAAATTGCCGCGCCGGTCGCGACTGGACAACATCTTCTGGATTCGATCGGACCAAAATTCCTGGCTGGTATTCAGTCGCACACGGGAAACGTGACGAGTTAAAGTCCAATGTTCAGCATCCGAGCCCAATCGCCAACAATAACCGGATTCGCCTTGCTCCTGCTGACGCGGTAAAATGCCTCCGGAGAATTTATTATGGTAGAGATTAAATATGTCGGCGATGAATTGTGGAACAGGATCGAACGTGCTGTGGAAAACGTCAAGATCAGACTCAAACGGGTGAGCGGTGCCTTGAATTTGGCCGGAGTGCCGTATGCCATCATCGGAGGCAACGCGGTCCAACATTGGGTCGCCCAAGTTGACGAATCGGTGGTTCGCAACACGCGTGATGTCGATATCATTCTCAATCGCAGCGACCTACCGGCAGCCATCGCGGCGCTGGAATCGATCGGGTTTATCTTTCGACAGGCGGCTGGCGTAACGAAGTTTCTGGACGGACTCCAGGCCAAAGCCCGTGACGCAGTGCATGTTGTTTTTGCCGGTGAAAAAGTGCGACCCGAATATTTCGAACCGGTTCCTCTGATTGACGAGTTCGCTTGGATGCAGGACGCGCGAACTCTCCCGCTCGAAGCATTGGTCCGGATGAAATTAACATCGAACCGGGACAAAGATCGAGTCCATGTTCGAGACATGATATCAATCGGCATGATCGATGAAACCTGGCTGCTCCGGTATTCTCCCGAACTACAGATTCGACTTCAGCAATTACTGGACGATCCCAACGGGTAGATTTCGTGTAGAAATCACGTACTCGCGATCAGGACACGATATCAGTCAACACATTTCCCGCTACATCGGTCAGGCGGAAATCGCGACCGGCATAACGGTACGTTAATTGAGTGTGATCCAGACCGAGCAGATGCAACATCGTGGCATGCCAATCGTGGATGTGGCACTTGCCCTCGACCGCTTCGGCACCCAGTTCATCGGTTGCCCCAAAGCTGAAGCCACCTTTCACGCCACCGCCGGCCATCCAAGTCGTGAAGCCTTTATTATTATGGTCGCGACCGTCACCATTCTGACCGAACGGTGTCCGACCGAATTCACCGGCCCAAACCACTAAAGTATCTTTGAGCATGTCGCGACGCTGGAGATCGGTTAATAGTCCCGCGATGGGCTGATCGATCTGTTCGCACAAACTCGGCAATTGATTGGACATATTATTATGGGTGTCCCAGTTACCATGTTCGATCTCGATGAAACGAACACCGGATTCCGCAAACCGACGCGCGAGCAGACATTGCTTGCCGAAACTGTCTGCAGGTCCGTTGCCGATCCCATACAGGTCCAACGTCTTTTGGCTCTCGTTCGACACGTCCATCAGTTCGGGCATCGCCGTTTGCATGCGAAACGCCAATTCATACGATTCGATGACTCCTTCAACACCCGGTTGGTCGACATCGCGTTTCAGTTTTTCGCCGTTCAAGCGTTGGATAAAATCCAGCTGTTGGCGTTGTTGTTTGCTGTCGTAACGTGGATTGCGGATGTCGGGAACTTGACCATCATTTTGTGCCCCGCGAAACCGCGCGGCAGCGGGACCGGCCCCCGCTCGACGACTGGAGCCACCAAGCGTCGTGCCCTGATAGACGGCTGGCAGGAATGCGCTGCCGTAATTTTGAGCGGTTCCAGGAGCGGGACTGATCGAAATGAAACCGGGCATGCTGGCGTTTTCCGTGCCCAGCCCGTACAGCGTCCAGGCTCCCAGCGATGGTCGCACGAATTGCGCGTTGCCGGTATGCAGTTGTGTCATCGCGCGCGGATGAACGGGTTGGTCGGTGTGCATGCCACGCAATAAACATAGCTCTTCGGACAGCGCTCCAATTTTCGGCAACAATTCGGAAATCCACAATCCGGATTTCTTGTTCTGCTGAAACTCCCATGGTGACTTCATGATCGTGCCGCGGAATTTGCCCGTCTTGCCATCGAGTTTTGCCAGCTCCGGTTTGTAGTCAAACGTATCGAGATGTGAGGGTCCGCCGCGCATGCATAAAAAAATTACTCGTTTGGCCTTGGCTGGAAAATGCGGTGCTTTGGGAGCCAAGGGGTTGCGGCTGGACTCTTGATCATCAGCTGCGGCAAGCGTCGCTAATGATGAGAAAGCCAGAAATCCGAAACCCGAAGAAATGGCTTGCAGCATTTGACGACGATTGGGAGTGATACTAAAGCCGGTGGTATTCATGGAATTTCTCAGGGGTCAATTTTTTTTGAACAGGAATTCAAACCGGAAACCAAAGGGTCAATTCAAGAACCGGAATTCTGCCGACGCCATAATCGCTTGGCAAACGGCGCTCAGTTTTTCCAATCCTTGGTCGCTACCTCCGCGTAGCCCATTGCCGGATTTGGCTGCGCCCGTAGAATTCGCGGAACTGGTGGGTCGGAAACTGCGGTAAAAACTATTGGCGGCTCGCAGTTCGCTGCTGGTTGCCGGGCGACCATAGGCCAACAAAAATGCTTGCTCCAATTGTTCATTTACATTTGTCGACTGTTCCAGCAGTCGTTTTGCCATCACGTCGGCTTGTTCGATCACGAACTTATTGTTCAAGAAATACAAACCTTGATCGGGTGTATTGGAAGTCTCCCGTTGACCAATCACCATCGTCGATTCGGCGAAGTCAAAGACATCCAGCGATCGAGGCACATTGTCGCGCACGATGGGCAAATACACACTGCGGTAGTTAACCGGTTCATTCAGCGATTGGATTGTCGGTCGGAGTGAATTATCGCCCGACATCGGACTTCCTTTTTGCGCGCGAAAACGACGTGGCGGTTCGCTCATGTTGGGTTCACCTGTCGCCACCGCCGATACCAGAAGTCCATCGCGAACGATCGCCTGTCCCGCTTGGGCAACCAAAGAACCTCGCGGACGATGAGTGTCTAATTTTCCGCTGATCGCCAACATCGAATCGCGCAGCACTTCTGCTTCCAAGCGTTTGGGTTCAATCCGCCAAAGGAAATTGTTTTCGGGATCTTTTTCAAAACTGGCTTGGTCAAACCGGCTGCTGGTGCGATAGGTCCGCGACAACACCAGCGACCGAATCAAGCCTTTAATGCTCCAATTGTCTTCCATCAACTCGATCGCCAAATGATCCAACAACTCCGGATGGGTCGGTGCCGTTCCAGTCGTGCCAAAATCTTCAGGTGTTCGCACAATTCCATTGCCAAGCAAATGCAACCAAACCCGATTGGCCATGACGCGGGCGGTCAGTGGATTTTCGGCACTGCCGACCCACCTGGCGAACTCCAATCGTCCGGTTGATTTTTCCTTGATGGATATCGGTTGTTCACAGAGCACTTGCGGGAACCCGCGTTTCACTTCTTGCGCGGGCTGATTGAACTCACCTCGTTCCAGCAACCGCGCGTTGACGGGCGCCGTTGCCTGGACCGCCATGCAATACGTTAGTGGCTTACCATTTTCATCATACGAATTGATTTTGGCTTCCAACATTCCGATAGCCGTCGACAACAATCCCACCTGCGCGATACCCGCACCGGGTTTCCCTTTCGTGTTGGTCGGATTGGTTTGCTGCATCCGTCGCTCTTGATACGCCGTGCGCAATTCGGCTCGTTTAGATTCCAAATCCGCTCTCAGGCTGTCCAATTGTTGTTTGGAAATCGGTTGATCGAGCGGGCCGAGATCGGCGACCGGCGAGACCACCAAATTGGTTGCGCGACGATTTTGTTGCGTTTCGAACGTGCCAAAATGGGTCGACATACTGCGAAAGATACCCGCCAAAGCGTAATAATCGGTTTGTGGGATCGGATCAAATTTATGATCATGGCACCGAGCACAGGCGACCGAGACTCCCAACATCACACGCGTCGTCACATCAATCTGTTCGTCGATCAAATCCAATTCAAATTGGCGCGGATTTTTTTCGGTCAATGTTTTGGGACCGAGCGCCAAAAAACCTGTGGCCACTAAATTACTGGCCCATTGCTGATCCGACTTTACAGGCAACAGGTCGCCGGCAATTTGTTCCTGCAGAAATTCGTTATAAGGTTTGTCAGCATTGAAAGCATCGATCACATAATCTCGATACCGCCAGGCATGCGGAAACGTCAGGTTGAGTTCTTTTCCTGTTGATTCGGCGAATCGCGCCACGTCCAGCCAATGTCGGCCCCAGCGTTCGCCAAATTGGGGTTGCGCCAAAAGTTCATCGACTACTTTTTCGAGCGCGGCCTTGGAATCCAACTGCCAGTCGGTTTCGAAACGTTTTAGCTGTTCCGGTGTCGGAGGCAAGCCGACGAGATCAAAACACAGCCGACGCAGCAGGACCACTGGTTCTGCATCCGGTGCCGGTTGCAAATCATGACTGGCCAGTTTTTCCAAGACGAATTGGTCAATATCAGTCATTGGCCAAGTCGAATCGCTGACGGGCACCGTCTGAGAATGCGGTTTTTGAAACGACCAAAACTCGCGCCCCTGTTCAATATCAGCGGCAGAAATAGTCGACTGCACCGAGGCTTCCGAGTGCGAACGCGGATCGGGAGCTCCCATTTCAATCCAGGTCCGGAAATCAGCCAGCACTTCATCCGACAGTTTCTTCCGAGGCGGCATCGAGTAATCGATATGATTAATCGCATTCCATAGCAGACTCTCATCGAGATTGCCGGGCACAATCGCCGGACCGGAATCACCGCCGGTTCGCGAGCCATCGGCAGTGTCCAACCACAATCCGCCTTTGATCTGACCGACCTGCGCCGAATGGCAACTGTAACATTCGCGCGACAACACCGGGCGAATTTTGGATTCAAAAAACGTGAGCTGGTCGGGAGTCAACTTGTCATCGGCCAGCACCGCTTGACCGCTTAGGATTACGAAGCCTAGCCAACCCATCCAGCATTGTTGAAAACGTTTCATCGTTCGTCTCATTGAAGGCGTTAATTCAAAAACCGTTTATTAGCAGTTCTGATCCTACAGCTCACGTAGCAACTGTTTTACTCCACGATACTAAGCATCACCATCTGGACGTTGGGGTTCCTGCGGTGCTTTTCCATCAGGGTTTCCACCACGTGCATTCTTGCCGCCAGCGCGTTTACGTTTTCCATCAGGACCCTTTTCTCCCTTGGCCCCTTCCATCCGATCTTTGATCGCTTTCAATTCGACTTCATCGATAAAACCATCGCCGTTGGCATCTAGTTTCGTTAGTCGGGGCTGCAGTTTTTCGGGAAGTTCGTCGGTAGCAATTTTTCCGTCACCATTTTTATCCAAACGCTTCAGCATTTCTGCGGCACGATTGTTGGGTGGAGTCTGCCCATCGCCTGGCTGGCCCTGCCCTGGTTTCACTTTCCCGGGCTTGCCTCGTTCTCCGGATGGTTTTGGACCCTGGCCTATATGTTTGGCGGAACCAAGTTCGGCCTTGTCGATTTTACCGTCTGAGTTGGCATCCAGCTTGGTCAGTTTTTCTTTTAATTTTTCTGGCAACTCGTCACCATCGAGTGTTCCGTCCGAATTTTTGTCCATCCGGGCAAACATTTTATCCAGCATTTCGCTATTCGGCTTTTTTTCCTGCGCCAGTGAAACGGTCGACAAAGTGGCAAACATCAGGCTGCAAATCGAGAATATTAACGTCTTTTTCATTTTGACACCATAAATTGGGTTCAGAGGGATTTTCAGTTTAAGCCATGGGCTATGAACTTACACGTCAGCCCTAACGCTGGGAGGACAAACAAAACTGAAAAAAACTTTGGGCTTTTCCCGACACCGTGGCATTCTCTAAAGTGTTTAAATGACTGGGTTTACCGCAAACTTCGTCATTCCCCTGGCCACTTCGAGCGAATTTTCGATCCTCCATGTCCGAATCACTTCCCGGCCAACTTGAGATCATCGCGGCCCTGCAATCCGACCGGGAACAGGCTTTGGCACAGTATTTTCAAATCGTTCGACCGCGATTGAAACGCATTGTCAATTTCCGGCTGGATTATCGCTTGAGTGGACGCGTCTCCGAATCGGATGTCCTGCAGGAAACTTACGTCCGCGCGGCGAAACGAATTGACCATTTCTTGGCGAAACAGGAAATGCCATTTTTTGTCTGGTTGCGGTTGGAGATCAATCAAAAACTGCACGAACTGCATCGCTATCATTTCGCCGCCGAAAAACGAGACGCCCGCAAAGAGATTCTATTCAGCCAACCTCAGGCGGGTGGTGAAACCTCACTGGCCATTGCGGCCCACCTGGTGGGCCGGATGTCGACACCGAGTCGATTGGTGGAAAAAGCTGAACAGATCGCGATCCTGGAACAGACGTTGAATGAAATGCCCGAACTGGATCGCGAGGTCATTGCGCTCCGACATTTCGAGGAGCTTTCCAATATCGAAACAGCGCAAGTCTTGGGAATTGATGCGTCCGCCGCCAGTAAACGCTATTTGCGGGCGCTCAAGCGATTAACAGAAATCATGCAAACTGCGCGGGAGTTGGAACCGGGCTCATTGTTCGGTGAAACCGACGCGGATCTAGCATGAAACCCGAACCGAGAATTGTACCTGAACCTGGCGTTGCCTCGGAACCTGTTTTTGCGCCCGCTGATTCGGCGAACGATCAACCACCAGAACATGAAATCCTGGAAACGATTGTCGACCAGTTCACTCGCTGTTTGCGCGCTGGTGAGCATCCAGCGATCGTCGACTATCAACAACGCTACCCCGATTTGGCCGACCAAATCGCAGACCTGTTATCTTCGATCGCCATGATTGAACAGCTGAAATCTTCCAGTGATACACGGACCGATCAACGGCAATTGCTCGATACTGTGTCGCGTTTGACCCAGATCGGCAATTACAAGATTCTGTCGGAGATTGGCCGCGGTGGAATGGGAGTCGTATTCGCCGCGGTTCACGAAGCCTTGGGCCGACGGGTGGCCATCAAAGTCATGCCGACGCCATTGGTGGACGGCGAAAAATATGTCCAACGATTCCGCCACGAAGCGCAATTGGCGGCTCGATTGCACCATACCAACATCGTCAGCGTATTCGGCGTAGGTGAAGACCACGGATTCCATTACTACGTCATGGATCATGTTGATGGCGATAGCTTGAATACGGTCATTGCGCGATTGAAAACGAAACCCAAACATCCGCTGATCGAAGAATCAAATCGCTATCATTGGGCCGCCAACGTTGCAGCCAATGTCGCAGCCGCACTCGCCTATGCACACGCAGCCGACATTTTGCATCGCGACATCAAACCATCCAACATGATTCTGGATCACCAGGGAACAATCTGGATCACGGATTTCGGATTGGCCAAAGATGGTTCGCGCGAGTTGAACCTGACCCGCACTGGCGATGTGATTGGAACACCCCAATATCTGGCACCCGAATCGCTGGAGGGTCAATACGATCAACGCAGTGAAACCTATGGAGTCGGATTGATGCTGTATGAGTTGGTCACTTTGAAGCCAGCCTACGCAGCCGGTTCACCTGCGGAAGTAATTCGCGCGATCGCGACTCGTTCGCCCACACCGGTTAAGAAACTTGATCCCCGGATTCCGTTGGATCTGGCCACGATCATCGGCAAAGCGACCAACCGCGAACCCCGTTTGCGATATCAAACTGCCAACGAGTTGAAACAGGATTTATTGGCATTTGTGGAAGGCCGTCCGATTTCCGCGCGGAGACCACAGGCGATCGAACGACTGTTTCGCTGGGGTCGACGCAATCCGTTGACCGCCGCGTTATCGGCAATTTCAACTCTGCTGTTGGTATTGGTCGCGGTCTCAGCATCAATCGGCTATTGGTCAACCATGGCAGCGTTGGACAAAGAAGCTGAAAAATCGGCGCGGCTGTTGGAACAGCAAATTGCAACCGAAGCCGCGCGGCGGGAAGCCGAACAGAATTTTTTGCAAATGAAGACTCAACATGAGCGCGCCGAGTCCAACGTCGCCATTACGATCGATGCCTTTGACGAGATGTTCAAGCAAGTTATCGCGCGGGGTGCGAAATCGACGGGTGAACTGGATATTGACGGATTCCGCGAAGTTTCCGGACTGGAGACCTCACTGACCAAGCAGGACGCCGCTTTTTTGAATCGCTTGGTGTCGTTCTACGAAAAATTCGCGGTGCTTAATGCGGACAATGAACGACTCAAATCTGAATCCGCAAAAGCGTTTCGACGCGTGGGAAACATCTACCAGTTGGTGGGCGAGATGCTGCCTGCCATTAACGCTTATGAAAAATCCTTGGAGCTGCTGCCGGTGTTGACCGGCGATTCGCCCAGCGACAAATCTGACCTGTTGACGCGGGTGCAAACGCAGAATGAATTAGGCGCCGCCTGTCGCCAAAACGGTGCCCCGATAGACGCCCAGGAATGGAATCGAAAGTCGATTCAATTGCTCGAACAGTCCGCACTGTCGAAGAATGATCCCGCCGTCCGGTTGGAACTTGCCCGCACCTTAAGTGTGCTTGGATTTAATCTATTCCGAACCCTGAGTATTAACAACAATTTCAAACCCCTCAATCCGATCCGCCAGATTCCGACGGAAATGGCAGATTTGTTTCAAGGGGGACGTCGGAATTGGGAGCGACGCAATCTGCAATTCGTTCAGCGCGCGATTGACATCATGAACGACCTGGTTTCAGAATCTCCCGACAATGCGGAATACCGCTCGGTTCGGGCGACCTGTTACTGTGTTCTCGCAGCCGCCAACATCGACGCCGATCGAAAAAATGGCTTTGAAATTCGGGACCGCGCAATCAAGTCATTTGATGAATTAGTTACCTCCCATCCCGAGAACCCCGAGTATCAATATCTGTTAGCCTTGGCTTGCGGTTTGACTGGTACTGCGGTGCATTCCGATGACGTCGAGTTGCTCGAGCGCTCCGCTGATATTGCGCAAAAACTGATCCAGCAATTTCCGAATTTGTTGGACTACCATCATTTGCACGCCAGCCTAAGAATCAAACTGGCCGGCTATCACCGTCAACAACAAAAACTGGATCGTGCACTGCAGGAACTTCGCTCTGCCAAATCATCGATCGAAGAACTGTTGGCCCAGACTCCCTCCGATCGCTCGTTTTTCCGGACAATGAATTCACTGATTAATGAACTGCAGCAATTGTCCAAATCGTACCTGGAAGTCGGAAATACGCGTATCGCCGGCGACATCAATCAACTAGCTCGACAAATTCGCAACAACATGCGTGAACAGTTGCCACCCCGGCCGAAGAACTAACGGAATTGGCGAGACGACGCACGGTCGCGAACACGTTGCCAAAAACCGGGCATGCCCTACAATTTCAATTCGGTTTAATGCTGATTGCCGGCACTTCGTCGATTGGATTGGCAATGGTGATGATCCAATTTTCATTGTTTGTGGTTGGCCAGTTCATGTTTGATTTACCACGTACACGGAATATGGCTAACGGCTAATGAATGAAATTACTTGGGCTTGGTTGACGATTGCCGGTGGGCTGGTTGTCTTGGTTGGCGGTGGCGAGTTACTGGTGCGTGGAGCCTCGAAATTAGCGGCGGCGGTTCGTATTTCGCCGTTGGTCATTGGCTTGACGGTCGTGGCATTCGGAACCAGTGCGCCCGAATTGGCTGTTTCAGTACAAGCATCGATCAATGGCAATCCCGATCTAGCTGTCGGAAACGTTGTCGGCAGCAATATTTTTAACGTGTTGTTCATCCTGGGCCTGTCCGCACTCATTGTGCCGTTGTTTGTCGCCAGCGATTTCATCCGTCGCGACGTTCCCATTATGATCGTCGTGTCGTTGTTATTGTTGTTACTGAGTCTGGATGGCACGATCGGCAGACTTGACGGCGGTCTATTGTTCGCGGGAATCGTGGCCTACACATGGTGGTGCATTCGGGAGAGTCGAAAAGAAAATGCCGGTGTGACGGCTGAGTTTGCGTCAGAATATGCCGAAGAAAAAATCAAACCGGTGGCTATTTGGCAAGATCTCGTATTGATTGTTGGCGGCTTGATCCTGTTAGTGCTTGGTTCGACGTGGCTGTTGGATGGTGCGGTGACGATCGCCGAGAAATTTGGCGTAAGTGAACTGATCATCGGGTTGACGATCGTCGCGGCTGGGACATCATTGCCTGAATTGGCGACCTCGGTAATCGCTGCCATCAAAGGCGAGCGCGACATCGCCGTCGGAAATGTGGTTGGCAGCAATATTTTTAATATTCTTTGTGTCCTGGGCTTGTCAGGTTTGGTAGCCCCAACAGGAGTCAATGTCAGTGGAGCCGCGTTAAGATTTGATATTCCGGTGATGATTGCCGTGGCTGTCGCCTGCTGGCCGATTTTCGCCACTGGCAACATCATTAGTCGCTGGAATGGCGCTGTATTTTTCTTCTACTATTTGGCCTATACGACGTTTCTCATCCTCAACGCGACGGGCCATGAATTCAGCCAGACGATGAGCGGGATCATGTTGTGGTTCGTCGTTCCACTGACCGTCATGACATTGGCAGTCTCGTTTTGGCGTTTTCGTCGTTCCTTGGCGGTTGGTGAGTCAATCAGTTGAGTGGGCCGAACCATTTTGAGTTGAAAGCACTGTTATGCAAGTCCACTATCTCGTTGCCCTCCTAGTCTACGGAAGCATTGTTGCAACCTACTCAACCCATTCGCTGGCGCAAACGACTGACCCGCTCGTAACCAACAACAAACTGACTGATCCAAAAACTTCAAGTCCCGTCAATCATCAATCGGACTTGCAACTGCTTGATCTTGACGCTCAATCCGATCGTCAAGTCATCGTCGACCAGGAATCGGGTCAGTACCTTGGTCACCCCACGACTTGTTTGTTGGAAGATGGAAAAACAATCTTGTGTGTTTATCCAAAAGGCCACGGCAAAGGTGCGATACTCTATAAAAAGAGCACCGATGGTGGGTTGACTTGGAGCGATCGTTTGCCAACTCCTGATTCCTGGGCGACCTCGCAAGAAGTCCCCACGCTGCATCGAGTGGTCGATGCGGAGGGAAACAAACGAGTGATCATGTGGTCCGGTTTATACCCCGCGCGGCTGGCGGTATCCGAAGACGACGGCGAAAGTTGGAGTGAACTGAAACCAGTTGGCGACTGGGGCGGAATCGTCGTAATGGGATTCGTCGAAGAATTACGGGACGATCCCGGAACTTATCTAGCCATGTTTCACGACGACGGTCGCTATTTTACCGCCACAGGCGATCAGCCTCGCGTGTTTACGTTGTATCAAACGTTTTCCGCCGATGGTGGAATGACTTGGTCGAGTCCGATGACCGTCTATCAATCGCCGGATATCCAATTGTGTGAACCGGGCTGCATTCGTTCTCCCGATGGGAAAACACTAGCCGTACTGCTACGCGAAAATTCTCGAACCAAGAATTCACATATTATCTTTTCGACGGATGAAGGGCGGACCTGGACCGCGCCGCGTGAGTTGCCCCTGGCGTTGACCGGCGATCGTCACACTGGAAAGTACGGACCGGATGGGCGATTGCTAATCAGCTTTCGGTGCAATTCTCCGCAATCGAAACGGGCCGATCGCGCTTTCGAGGGAGATTGGGTCGGGTGGGTCGGGACGTGGGATGATCTCGTACAAGGAAATGACGGTCAGTATTTCATCCGTTTCAAAGACAATCATCACCAGTGGGATACCGCTTATCCCGGCGTCGAAATACTTCCAGACGGCACGTTTGTAACTACGACTTACGGCTATTGGGATGTCGGACAACCTCCGTACATCCTGAGTGTCCGTTTGAAACTTTCCGAGCTGGATCAACTGGCCAAAGAGCAACGACCCTGAGAGCAATTGACGGCCAGCGAACCAATCCAATGGAAACTTCGCCTGCGGCTTGCCGTTAAACGTTTTGTGCCGCAAGCGAGCCGATCCAAGGCGCACTGTGGCTGGCCGTTAAATATCTTATGCCTCTCGCTCGAGTCGTTACATTGATGTTACCAGCGTAAAATACAAATTTCACAATCAGCCCCAGTCTGCGAGAAACCATGTCCATTCTGATAAAAAACGGACGCATCATCACTTCGACCGATGACTACGTTGCCGACATCTACTGTGAGCATGAAACGATTACCGCCATTGGTACGCGTCTTGACGGCGTCTCTGCCGACGAGGTGATCGACGCCACTGACAAATTTGTGTTTCCCGGATTCATCGACCCGCATGTACACATTTATCTACCCTTCATGGGTACCTATGCCAAAGACGACTACGAATCGGCCAGTAAAGCAGCGCTCGTCGGAGGCACCACTACGCTAATTGAAATGTGCTGTCCCGCGCGCAACGAATCGCCGCGCGAAGCGTTTGAGTTGTGGAAATCGAAAGCCCACAACTCGGCTGTTGATTACACCTTTCACATGGGCGTGACTCGCTTCGATGCGCAAGCGGAGAAAGAACTTCGAGAGATCGTCGACCAGGGCATCTCGTCCTTCAAAATTTTCCTGGCCTATGAAGGGGCCTTTGGCATCTCCGATGCCGAGCTGTACCAAACATTGAAACTGGCCAAAGAACTAGGCGTCATCGTCACCGCCCATTGCGAAAATGCCACCGTTGTCAGCCAACTCCAAGCAGAGTTGATTGCGGCGGGCAATACCGGGCCCGAATTCCACGAGCTATCGCGTCCGGAACTGGTCGAGACGGAAGGTGTGCATCATTTGATGACCTTCGCCGAATTGACCGGCTGCCACGTCTATGTCGTGCATACTTCCTGCGATGGCGCGGTGAGAGCCGTGCAGGACGCGCGCTATCGCGGGGTCAACGCCTGGATCGAAACGGTGATTCCCTATTTGGTTCTGGACAAGACGTATGCCGAACAACCCAATTTCGAAGGGGCGAAATACGTGATGTCTCCGCCCATTCGACATCTTCGAAATCAGTCAATTTTGTGGGATGCGCTGCGATCCAGATTGATCAGCACGGTCGGCACCGACCATGCACCGTTTGATTTTTCGCAAAAAAGAATGGGGGAACATGACTTCACCAAAATCCCCAACGGCATTCCGTCGGTCGAACATCGAGTGAATCTGTTGTACAGCGAAGGCGTATTGCCGGGCCGAATCGACCTGCACACGTTGGTTGATGCCGCCAGCACACAAGCCGCAAAATTGTTTGATCTGTATCCACGCAAGGGAGCAATTCAGTTGGGAAGCGACGCCGATCTGGTTATTTTCGATCCAAATTATCACGGTACTATTTCAGCGACGACTCAACACATGAATGTCGATTACAGCGCTTTTGAAGGCTGGCAGACCACGGGCCGTCCGGAAACCGTGACCGTCCGCGGCGAGATTCAAGTGCGCGACGGCCAGTTCGTAGGCTCGCTCGGACGCGGGAAAATGTTGCAACGAACTCCCTCGCATTTTTAATAGGTTGATTCCGTCATGAGATCGTGTAGTCTAGAAATTCTATGACTTGTGTTATCAACTCGATCATCGTGATCTTCGTAGCTTGGGCCATTTCGTGGCTGGCGGCCGCGCTGTTTTTCGTGAAGTACGATTTCAATTTACCATTTCTTCCCAGTTTCATTTTGTACTTGCTTGTGTATCGCGGATTCAGGCAAAGCCCCAAGATTCAACAACACTGTGGATGGACCGTGCTTTTAGGGTGCCTATTGGGTGTAATGTTACCGTTCCCCAACGTCCAAGGACGATTTTCAATCGAGCATCAATTACTGGGGTTTGTTGGCCCATTCGGACTAACCAATGCCGCCTTGATAGGCTCGACATTCATGGTGACGATTTTTGCTTTCTGGGAATGTCTGACAAAGGATGCTGAACACAGTCCTTGAATCGAACGATTCGTCGAACAAAACGAGATTGCATTGACCGTCAATGGACACATATAAAAGTTGAGAATGAAGGTCTGGGGATTAAAGGTCTGAGGCCGGCCCCCGACCTTTCTTTTTCCTTTCTCGCCCAAAATCCGGATCGGCGAACCTGCTAGCTCGAAAATTTTAATGAAAATCCAGCCATTAAAATTTTAGGGCCTATTTTTTAATGGAACCGTTTTGATTAAATGGACATTAACCAGCAAATCTTCCGCGAAAACCGGCAAGTTTCACCCAATCATTCCGAAAAACAATGTTTTGCACGGTACAAAGACGAGTATATTCAAGGGCTGTTTCGGATCAAGGGACTTGGTGTGTTTCGCAAGTCGAGTTCCTGTTAATGCACGCTGCAAACTTCTGGTCAGCTAGATTGCCGACGCAACACATCATTGCAGTTCGACTTGCTGCACACACCCTACGACTACGACTACATGCACTGCACTTCACTGAATTGCTACGATTTCTCAAATTCACCCGCGCGAGAGTGCATCGCTTTGATCGACGAAATCGTCGCCGGTCCATTGGTTATCGGCGCGAATCATTTTGTCTTCAGCGGATTTCAGATCGGTCGATACGGTCGCTTGCTTGGCTGAAAAATCGGCTTTCTTTTTGGCTCGAGCTTCCGCTTGAATGCGGACCAACTCGGCATGTGTGGTAAAAAACTGCAGACTGTGACCTTTGAAATCGGTCAGCGAATTGAATCCATGTTGATCCATGAACGCCGATAACTCGTCGAGCATCGGCTTGATCATGCCGTAACCATTTTTCATCACGCCCGTGCAGACTTGCACCGTATCACAACCCAGCAAAATAAATTCCGCAGCATCCTCTCCTGTTTCAATCCCGCCGATTCCGCTGAGCGTTTTGCCTGGAAAATCCTTGGCAATCATGGTCGCGATCTCCATGCAATTACGCAGCGCAATCGGCTTCACCGCCTGGCAGGAATATCCGCCGGGCGTGGTGTAGCCCTCGACCGAAGGTTCGGGACGCAACGTCTTCAGATCGACGCCAATCACGCTGCGAATCGTATTGATCGCGGCGATGCCGTCACTGCCGGCGCGCAAGGCGGCGCTCGAGGGATCTTCAATGTGCGTCACGTTGGGGGTCATTTTCGCCCACACCGGAACTTTGGCGACCGTCGCCACCCAGCCGCACACTTCGTCGACTAAATCCGGATTGACTCCCATCGCCGATCCCATTTTTCGTTCCGGCAAGCCATGCGGGCACGACAGATTCAACTCGAATGCATCGACCCCCGCGTCCTGACAGCGTTCGACGATTTCGACCCACGCATCCTTCCGATATTCTTCCATGATCGACGCAATCAAGATCCGATCCGGGTATTTGTCTTTGAGCATTTTGAATTCGTCGATCCAGATTTCAAAACTGCGATCGCTGATCAACTCGATATTTTCCCAACCGTAAATCTCGTTCGAGATGCGACTGCGCAAGCGCGCGTAGCGTGGTTGGACGTTGATTACTTTTTCCGCTTCCAAGCTGATTGTTTTGGCGATCACGGCCCCCCAACCCTCGTCAAACGCCTTGCCAATTACGTTCGCGTTGGTACCGGGTGGTCCGGAGCCGATCACAAAGGGATTGGGAAGTTTGAGTCCGTTGACAGTAGTCGAAAGGTCAGCCATAGCAGGCTCCTAAATGGGCGATTCGAATTAGTTATCGGCGATCAGCCGGATCTTCGGGATCTTATGGATTGACTTGAGTCAGCACTTCATCGAGGCAATCAATCATGAACGCAGCATCGTCACGCGTGATACACATGGGCGGTTTGATCCGCAATGTGTTTCCGAATAGACCTCCTTTGCCTAACAGCAATTGACGCTCTTTAGCCAATTCCAAAATCGTGGCAGCTTCGGCCGACGCGGGTTCTTTGGTTTGGCGGTTTTTTACCAACTCGATTCCCAACATCAAACCCATTCCACGGACTTCCCCGATCAGCGAATGCTTTTGCTGTAGCTCTAATAAACCGGATTTGAGAAACGCACCAACCTCGAGCGCATTGCGTTGAATGTTTTCGTCGTCGATTACTTCCAAGGTAGCCAGCCCCTGCGCCATACTGACCGGATTACCGCCAAACGTATTGAAGTGGACTCGGTTCCGCATCGAACGCGCAATTTCGGGCTTGGTCGTCATCGCAGCCAGAGGAGCTCCGTTGCCGATCCCTTTGGCCATGACGATCATATCGGGAACCACTCCATAATTTTGATGAGACCAATAGTGCGTGCCGGTCCGCCCGAAACCCCCTTGAACTTCATCCGCCACACACAGTCCGCCGTGGGCGCGAACGTGATCGTATACAATTTGAAAAAATTCGGGCGGTGGCGTGACGGCGCCACCAACCCCCTGGATCGGTTCGCCAATGAAGCATGCGATCTCGCCGCTGGTCTGATGTTGGATCACATTTTTCACATCATGGGCACAGCGCAAATCACACGATGGATAGGTCAAGCCATACGGGCAACGATAACAGTATCCAGGGTGCGTGTGATTGATATTGGTGACGGGATTGCTTTTGAACCGCCAGTTTCCATGTGCGGTCAATCCCATCGCGGCCGTTGTGCCACCGTGATAGCCATTGCGCAGCGCGATCACATCGGCGTTGCCCGTATACTCCCGCGAATTTAGCACGGCCAGTTCGTTGGCTTCGCTGCCGGAATTCGTGAAGTAAGTCGACTCCAGTCCGGCCGGCATTTTCTCGGCGAGTTTTTGCGCGAACTTGCCAATGTTGGGATGCAAATAAATCGTGGTCGTATGTTGTAACGTCTCGTTTTGTTGTCGGACTTTTTCAATGACCGCAGGATGGCAATGGCCGACACTGACTGTCACGATTCCGGCGAATGCGTCGAGATATCGTTTGCCCGTTTCGTCGTACACATATTGCATGTGACCTTGCACGACCATCAAGGGTTCTTTGTAGTACGTGATGACGCCCGGCGAAACGTATTGCTGCCGAATTTGTAACACTTCGGCTTTGGAAGGCCCGTTGTACGGGGTCGGTCGGTGGTTAATGATCGGGAGAGCAGTTGATTTGTTGATGGTCGTCATGATATTTTGGTGTTGTTAATTGAGATAACACGGTTGGATGAATTATTGATACCACTTAAATTGGATTGAGGTTAGCCGGAGCGGAATGATCGGCTTACGGTTCGACAATCGCGCCGTACGACTCCGGTCGACGGTCCCGGAAAAATTGCCACGTGTTGCGGACTTCGCGGATGATATCCAGATCCAAATCGGCAATCACAATTTCGTCTTGATCGCGAGAGGCTTGCGCGATAATTTTTCCGCGCGGGTCGCAGAAATAACTTTGCCCGTAAAACTCACCGATCTCCCATGGCGATTCCACTCCCGGTCGATTGATGGCTCCGACGAAATACTGATTGGCGACCGCGTGCGCCGGTTGTTCCAGCGTCCATAAATACTCGCTCAGCCCGGCGACTGTCGCCGAAGGATTGAGCACAATTTCGGCGCCTCCCAATCCCAAGCAACGGGCGCCTTCCGGAAAATGCCGATCGTAACAGATGTAAACACCGATCTTGCCCACGCGCGTATCGAACACCGGATAGCCGAGGTTGCCGGGCCGAAAATAAAACTTCTCCCAGAAGCCGGGCGCGCAGTGGGGGATATGCATCTTGCGAAATTTGCCCAGATACCTGCCGTCGGCATCGATCACGGCAGCTGTGTTGTAGTAGACGCCGGGTAAGTCCTCCTCGTAGATCGGGATGACCATGACCATTTCATGCTTGACCGCCAGTTGCTGCATCAGTTTTACCGTGGGGCCATCTGGGATCCGTTCCACCATCTCGTACCATTTGAGTTGCTGCTCGGCGCAAAAGTAGGGGCCGTTGAACAACTCTTGCAAACAGATGAACTGAGCACCCTTGGCGGCAGCTGCTTCGATCATGCCGACATGTTTATCGGTCATCGCTCGTTTGATTTTGGCGACCGACGAGGAAGCTGGTTCGCACAATTTCGCTTGAACCAGTGCTCCGCGAACAATTCGTGACATGGGCGTTTCCCGGATTTCGTAAATAAGATGGTTAATTGGACGCGTGGGTGCGACCCATTGCTGCAATCGCGAACAGGCAACCACCGGTCGCTTATGTTATCATTCTGATCGGGGCAAGTAAATTTTATTTTGACCCAAACAACCGAACATTTAATTTTTTTCGTGGAGCGGATCATGAGCACTACCGAAACCCAACCTGTTATCAAGAAAGTTCCCGCGTTGATTAACGGCCAATGGCGCGAGTTGGATTCGGCCCGTTTTGAAACAGTCTATAATCCCTCAACCGGCAAAATTATCGCGCATACGCCGCTGTGTTCGGCTGATGATGTCAGCAACGTAGTCCAAGTTGCCAAAGACGCGTTGGCCGGCTGGAGCCAAACCCCAGCGGTTGAGCGGGCGCGCACCATGTTTCGACTGCGTTCGCTAATCGAATTGCATTTCGAGGAGCTGGCGGCTTTAATTACGCGCGAGCATGGTAAAACTCTGGCAGAGTCGCGCGCTGAGATGCAGCGCTCGCTGGAGATGGCCGAGTTTGCAGCCAGCGTTCCCTGTATGCTCAACGGCGATACCTTGCCGAACATTGCCGCCGAAGTGGACGCAGAAACGATGCGACATCCGGTCGGCGTGTGTGTCGGCATTACGCCCTATAATTTTCCAGCGATGGTGCCGATGTGGATGTTCCCCGTCGCGATTGTTTGCGGGAACACTTTTATTTTAAAGCCGTCGGAGAAAGACCCGTTGTCGTCAGTCCGATTGGGAGAATTGATGATCGAAGCGGGAGTACCGGCGGGCGTCTTTAACATCATCCATGGCGATAAAGTTTGCGTCGACGCACTGATCACGCATCCCGATGTCGCGGCGATTTCGTTTGTCGGATCGACGCCGATTGCGAAATACGTGTACGAAATGGGAACAAAACATGGCAAACGAGTCCAAGCCGCCGGCGGAGCCAAGAATCACATGATCGTGATGCCCGATGCCGATCTCGATCTGTCCGTGAAGCAGCTTTCCGCATCCGCATTTGGTTGCGGAGGACAGCGCTGTATGGCCGGAAGTGTTGCGGTGGCGGTAGGCAATGTCGCCGACTCGTTGGTCGAAGGTTTAACGGAATATGCCAGCAAGTTTCGCGTCGGTCCGACCGACGGTGTGGAAGATGTCGACATGGGTCCACTGATCCGCACTGAACACGTCAATCGAGTCGCTGGTTATCTCGATGTCGCCAGCCAACAAGGTGCCACGGTGACGCTGGATGGCAGACAAACTTTTGACAGCGAATCTTTTTTGCTCGGCCCGTCGATTGTCGATCAAGTCGAGTCGCCGATGAGTATTTATCGCGAAGAAGTCTTTGGTCCGGTGTTGGCCGTGGTGCGCGCTCCCGATCTGGAATCCGTATTGAAACTGGGGCGCGAGTGTCCCTATGGCAATGGCGCTTCCATCTTCACGCGCGACGGATACGCGGCCCGCACGTTCAAGCAATTTTTCAATGCGGGGATGATTGGGATTAATGTGGGTGTCCCGGCGCCGATGGCTTGGTTCCCATTTACCGGCTGGAATCAATCTTTTTTTGGAGACTTGCATATCCAGGGGACCGAGAGCGTTCATTTCTACACCAAGCAAAAAATGACTTTGACTCGCTGGTTCAAGTCCGCTCAAGACTCCCATCACGATCCCGTGTGGCAATCGCAGAAAAAGAGATCTTGAATTTTCGAGTTGCAGGAAACGGGGTGTTTAGGAAATTGCAGCGCCCAAGCGATTTGAACTCGGCTCTGCACTTTCGGCCCCGCTGCGTTTTTTTGAGTTCATGCAGTTTCCGAATAGGTGTCTGAAACGACTGCTGTAGCTTGAGCGCGTGAGGGACTGGTGTTGATCGAAGTAACATTACGACGAGACGCTGCTACATCACGGATCAGCGGTCGATCACTTCGCCACCGTTCACGGTGGCCATTTTTTTCAACTGCTCATTGGTGGGTTCCTGCAACATCTGCACGGAACCGTCGCAGAAACCGAGCATGATTTGGCGACCGGGCCAATTGCCGGTTAACGCGCCGACGAGGTCTTCAATTTCATCGACGTTGAGGTCGGCGGGCTGGGTCCAGGTTACGGCGTGGTCCGCGTTGGCCTCCACAATCAACAACGTGTTGGACGTACCGTCGGTGATTTGCGCCATGTTCATTCCCGTTGTAACGGCATTTTTTTCAGCCGGAGTCGCCGGTGGCATGAAAGCAGCAGCGGTGCCAGTGACGCCGAGATAGACCGTCTGGCCTGGCGCAAGTTTCAATTCAGGATGGACGAAAGTCGCAGGCATTTCGGCGATCAATGCTTTGTTGTGCGGACTGTCCCATGGCTCGTCGAGACGAAATTTTTCATACAACTCATTCTCTTCCATGAAAGGCAGAACATGGACGCGCCAACTAAGTAATTTCTGACCTTCCGCATCTTTTGTATAGGCCGGAGGAAAAGTACGAAAGCTGGATTCCCAATTATGATTAGCCAACAACAGCTGTCGGACATTGTTCGTGGAAGCTGCTCGTCGTGCGGCATTGCGGGCTTGCTGCACGGCTGGTAACAGCAATCCAATCATCACGGGAGTTGCCGTGGTTAATCCCGGCAATGTTGTTTTTTCCAGGAACTGGAATCCTGCTGGAGTTCGATAGACGCCAATAATATCGGGTTCAACGCCGTTGGTAACAATGTCCAACGGGGGCAAGTCTTCCATGTTGAAACCAGCATCAGCCATCGGCCCGGCCGCTAACATAGGAATCACGGAATAAAAGACTTCCACGAGGGTATTCACCTCGAGATACTGAATTCCAATCGGTTGACCCAGTCCGCCATTTTTTTCTTTATCAAACAGCGCCGCAACTCGAACATCGTCGGTAATTTTTCCTGTTGTCCGGCTGGCCTTGCGCAAATGCGAACTGATCGCTTTTGAATCCAGCGCAAAAATTAACTGGTCGTCGACGAGCTGAAAACTGGGAGTCGGAATGGGAATTCCCTGTGGCTCCCCATTGGGAACGATCGAGTAGAGCGTGCCATTTTTGTTGTCTTCGGAATCGATCGAGAAGTTTTCGTTGTCGTCGGCCAAGCTTTCCACAATTTCGGCGAGACGAACCGAGAAGTTCTCAGGATCTTTCACGCGGAATGCCAATATCCCACTGGAAGCCGGATTGACTAACGACAACTGTTGATAGGAGTAAACATACTCACCGAACGAACCGAGGACGTCTCGTTCGAAGTCGATGCCGTAGTCCTGGCTTAGAGTCTCCGCAAACTCTTCCACATCAGATTTGGACTGTTCATTCGTAGCAAGGATTTGCCAAAGCTGCTGAGGATTGAATTTGGCTGCGAACATGGAATCTATGCCGTCAGGAACAGTGGCCAAGTCGGTCAAATTCATTGGCGAGACGTCCCACGACTTGAGCACCCCTTTCAGATGCGGTGGACAATGCAACGCAATGCGGGTAATCGATTCGCGACCATCAAATCCAAATACGCCAACAATCTCCTCGAATTCCTCCAGGTGCAACTCCGGCGGGACATCGGCTTCATCCGAGTCTTTCAGCAACTGAGTCAAGCGTCGAAAATCGACGCGCACCAAGCCAGCCAGGCGTTCGATCGGCATTTCATTTCGCAGCTCCGTGACCCAAGCTGGCGTATTCGCCTTCGCTCGGGCCAGCAATACTTGCAATTCACCTGCGCCTGTCGCCACGACTAAATGATCCTCAAAGAACCCATATTCGACGGTAGGTAATCCATCGGGTGAAGTTGAAGTGAATTTTGCTCCGTTGATTTCGAACTGGGTAAACTTTTCCGGATTTTGAGCTTCGAGCTCTTGCAGGGACTTCTCCAGCGCAGCCGCTTGAGGTCCAAGCTGCGCGGCAAATTTCACTTTCAGCGCAGCCGGATCGAATTCGTCGAGCGACAAGACCCAAGGTTTCTGGAGAGCCAAATCAAACATTTGATTGGCGATTCGAATGGCTTGCGGTTCTGCCCGCTCAGAATTTTCATCGATTAATTTACGAATGGCCCGAAAGCCGTCCATGATTTCCGGCTGAGCAAGCCAGCTTTCGAACGAAGAACCTGTGAGGTCCGCTTTGATCTCGCCCGTCCAGGCGATCGCGAGTTCACATTTCTCACCAGTAAAACGCACAATTGGCAACTCTTGTTGCCGAGCCGTCGCGACTGCGAGGCCGCTGACAAAACAGACCAACAGCAAATTCAAGTTACGAATTTTTGGCGCAAGCATCGGTAACTCCTCGGGAGGGTCGATATCACAATACGGCTGGTTGATCGGCTGCTGTTTCCATTCCACAGCGGGCAACGATCTCGTCAATATCTGTTGACAGGAACGCGAAAGCAACAACCCCTGGAAAAAATTTATCGCCTGGCCAGTTTTCCTGTTTGCTTGATCCAGGAGGCAATTGATGCAGGACTCAAATAAAAAACCGTCGGCAACTTAGGCGTTGTCGACGGCTTTGAATTTTCATTGTCCGGGACGAACCAGTGCGATTCGACTCCAGCGAGTGAGGTGCCACTTGCGTTTAGTAGAGTTTAGTCGAGGAACCCGACCAATTCCTGCGAGCGGCTGGGTTGTTGTAGTTTGCGAACGGCTTTGGCCTCGATCTGTCGAATCCGTTCGCGAGTTACTTTGAAAATGTGACCGACTTCTTCCAGCGTGTAACTGTAGCCGTCGCCCAAACCATATCGCAATTTAATGATTTCGCGCTCGCGGTAGCTGAGGGTTTTCAACACATCTTGAATTCGGCCCCGTAACATTTCTTGCGACGCGCCGATCGAAGGACTTTCGGCTTCACCATCGGGTAGTAAGTCACCAAAGTGGCTGTCCTCACTGTTGCCGACCGGCCGATCGAGGCTGATCGGATAACGGCTCATGGCCAGTACTCGACGGGCTTCGTCGACCGTGGTTTCGCTGCGGCGGGCAACTTCTTCCAACGAGGGTTCGCGACCGAGTTCCTGCAACAATTGCCGGGACACAGTTCGCACGCGAGACATCGTTTCGACCATATGAACCGGAATTCGAATGGTGCGGCTTTGGTCAGCGACCGCTCGCGTGATGGCTTGTCGAATCCACCAGGTGGCGTAAGTGCAAAACTTGAACCCGCGTCGGTATTCGAACTTATCAACGGCGCGCATCAAACCGGCGTTGCCTTCCTGGATCAGGTCCAGAAAACTCAAACCGCGATTGCGATACTTTTTGGCGATCGATACCACCAAGCGCAAGTTTCCTTCGGACAGTTCTCGTTTGGCTTTTTGGTATTTCGTGTAGATTCCCCGCAGGAATTTGACACGATTGCGCAAGCTCAGTGGGGTTTCCTGGCAGACCAACAATATGGTTCGCATTTCCTGTACCCAAGGACTGCGTTCGCTCGCTGGCTTGCCCGTCTTTTTGTGTTTCTTGATTTTGTTGGAAAGTTCATCGACGCGAACGCTGAACTCTTCAATCGTGCGAATCTTCGATTCGATTCGCTGGGTGCGCAAACCAAGTTCTTCGATCAAGCGGACAGCGCGGCGACGGCGGCGAGCCAAGCTTTGCCAAGCCTGCTTGCGACGTGTTTTGGATTGAGATTTGGAAAACGCGGTGAGAAAGTCGTGTCGATTGCGTTTTAGAACGACCGCCAAGGTTCCCAGATTGTGGCCGATACGACCAAGGATTTGTTCTTTTTCCAATCGATCGGTGACGGAAACCTGGACCGTCCGGTCGAACGGCAACTCGCCCCGGTGAACTCGGACGAGAATTTTGTAGGCGTCACGGATTACGTAATCGCATTCCAACAATTTGGTCCGAAACTCACGACGCGTGTCTTCGATACGTTTGGCGAGTGTGATTTCTTCGCGACGGGTCAATAGCGGTATTTCGCCCATTTGGGTGAGGTACATGCGGACCGGATCATCCGACCAGGTTTCCGCGTCATCGATATCGGCAACTAGATCGTCGTCAGAAACTTTGTTCGCGTCTTCGTCTTTGGAATTGGAAATTGGATCATCATCATCCGCATCAACATCCAAGCCTTCGGTGGTCGAGCTATTATCGACAACATCATCAAAATTTTTCGGGGCGACTCGCGTTCGAGTCCCTTCGTTGTCAAAATCGTCAAGCAGTGTGTCGTACAATTTCGTACTCCTGCGCAGTAATAAATGATTAAATTTATGAACAAAACCGGCTGTCAAATCTTAGGTCTGATTCAGCCCTGAAACGAGGCATCCTGCACCTCGAAAAAATGCAACCGGGGCGTTCCATAGTGAAAAATTCCTGTCGTCAATACAAACAAAAACATGGGCACGGATCGAGCCGAAACGATGGGTGGAAAATAGGCCTTTCTGGTCACGAAATCGGCCAGTCAGTTTACGTTGATCAAACTTGAAGTTCCGATCAACGACGATTTTTTCCACACGCTTGTTTCAGTTCAACAGCCCTGTTCTGGTTTGATTTAGCGACCACGACACGGCTAGCGAAAAAATCGCCGACTGGATCGGATTTAAAAATCTTGGTAGGCAGAATCTTTCTCACAGTATCCGCTTGGGTTTGGTTTTGCCGAGGCAACAAAACCGGTCCGCTTTTTAAGGCACTCGCTGGGTGAGGATTGGCGACGGAAGTGTGGGTCCGACCAAGGGTTCCTCGGGTGGGCTGTGGATACAGCAGGAGTGTTAAAGAGCGTTAACAGATTGTAACTGCGGGACATCAATCGTCCAGTCATTTTTTCCGTTACACGAGAAAAAAACCATGCAAATCGGTTCTTTTCTGGTATAACTGCTGGCATTTGCAAGAGTCACTTAAGCCAGCACGTCACCTCAACCGTCAGGGTCCACCATGTCGACTCGTTACCTGTTTCCCTGTCCAAATTGTGGCTCCAAAATCGGGTTGCTGCCCGTCCAAGCTGGTCAGGAAATCGAATGCGAGAAATGCCACAATTCCTTTGAAGCCCCGAAATTGGGCTCTCTCAAACAATTGACTACCCTTAGTGACACCATACCCCGACCACGCGTACCGGAATCTGGCCTCAAACGTACACTGTTCGCGACCGGCTTCGCTTTGGTGATTTTTATGGGAATCAGTGGCGCCGCGATCTACTTCTATGCTGCGGGGATGATTCACGATGTGCAGCTGGAGAAACAGGCCGAAATTTGGAATCAGGAATTTGACCGGAAATCGGCCAGCGAACTACTGTCCGATTGGACGGCAATGGGCGTCGACGCCGGCCTCGGGGAATGGGAGGAGCAGCCGATAGCGCTTTATCGCACGCATGGACTGAACCTTCAGAAGTTCGCCTATGGTTTGCTGGGATTGGCCGGGATCGGCGGTCTCATGTCAATCGTGTCGTTCTTTATGAAAGGGCGTTGAATTTGGTCACTGAGGCCTGGGATCGAAGCGATGGAACAGGAAGTGTTTTTGATCTTCGATTTCGCAGTCCCTGACCACCGAAAGACCTAATCATCATCGATGTCGGTATCGCTGCCACTGATCGAATTAACCACGTGGGGCCCAATCACAGGCTGCTGAGATTTTTTGGTTGCCGGATCATCTAATTTTAATAGTTTTCGCAATTCAGCTCGTAATTTTTTTATCTTGAGTGGCACAAGTGCCAAGGCACGGTTGCCATTGAACCATTCCGGCTTTACGAATTTCTGCAAATTGTCCGTGACCAGTAATACGGCAGGGATGTCCGCCGTCGCTTTCCCTGTTGCAAATTGTGTGAATGCCCGCAGGCCCTCCTGCCCCAACCCCGCGCATCCGAAAATTACCAAATCCGCCGGTTGATCATCGGACGGATCCAAATCGGCAAATCGGGCCAGTCCGCGCACCGGATCGCCGGTGATCAAGACTCGATAGCCCAGTCCCTTCAATCGTTCCCTCAGCGAGTCCTGCAATTTCTTGTTCGACTCAATGATCAAAATCGTTCGACCAGAACCTTCTTCTTTTTCGAGCATTTGCGCTGCGTACTCTTGCATTTGTTTTTCGGTCAAAGCTGCATCAAACTGCTTGTTATCACCCGATTCGATGGCTGCAATCACCGATTCCGTTTCCTGAACGACTTGAGCAGGTGTCTGAATTCGCTTCTCGGCGTCCAGTTCCATTAGCCGTCCGACGAGAATCGCCACGCGATGGGGCAATTCGGGCGCATGTTGGGTCACTGGTCGAACGTCCAAATATCGCTGCGACGACAATCGTTTGATCCGTTCGCGCGTTTCGAATAACGGCGCAATTCCGGATACCAACTGATACAACATGCAACCTAAAAAGTAGATGTCGCTGCGACGGTCGTTCCTTCGCACGCCGGTTGTTCGCTCGAGTCCGGCGTAGTCAATACTTCGGGGGCCACCTTTTTCGTCGTCGTCATCCTTGCCGCTGACGGTGGCCAAGCCAAAGTCCACCAATTTTGCCTGGCCTTTGGCAGACAGCAACACGTTGGACAGTTTCATATCGCGATGGGTAATGTTGTGCTGGGCCGCATAAGCCAGTCCGGCAGCAATATCGCGAGTGATCCTGAGCGACGTAAGGACCGGCAATTTGCGGTGGGCAATTACGTATTCCCGCAGATTTTGGCCCTCGACAAAATCCATCACCATGTAGATTCGGCCTTTGTCTTCTTCGACTTCGTGAATTGGGACGATGTTGGGATGGCGCAATTTCATCACCATGCGGGCTTCACGTAGAAACTGTTCCCGTGATTCGAGATCGGTGCTATACCGCTGTCGCAAAACTTTGACCGCTTTAATGTCGCCGGTCTTGCGATGAAAAGCGCGATACACGCGAGCAAAGGTCCCATGGCCAATCAAATACAACACCGACCAATTGCCGTAGAAGTAACCTTTGGTATGACCTTCCACGACGCGACTGATTTGCCAATTGGTGAGGGCTTCGCGTTCCACCAGCGTGGTAACGAGACTGTTGAACGTAGCATTTCCACGGCCTCCGGCGGTCTGCACAATGGAGTCGATTTCTTTCGAGCTCATGAGGCCACACTCAAAAATGCGTTGGGCCAACTGATCTGCGGTAAGTTGACTCATAGCAAACGTAAACCCGGTAACGCGGCGTGTATGTAAAACGACTAGGACGGAAACGACAGGTGGACAACCAAGTACCTGCACCGTCTATGATATTCCAACGATTGACATTTCACAACTTTTGACCCCATGGCCCCAAACACCAAGCCATCGGTGGAGTGAACCCAGCACCAAGCCAGTCCCCAGTGACCCCGATGGGGCAATTGGCCAAAGAGCAGTGCAATTCGGGTGTTTCGCTCATTTCTCATCCATCGTGCGAAAACAGTCAACCCGAGAAAACCACTAGGCTTCCCCTTCCAGGGCATTCTTATAAGTATCGCGTTCGCGCCGGGTCGCTTCCAAGTCAAACATTAAATACTTCATGTCCATCCTTAATTGGCTCAAAGCTTCTTGAATCAAGTTCAAGATTCGGCGGCGACGGCGCGTGTATTCAACGACGCGATTGAGGGGTTGTTCCAATTGTTCCCGGTATTCGGCGGGTAGTTCCTGCACAGCGGCAATGAGGTCATTGAGGTCCATGGGCAGCTGATCAACGTTTTGGACGGCTCGGTCGGAATTCGAATTCATGGTGTCTCTCCTGGTTGATGATGTCTGCTGTCGTTGAAAGGAACTCTTCGCAGCTGGAATGCCAAGCCCGGCCCTCCCACGATGAAAATCCATCTAATACCGAAAAAACGGCCTTTTTTCGAAAGTGAACCGCGCCGGATCATTTTCTCCAATGAGGCCAAAATCCAACGCTTTGATCTGGAATCAGACTGCTAAAACTGATAAAAGCCAGTTTTCTTCGGAGAAAGTGTCCAAAAATCCCCGCTTCAAACACCCTTGCCAAAAAACCACGTCCCGTGTCTACCACGTTCAGATTTTGATTCAAATTTTCTCGCGTCAACAAAACACAACAATGCCGCCAACCGTTGCTCGCCACCCGGCCATATCGCCGGCGAACGAAATCGAAGTCCCTTGAGAAACCAATTCCTATGCCAGGATGTCGCCAACCATTGATGCCGCTGGCCGCCACAAACGGGAAATACAAAAGCTTTTCCGACTGCCGCCAGCGAAACGAGTGGGGGAGAGTCGTGTTACACCAGCACTTCCCGCGATTGGCGAGTGTCCTAACAACGGTCCTGTTGTGGCTCCTACTGTCGGGCGTTACCCACGCGCAGTTTCTCGAGCCATTTGAGTCTGCGGTGCCAAGCTGGGAGCGCCGCGAATCGGACTGCGTCATTCCCGATGCGAATTGGACGCAACGCCGATCCAACGAATTCGACGTGAAAAATCGTTTCGAAAAGATTTCGTTCACGACCGGTTCGGGCACACAAATCCTCATTTCCCACGACATTCCTCCGGTGCATCTAATTCCGGAACTCTTGCCTTCCGTGCGGATCAAGGCGTCGCGCCCCGGAACTCAGGTGATGGTTCGAGTTGTATTGCCGGCCACACCGTCGCCGACGGGACAAGGTCCGCTTACCACGCTGTTGCCGGGCCCAATGTATTTCGCGACAGGTGAATGGCAAACATTGTCTTTTGCCCACGAAAGCCGGAACTTGCAACAAAAATTGCAAGAAGAAATCTGGCTGCTGCGCCGCAAACATGGTTCGCATGTCAGCCCGCAAAATGCCTATGTCGACAAAATCGTCTTGAATTTGTACTCGGGCGCTGGTGAGACAATTGTGCAGATTGACGATCTCGCTGTTACGGGGATCGTTGATGCAAAAACAGTGGCGGATCGTGTTACTGTGCGGGCACCGGTTCACCAGGATGCGAGTGTTCAAACGGTCGGTTTTAACGAATCCGTTCCTCATTCCTCGTCGGTCGATGATAAGCAACCTTCGTTGGTAGTGCGCGATGGAACCGTTTTATTGGTTGAGAAAAAGCCTTTTTTGCCACGCATCATCCAGCATCAGGGTGAATCTTTTGAGTACTTGCGCTCACTGGGATTCAATGTCGTCGAATTAACCTCCACGGCGACTTACGAGCAGCTTCAGGAGGCTCGCCAGTTGGACCTTTGGATCGTCTGTCCTCCCCCTCCTTCGATCGGACTGGAACCGATCGAATTTCAGTATGATCGGGTATTGGCTTGGTCGGTTGGTGAAGAACTGACCGGTCGAAATTTGCTAACAGTTGAGCAACGAATTCGCGAAATTCGCGAATCGGATTTACGCGAAGGTCGTCCGATTGTTGGCCATACCGCCACCCATTGGACAAAATTTGCGCAATCCCTGGACATTCTCAGCATCGGACTCGAACCGATCGGCACGAGCTTTCTGGCCAGTCAATATAGCGATTGGATCAGCCAACGGGGCCAGTCCATTTCTAACAACAAACCCGTCTGGGCCGATATTCAGACTGATTTTCCGAAACAGTTGACCAACCAGATCAGTGCGATTGCCGATACAGTTCCGCCAACTCCGATCGAACCGCAACAGATCAAATTCCTGGTGTATGAAGCGATCACGGGAGGCGCGCGAGGGTTGCGGTTCAAATCGCGATCACGACTTGATGGAACCGATCCGAGCACTCGCCTGCGCGCCTTGACGATTGAATGGCTAAACACCGAAATTTCACGACTCGAGCCGTGGATCGTGGCGGGCGCCCTGCGCGGCGAGATCCCGACCAACGATCCTGAATTGGAAGTGTATGCCATCAGCACCAATCGTTCCCGATTGTTATTGATTCAACGTCCCACGCATCACGAACAGTATTGGGCCGGCGATGCGGTCGTTCGCACGGTCCGATTTCGCGATCCCGACACCACCTTTAGTGAACGGGCCATGCTGATTTCTGAAACCGGACTCCAACCATTGGCACTCACGCGCAATCTTGGCGGCAACGATTTGCTGATTGAGAATTGTCCCTATTCGGCGGCCGTTGTCCTTAGCCAGGATCCCTTGATCTTCAACAAATTGAATCAGAGTTATCAACGCGTCGGTCAAGCTTCGTCGTTTCAGTTGCATACAGAATTAACCCGACAATGGTTGGCAATCATCCAGTTAATTGCCAATCAACTCGACCGGATGGGACGCGGCTCGCCGGCGAGCAGCGGCGCGCTCAATGCCGCCGTAAACGCCTTTCGCAACGCCAGTTCATTGACCGCCGGAAACAGCGAAGCCACCGCCCTTCCCTTTCTCGACCAAACCGATGAACGACTCGCGCTTGTGCGACGCGAAATGATCACCGAACCACTCGGCATGTTCCAGTCTAAAACGTCTTCGCCACTGGTGGCGCATTCGAGTTTGATTCCCTTGCATTGGGAACTCGCTGCCCGGTTAGGCGAAAGCCAGTGGAATCCCAACAGTTTGGCGGGTGGCGATTTCGAAGACCTGCAACATCTCACACGTAGTGGTTGGGAGAATCGACGACTCGACGATGAGCTGGTCGCCACAAAAGTGGAATTAACCGAGAGCGCAAGGGTCGATGGCAAATATGGTCTGCACATGGAAGTCAGCGAAAAAACCTCGTCCCCGACCATCGACGCCACGCCCCTGTGGATCTCTTCACCACGCATTCCTGTTCGTGGAGGACAGCTGGTGCGAATTCACGGATGGGTGAACATTCCCCAAGTGATCCGCGGCAACATGGACGGATTAATGATCATCGACACCTTGGGTGGCGAAGCAATGGCCGAAAGAATTCCAGTCACCGAAGGCTGGCAGGAATTTACCCTTTATCGTGGCGTTGCCTCGGATCGAGAGTTGCAAATTACATTCGCACTAACTGGATTCGGCAATGCGCTGCTGGATGAAGTCACCATCCGGACCGTCGACCTGCCCGGCATCGAGCGACAAGCGCGCGCAGAATAGCAGACCAGTCGCTCTCAGAAACCAACTGCCAACCACGAGAATGGAAGGTTACTGGCCGGCAAATCTATTTCGCGTAGGTAGCTTTGGCTTGTGAGATCGTACCGAGCGACATGCCACTGAGGCGGGCAAAGCGCTCTTTACTACCATCGGCGAGATATCGATATCCGATCCGTGTCGGCTTGCCAGTCTTGGGACAAACCAACATGACTTTGCATGCGCGAATCGGAGTCTCTTTGTGTAAGCGTCCACCTTGTGGATTCTTTTGGCTCGGCTTGACATGCTTGTAGGCCATATTCACGCCTTCGACGATCAACATTTGTCGCTCGTGATCGACAGTGAGGACTTTGCCCGAAACTTTTTTGTCTTTGCCGCTGATCACGACGACCTGATCGTCTTTGTGGAATTTCATCGCTTGTGCCGTAATTATCTGCTGGAATGCTAATAGTGTGTATTTTTTCGAATCGAGGATCATCCGACATTTTGTCGGGATTGTCAAGGGAGTCCGACGAGGCAGGGCGAGTCTCCGAAGCAACCAATACTAGCCCTGGCTGGGCCTCGAGTCGAACTCTAACGCAATTAAGTCCCACCCGAACTCAACAAAAGTCGGTTTTTTAACAGTCGAATCTCCTCGCTCATCGACCGTTCCGGGTTCCTGCCGAAACTGCCATGCAACTGCCGACAGCCCGTTTGGGCGACCAATTCCGCGCCGTTTCCAGCAGTAATCCGCCCCGCGGGCAGGATTTCAATTCGGCCCTGAGATTGCCGAATCAATTGGCTAATTACCGCCGCGCCAGCCAACGCGGTCGTGGCCAAGCCGCTCGTCATTACCCGTTGGATGCCGGTATCGATCAATCTCTCGAGCGCCAATTCGGGACCGTGAACCTCGTCAAACGCCTTGTGAAAAACCAGTTCTGCGTTTCCCGCTAGCTTTCGCATTTCAACACAACGCGACACATCCACCTCGTAATACTCCGTCAAAACACCGAATGCGATGCCAGTCGCTCCGGCGGCCAACAGCGATTCCGCGTCCGCTAATAAACTCGACCATTCAGCTGAAGAATAACAAAAATCACCGGCTCGCGGTCGTGCCATCGCAATCGCCGGAATCGTGGATTGTTCAATTACCCATTGAACGAGTTCAGCCTGCGGAGTCAATCCATCCAACTCCAAGGCTGAATTCAGCTCCAACCGATCAGCCCCAGCTTCCATTGCTGCTGCTGCCGCTGCGCAAGAAGCCACACAGACTTCGATCAAAATTTCTGTCGCGGCGTGATTCATCAAACTCGATTTGGTTGAGTCATTGCTGATTGCGCTATTTCTGATCGAGCAATTTTGAATCAGCCTCGGTTGGTTGGCAATAACTTAACGCCAACAGTGCGTAACTGCTAACCAGATTCGGATCGCCCTCGTACCAGCGATCGGCGGAATTGATCCATGAGCCGTCCTGGTTTTGTGACTGCGCCAGCTGAGCTACCAGATCGTTGCGCCAGTTGTGTTTCACACCCGCTGAATCCACCACGACCGGTTCGCCGACGGCCTTCAGCGTTTTGGCGAACACATGGTAGTAGTAAAAAAGTCCCTGCTGTCCCATACCGGGGTTGGATTTCAAATCGTAGTTTCGTCCGATCCAATCAAAGGCCGCTTGCACGCGAACATCATCGCGAGAAACTCCGGCATAAAGAAAACTTTTCAGGCCGGCGTACGTCATTGACGCATAACTGCGCAGGCCACCTACATCGGTTTTGTCGGCCTTGGATTCGCCATCGTTGGCCGCCGAATAAATAAAACCACCGCGATCCTCGACGGTTGCTTTGGAAGCCCATACAGCCGTATTTTCTGGTGTCGGTAGATTCTGACAGCGCGACATGAATTTCAAGGCCTTTTGTACGGCTTCACTTTCGCCATCTTCACCGGCCGCTTCCAAGGCATCGAGAAAAAAAGACGTGTTGGAAGCATCGGGTCTCTTATGTGAACCATAGCCCTGTCCGCCATAATAGTCGCTGGTCAAAGGGTGACCTTCCCCATCGTCCCATTGCAGGCCTTTTAGATACGCGACGGCATCTTGAATGGCTTTATCGTATTTCCCGTCCGTGTTGGCCCGCTCGAAACACATCACCGCCACACTGGTTTCATAGTTTCGCAAGACGCTGCCAGAAACATAGACGCCGCCGTCCGGTTGAATCAACGATTCCAGGTAACCCAGTGCTTTTTGAACTTTCGGATGCTGTAGAGGCACACCATGTGCAAGCAGCGCACTGGTACACATGGCGGTCACCGCAGGGCTGAGCTCTTTGCTAAAACTACCATCATCCGCTTGGCCCTTAGCCAACAAGTAGTCCACCCCCTCCTGCACGGTTTGTCGATACAACGGGAGGTCAAATTTGGCGGGCTCCTGCCCCGCGACGTTTTGAGCGACAACCGTGGTCGCGCTAATCGCCAAGCACAACCCGCAAACCGTTAAGGAGATTACTTTTGCGAATGAGGTAAACAAACTAACCATAAAATTTCTCCGCTTGATTGAGGCTAAGATCACTGAGAACCGAATGAACACTACACCATTACGGCCAAAATATCGGACTCGTTCATGATCAACACTTTGGAACCGTCGACATCGATTTCGGTACCGGCATAACTGGTAAAAATCACTCGATCCCCTTCGTTGACTTGGGGTTCACTGCGGGAACCATCGGCCAATAGTCGGCCATTGCCAACGGACAACACCCGACCTTCCTGGGGTTTCTGACGAGCCGAATCTGGTAACAATATCCCGCCTGTTGTTTTCTCTTCCGCATCGGTCCGTTTGATAACGACCTTGTCTCCAAGGGGTTCAATTCTCATTAACTAGCCTGAAATTAAGTGATTGGATCCACAACGGTACATTGTTTCATGCAGCCTGACGACATTCAAGCGGCACGCGCTGCTCGTTTCCCCGTCTTCAGCTCGTGAAAACGAACATCCTTGCCTTGGAATGTCGTCGCCGGCCCCCCTCCAAATTTCCCAGCCGGAACATCCGGCTTGTTCTGCCAGCCGGGATGCGACAGCTCAAAAATGCCGATGATTGATCAGGACGCATGCGCAATAGGTCGCTCTTTCCCAGTCGTTTCAGAAAATTTGCGTCTACTCAATTAACTGCCATCAGAAATGAAAACTCTTCGAACCGACTCAACTCCCGTTTCCAACCCGTCAGTGGTTCTGCGCATGATTGATTCGGCCGGCTGCAACGATGGTTTTGCAGCGTTGTTGACTTCCCCGACAGCCAAACCAGCGCCCCGTGCCGCAACTCATTTGCGATTACACGTGGCCCCCGAAACCGAATCCCAGACTCCCGAATGGTTTGACCTGGGACAACCCCCGACACGACAAATCGAACAATTGGTGAGTCACTTGCGGAATCGCCAAAAAGACCTCATCCAAAGAGAAGCCGACCTACAGGCGCAAGCCTACCACTGGGAACAACAAGTCTTGTCCAGCAAATCTCATTTGCGTCGAAGAACCAGCGAATTAGAACAACACTGTTCACAGGTCCAATTGCAACAAACTCAATTGGTCAAGTTGCAACAAAACCTGGTTGATAGCCAGCAGGCGCTACGAGTGGTTATTGAACGCATCGTTGACGATTGCCAGCCCGCCGAACTCAAAGCAGAGTTGCACGCCTTGCGACGGGAATTGAACGAGCGATTTGATGTTATTCTAAATCGCTGGGAGCGATTCAAACACTCGCTGACGGGCATACCCGCCTAGCGCGAGCGGTTATTTCGGATCTGGCACTCTGTAACGGGTAACACCGACGAATCACGGATCAACACAAATGTGCTCCCTGACATCACGGAATGCTTGAGCGGTCACGCCGTATTTTGATGAATACCGGAATTACCGATATCGCGCATTCTTGGTCTCATGGCGTCGAATTGACAATTCACGCAACAGGAATCAAGACGATGAAGGAGCTGTCCGAAAACCACGAATCCGTTCTTTACTTTGCACAACACAACCTGCATGAATTTAACAACCAGGTCTTTCGTGGACTTGGATTTCATCGCTGACAGATGTTGGATCGCACAAATAAGATCTGGTATGACTGCGGTGCGGGTTGATTGCGACGGGGAAAAATCGCCTATCCAGTCGCCTCTCGATAGTTTTACAAGAGTTTTTCGAATCGTATTCTCTCGATTGAAGGAGCTCAATGGCCAGCTAAACAAAAACCGGGCAAGCCATGGAAACAATTGGCCGGCCCGGGGGGGTTCAATTTTTCAGATACTGACGAAGCAATCGTTACTTTTTCAACTTCATTTTGAACAGAAAAAAGCCGTTTTCCGCCGTCGACTCAAACGACTTTGGACGATCTTCGTCCGTGGCGTTGTAGCACAAGACCAAGGTATCGCCGTCTCGTTTCAAAATCCCGAATGCCGGTGCGCCTTCGGGAGCTGGACCCGAAAGCACTTTCATGTCGACCGCCGCCGGTGAAGCTTTTTCATTGATTTTGTAGCTCATCACAAAGGCCTCTTCTCCAGCGGCAATTTCAATCGAGTCTTTGCTGATTTTAATGCCGGCCGCAATTCGTTCATCCGGCAATTCTTCTCCTGCCCGAACACCGCTGGTAATCGTCCAATTCCCGGCGATGTCCAGTCCGGCGGGCTTGGTTTCGACTTTTTTCTCAACGTCTTTCTCGACTTTCTTCTCGACTTTTTTCGACTTGAACAAAAAGAAACCGTTGGCCTCGCTCGATTCAAAAGCTTCTGGCCTGGTCTCTCCAGTCGGATCGTAGCACAACGTCATTTGTCCAGCGTCGACTTTTATAATGCCAACTGCTTTGCCACCCGCTCCTGGACCCTCTTCGATTTTCATGTCAATCTGCAGCGGAGTTTTAGATTTGTCAATTTTGTAACTCATCACAAACCCTTCGTCAGAACCAGGTACTGGTATCAGGATTTGTTCATCCGTGATTTTGAACTCGGTCGGTTCTGCTTCCGATTCGATCTTCGTTCCGGCTTTCATACCGGATGTGATTGCCCAACTTCCAACCAGACTCGAACCGGCCGGCGTCGGTTTTTTGCCGGTTTTACACCACTGCAATAGCGGATCAAACCTTGGATCACTACGAATACTATCCAGATCCGGATCCGTTTTCATCAGACTCGCATCGTCATAGCCCGCTTCCATCGATTTGGTCAAAAATTCGAATGCTCGTTCCGTGTCTTTCTTCAGTGACCAGGCGCAGGCGAGATTGTAGAGCCCAATCCCTTTGACTTCCTCGAACGTGGCGGCCTTGGTATGTGCCTCGATCGCTTCGTCCAGTTTGCCGTCGATATGCAGTGAATAGCCCAGCAATTGCCAAGCCAGACCATTGTCGGATTCCGCCTTGACTACCTTCCGAAAAATTGCCGCAGCTTTTTCATACTCTTTGTCGGCAATAAAATTTTGGCCTTCCTCCATCAGCGCGTCGACATCGATGTCGTCGTCTTGCGGTTCCTTGTCTTGCGTCCGGTAAGTCGGAATACCAGCCATCACCGGCGTCTCGCTCAAAACACAAAACGATCCGGCACACATCGCTACCACGACACAAACCAGCGGCTGAAATTTTCTGACAAAATGTCTAATCAACATTCTTGATTCTCTCCTAAAATTTGACTGACGGTTACCGGCGAAAAAGTTTCCTGGAGCGATGTTGCCACCATGACTAGAAAAATCACCGGTTGGAGCGGGTTATGGATTTCCCACCCCGGCACGACCCATCATACCCGAGCCAACCCTTTTCGGTTTCGTCGTGTAGAAAAGTCCCTGGCTTATTTTTTCTCGACCGCAATCTTGCCCGGCCAAGGATCAGGCAATTCTGATATTCCCGTGGTAGGAAAGTTCAACCGGTACGTACCAGTCATACTATTTCTCTCGTAAAACATTAAGAGATTAGAAAATTCAGAGTTCGCTGAATCATCGTCGCCACCGATCTAGCGGCGAATCTACGGTGGGATTCCTTCATCATAATTCATATCGGAAATCGCTGAAACATCTCGGGAGGGATCGAACGAAAGCTAATTGAATCGTGCCATTGTGATGATCGCTACCTTTCAATAGCTGAAATTGCCAGAAAAATGCACTTGTCCGACACCGGCTTTGTCCGGCGTTTTCCCGACCGGTTTTCATTCGTTAGATCGACCGACTTGTGTCCGGCTGGTGACGCGGTATGCTGCGAAGTGGTTTCTCGGGTTGCAGATCGAACCACAGGTCAGCCGCCGGTAGCATGGATAAATTCTAACTCGCGCGTTCAGACAGACATTATTGAAATGGATCGCCCAAATCCCAACCACGACTTTCAAACGACTCATTGGAGTCTGGTCGTCGGGTCGCGCGAGCCGGATTCTGCCGTGCGACGCGATTCGTTGGAACAATTATGTCAGGCCTATTGGTATCCGTTGTTCGCGTATCTTCGTCGCAGGGGCCAATCACATGAACAGGCAGCCGATGATGTGCAAAGTTTTTTTATGGAACTGATTGACAAAGATTTTTTGCAAACCGTCAGTCCCGAGAAAGGACGTTTTCGTTGGTTTTTAATGGCAGCCGTCCAACGTCATTTGGCGAAGCAAGCAGAAAAACAGTATGCCCAAAAGCGGGGTGGCGGTCGGCAGTTTCTGTCGATCGACTGGGGAAATGCCGAAGAACGTTATCAACTCGAACCCGTGGATGGTTGGACGGCTGAAAAGTTATTTGAGCGGCGGTGGGGGTTGACCGTTTTGCAACAGGCGTTGGAACAAATCCGGGCCAAGCAAGAGGAAAAAGGGAAACTGGATCTTTACCTAGCCTTGCAACCTACCCTGTCGGGTGTTCCCATGACTCAGGAACAATACCTCGAAATCGGCGAGCGTTTTAGCATGTTGGCCAGTACCGTCAAAGTCGCGGCTCTGCGATTGCGAGAAAATTACCGGGACGCGATCCGCGAAATCGTTGCTCAAACCGTCAGCGATGGGCTGCAAGTCGGGGATGAACTGGATCAGCTATTGGCGGCCTTGAAAGGTTGAGTCGCCAATTCGATCCTATTTAAAGAAAATTTCCAGATTCGCTGTAACCCCCCCAGCAATTTCCGGATTGTCAGTTAGCGGCGGCAAGCTCCGCGAACAAATTCTCTCAAAAAACGTTATTTTCATGAATAAATTCCACTGTCCGCAATGTGATTCTCCCGTTTCCGAAGAGCTCCCGGGCGGCTTGTGCCCAACCTGCCTAATGGCTGTCGCAGCACGAGTTTCATCGCCGGCGGTTACCGGATCACATCCGCATGCTCGTGGATTTCCAACGCCCAGTGTCGCAGCGATGGCCGAGCTGTTCCCCGAATTAGAAATCTTGGAACTTATCGGCCTGGGCGGGATGGGGACGGTCTTTCGCGTGCGACAAAAAAATCTCGATCGAGTCGTCGCGTTGAAGGTCTTCATGGCGCGTCCCGATGACGCCGAATTCGCGGCGCGGTTTCAACGGGAAGCCCGAGCGCTAGCAAAACTAAACCATCCGAATATTGTCACGGTCCATGATTTTGGCATGCGCGGCACCGCGCACTATTTGATTATGGAATTTGTCGACGGCATGAATTTGCGACAACTGTCGGCGGTCGAAAAAATTTCACCCAAAATGGCGTTGCAGATGGTTCCTCAATTGTGTGATGCGTTGCAGTATGCGCATGATCAAGGCATCATTCATCGCGACATCAAACCAGAAAACTTGTTGGTCAGTACGGCTGGCGGAATCAAGATCGCTGATTTTGGTTTAGCCAAAATGACGGGAGTCGGCATTCCCGATTCGTTGACTCGCAGCCAACAAGTGATGGGGACGTTCAATTACATGGCTCCCGAACAGCGCGATCGGCCAACCGAAGTGGACCATCGTGCGGATATTTATTCGCTGGGAGTGGTCATCTATGAATTATTGACCGGTGAGTTGCCCTTGGGACGATTTCAACCTCCTTCCAGCAAATCGAATATCGATGCGCGATTGGATGAAGCCGTGATGCGGGCTTTGGAACGCGAACCCGCCCGACGATATCAACAAGCCAGCGAGTTCAAGACGGGGATGTCGCAGTCCGATGTCCCTCAGTCAAGTTCACCCGTGGCCAATTTTGTCGCCAACCTGGGCGCAGCATTTTACAATCCACCACGACCGCCAGTTAAGTCTTCCTTGCACAGTGACGCAATACAATCGGTGGGGACCCGGTTGATGTTTACCATGATGAGTGGTCGCGAACGGAAAGGAAACTGGCATCCGGGAAGACATCAAGTCGCGATGACGATCATGGGTGGTACGGATCTCGATTTGACCCAAGTGACCGCCAAGGATGTGAATTTGACCTTGCTGACGCTGATGGGGGGGGTCGACGTAATCGTTCCACCCGGAACGGTCGTTGATTTGGATGGCGTGATGTTGATGGGTGCAATTTCGGACAACGTCATCGCGACCGATTTTCCGGCGTCCACAGCGCCGATGCGCGTGCGCATTCGCGCCTGGGGAGTCATGGGAGCGTGCGAAGTCCGGTCCCCCAAAATTACTACGCCGCAACCTCCGGTCAAGTCTTCCAAACTTCAATCGGGAACTCATACGGGGACCAGCCTTGGTCGTGGTTTGGTGGTACTCTATCGGTTGATCGCGACGCTCGTCACGATATCCATCCCGATCGTATTCTTGCTAGGGCCATTCGATATTTGTGACTCCGATGTTAGTCGGTTAGTCGGAATTATGGTCGCTTTGACAGCGGGGATGTTGTGGCGTGGGTTGCGGCATTTTCGGGTCTTGGTTCGCGGTGGCGCCCGCGGAAGTGATGCAGCCTCAATTCAGGAATACGAATCGGGGACCATGTTGGGCTCTCTGATTCGTGGCGCGGCTTTGCTACCGGCATTTGCCTGTCCCGCCCTGTTCGTCATCGTCGCTCTGGAAAAATTCAACAAAGCCGAATTGCAATTTGCCGCCATCGTGTGTGCGATCGTCGCCGTCGCAATGTCCTCAACGGCCAGATATCTAGAGGATTACTTTTACGGTAATCGGCAGTGAACCAAAGTAACACCTCGGGATTTTTGGTTCCCCAACCTCTAAATTCATTTCGGATTGTGGATCAATAGACGCACCAGCGTCGCGCGGTCGCCTTGTGTTTCGACCACCACCGCGGTCGCGCCCGGCAATTCAAAACGGTCGCCTTGGTGCAACATCCGTTGGTGCATCTCGGTCAACAAGCCACTGATCGAATCGGAATCGGATTCGTCACCGAAATCCAATTTGCAGCGTTTTTCGATGTCTCCGACCAGGGTTCCGCCATCAATCATGAACTCGCCTGGTCCGGAGGGTACAATTTCTGGTCGTTCGGAATCGAATTCGTCTTCCACTGACCCAACTATCTCCTCGAGTACGTTTTCCAAAGTCACAATGCCCGTGATCGTGCCATATTCGTCAACCACAAACGCTAACAGTTGATGAGTCCCCTGAAAGTGCCTGAGGACCCGACTGATCGGCATCGTCTCGGGGACTTTTTTGGGCGGGCGAATGATCTCACGAATGTCGAACTCGGTATTGTCGGCGGAGACGCCGACCAGATCTTTGATGTGAATCACACCGACCACACTATCCAATGAATGATCACACGCCGGATATCGCGTGTGCTTCGTCCGCTTGGCAAGATTGATCAATTTGTCGAGCGGCTCATTGATGTCGAAAAAATCCACCTCGCCGCGCGGCAACATGACTCGGCGGACGACCATGTCATCGAACTCAAACACATTGTTAATCAGTGAATGCTCATTGCCGGTCAAGTTGCCATGAATGTGGGCCTCCCGCAGCAGTGCTCGAATCTCCTGTTCGGTGGAGGCACCATCCTTTCCTCCGGCACCACCCACACCCAACAATCCCAAGACGAATTTCGTTACGAAATTCAGCACGACCAGAAACGGATACAAGACGATGAAAAAAAACTTCATCGGTGCCGCACACCATAACAGCATCGATTCGGGTCGCCGAATCGCGAAAATTTTCGGTGCCTGTTCACCAATCACCAGATGCAATCCCGTAATTACCGAAAACGCGACGATGAATCCAATCACATGGGTGACTTGTTCATTGTGAATGCCGACCATATTCAACAACGGTTCGACCAATCGCGCAAACGCCGGTTCGCCCACCCAGCCCAATCCCAGTGAGGCCATGGTAATTCCCAACTGGCACGCTGAGAGCGATTCATCCAAGCGAACAGCCAGCCATTTCGCTGTGTTGGCCATCGCCCGTCCGTCCCGAGCCATTTGCTCGATCCGTGAGATGCGAATTTTTACCAACGCAAATTCTGCCGCCACAAAAAAGCCGTTCAAAATGATCAATACGATCGCGGCGATCAGAAAAGTTACAGTCTCAGACCAGTTGTCCATGCAATTCTTGGGATCAGTTCATTCAATACGCGATTGTCCCTAGACAATCTTTACCAGCGTCCATTATCCGGCTTTCACGGCAATCATAACAGCCCCAACACGCGTTTGCCGTTGATCAAAATGACAAATGCCACAAATAACCGCACGCGGCGCAGACGGCCAAGGTAAGAAACATGCCCTGTTTCCAATAGAAGGTCAGCAAAAACGCAATTACACACATGACCAGCGAACCATAACTTATGGTTGACCAAACGGGAATCAACCATCGAATTCCACCGAACCAGCTGGTTTCGACCATTCCAAAAATCGTGTGCAGCGAAAACCAGACCGCGAGATTCAAAATAACTCCCACGACCGCCGCCGTAATTGATGATAACGCCGCAGTGATGGTTCGATTGCCGCGCAACCGTTCCACAAACGGTGCGCCCAAAAAGATCCAGAAGAAACAGGGAACAAAGGTGGCCCACACGGTTACGATCGAGCCCAGCACGCCGGCGGTCAGAGGATTGAGTGATCCCGGGTTTCGATAGGCGCCCATAAACCCCACAAACTGGACGACCATAATCAGCGGACCCGGAGTGGTTTCGGCCATTCCCATTCCGTCCAGCATCTCTCCAGGTTGCAGCCATCCAAATCGCTCGACCGCCTGTTGGGCGATATATGCCAGAACCGAATAGGCACCTCCAAAGGTTACGACCGCAGCCTGACTGAAAAAGATCCCTTCTTGAGTAAACACCGAGTCGCTGCCGGTAAACCAGCCAACTAATGCCAGCGGCCCAAACCAGAGCGGTAAAAATATCGCGCAGATTTTTAGACTGCGACGCCATGTCGGTTGAATCGTTACTAATGGGAATTTGTCAGCACTGGCAACCTGAGTTTGTCCCGTCGGAGCGTGCCCTTTCAAAACCCGAAATAAATCCGGAGCAATTCTTCCGCCCAGCAAACCGATCAGCCCGGCCAGCGCAATCAACAACGGAAACGGGATGTTGAAAAAAAAGATCGCCACGAATGCCGTTCCCGCAATCAGGTACATCAAGTTGTTTTTCAGGACTCGGTTGCCAATTCGAATGACCGCTCCGACGACAATCGCCATGACCGCAGGTTTCAAACCGAAAAACAGCCCGGCGACGATGGTCGTTTGTTGAAAACAGGCGTACCCAACACTGAGAACCAGAATCGAAATGAATCCAGGTATTACAAACAATATTCCCGCCATCAATCCGCCTACCGTCCGATGCATCAACCAGCCGATGTACGTGGCCAGTTGCTGTGCCTCGGGACCAGGCAGTAGCATGCAGTAATTCAACGCATGTAAAAATCGCTCTTCGCTAATCCATTTCTTTTCTTCGACGATGATCCGGTGCATCACCGCGATCTGTCCGGCAGGTCCGCCGAAGCTGAGTGCGGCCACGCGGCACCAAGTCCAAAACGCTGCGCTCAGCGAGATCGACCCGGCGGACGGCCTTGGCGAGAAATCAGATTCCTCATCCATGAATTGGATTTTCTCGTTTTGAACGTGTAGTTTCGTGCCAAGTTAGTGCTGGGGCATTGAAATCGTACCACTTTTTCGCACCGCGATATGCTAGCAAGCTTTTCATTATCGCGTTCGGCTGGATTTAACTCACCTAGGAAATTTCTCGCGCTGCGGGTTATACTTTTTTAGATTAACCAATCATCCGCGCGGCGCTCGTTCATCACGATCGGGACACGGATCGATCAGCAGCACATTGGAAAATGGAGTTTCCCCGATGCGAAGTATTGCGATCATCAATCAAAAAGGGGGCGTGGGAAAAACCACGACTGCCGTCAATCTGAGTGCTGCCCTGGCCGAGGCCGGCAATCGAGTCTGGTTGATCGATCTCGACCCACAAGCCCATGCATCGCTCCATCTCGGGTTTGGTATGGAAGCCGACTATTTATCCATGTACGACGTGCTGACCGATCTGGTTTCACTTGACGAAGTCCGTCATCTGGTGCAGCCCAATCTGTGGCTCAGCCCGTCACATATCGACTTGGCCGCCGCTGAAATGGAGCTGGCCGGTGCGGTGGGACGCGAGATTATTTTGCGCGACAAAATGGCTGATGTAACCGAAGAGTTCGACTACATTCTGTTTGATTGTCCGCCGTCCTTGGGGATCCTGACACTCAATGCCTTGACCACGTCTCAGGAAGTCTTCCTGCCCTTGCAACCACATTTCCTGGCTTTGCATGGTTTGAGCAAGTTGTTACGAACAATCGAGTTGGTAGCTCGGCGATTGAATTCCACGCTGCGTTTATCCAGCGTGGTGTATTGCCTCTATGACACGGGAACGCGTTTGGCCAACGAAGTCGTCAACGATGTGGAAGTCTTCTTCGAAGCACAACGCAATACCAGCTCCATTTGGGCCGAGGCTTACAGTTTCGATACTCGCATCCGTCGCAACATTCGACTGGCAGAAGCACCCAGTTACGGCCAATCCATTTTCCAATACGCTGGCGACTCGCATGGAGCCCAGGATTATCGCAGTCTGGCGGAAGAGGTCATGCGTCAGACGATGCTGTTCACACAGGCTGCTACGAGTCCCTCACGGCCGACCAACAGCCTCGATAGTTCCAGTGATCAAAGCTCCGACTCATTCGAGTCGAGCCGGAATGTAGCCGGCCAAGATGCGCTGGGCCACGATTCATTGGTCGGAAACCCGGTTGAAAATCAGCGGCTTGAGGACAAGCCTTTTGAACCGGAACCGAGCCGACCGAATCAGCATCCCTACTATCACAATTATCTCAGCCGCTCCCGATAAAGGTTGAGCCGGTCGGGTGCGATTGGCGAATCTTTCCAAAAACGGTCAAGTTTTGCCCAGATCCGCAAACGCTACCTTGCCGTTGGCGCCGATTCCATCTATTTTTGATCGGATCAATACTCCGCCCTTCGCCATCAAAAAATCCCGTGACTGAATTTCCACCGTCTATCGACGAACTAATCGAGACCTTCGACGATTTGCCTGAGTTTGGTGAACGGGTGGACTTCATGATTGACCTTGGTCGAGAACTTCCCCCGCCTTCCCCGGAACTGCATTCGTCGGAAAACGTCGTCGATGGTTGCATGAGCTCGGTCTGGTTGAAGTTAAGGCCACCCGAGACGGCGAATTCACCGATCGAAATCGAGGCCGACAGTGATTCCCAGATTATCAAAGGACTGATCGTCATTTTGTTGTCTTTTTACCAAAACAAAACGGCCACAGAAATTGTGGCCAGCGACGTCTCGAGTTACCTAAAACGATTGGGGCTCGACCAACATCTGAGCCCCCAACGTCGCAACGGATTGTTTGCCATGATCAAGCGAATCAATGCATTGGCCTTGCAGCATTGTTCCCCCGTAAAATAGACCGGTCTCAGATAGACCGATCTCATTCGGCTCACGCTACGTTGTCTAGCCCTTGGGTGTTGCCGCTGGCGCACCAGCGGGTGCCGGCAGTGAATCCGAGCTTTGTTTGATTTTCGCCAACAACTGGCTGGCCGCCGTGCGATAGAGAAACACTCCTTTTTGTTTCAGAGTTGCTTCCAATACCACGGCAGCTTTTTCTTTTTCGCCGACGACTTCCAGCAGCGAAGCCAGGAAAAAATCCACTTCGGGAGCGGAACCCGTTGATTGCGCCACGCGAGTCAAGATGGCTTTGGCTTGTTCGGTTTCGCCCGATCTCAATTCGATGTAACCCAGTGCCGCCAGCGCCACAAAGTTATCGGGTAGTGCGCGAAAATTTCGCGTGGCAATTTCGCGTGCGAGCTTGCGTTTTGTTTCGTCACCACTTTCAATCAAACTCAAGGCGTACATATTGCTGGCATCGAAACTGTTCGGTTGAGCTTCGGAAATTACTTTGTAATGGGCCTCCGCGACACCAAAAGCCTGACCGCAAAACGCAATTTTTCCTTTGAGATTCCGCGAAAACAACGATTCACTGCCGGCTTTTTCCGCTTTAATAATCGCGCTACTGGCGGCCGGGAATTCTTCTTGATTCACCAACCAACTGGCGTATTCCAACTGAACTTGTGGATTTTCTGCATATTTATTGGCGGCTGCCGTAATCCATTTTCTCGCATCTTCGGTCTTACCCGATTCTTGAAACCAGGTGGCCAAGATCGATTCCGGCATCCGTGTGTTAGGCAGTTTTGCTTTTAGCGTCTCCAGAAACTCCTGGCTCTTTTCAATGTTGTTTTCGAGAAATTCCAACTCAGCACTGACCAGCAGGACTTTCGGGTTATCCGGCAGCGACTTCCTTTGGCGGTCGAGATAATTGCGGGCTTCGACATACTTTTTTTGACGCATGGCGACATCGATCAATCCATCGAGACACTGTTGTTCGAAATACTCTTTCGAGACCGGATCCAATTGGGTCGAGTCAATGACGCGACCACACTTTTCAAACATGGCCAAAGCGTCGGAAACTCGCCCTTGGTTCATCGCCAAACGAGCAAAGGCCGAGTAAACGCCGGGATACTCGGGATGTTCCATCGCTGCGCGTTCCAGCAACAACAAACCATTGTTCGTGTCTTTGGCAGCGTAACTGAGTGACGCCAGCAACAGATCTGCTGGTGGGTAGTCCTTGTTTTTTGTGGACAAATCTTTAAAGATCTCGATAACACGATTCATGTTTTGAACTTGAAACGCGGTGACTGCGTCCTCGACCGCTTTCTTTTGCTCAGAATCCGCCACGAATTCCCCAGGAATCATATTGTCCAATTCCTGAAACAACGCGTCGAAAATCTGTTGGCCTTCCGAATTGGATGGTGTCACGTTCTCTGTCAATCCATCGGACGTCGGATCCTGTGGCAACCCGTTGGCCGGAGTTGCGCCATCTGATTTCTTGCTGCCATCGATCGTCTGCGGGGGCTTAAAGTCTGAGCCGAGCTTACCGCCGGTGTCTTGAGCAATCAGCCCAGCAGTTAATTGCAAACTGTTGAGCAGTCCGAAGCAGCTCAAGATGGCGATTCGTCGCCAACTGCAAATTCGATGATTAGTTTGCATTGTTGTACTTTTATCTTTCAATCTTGTTGGAACGAATGAACATCAAACGATTCAAGTATTTTTGTCGTGGCGTCCGAACGATTCAAGACATAATAATGCAGCCCCGCCACTCCGCCCGCAAGCAATCCTTGCGTTTGTTCGATCGCCTGTTCCACGCCGACCTGAAACTGCCAATCTTCGGTATCGTATTGACCTAATCGTTGTACAAAACGGGCGGGCAACTTGGCGCCGCAAAGCGACGTAATCCGCTGAATTTGTTGCAAACTGATCACGGGCAATAACCCGGGAATCACGGGCACTGAAATGCCCCGTGAAACGCATTGCTCTTGAAACCGGAAAAAATCGTCGTTGTCATAAAACAATTGAGTCACAATGGCGTCTGCACCGGCATCGACTTTGCGTTTTAAATTGTCCAAATCAACATCGATGTTGGGAGCCTCTCGATGTTTCTCGGGATATCCGGCCACCAAGACCCCAAACGAAGCAAACTCGGCTCGAATCAATTCAACCAATTCGTTGGCATAACCCAGGCCGCCAATCGTCTGCTTGAATTGGGTCTCTCCGGCCGGCGGATCTCCCCGCAAGGCTACGACGAAATCCACACCTTGTTGTTGGGACTGACGCAAATATTGTCGTAGATCGTCGACGGTGCTGCCCACAAGCGTCAGGTGTGAAGCGACGGGAACACGAAAACGGCGTTTGACCTCAGCGACGATTTCCAATGTTTTCGCCTGAGTCGATCCCCCGGCTCCGTACGTGCAGGTAATGAACGCCGGCTCAAAGGCCATCAATTTCTCGACGTGGCTGTAGAGACTTGCTTCCCCTTTTTCGGTTTTGGGAGGAAACAATTCAAAAGAAATTGCGGGTTGGCCGCCCTGGTAGACTTCGTTCAGCATCGGGTTGACGGGTGGAGGGAAGTAATCGAATTCTCGAGCGACAGCCGCGCGAATGCATTCTCGTTACATCATATTCTGCCGATCCGCGAATCAATAGACCTTTCACGCGATATTTCCCGCAGGCGAGAGGAAATGCTGGGGAGTAAGCGTCACCTCCACGCGATTCCACAACGGTTCAGCCCTGTTTTCCGGTGGATTTTCCTCGAAGAAAACAACCAATTTTTTCGTTGGGAATCTCACGGAACTTTCGCCAAAAATTACCCAGTGATGTTCTCACAAAGTTAACGGTTGGTCGGATAATCCGGGGGGTCGTTCGTTGGCCGTTGCGCGATACATGTCGTGAACCAGTTGGATATCACAGGGACGTTGTTGAACGTTTCGTCGGGCGAACATTCTGCCTTGCGTTGCCACGATCACTTCGGGTGGCAGGTTTCCCAATTCATCAAACGTGCGAGCGTAGTTGACGAAACTTGGAACGTTCGTCGTGGCGAACCCATACACCATACTTCCTGTGCCGATTATTTTTCCAGTAAAAATACTGGTGTTGATGGCTGTCTTTGCATAATCACCAATCACACAACCAAAAAACTGCATTTCGGTGGAGACCTTTCGATCACCGTATTCCGCGTTGACAGTGCCATAGGTGTTTTTCAAATCGCTGTTGCACGTTCCCGCGCCGAGGTTGATCCAGCTGCCAACATAACTGTGACCGAGAAATCCATGATGCTGTTTATTCGTGTACGGTTCAATCACCGACGCTTCGACTTCCCCGCCAATTTTACAATGGTGTGCGATCGCCACATGGTCTTTGATCGCCGCATACTCGCTGAGTTTGGCGTGGCGTCCAACATGCACGGGCCCGCGTAACAGACTGAAAGGTCCGAGGCTCACTCCGTCCTCGACCACGACGGGGCCGGCGGAAGCATCCAATACGACATGCGGGCCGAACGTCACGCCTTCCCCCAAAAAGACTCCGGTGTCGTGTTGTCGATATTGGCCGATGGATATTCGTTGTTGCAAATTCTCGGACAACGTTTTCAAATGTTGGTCGACGACCTCATGAGGGTAGTGAAATAACTTTAAATCGGATTCGATCAGGATCGTCGAGGCCTTGGATAGATCGCCAAAGTCAACCAATAACTCACGTAACTCAGCCACCGACTTCCCGATCAGTTCCCTGGTTGCGAGTACGGCACTGGTCACGGCCCAGCCATCGCGTGTCATCACAACCCGACCATGAGAGGTCAACTCGGGCCGGTGTTGGAGGGCTTGATCACGAAATCGATACAGCCGCTTCAGATTTGAAACGGATGGGACCAGTCGCGCGTTGATGAACCAGGTCAAGGCGTGATCCGGATCGAGCCGCTGTTGGAATTCCGGATAGTCGTGAAGTTGCAGCGTTTCCAAGTAGCTGCGCACCAAGCCAACGAGGTTCCCCTCGATCTCCGTCAACCAATCAACCAAGCGAAAACTCCCGCAGCCGATCGCATACGCTGGTCGACCCGTCGTAATCGGAAACAGTTGGTGAACGCCGTCGTCTTCAAAAACGATTACATTCATGCCGACGCGGTCCGGAATCCCAAGCCTTGCCGCGAACTGGCGCGATTGCTCGCCTTCGTTCGCTCGACAAATTCGGTGGCGTAATTCAGATAGCCCTGATAACCCTCGGACAGTTTGCTGACGTCACAAATGGATGTCAAAATCGCTCGCTGGGCATCGCGCCAATCTGTCATTTTCAGGTAACCGGTCCCACTTCTCGTTGTGAACTCCGCTTGAAGGCGATCAAAAACGAGCCGCTCCAGCCCACTGGCAGGTTGTTTTTGTTCGATTCCCGCCTGCAACCCTTTCGCGACAGTCAAATCATCCAGCCCCGGATGCTCCGCATAACAGTGCGCGAGCGCGGTCTCGACGGCCAACAATTCCATTGGAAACTGACTTGTAAAGCGGTCGCGGTCGCCTTTGGTCAGGCACAGTTTCCGAGAAATTGCATTCTCCGGGCATGGTCGGATCCCCAGTTTTTTTTGTTTCTTGAGTATTGCCTGTCTTTTTTTTTCGGTCGTCGACATCGAATTGCTCCTGTTCGGTTAATTCCTAATCAAGGAATCCTTCAATTTTCGGCGGCTGGTTTAGGTGGAAAACCCAGTGTGGTTCCGCCGAAAAAAATGCGCCCGGACTTCCTCTAATGTACATTATCTGCGTTGACCCAGAATTTTGGCAACCGCAGTATTTTCTACGGTTCGGCAAACAAAAAACGACGGCCAAACTGACCGTCGTTTTTCGAGAACCTGATTTTGGGGAAACCAGTCTTGGATTTGGGAACTAAATTTATTTGGATTGAGTTCCGGCGGGAGCTTGAGCGGCCGCTGGATTCATTTGTTTAATGACGAGATTTGTCAAATCCAGTTGACGATGGAAGACGACCGCCCGATTGACCCCTTTGATCACTTCGGCTCGATCGTTGGAATCAATCTCCTCGCTATCAAAGCGGATTACCAATGAGATGCCGTATTGATTGGCAATCCCCGACACGACCTGTTCCATTTGTTGGTAGGTTTCATAGTAGATTTTGGCTTCGCGAGTCAGCAAATCTGCTTCGGCTTGTCGAGCCTTGGTTCGCAGCGACGTTTGCTTTTGTTCCAGCGTGGCTTCCTTTGAGTTTCGTTCCGGGGAATTAACCACGAATTGATCCAACTCGAGCGCTTCCGCTTGAATCGCAGCCATTTGCTGTTCGATTTGGGTTTTTAGCCCATCCGCTTCGGATTTGATCGCCGCCATTCTAGTTTCAAATGTCGGACAGTCTTTAAACACTTTGGCCACATCGAGAACCGCGACTAACCCTCCGCCCTTTTCATCTTGAGCGTTGGCAGTGTTGGTGACGGGCGATACGACGGCAGCCAATAAAGCCACCAACAACGATTTAGTAATAATTGATTTCAAGACTCGTCCTCCCTGACTAACGAAATTTTTTGGTTTGCTAAACAGTAAGCTCTGTAAAAGCAGTTTTGTTAAAGGCTGTTTTCGCAAGTGAACCAACAGTCCATCGTTGATCACCCGCAAATGCCACGCGTCGGTTTCATTCTGATATTTATCTCTAAGCAGTCCGCGTGCCAAAGAGGATAATAAATCCTCGGAAAAAATTGGATCGCGTTTGAGCGAAGATTGGGAATGCTATCGCTCCGTCGCTCACCCAGCACCTTCCAATTTTTTCAAACCGGTTTGTAAAGATTACTGATCATATAGGCAATGCTGATCTGCCTAAACTCGGCAAAAATCCAAATAAACCGCTGTCATCTTGCTATCACGGCCGATCTTCCCTAACAGGTTCATGCGAAAAAGCCGCGTGCTCGGATTGGTGCAACTTTTTGAAAGCGTGGCCTCAGAAACAGGTCATCGATCAAGTTGTAGATTGGTAATATCGTCCGGTGTGAACCGACATTCGTGAATGGCGGACGCGACGAGGACGTGATCGCACCCCGCGGCCAATAGTTGCCTGGCGTCGTCGAACGACCTTACCCCGCCGCCGGAAGTCAGCGTGATGCCCGTTAGCTCGTCGCGAATTTCCTGAATCATCAGCGACAATGAATTGTCGACCGAAACGCCTCGCATCGTGCCAACACCGGCGAGATCCAAAATAATCAATTCGCGAACCCCCTGTGAATACGCGTGATGGATCAACTCCAAAGAACTGGCTCGATTCAAATCACCCGAACGTGTGATGATCGTGTCGCCTTGCTTATCCAGACTGAAGATCGGCGTGATGCCCGCGGTCAGCAACTCAGCCAAGCGTTCGAATTGAGCAAGCGATGATAGCGTTTCGGAGGATACGATAATTTTCAGCCGGCTTGGCAAGCTGATTTTTTCAGATATCTGGTTCGCTCGACTTCGTGTCAGCCAGTCCGCATCGATCCATAGCCCGAAGCCAGCCTCCAATAACTGGTTATAGACTCGCCAATTCGGTTCGGCTCCAGCAAAGGAGTCGATATCGGCCAGGTACATGGTGTCACAACCCGTTTGTTGAAACATCGCTTTGGCAACATCCAGCGGCTGGCTGCTGCGGGTGAGCTTGGAATGAACCGGTTGATAGTCGTCGCGTTTGCCTCCGACGGCCAGCACAATTTGTCCAATCATCAGGTCGAGTACCGGGATGATTGGAAGTGTGCCTGGCATGGTAAGTCCAAGTTTGATGGTTCAGAATCCGAGGGAGCAATTGGAGTGCGTTGCGAGGTTGCCGCCAATCGCGACAACGCTACGGTCATCGTGACACAGGTAGGGTCAGTGCTCTGTCAGCGGATTCGATAACGGATTCTTCATACAACGGCAAGTAGCGATAATAGACTTCCAGAATCATGACCGCCATCGCAGTGGTATACAACCGACCGCCAACCTTGCCGTGTTGATCTTCGAAGTACCAGCTTCCGTCGGCATGTCCGACTCCCTTGACCTGCGTGGCAATCAAATGATCTCGCATCGCGCCATTCCAGATTTTCCAATTGGGACCCTGGAGATGATGCAGAACTTGCGTGGCGTAGTAGTTAAAGTACACATCGTTTGGAGCAGGCCCATAATCAGATAATAGCGTGCTGCCATCGACGACCGTGTGATGCTCTTTGGGCAGGCCCAGGTACATTTTTGACAGCAAACCAACGGCCGTCGTCGCATGCGTCACATTTTCAGGAGACTTATAGCCGAAGGTTCCGACGCTGGAACCCATGGAATCGATGAATTTTCCTGCCGCGAGCCAAGTCGTTTGTTCGGTCGGGAAACCAGCCAGTTGAGAACTCTTCAAGGCCATCAATTGCCATCCGGTCAGTGTTGTGTCGCCAGGCGAACCGGCGTTGTATCCCCAACTCCCCCCTCGATGCTGCGCTTTGACAATATACTTATGTGCTTCGTCGACGGCGGCGATCAAATTTGAATCACCGGTCATGGTTAGCGCTTCCGCCAGGGCCATCGTGGCAATCGCTTGCGCGTACATGCCGTCTTTGCCTTCGGCCAGAATTCCACCATGCGGCGTGTAACGAATTTTGCGTAGCAGGTAATTCAATCCGTTCTGAACTGCGCCTTGATGGGGCCCGGTTTCCTGCGTGTATCCTGCGCCCAGCAGCGCCAACAAGGCGAGTCCCGTGGCTGCGGTCGTCGATTCTCTTTCTCCTTCGTTCGGGCACTGTCCGTCACACTCCCCTTTGTGATGATGAAATCGCCAGCTCCCATCCGATTGTTGGTGCGCCAGAATCCAGCGCAATCCTTCTTCTACCGCCAGTTCACTCGCCTCAGATCCTCCGCGAGTTGCCGCTCTTTGACTGCGCGCGGTGGCTTCTCGTCCAGCCAGTCCACCGCCTGTCGGCAACGTAAGCAAGGGGGCCACCGGCGATTCGTTGACATGGGTGTTCGGTGCATTGTTTTCAGCAATCAAATTAGCAACCGTATTGGGAGACTCGGCAATCTGAGTGTCGGTCTCGTTTGCGAGAGCATTCGACGTCTGATCCAGCGGCGACTGGTTGTCGTCCGGAATTTCTATTTTGATTGTATTCAGTTCTGCGTCATTGGGATTTTCCGGAACGGGCTGCGCCTCAAACGATGCCAGCACGCTGATGCGGGGAATCGGTTGCGGCACAGTGTTGACGAACAACAACAAGATCAACAACAAAACCGTGTGCGTCAACAGACTGGCCATAATCGAAGTCAACGGCTTCCGTTGATTTTGAATTTTTTCTTGCAGCGATTGAGGTGCCGTTTCGGTACGAGAAAGATCCAAACTAAACCCTGATCGCGGTGGGGCGATTTGCTTGTGATCAGGGGTAACGGACATCGGTTGAACTCAACTGGTCAACTACGGAAAAATTCACGGCAATGATTTGACTATAATCAGGAATCAGCTCATTCGACATCGGTTATTTGAACATCAACAGGTCGAATTCTGCCGGTTGTGAGATTAAACCGATTTGCCAACCGCTTGGATTTGGCAATTTGCGGACCGGGTTCAGTACCGGAACTGGCTTCCAGACGTTGGCTTCGTCCCTCGTCAACCGAGCCAATCGAATCGCCCAAACCGTTTCCGGCTGGATCTTCGACGGCACGAGCTGGTCCAGTGGAATCGCCAACTCGACCGTCCAGGTTGCCGGATCTTCGGCACGACCGATATACCACGTTGGATTCCAACCCAGCGCACCGCTGGTTCCCTCGTGACACCAACCACGGTAATCGACGACAAAGTCATTTGTGCTGCGATAATCTCGATCGACATCCAATGAAAGAACCACTCGATCTCGCAGCGCCAAATCGGCGTCTCGCGACCGAGCGTCATTGGTTGTTTGATAATATTGGCCTGCCAATTTTTGGCACCGAATGGCCACATACAAAAACTGTTCATCATAAGCCAACATCACGATGTCCGTCGGCGACGCTCCGTCGATTGTCGCACCAGTGGATTGCGGATCGTGGTTGATTGAGGTTTCGTGGTCACTACCGGTCTCGCGTCCGGCCGCCGACAACCGGATCGGGGATCCTGTTTGCAACCTGTTTTGCCAGACCGTGTCATCCAGCAGTCCATCGAGATGCGGGCGCAGCATCGTTCGGTCACAGACCAGCGCTGGCATTGTTTCCCGACCGGGAATCAAGTCCTCGAGCATTAATTCTCGCTGAGCTCCGGTGGCTAGTCCATCGATGATGTCTCCGGATTGAATCAGCTGTTTGAGAGTCGGTTCGGCTGCTATGGTGCCACTGAGCTTTCGATTGATTTGCGACTCCAGTGCCCGATTCTGGCGACTACTGATCAGCTCGGGATCGAGTTGGCCCAACTGCCGAAGGTATTGACTCGCGCGTTGCCAACGAGATTCAAAAAAGAGTTTAATTTCCGCTTCTGTTAGCGCAGGAATCTCATCCGCAGGTGTGTTGGCTTGGTTTTGCTGTGGTGCAATGTCCAGTGTCAAATCATCATTCATGGCCGCCACCGCCAATGCATTGTCATCGGCGGCCGAAGACTGTGGACTGCGGACGGCATCAGCGACCGGTGTCCACACCAATTGTGAGACGCCACCGGCTGTCGATTGTTCGACATGCGAGGCGGCCGTTGCCTGTTGGTTGCCTCCCCGTGTTAATTGCGTTTCGGCAGATTGTTGCCGTTGGCGATCCGCCTGGAATTTTTGAAATTCGATTTGGCCAAATTCATCGCTGGCGTTGTAGTGCACCAGCCAGGTGATTGCTGCGGGCGCGAGCGCGTGGTTGGTAAACCGACTGGCTAAGACCTCCATCGTGCGGGAAGCGAGTTCGGTATTGCCTTGCTGCAGGTATTGTTGGGCCAATTGAGCCAACCAGATGCCGGCCACATTTTCATCGAGACTGAGCGCCCACGAAAGTAGTTGCTGATTCCAAATGCGACTGTCTTGTTCCGATCGCAAATCGAAGCGGGCAAATTCATCCAGCTTTTGTTGTTTGGAATTGGCCAACTGGATCGCATTCAAACTGCCCCGAAAACCGCCGGCCGAATTTCGCGTCGGAATTGGCCGCCCGCCATAGTCCAAACCACTCAATAAGTCACCTTCGTTTGTTTGATTGGCAATCGAAAAACAGTCCACTCGATAACTTCGTTTCCCGCCAGCGGCTATCGGCAACCCCAACAAGGCCCGGCTCAACGCGATCTTGTCTTCAATCAACGTGCCGACGCGCGGTAACATCCGCTGCGGATCGAATGACACAGAACCCGTTGGACTGCGACTGGCCAATCGGTCGACCGACCAAACTTCCAACCGTCCGTACTCGAGTTGTTCCGGATACGCAGTTCGATCGGCAGCCGCTTGAATCGCCACCTTGAGAAACTCGATAGGATCCAGTTGGGATGTCGAGCCATCGGTCGATGCAACACGAAAATCTGAATTATTGATGATTGCTGTGGGGCGCAGCGTACGAATCGTACGGACCATTTTTTCAAGTTGTTGGTCGTATTTCGAATTTCCATTCGGCGCCGAACCGGCCACGTTGACCAACGTCACGCAACCCAATCGTTCCACCGATTGCCGAACCGCTTCATCGCTGGTGGATGTTAGTACCGCGGCAGCACAAACACGGTTTTCTTCGCCACTGAGATCGGCCAGCGCCTCCAGGGGTAATTCCCGATCCTCCAAGGCAACTCCTAACACCGCGACCCCGCGATGTTGTCCCCGCTGCACCACCCAGTTTTTACCTCCGTCATCGGTCGCCAAGATTGTGCCCAACGTGCCCACGGCCCAACCATATTGATCATCGACGAAATGCAGATCTTTGATGGGAAGTGCCATCCCCGTGGGATTGGTCGCGAGTGATCCGGTTTGACGATCGATCGAAAATACAATCGTACCGGGGTTGCCGGCAAGCCAGATCTTCGTCGGTGAGATCGACAGCGCACCTAAGTCAAACTGCCTAATTTGATTGAATAGCATCCCAGTTTGGACTGTGTTCAGCGGTTTCGTAGCGTCAGCCGGACTCTCGGCAACCAACGGCGACCAGGAGCGCCC
>JANNWZ010000087.1:0-5594 GCA_031409295.1 Mariniblastus sp.
GCCGGTAAATAACGAAAGGGCCGTCTTCGACACCAACCAACGCTCGGGCAAAACGCTCAGCCAAATAATTGCTGGTCCGCCGATCCTCCAGCAGTCGACTGATCCACCAAGGCAATTGGTCGGCGGCAAGCTTTTTTTCCAGCTCTCGAATCTCCTCGACGGATGGAATTGTGCCCGACAGACCCAGCGACAAACGTCTAGCGAGCGTCAACGAGTCGACAGGATCGGCTGGCTTCAATCCCTTTGCCAGCCACTGTTGCGAAAATGCCTGATCCACGTGCGCTACCACGGATTGGATGTCTGTACGATCCGCATTTTCCGATCGAAACGACGCCGGTTGTCGTACACGATCAACGTCCATTAGGTAGGCACAGAGCACACTGATACTGCCGAAACACAGGAAAAGAAACAGTCCGTTCTTGGCCAAACCGATGATATTCATGGTTTTTTCGAAAAAATGAAACTTGATCGTCGAGGCAGTGGTTTATTCTGTTGAAATTACCCCCGAAACACATTTCAGGTTTTGGATTTTATAAGATTTGAATGTTGGCTCACCCCTATGGAAACAGCTCTGGTTGCCGAAGTGGTGGAGATTCCGTTAGCGGAAATCGCTTTCGAATTACCGTTCGAGGAAATTCTGTCGCCGCAACCTAGTTGGATTTGGCGTCTTGGTTTGGTTGGTCTACGACAGATTCGGCATTTATTTGGAATGGTTAGTATCGTGTTGTTGCTGGCAGTCGCCGCCAACATTCCGATTTTGCAATTCTTGAGTTTCGGGTATCTACTCGAGGTGATGGGCCGAATGGCTCGAGGGCAACGAGTTTCCGACGCCATGGTCGGACTGCGGAAAGCATCAGTGCTGGGCAGTATCGTGATGGGAACATGGTTGAGCTTGTTGCCCATCAGGCTGATTTCCAATCGTTGGTATGAATCGTATCTGGTCGACCCCGACAGCGACTCGACGCAATTTCTGGCAATCGTCCAAATCGGGTTAATGATCCTGTTGATTCTGCACATTGCAGCTGCGTTGTTGTGCGGAGGGAAACTTCGTTATTTTTTCTGGCCCTTGATCGCTCCATTTTCGCTGGCCGTTTGGAGCGCTCGACGAATCGCCAATTGGAAGTACATACGCCGACCGCTCGCTGTAACGACCGATTGGCTCGCACCTGGTTTGGCAAATGACATTTGTCACGCGACTCCGATAGTCGACTGGTTTCTGCCATTGATATTTTTTCGCAAGGTGTTGCAACAAAATTGTTACAGCCAAACTCGTGATCAAGTTTGGGATTTTGTCGTTGGCCTCAAGCTACCCTACTATTTCTTGTTTGGACTACGCGGATTCATCGGTTCGTTTTTATGGTTGTTGTTGCCCACGATTTTGCTGGCAGGTGCGACATATACCAAGGGTGTATTGGCGATTTCTGCTGGTGTGCTGGGCGTAATTATCGCAATTCCAATCTTCGCCGCGCTGCCCTTTTTGCAGGCCCATTTTGCTGTCGATGGTCGCTGGCGACGATTTTGTGAAGTCGGCGCTGTATTCCGGAACTTCGGACGCGCACCCATCAGCCATTTGTTCGCGTTACTCTGTACGCTGGTGTTGGCGTTGCCACTGTTTTTCTTGAAGATCGAAGCCATCCCAACCGAACTCTTGTGGACCTTGAGCGTGGTATTTTTGGTCTTTACCTGGCCGGCAAAAATGGTCACCGGGTGGGCGTATGGCCGCGGTCAGCGCTCGGTTCAGAGCAGTCGATGGTGGCTCAAATATCCAATTGCGGTGACGACACTACCCGTTTCATTTCTATTTGTGGGCATCTTGACGCTGACAAGATATGTCAGTTGGAACGGCGCTTTGAGCCTGTTTGAGAATCACGTATTCCTGTTGCCAGCGCCGTTTTGGCAATAGTCAAGTCCGCAGCTGTTCGCGTTGGTTCACCAACGACTGGCGACCTGCTTATCTACCGCGTGCGAGTGCCTGGACCGGCGGACCAAATTCATGATTCACGACGTCGTCGGCGCCATACCAGTCTCGGCTGTTGTCCATAAATGAATAGACTTCAATCAATTTTTGAAGTTTGCCGGGGTTCCGCAATTCCTGTTCGCGTTCTTCACGGGTAAGTTGAAACAACTGTTCCCGCCGGACAGTAAATTCGACGCCATTGATTAAGCGAATCCGAAGGCGGTTGTCGTCCATCACAGCTAACGGTACACAAACCACATCACAACCGTCAAATCGCATGAACGAGTTTAGCAAAATTGACGTTGCGTCGCCTACGTAATTGTCAGGTACTCGGTAAATCCCGATTTGAAACGTACCGTTGGGATTGCGAGACACGGATCGACAACGGCCCACGGTCACGCCATCGTCGTGACAAACCGTAACCTTTTGATCGGCGATCAGGATCAACAGCTCCATCTCGCCGATGCGCAACCCGTCGATCGATTCGTTGATCAGTACGCCCGGTGACTCGCCGACTCCCAGCTTGACCACGCAATCAACGCTCGAAGCGTTAATTCGCATAAATTTTCTGCGATTTTCGTTCATGGCTGACGGAGTTTTCAGCAACGTTCAAGAGTGTGGAAGGAACACGACTGCCGAAAGCGTAGCACATGAAAGCTCCCTGTGATTATGTTGGTTTATCATTAAGTCGGTATTTGGCCCAGCGACCTGCTCTGACCAGTAAAATCTGAATATTCCGAGTTGGAATTGCGGAAATTGCACCGATTGCAACAGCGCAGAACTCCAAGTAATAAATACTCGAAATCGACTGGCAACCGAACGAAAAAGCGTAATAATGAGCCATTCTGGCAAAACGCCTGATTCGGTCAGGTTTCCGCCGTTTTTATTTTTTTGCTATTTGAAAGGCGCTTCCTGGTGATGCTCAACCACATTCTTGAAGCCTTGGCTCAAGACAACCAGCCGGAAATTGCTCGTTTGTTTCCCACGCATACGTTTACTTTGATCGAACTGGCTGACGAGTCAGAAGACGAAGACGGAACGGCGGCACTGACGGCGGAAGTAGAAGACTTTTTGGTACTGGTGGCCTTTACATCTAACGAACATGTCGAGCAGTTTGCCGAGAAGGTTCCAGACATGTTCGAATCCGAGGAAGAAATTCCGGGATTCACCGCCAATGGAAATGAACTGATGGGCTTTCTCCCACCTGATTATGGGATTCTGTTCAATCCGGAGTCCAGCGACTGTTTTGTGATGAGTCCCGCTGTCATCGAACAGTTACGAGCGGAGATGCCGGAATCCGACGATGAATAAACGTTGCCGCTGAAATGATGCCGCTGATTTTCATCGAACGGTTTTTCTGGTCGGTGGTAACGCGTCTAGAATTTGGAACCAGGAATTTAACATTCCGATTTCGCCCGGCCAATATTGGCGTGGGAAATCGCACTAATTCCAATATCCGGCGACCCAGATAACGACAAAAATCGCGGTCATAAAGGTCAACAACCAGACCGCCGAACGGAACGAATGCACCAGTATCTCCAGTAGATATTCGTGGCGCGTCGCTCCGTAGACCAAACTCACGACCAATACCAAAGGAATTGCATACCAAATTCGAGCGGCCGTGGCTGCCGCCAGGATCGTGACATCGGCCACATTCAACCCGGGGAAATCAATCAAATCAAACATCGTTATTTCCGTTTCTTTTTGTTCAATTCTTGATTTTGCCGGGGGGTTAGAATCGCCGGTCCAACAAATGCATCATAAATCACCAATAGATTGAGCAGTCCGGCAATGACCGTGTACAAGGTGCCCATTTCGAAATTATGTTTGTAATCAAAATGCCATTTGGCTAACACATCGGAAGCGTTCGGCAACACGGGTCCCGCCGGTGGGGCCATGAACCCATCTTTCAAAGTCGGCCCCTGATAGGCTTCAAAATTGTTTTCGGCGGTCACGCGTTCATACCGCAATTGAGCGCGCTGGCGGTCGATTGGATTGCCGCTTCCGGCATTCCCATAATTCGCTGGATATCGCTCGCACAGCACGAAAAAGGGATCCCGTCCCTGGCCGGTTTTGAAGGACTGGACCAACGCCGGCAAGGCCGGAGCACCCACGCCCAATTGACAAAAATACTGCCACCGAATGTCTCCCGATTTTAGCGAAGCATATACGACTCGACCGTGCCCCAATCCCAATCCAAAAAAATAGGTGCTCAACACACAGATCATGAACAGGAACCCCTTCATGAATCTTCGCTGGTAAAAATGCCCGGCACCAGGCCACAGCCAACCCAAGAATGCAGCCCAATAGGGGTCGTGCAAGTCAACCACTACGGGTTCTCCCTCGTTTTGTGGATAGATGACTTCCGGCATATTTTTCGATTCCCAAAAAGGCTGTCTAAAGAGTTGTATTCTACCTTTGCCACACTTCAATGCCAGATCAATCAACCACATCGGCAATCGAATTTTCCAGCGCGGGCGGCCATTTCGTGTCTCACCAAACAAAAAAATTTGTGTAGATTATTGGAAGATTGTGACTTGGATGAATCGGATCGGCGCTTTCCGCTCCATCAGCAAATCGCCAGGTTGCAGGATCAGTTTGGCGGCATACCAGAAATCTCGCACTTTTGTTTGGTCAAACTCGACCCGTCTGTCTAGGTGCGTTGAATTTCACGGCGCGAAACAATCATGACGTTGCCATCATCTCGCTTGCGTCGATACCCTAACAGATGAAACAACTGTACCGCCAGGAAGCGTGCGATTCTCCGGTCTACTACCAACGCTTCGGACTGCAATTGGCTGCGCGAGACGCCGGGTAACAGCGTCAAAATCGTATCGAAATTGACCCGCCTCAAAAGGCTGGAAAGCAGCAATGCCCAACGAGGCACCTTTCGAACGATAAAGAAACCATCTTCACCAACGGCTTGGTACAGTGGCATAAAAATCTGTCCCGCCCGCTCGGCATGAATCGGCCCGCGACGATCTTGTGCCAACAAAGCACCTTTTTGGATGGGATGAAAATTGGTAAACCCCGGCTCCATGACAAACTCGTCATCGAGAGCAAGCCCACGACGATAGACGACTTCCACGATTCCCTGTTGTTCGCCACCGCAGTCCTGTAACAGCCGTCTATGTTGAACCAAATCTGGAATCTGGTCGGCTCGGACAATACCGGCCGCCAACATCGCCAAATAAATAAAGGCGACATGGACTTCAATCGATTTGGGATCATCATGTTGACCCGCCTCAAACGCCATCGCGACGGGACCAAAATCATTCAGGTAGCTGAGCAGCGGTCCCTGCAAATATTCCTCGATCCCCAACACGGTTGGGACGGGAAATTGCAAAGCAAAATTGCGATTGTCAAGTTGGTCATTGATGGCAATGAACGGCACAGTCGGCGCGGACGTCGTGTGCAGATCAACAAAATACAACTTGGAATGATGGGCGGGATCACCCAGCGATTGGCTGTACCGTTTCAATAACGGTTCAATCACATCGAAAATCTCTGTCGCTTCCCGGAATTCTTCCGGCAGACCCGGCGAACGTTGAGTCGCGTCGTAATACTGTCGCGAAAAGTCCTGATCCCAGATTCGATTCAAGTCGCGGGAAAGGTAGCGCCGATGTTGGGCCAACGC
>JANNWZ010000088.1:0-13329 GCA_031409295.1 Mariniblastus sp.
CCGCTTCCTGGCCCGTTGCCACAGTCAACGCCCCAGTCTCCGGCACATGTTTTTCTGCCACGGACTCCGGTGCATCAAGCTTGGGGGAAGACGATCCATCGGTAGACTGGCCCGAGCATATTGGCAAACCAAAAATTGTCAGACCAACGATGGAAACAAAAACACAATACCGAAAAATTGATGCCATTATTTTTTACCAACATCTGGAAACGACTTGACTACCAACAACTTACATTTCGAAACAAGTATAGAGCGTCACAGGCCAATCGGCAAACCATAGTGCTGGAACTTCGCCCGAAATGCTCCCGTCGGGACCGCCGCAGGCGGCCGAATCCCGAGCGTCGCAACTACTTGGAAGAAGCGACAATCCGGCGAATTGTCGGTCGGTCGTTCAATTCAATTAACGAATTTCGATGGGACGATAAACGGTTACGTGACTGCCAGCGGAAACAAATACCGACGCTGGACGTTTCGATAGGGGTTTGATAAATGCACGGCCGAACAGATTTTTAACATCGCAATTAAAATTGGCTTGGGCTGCATCCCACACTTCCCACTGTGGTCGCTCGACGCGATACGCGATCGTCCGCCCTTTCTGCGATGCAAAGTAATTGGAATGCTCGAGAATGAAGCCAACCTTGGTGCCCGTACCGGTGTTCGTGATTCGACTCCTGGCGCGTACCCGCAAATTATTCCATTGGTCGTCGTGCTTCCAGCGATACTCGACTTCCGGAATTTCATTGGGGGCGAAACCTGTCGACTTACCCTGGATCTTCAATTTGGCAAATTCGGATTTGAATTGGGACTGCAAATACCAGGCCGCCGTCGCACCCCCCACATAGTCTTTTATCAGACACGTGCCGTTTTCAGATTTATCACCGCGCGTCCGACGCACATAGAACCGTAAACTGAGTTCGGGAAACGCCGGAATGAGCGAAAACGGTAATCCCCAAATTTTCAATCGTCTGATTTTCATCGCCACGAGACTTACAAACGTTTCGCCAGCGAAATAATCCAATTCCAAACCTGCAGGCACCAGCGGTTTCAAGATCTGATCTTCGACTTGAAAATTGATCGCCACCAAATCCGAATAGACAGCCTTGAGCAGAGGCTTAGTCTTGGCGTCCGGCGGCAGTGTCGTTGAGACTATTGTAGAAGCAGCCATTTTCGATCGTCCAAAATATGAAGTGGTTTGGGCATCGTAGCAACAGACATTGTAACGGATCTGAGTCCTTTTATTCGTTTGATTTCAAATCGGGAGGATTTTTTTTCCACCAATTCAACCCCATCTTGCCTACGTCGATTGGGCCCAAAATCGGCGTATTGGGTCTTTGCCTTTGGCCGAAACACGGCAATTGCGAAGCTTTGCCAAAGTAGGGCCTGTGATCTTCATTCGTTCGATTCCTCGGCCGAACCAACGAAGAAAACCGAACTCCGGCGAATTCCACCGTAGCCTGTTGTACCATTAGCCAGCCCCAACACCCCCGTTTGCACGTCAAACGGCAACATTTTGGTGGCCGCTATATATCAACTCGCCAGGAGAAGAACTGTCTCCAATACCGTTTCCGTTCGCCCTGTTTTGTTAGCGTTGTGCGACCTTGAGCGACCTGCGCCCCTATCAGTTGATATTACTCCGTTTAATAATAACATGTTTCCAAATAACAACGCTCAGTACCTACAACCACTCCAAAAAAAAAGCCGTGCATACGCTATTATTTGATATTGATGGAACATTGATCAGCACGGGCGGCGCCGGTTTCAAGGCGATTCGCTTGGCGATGAACACGTTATTTGGCATCGCTGAGATACCAACCGTTGATGTTTCTGGCCGCACTGACTGCGCGATTCTGAGAGATCTATTCGATCTCCTGCAGCTGGAGTTTGACCAACACATTGGTCCCTTCAGCGAACTTTATTGGAAGCATTTGCCAAATTCGTTGGCCCAAACCGAAGGTAGATTGCTGCCAGGAGTGCGGGAACTGTTAAGCCATCTCGATGCACATCCGGATATCTCAGTGGGGATTTTGACGGGCAACAGTCGTCGTGCCGCTGACATCAAACTAAGACACTTTGACTTGCAGGCCTATTTTCGATTCGGCGGATTTGGCGATCATCACGCTTGCCGCAACGGCGTGGCGCAACTGGCTTGGGAATCGGCCCGCGAATTTCTGGGCCAGCGATTTGATCCCGAGAAAGTTTGGGTCATTGGCGATACAATCCATGATATCCGCTGTGCCCGGTCGATCGGGGCGTATGCCGTCGCGGTCGAAACCGGCGGATCACCCTTGGGGGAACTACAAGCCGCCTGTCCCGATGCTCAATTCGAATCGTTGCTGGATGGGTCGTTTCTAACGCTTTTTGAGGAATGAAACCGAACTCGAATTTCAAAGCCGTTAGTACGGTAGCGGAAACCGGACCGTGGAAATAAAAAATTGCGTTGACGCTCGGTCCTGGCGTCCCAACGCAGCCGCTTGAAAAAATGAAAATCGACCCCCGAAATACAAAAAAATGTCCTTTTCAAACTTCATTTCGGGCAAATTATTGCGCCTTAGTCGACTTCTACGAACTGTTTTCGCCCTCACGGTCGTCACGACTATTAGCGTGCCAATTCGCCAGATTTTTATCATTGAATCTAACGACTTTAACGGTTGAAATTCCGTCGTGGCGTGAATAAACTGGGGACGTCAGCTGGGTCTAATTCGGCTGGCCGCTTTTTCTGATTCGGTATTAGCGATTCAAATCCTGCCCCTCCATTTCCATCTATCTTCACGCCCCGTAGAGGCCATTTGATGCCGATGGCGCGCCTAAAACTGAATTACAACCGGCCCTTCGATTGACAATCCACGTCCAAAAGGAATCCAAAACTGTTGCACGTTACATTGATTCTAAACCCAGTTATCAATTGATTTATTGATTTTATTTCATCGACGAACACCTTGATTCTTGTTGTTGCCATTCACCTTGATTATCACTTCCTTTCGGCAAATCTAAGAAAGCGCCTGGAATATCAATGAACCTTCGTTCACAAAGTCGCGAACGGGAAACCAGTTTGGTTCCTGCCGCCGATTTCTCGCCCTCCCTTAAACTGCTTTCTGACGCCGAGTTTGCGTTGGAAATTAAGAAAGAGATTTCGCGTTCAAACCGTCGTCAGTTGGCGCGGGAATTTTCTTTACTACAGTTTCCGTCGGTGCTTCAAGCACCCATTGACGAGACGCTAAGAAGCGTGCTGGAACGAGTTTGGCAACGCATTCGAATTTCCGATGCCTTGGGTTGGCATAATGGAAAATTGGCGATCCTATTGCCAGAAACGGATCGACAAGGGGCGACCGAATTAGCAAAAACATTGGCCTCCCGGCTGTCGAGCCTCCCTGCTGGTAATCCAATCGCCGTCGAAATCACCGTGTATCCATGGGACGACGAGCTGATTTCGTCGGCGGATGAATTGAATTCCCTCCCGTTGCCTGGCAGCGGCGACCCCTTTGGCGAACACGAGCGGTTTGAGGAATCCGTCGATTCGCAAATGAATGATGCCAATGATCTCGACTCGGATTACAACGGTCTGTCAATAAATTCCCAGAATCGCGAAGGGCAAATTGCGACGATGGAAAAACCAAAACGGGATGTTGCTAAACGGGCTGACGACGCAGTTTCTCCGCGGACTTTTCGCCGTCGACTGCGGCGAGCGACCGACCTGATTTTCAAACAAGATCAGCAACTAACCCGTTTTGCTCCGATTCGAAACACGCCAGTCTTGAAACGAACTTTGGACGTTGTTATTGCTGGATTGGGCTTGACCGTGTTGTCGCCGTTGTTCGCCGTTGCCGCCATTGCCATCAAGTCCACTTCACCGGGCCCGATTTTTTTCGCTCAAATTCGGGAAGGTAAAGACGGCAAAGTATTCAAGATTCTCAAGTTTCGCACGATGGTTGTGGAAGCCGAACGAATGCAGGCGGATTTGCGACACAAAAGCGAACAAGATGGGCCTGCGTTCAAACTAACAGAAGATCCCCGCGTGACGTTGATCGGCAAGTACTTACGCAAGTCCTGTGTCGATGAATTACCGCAGTTGGTCAATGTGTTAATGGGCGATATGTCACTGGTCGGCCCGAGACCGCTACCGGTCGGTGAATCGTATGGTTGCAAAGCCTGGCATCGAGCCCGTTTGACCGTCCTGCCAGGCTTGACTTGCACTTGGCAAGCTTCCGGTCGACGAGGAGATATCAAATTCGATGAATGGATGCGGATGGATCTCAACTATATCGAACAACAGAGTCTGTGGTTTGACGTGAAATTGTTATTCCGAACGGCGATTATCGCCGTCCTGCACCGTGGTTCGGTTTAGACATTACCAAACCGTATCATCGCAATTTTTATCGAAACCCACATCAAATGAAACCGCCACTGGCCAGTATCTCGTTGGACCTCGACAACAAATGGTCCTATCTCAAAACCCATGGTGACCCAAATTGGGAGTCGTTTCCCAGTTACTTCGATCTTGTCGTGCCACGCATTGTTGAGTTTCTGGATGATTTGAAATTGCAGATTACGGTATTCGTGGTGGGCCAAGATGCCGAGCTGGAAAAAAATCAGCCGGCCCTGCGACAACTCGCCGACGCGGGTCATGAAATTGGAAACCACTCATTCCATCATGAACCATGGCTGCATTTATATTCGCCCCAACAATTGGAACGGGAATTCGAACGAAGTGAAGCCGCAATCGAGCGCGCGACCGGACAACGGACCAAAGGTTTTCGTGGTCCTGGCTTCAGCTTGTCTGACGAAGTCTTAAAAACGCTGATTCGCCGGGGCTATGAATACGATTGCTCGGTCTTCCCGACGTTTCTCGGTCCGCTGGCGCGAATGTATTGCTTCTTGAAATCCAAACTCTCGCGATCGGAAAAAGAAGAACGCAAGGACTTGTTTGGAAGTTGGCGCGATGGTTTTCAAAGCAACCGTCCTTTCAAGTGGACTTCAGCTAACCAATCGATGGTCGAGATTCCGGTTACGACGATGCCATTTTTCAAAGTGCCCATCCACGCAACCTATTTGCATTTTCTGGCGGGATTTTCACCCTGGTTGGCGCATTCGTATTTTTGGATGGCGTTAAAATTGTGTCAGTGGACCGGCATCGAGCCATCGTTCCTGTTGCATCCGCTTGATTTCCTGGGTTGCGATGACGACAAGGATCTAAGTTTTTTTCCAGGTATGAACCAACCCGCCGCCAAGAAAATCAAATTGATGAAATTCTGTTTGTCGATGCTCCAACAGAAATTCGATATCATGCCGATGGGAGAATATGTTTCTTGCATCCATGTCCCGAATAGGAATCGCTGCATTTCACAAGCCGTGATGGGCACAAAAAGTGAATGGGTCCCCAGTTAGTCGTCTCGACCTGGTAGATTCATTCTCGTCCAACTGTCAGTTTGTCATTCCGTCCGGAGCAGCGAAAATAGGGCATTTGCCTCAGTTAGGCACGTTTCCTTGTGCGAAATTTCCCAATTCCGAAATTTGGGCAAATTCTCAGAAGTTGTCGGCATAATAGCGGCCTCAGCGGGCAAAAAATTCGGTTGGCACATGGATTGCGTTCTAGCGTCCTGAATGGCGTCGGACCTGCCAATTTTGGCGATTGTCCCCCGCACCTGTCGGTCAGGCTGGGAGCTTGTCCCGCAAAACCAACATGATCAATTCGGGATCCATGTGGACTCGATTCCCCGAATTTGAATTTTAATCCAAAATATCTTTCACCCATCACAACCGGAGAATTCCAGTGGCAAAACAAATGGTCTTTGACGACGCCGCGAGAAAACCTTTGCTCGAAGGAGTATCGAAACTCGCTCGGGCCGTCCGCAGCACTCTTGGCCCACGTGGTCGCAATGCCATCCTCGACAAAGGTTGGGGCAGTCCCAAAATTACCAAAGATGGTGTCACAGTTGCTGAGGATATCGAACTTGACGACCCGTTTGAAAACTTGGGTGTTCAGTTGGTGAAGGAAGCTGCCAGCAAGACGAACGATGTCGCCGGTGATGGCACCACCACCGCCACAGTGTTGGCCGAAGCGATTTTCCGCGAAGGACTCAAAATGATCGCCTCCGGTTATGACCCGATGGCACTGTCCCGTGGAATCGCCAAAGCAACTACCGCGATTCGAAATGAAATCGATCGCATGGCTCAACCCATCAACGAGAAAAACAAAAAAGAAATCCAGCAGGTCGCCACGATCGCTGGCAATAACGATCCGTCCATTGGTGCAGTGCTCGCCGAAGCCTTCCTCAAAGTCGGTAAAGATGGCGTGATCACTGTAGAAGAAGGCCGGGGTGCCGAAACTTACGTGGATGTTGTGGAAGGCATGCAATTCGATCGCGGTTTTCTTTCGCCGCACTTCGTTACCAATCAAAACGATGTGTCCGTGGAAATGGACAATCCCTATATCTTGATCTTCGAAGAAAAAATCTCGTCCAACAAAGCGTTGATTCCGCTCTTGGAAGAAGTCAGCAAAGCGAAAAAGCCGCTGCTGATTATTGCCGAAGACGTCGATGGCGAAGCCTTGGCGACGTTGGTCGTGAATAAGATGCGCGGTATTTTGCAGGTTTGTGCCGTTAAGGCCCCTGGTTACGGCGATCGTCGAAAAGCCATCATGGGTGACCTGGGTGCAATTACTGGCGGTCAAGTGATCTTCAAAGATCTCGGAATTGATCTCGAAGGAGTTCAATTGAAAGATCTCGGACGAATGAAAAAGGTTCGTATTACGTCGGAAGAAACCATCTTCATCGGTGGTGCCGGCAATCAACAAGCTGTACAAGATCGAGTCGCCCAGATTCGTCGCGAAATCGAAATGACGGACAGTGATTACGATCGCGAAAAATTGCAAGAACGCTTGGCCAAATTGGCGGGTGGTGTGGCTCAAATCAATGTCGGTGCCGTAACGGAAACCGAAATGAAGGAACGCAAGGACTTGCTCGAAGACGCCAAAAGCGCAACTGCGGCAGCACTGAAGGAAGGTATTGTTCCCGGCGGCGGCATCGCTCTGTTGCGAGCCGAAAAAGCCTTGGACAAACTGAAGGATTTGCCCGGCGATGAAGTCGGAGGCGTGCGTATCATTCGCAAAATCCTGGAGTATCCGCTGCGTTACATCGCAGAAAATGCCGGCCATGATGGAGCGGTGGTCGTCAACCGCGTGCGACAGATGAAAGGCAAAAACGATGGCTTTAATGCGGACAACGGTCAGTACTGCGACCTCATCGAGGCAGGCGTGATCGACCCGGCGATGGTTGTAAAGACGGCACTTCAAAACGCCGCCAGCGTCGCCTCGTTGTTGCTAACGACTGAGTCCCTCATCGCAGAAATTCCAGTGGAAGCCGCAGCCGGGGGTGGTGACCATCATCACGATCATGGGATGGGTGGTGACATGGGCATGGGAGGTATGGGTGGCATGGGCGGAATGGGAATGCCCGGCATGATGTAGTCCGTCCTTTTTCCAATCAATCCCTTGTTGCCGCTGTATTAGTTTCTGGCAGCGCTGGATTGGGCCGCTGTCCTAATAATTCAAATTCAAATTTTAAATCTCCAGATAAATATAAAGGATCTAACCCGTGGCAAAAATCAAAATTCGTCCGCTTGATGATCGTGTTGTTGTTGAACCAATGGCCGCAGAAGAAAAAACTGCCGGCGGCATTCTTCTGCCTGGCAGTGCTCAAGAAAAACCTCAGCGCGGTACCGTAATCGCGGTCGGCCCTGGCAAGTTGCTGGAAAGCGGCCAACGCGGTGAGTTGTCGGTCGCTGTCGGTGACGAAGTGATTTACGGAAAATACGGCGGTACTGAAATCGAAGTTAATGGCATGGATGTAAAAATCCTGCGTGAGTCCGATATCCTTGCCAAAGTTATGTAATTCATCGGCCGGTTGTAGTCCAATTGGCTTTCCGCCAATTGGCTCCAGCCAGTCCGAAAAAAGCGCACCGACCGGCGCGGCGGTCAGTTTCCCGCCTTCGACACTATTCATGTCGAATTCCGATTATTGATCAATTTCGACGATTCATCGAACAAAGTACCCAAACAATCTTAAAACAGGAACATATTCGTGGCTAAACAACTCCTATTCGAAGACCACGCGCGAGCCCGCATGATGCGTGGGATCGACAAATTGGCCAATGCGGTCGCTATCACCATGGGTCCGACCGGTCGCAACGTGATCATCAATAAATCGTTTGGTGGTCCGACCGTAACAAAAGACGGCGTGACCGTCGCCAAAGAAATTGAACTGGAAGACCGGTTCGAAAACATGGGCGCGAAATTGGTAGTCGAAGTCGCTCAAAAAACCTCGGACTTGGCCGGCGACGGTACGACCACCGCCACCGTTTTGGCGCGAGCTATTTTCAAAGAAGGTTTGCGAAACATCGTCGCTGGCAGTAACCCGACGGCAGTCCGCCGAGGTATCGACAAGGCGGTCGAAGCGGCTGTTGCCCATTTGATCAGCATGTCGAAAAAAGTTTCGAAAAAAGAAGAGGTCGCCAATGTTGGTGCAATTAGCGCTAACAACGACATGGTGATCGGGGAACTACTCGCCGAAGCTCTGCATCGTGTAGGCCAGGACGGCGTGATCACGGTTGAGGAAAGCAAGACTGCTGAAACCACGGTTGAATACGTTGACGGCATGCAGTTCGACAAAGGCTACATTTCGCCTTACTTTATCACCAATCCCAACAATATGAGTTGCGAATTCGAAAACGCAAAGATCTTGATTTTCGAAAAGAAAATCAGCAACATTCGCGACATCGTCCCCATTCTTGAAAAAATTGGTCAGTCGAGCAAATCACTGTTGATTATTGCTGAGGATGTTGACGCCGAGGCTTTGACGTTACTCGTCGTAAACAAACTTCGTGGTACGCTCAGCGTTTGTGCTGTCAAAGCCCCTGGTTTCGGGGACCGTCGCAAAGCCATGCTTGGCGATATCGCGACTCTGACCGGTGGTACTTTGATCAGCGAAGATCTGGGAATCCAATTAGAGAAACTCGAATTGTCTCACTTGGGAACAGCGAAAAAACTGACCATCGACAAAAGCAACACGACGATCGTCGAAGGTGCTGGCGTTCGCAAAGACATCGAGGCACGCATTGCCCAGATTCGCCGTCAGATCGAACAGACCGACAGTGATTATGACAAAGAGAAACTTCAGGAGCGACTGGCGAAATTGACCGGCGGTGTGGCTGTCATCAGTGTCGGTGCCGAAACAGAAGCCGACATGAAACAGAAAAAAGCCCGTGTCGAAGACGCATTGCACGCTACGCGGGCCGCCATCGAAGAAGGTATCTTGCCCGGAGGCGGCGTGGCACTGTTGCGTTGTAAGGATGCAGTGGAAGCAATTCGCAAATCAGCCAAAGGGGACGAACGGGTCGGTGTCGATATTGTCTTGGCATCTTTGAATGCCCCCATTCGTCAAATCGCCGACAACGGCGGAATCGATGGTTCCGTAGTTGCTGACATCGTCAGTGGCAAACCGACCAACACGGGCTACAACGCATTCACCGGTGAATACGTCGATATGTTGAAAGCTGGCGTGATCGACCCAGTGAAAGTGGTTCGTACCGCCTTGGCCAACGCCGCCAGCATTGCCGGTTTGCTGTTGACCACCGATGCGATGGTTTCCAATCTCGATGACGACAACAAAAAACGTCGCGGCGAAGGCGTGGTTGCGTAACACGCGGTTGTCGTGAACTTTTTTAGCCATTAACTTGGGATTGGCGGTTAACGAGTGCAAGGTGTACAGTAATTCCAACGAACAAGAGCAGGGCGGATCTCAGTCCGTCCTGCTTTGTAGCGTTCCGTGAAACCAAGGTGGATTTTGCTGACATTCGAACCTTGTTTTTCCTGGCACATAACCAGTAACCAAAACTTCTCCCGACTGGAAATTGGAACGGATGGCGAAACGCGACTATTACGAAGTGCTGAGCGTTTCTCGTGAATGCTCCGAACGGGACATTGCCAAAGCGTACCGCAAGCTGGCGGTCAAATTTCATCCGGATAGTAACCCCGGTGACGATGAAGCGAGCGCCAAGTTTAAAGAGGCGGCCGAAGCTTACGAAATCCTTAGCGATTCCAGCAAGCGCGCGCGATACGATCGCTTAGGGCATGCCGGCGTCGACGGCAACGGTTCGCACTTTAGTTCAGCCGAAGATATTTTTGCCGCTTTCGGTGAATTTTTCGGCGGCAGTGGCGGCGGGATGTTCGGCGAAATGTTCGGCCGCGCTGGCAACAGCAACCGTGCTCGCAAAGGAGCGGATGTTCGCGCTGACCTTACGTTGACTCTGGAAGAATCTGCTTCCGGCGTTTCGAAAACGATCCGGTTCGCGCGGCTCAATCCCTGCGAAAAATGCGAGGGGACGGGAAGCAAACCAGGTAGCGAAGTGGTCGGGTGTCAACAGTGTGGCGGCCGTGGACAGGTTCTGCAGTCGGCCGGAATTCTGCGCGTGCAGACCACTTGCCCCGTTTGTCGCGGAGAAGGACGAATCATTTTGGACCCTTGTTCGTCGTGTCGCGGACACGGACAAATCAAGACCCAAGCCGAGCTCGAAGTTTCCATTCCGGCCGGAGTCGATGATGGCATGCGCGTTCGATTGTCAGGGGAAGGGGAGCCCAGTCCCAACGGTGGTCCCAACGGTGACTGCTATGTGTTCATTTCCGTGCAACGACACAAATTGTTTCATCGAGATGGCCAAAATCTGATTCTGGAAATGCCAATTTCCTATACCCAGGCCGCCTTGGGAGCGGAAATCGAAGTCCCCACGTTGAAGGGGCCGGAAAAAATGACTATCGCACGTGGTACGCAATCAGGCGAAGTTTTCAAACTTACCGGTCGCGGCATGCCGAACCCGCAGGGTGGTCCGCGCGGTGATTTGCTGGTCCAAACATTTATCGAGACTCCGAAAAAAATGTCGTCCGAACAGGAACAGTTGTTACGCAAGCTGGCCGAACTCGAGCACACCGAAGTTTTGCCCGCCCGCAAGAATTTTCTGAAACGACTGACTGAATATTTCGCAACTTCCGAAAATTAGAGCCCTACTTACCCATGAATACGGAACCTCAAAAAAACAATCCCGACAACGATTGGGAGGAAACGCCTGATTTCGTCCCGGTTGACGATTCCTCTTTGATTTTCGACAACGGCGATTCCGCGACCGCGGCAGAACTTCGTCGAGCAGAACTCCAAGCGCAGCTGGCTGACGCCGAGAAACGAGTGTTGTTGGCCCACGCTGATTTGGAGAATTTTCGCCGCCGCACTCGCCGCGATATGCAAGACCAGTTGCGATATGCTTCCCTGGGCTTGATCAGCGAAATTCTCGACGCAGTCGACAATCTCAATCGCGCCATTGACGCCCATGAAAAAGACCCCGGCGCCAATGGATTGGTGGAAGGCGTAAAATTGGTCGCCCAACAGCTGGCCAATACTTTACAAAATCAAGGTTGTAAAAAAATCGAAGCGGTTGGCCAGCCGTTTGACCCGACCCTGCATCAGGCGGTGCAAATGCAAGCCAGTGACGAGGTTGCACCCAACACTGTGCTCATGGATCTTCGGCCCGGTTTCCAATTGCATGATCGAGTCATTCGACCGTCGCAAGTTTTTGTATCGACGGGTAAACAATCCTAATTCGGCTGTAGAAACGCGGCAACTGGAAGTGTTGCCCAGGAGCCCTGGCCGAACCGATACAATTCACATCATTTCACCCGAAATCGAACTCCAACCCATGCCGACTTATGACTATGAGTGTGACGCCTGCCAACATGCTTGGGAGCTGTTCCAAAAGATAACGGATGATCCGATCCAAAAGTGCCCGAAATGTGGCAAGAAAAAAGCCCGCCGTTTGTTTGGTACTGGCGCAGCAATCATGTTCAAAGGCTCCGGTTTTTACGAAACCGATTATCGCAGTGCCGCCTACAAAAAGTCTGCCAAAGCAGATTCGAAATCTTCGTCAGACGAGGCCGCTAATTCCAACTCCGGTTCCAGCGGCAACAACGAATCCAAAAGTGGGAACGACTCCAAAAGCGGGAACGATTCCAGCAGTCGCGACTCCAACAGCGGCAACTCGAAAACGGATAGCCAATCGACGACGAAAGAAAAATCGTCAGATCCCTCGCCTTCATCCGACGCCAAGCCGAAATCGACTGGCAGAAAAAAACCCAAACAGGATTAGCATTCCGCGCGCCGCCGAATTTCCTATAACTTAGGAGGCGGACGAAGCGTTTTGGGCATTTGATTTTCCCGTGGCATCGGCTGGTTGGGGACGTTGTTATTGTTGTTATTGGCTGCTGGCTGCACCGGTGCCGGCGGCGGAGTGTAACTTTGCTTCCATTCCCAGCCCAGCGGTACTTCCAATTCTCGCTCCGCCAACATCGCCCACGGGGTTCCTGGATGATCAGCGACCACACGCTTCAATAGAGCCTCTCCCTTTTCCAATAATTTTTGCGCTTGGCTACCGGTCTCAATGGAATTCGCGGGGCGCAAGACCCAGGTATTATTCTGTGGTGTTTTGTCGTCCTTGGGCGGATCGAATTTCAGTTTTGTTTTCGCCAATGCTAACATCCCATTGTAGGATTCCGCGCGGACTTTAGCCGCAATCGCCCGTCCCAACGCCAAATCATAACCGGCCTGCCATCGACGAGAAAGTTCTTTGGGCCGATCCTCTTCGCCAGCTCGTAACATTTCATAGAGCCGATTCACTTGCGGTTCGACGATTGCCGCAGCCCGTTGAGCTGTCGTTACATCGTTTACAAACTCAGCCTCGTCGAGTTTCGGAAATCGCAGTCGTGGCGATTCCAATGTGCCCGTGGTCGTGAACGCGGCGGCTTGAACTAATGCTTGACGGCAAGCATTAGCTTGCAATCGCGTCAGATACGTCTGTTGGGAAACGTAATCCGGTTTGTAGTTTCGCATCACCGAAGGTTCAAAAAAGTACTGCAGCGTTGCTGAATAAGCCGAAGTCTCACGCATGGTAACTCGCCGCGTCGTATTGCGATTGGGATGAACGGCAAAATAAATCCCCCCCGTTTCATAACAAAGGCGGGTCAGGTGAAATGGTCCGAAACCTGAATCGATCATTTCCAAATCGCGAAAATCCCCGGTAAAATCCAATCGCAAGCGTTCTGACTGAACTGACTCTGGGCCTTGTGATACCACGGCCCATTGCGGAGTCTGATCGAACTCCGGGTCTGGATCGACCCACTTGACTTCGGTTTCCGCCCGCCCGAAAGGAGCAGGCACGCCAATCACGATCACTGGAATTTGCAATTTCGTACACACTTGAATTGTGTCATCGACACGAGCCACATCGTCGCCTGCT
>JANNWZ010000089.1:0-20412 GCA_031409295.1 Mariniblastus sp.
GTTTCATGAAGTGCCGATCGTGACTGGTGAAGATGACGGTCCCTTTGTAACGCAACAGGGCTTCCGCCAGAGCCTCCACGGTCTCCACGTCGAGGTGGTTACCCGGTTCGTCCATGACCAGCACGTTGTAGTTACCCAGCAACAGTCCAGCCATGCACAAGCGGGCTCGCTCACCTCCGGACAGCACTGAAATTTTCTTTCGAACATGATCGTCGCGAAACAACAGTGAACCCGCTACTGCCAACACCTGTTGGTCGGTCGTACCGGGTATCGCTTGATATTCCAGGTAGTCCAATACCGTATCGTTGGGCGGCAACGAGGCATACACATGTTGTGCGTAAACACCGACTTCGATGCCATGCCCCCAGCGAACCGTTCCGGCCTGCGGCTCTAACGAACCGACCAGCGTTCTCAACAACGTTGTTTTGCCTTGACCATTGTCACCCACGATTGCCGCGCGCTGTTGATGTTCGATCTCGACGTTGATCTTATCGGCCACTCGATGGTCACCATATCCGATCGCGACATCGTGGCAGCGGACAGCAGTTCCCTGCCGAGGAGTGACGACGGGCGCCTGGATGTAGGCCGTTTTTTCGTCGGAGGCAATTTCATTCAACTGCAAACGATCCAATTGCTTCTGTTTGGAACGGGCTTGACTGGCCGTATTGGCACCCGCTTTGTTTTTGGCAATAAAACGTTCGAGTTGTTTCTGTTTTGCCACGACGGAGACGTTTTCACGCAGGGCTTGTTCGCGGCGTTCGTTTTGATACTCCAGAAATTTTTCGATTCGCCCGGGATACATCGTCAGCGTGCCGCGGGTCAGATCGAGCGTGTGTTCACAGGTCGCCGACAGAAACGCGCGGTCATGGGACACGATTAAACACGCTTCCCGAAATGATCTTAAGAAATGTTCCAACAAGATCTGGGTGCGCAAATCCAAAAAGTTAGTCGGTTCGTCGAGCAGCAACAGGTTGGGTTCGTGCAGTAGCAGGGCCGCGAGCTTCACCCGAGTTTGCCAACCTCCGGAGAGCGCACTGACTGGCCCATTCAAGTAATCGCCTTTGATTTCGAATTGCGCTGCGACCTCACCACACTTCCAATCGGGTTGATCGCTATCGCGCATCATGAAATCCATCGCCGACTCGCCCGCCTGAAACGGATCATGTTGCCGAAGGTAGCCGACACGCAATCGAGGATGTTTGATCACTTCACCCGAATCGAGTTCTTCCTCGCCCAGCAAAATTCGCAGCAACGTGGATTTGCCGGCCCCATTGCGGCCCACGAAGCCAACTTTGACATCGTCGGTAATTGTTGCTTCCGCATCGTCCAGCAGGATTTGGTCGCCGTAGCTCTTGTAAGCATTTCGAATCTGAAACAGAACCGCCATAGTGAAATCAAGCCCGAAAAATGTGCGAAGGTTGAACGAGTCGGAAGGTTAATAGGTGTTGCGTCAAAACATAAGATGTTAAAAAGAGCGGCCGTTTTGGTAAAGCCAAGAATCAAAATCGTTTTCTGCGGTTCCCCCCTGACTATCCTTTTGAGCAACGAATTCCCCCCTTATCTCAGGTATTTTTTGGAAAATCCCGTCGATTGGCAGCGGTGAGGTCAAACAGCGTGGCAAAGATCCCGATTGGAAGATAGACCGATTTTTTTTCGACCAAGGGATCGAGCTGTCTTTTGTGTCGACGAGCTGATTTCGACCGATTGTTTCGAGCGGTGCAAGGGTCGGAAATCACGCAGCAGTCATTCGCCAAAAATGGCCGCAGAGTTGGAACGATCGATGCACCCAACCAACTTTAGTCGAAAAAAAATGGATCGAGATTTCGAATTCGGTTAAGATCGCATTCCAATTTAAGCTCCCCTCTGGCGTCGATCTGGAACACTGCGGATAATGGGCCATCGAGAAAGTTCGTTACCAGCCCGAAGTTTGACATTACTCTCCATTGCCAGGAAACCGATGAGCGCCGACCAACGATTGCAGGAACTGGGATTCGAATTGCCGCCGGCTCCCAAAGCCGTCGGCGTTTATAAACCGGCTTTGATTGTGGGTAATCTCTGCTTCACTTCCGGACATTTGCCGGTTCGAACAGATGGCACGTTGTGTTTGGGAAAGGTTGGCGGCGAGGTCGATCAACAAGCCGGTTACGAAGCGGCTCGGCACGCCGGATTGACTATTTTGTCGACTCTGAAATTGCATTTGGGCACGCTGGACCGGGTCAAACGAGTCGTTAAGTTGTTTGGAATGGTGCAATGCGTCGATGGGTTTACTCAACAACCGGCAGTGATCAACGGCTGCAGCGAGTTGATGGCGAAAGTGTTTGGGGAAGACGCTGGCGTGGGAACGCGCAGCGCGATCGGAGTCAACGCCTTGCCGCTAGGTGTTTCCGTGGAGATCGAAGGGATCTTCGAACTCCATTCGTAAATTGCATTTTGTCGTCTCCGCATCGAGCCTCTTTTTTCAGACCTGTCATGTCGATTTTTGATCACCAATATCCTATTCCGGCGACACTCTCGGAACGTCTGCAAATTGCTTGGCGGCGAATCGAGTTTGCGAGAAACTACTCGTTGACTCTATTGGAGGGGCTTTCGGACGACGACTGGTATCGGTCACCGGACCAGGTTACGACACACATCGCCTGGCAGGTTGGGCATTTGGCGATGTCCGAATATGGGCTGACACTGTTTCGCCAACGAGGACGCGCCGACGTGGATTCAGAATTGATGTCGGGCAAATTTCGGAAGCTCTTCATGCGCGGTACCGAGCCGCAGCGGCAACGGGAATTGTACCCCGAGCCGACGGAAATTTTGGCGGTACTGGAACGAGTTCATCACCAGATGCGGATCGAGTTGGTTGGATTCGACGGTCCTGACTTGGACCTGCCCTTGGACCCACCGCATGCGGCGTTTGCAACTCGTTATGGAGCGTTGCTGTTTGCGGGTGACCATGAAATGTTGCACGCCGGCCAAATTGGTTTATTGCGCCGGTTGATTGGCAAGCCACCGCTCCGTTAGGAATTTTTGTGAGTCGATTTCTAATTATCACCGATCACTTGACGAAGTCATTTGGTCGCTTTACCGCGCTTGACGATTGTTGTTTATCGATCGACCGCGGAGAAGTGTTCGGGTTGTTAGGCCCCAATGGTGCCGGAAAGTCGACTTGGATTCGACTGTTGTTAGGTTTTCTCAATCCGACCAGCGGCTCGGCCACGATTGATGGGCTGGATTGTCACCGTGATCGGGTGGCGGTTCACAAACTGGTCTCGTATCTGCCGGCGGATGCTCGATTGTTTCGCATGATGCGAGGAAAGAGCGTGGTAAAACTGTTTTCCGAGTTTCGTGAAACTGCAAATTTTGAAACGGGGTTGCAGTTAGCGGAACGATTGGAGTTGGATTTGAATCGCTGGGTGGGTTTGATGTCGACCGGCATGCGGCAGAAATTGGCACTGGTGATTTGCTTCATGGCCGATACGCCGTTGTTGATTTTGGACGAGCCGACGTCGAATTTGGATCCCACCGTCCGCGGTCGGATCATTGAGCTGGTTGCCGAGGCAAAACAGGCGGGACGAACCGTCGTGTTTTCGTCGCATGTACTTTCTGAAATTGAAGACGTCTGCGATCGCGTTGCAATTTTGCGTTCCGGCAAATTGGTCCATCTTGCGCCGATGTCCGAGATTAAACTCCAACATCGAATTCGCGCACGAATTCGAGGCGTGTTCCCGGAAGTTCCCCCAGCGCTCAAAGATCTTGTTACAGTTCAGCAGACTGATGACCACGTACAAATCGAAACGCCGGGCGAATTGTCAGCAGTGTTGAAGTGGTTATCCGATGCTCCCTTGATTGGAATGCACGTTCAACCGATCGGCTTGCGCTCCGTTTATGATCGTTTTCATGCCGAGCGTCTGCTCGATGATGGAGGTGCGGAGTGAATCGGGCTTTGCGAAAAAAATATCTGACCGAGTCAATGTTGTTGTGGGTCGCGCTGGCGATTGGGGTGTTTAGTTTCTGTTGGTTTCGCGTGTGGGTTGTCGGCGAGTTGGACACGGCGCAGTTCCGGCAGATCATCGATCTATTGCCTAAAGATTGGCGCAAATTTTCGCCCGTGGATTTCGATTGGCTGGTGTCCTATTTGGGACGCACATCACTGACGTTGGATGAACCGATGTTGGTGATGCTGATTACCGGTTGGGCCATGATCCGCGGTTCGGATGTGGTGTCCGGAGAACTTAGCCGCGGTTCCATGGAGTTGTTGTTGTCGCAGCCGATCAGTCGACGTGATTTTTATCTCAGTCATGCCTTGTGGACGCTGGCGTTGCTGTTGATCTTGGTTGGTTTGGCGTGGTTGGGAATGTCGTTGGGGATTTGGTTTACCAGCGTCACCGAAACATCCTATCCCGAATTTAAAATTCCGTTGGTTGATTATCGGATCCCGTTGAGATTTTTGGCCGCGCGTTCGGAGACGATTGCGATGGCTTCGGTCGTGAATCCATTATCGTTTCTGCCCGGAGTGGTCAATCTGTTTTGTTTAGGCGTAATGTTTGGCGGATTGGCAGCGTGTTGTTCGGCGTGTGATCGGTACCGCTGGCGGACGTTAGGAATCGTGGCCGGATTTTACTTCGCCAATGCGGGTTTGAAGTTACTGGGGATGGCTTCGGAAAAATTTCATTGGGTCGTCAATTTTAGTGTGTTCGGTTTGTACTCGCCGGCTGCAGCGATTGAACGGGCACAACATGACGTTGGGTCGATATGGTGGATTTGGAAGACGAATGCTGCCGGGGAGATTATCGCGGGCGGCACACTGTTGAATTGCGGTTTGCTGCTGGGACTCGGCATCGCATTCTATGTTGCGGGTGCTGTCGTGTTTGAGCGCCGTGATTTGCCAGCTCCGGTATGAGTTTTGTTGCCGTGAACGAAGTAGAAATTTTGAAGGATGATCCATGATTGTAATACTGACGCAGGATTTGATGATGAGCTCGAGCGCCAACGCCGTCGCGCGGGCCCAGGGAGTCTTGTTGAAATCTGTTTCCTCCATGGAAAAATTGATGCAGTTAATTGCGGACGGGGAAGTCACGCTGGTATTGGTCGATTTGCAAATGCGCGGCTTTCAACTGGCCGAATTCAATGAGAGCTGGCAATCGCTTGATCCAGTGCACCGTCCGCGCAGTGTTGCCTATGCCCAACATGTAGAATTGGAATTGTTGAAAGCGGCCCGGGCGATGGGGTTTGATGAAGTTTTGACACGCGGACAGGTTAGTGGTGGACTGCCCGCGTTATTTGCCTAGACTACTGCAGTCGATTCAGACCTCGACTCTCGCGCTCGTTGTTGAGCAGCTGCAATGCCGGCGGAAACGACTTCAAGAATTTAACCAGTTGCGACGCAGAGACTTTTAGTCGTTCGGCCGCAATGGTGACTTCGAAATCGGCGACCGCCAAAAAATCGAGTGCTTCCGCCAGCAGCGCCGGAAAATCGTGGTGTTCCAGGCTGACCGAAAACTGCTGGCCCTTGCGGCGTGACTGCCATAGATCCGACGTTTGCTGGTCAGTCGTCACTGGCTCCCGAATCGCCAGCGATAGATTCAATCGCAAGCGTTCGATCGCGACGGCCCGATTTTCATGTTGACTGCGCCGCTCGCCCGCTTGGCCGATGATCTTGCTGGGAAGATGCGTAATGACGATTGCCGATTCGACTTTATTGCGATGTTGTCCACCTGGTCCACCGCGTCGGGTTTTCTTGATGTCGCAATCGGCCAGCAATTGTTCGATTGCAATGGCAGCAGGATGAGTCATCAGGATTGCCCGGAATCGGACCCATCGTCGACAGCCTCGGCCTCGATCTCTTCGGCATTTTTGCTGGAACGAAATTCAGCCAACGCCTCTTGCAACAGTTCCGCGTTCTCAATCAATTGATTTCTGTTCGCCGAACTAAGAATTGCATGTTTCACCAGCGTCGTCGTTTTGGTTTCTTGCTCACCTTTACTGTTGAGCGAAATGGCGACGTTGGTAACCGAAAGATACGCATCTTCAAGTTCTTGGCCGGGAATACTATTAACGGTGTAGACCGCGAAACGGTTGGAATGGTCTGATTGGGGAATGGGGATGGTCAATAGATCAGCCACGGAAGTCGCCGATTGGATTTTCGAAACCATCGCCAGGCCGGTAACGGGTAGCGTCATTACGACTTGAGATTCACTGGCCCATTGGTGATTTTTTTCGCTGAAAGGTGCACCCGCCGCCGTCCAAGGAGCAATGACAGAGTAGTAGTAAAAAATTCCAGCTTCGATCAACCAAATCAGATAAACAAAAATTCCGGCGATCGGCAGTCCTCCCCCGTTTCCTATTTGCCAACCTTGGTCAGCACGTAGCTTGAGGTGTTCGCCGATCGTGAACATGGACTTGAATTCGGTAATCGCTTGCTGTCGGTCGGCCTCTGGAATTGTGGGATCTTCCATGATCATCGTCGTGGCGGAACGAATCATGGACTGGTGCTGAAACCAATACTTGGCACCCAAGCCGGTCGTCGCCAACAGAATTCCAATCACCCCAGCCAGCAACAAATTTCGACATTGGCCTTTGTTGACTGCGAAACTCCCGATCATACCCAATCCCATTCCCATGCCAATCGAAGCCAGGAAATTGAGGTAAATAAAAGGAATCCATTCCAAACATAAGTGGTACGCAAACGCCATCAAAATGGCCACGACAACACCCATCAGGAGGAGTGGGTAGGTCAGTATTCCAACTGACCCGGATGGCTTGTAAACGTCGAACATGTTTTCCCCAGTGAAGTGCCTTCCGCAATTGGAACGAGGTCATCATTTAAATGGCTTTTCGAATATACGCGATGATTCAGCGAACGGGAAGTAACCGGAGATTGTGAGAATGTCGAGAGCAGCATGCGAAAAAATGTTTTTCCATTTTTCAAAGTTGCGTGGACCTAACGTGTCAATCGCTGGAGATACCCTATAATTCTCAATTCGATAATTCCACTGATTCCTCAAGTCGGGAAAACCATGAAATTGCCAGCCAATTTGACCACCGAATCGCGCATTTTCCTGGGATTGGAGCAACCCCCATTGTGGTCGGCCACTGATTGGTTTCAGCGAATATTCGTACAGGAGAAATCCGGCGTGAAGCGGTTGGATCTATCCAATTGTATCGTCGTGGTTCCATCCGCGCGGGCGCAGATGCGGTTGATGCAATTGCTGGTTGCTCGCACTGACCGCGAAGGTGTTGTTTTCACGCCTCCGGTCATCACAACGCTGGGACAGTTTCCCGAGTATCTGTATGTCGCAGAAAAATCCCTGGCGACCGAGTTGGCCCAACAAATGGCTTGGTCAATTGCCTTGAGTGAGTCGACGCCCGACGAGATTCAACAATTGACTGGCCGCGACCCCCAAGACCAACCCCGAGACTGGCAACCGCTGGCCGCGATGATTGGCAAACTTCACACGCGATTGGCCAACGATATCTGGAGCTTCAACAGTGTCGCACGGGAGGTCGCCGCCGATTCCGGTTTTCTAAAAGAAGAAGCGATTCGTTGGGAGGTTCTCAATGCGATTCAAAAGCGCTACTACAAAATCCTGTACGAAGTGGATCTGTGGGACAAACAGGCATCGCGCAATTACGCCGCAGCGGGTCTCTCCAAAGCCAATGAAATTCGCTGCCAAACCGACAAAACGGTTGTGCTCCTGGCAACTGCGGATCTGAATCGATCGGTATCGGAAATGCTTCGGCAAATCGCCGCTACCAATCCCGATCAAATCAAAATACTCGTGGCCGCGCCACTGGAATTGGCGGATCGGTTTGATTCATTTGGGAGTTTGATCACGGAACAATGGCTGAATGTTCCGATCAAGATTCCTGACCACAAGATTCGGATCGTCGATCAACCGCCCGACCAAGCGTTTGCTGCCACGTGTTTTGTGAGTAATCTTGTTGATGTCGCCACGGATGAGATCACCATTGGCGTGCCCGACGAAACGATTGTACCCCAGTTGAAACGTTGTTTGAGTTCTCTTGACATTCCGCACCGCCATCTTGCGGGACTGAGCTTAAGTCAAACTGCACCGATGCGATTGCTGGTCGCCTGTCGGGAGTATTTGAGTTCCTTTAGTTATGACGCGCTGGCGTCGTTGGCGCGGCACCCGGATTTGTTTGAGTGGCTATCGGAACGAGTCGAATCAGATTCTTGGCTACATGATTTGACAGTCTTTCAAAATTCCAGTTTGCCAGAAGTAATCAATCTCGATGAAGCCAGTCCATTCGGCGATCCGCAGCTGATCGCCAGTCAATTTGATCCCACCGATGCTGGTTCGAAGAAACGCGCTCAGCGCAATGCGGAATCCGCTGGCCGGTTGAATCGTGTGCATGGGTGCTTGGTCAAATTGTTGAAGCCCTTGGCTGGGCAACCCGAATTGATAGGCCAATGGGCCGACCGCTGGAGTCAGGTTGTGCTAGAAGTTTATGGAGATCGAGAGCTGGACCGAACTGATCCGATCGACCGACTAACGATCGTTGCGTGCGAAGGAATCAACGCAGCGTTAAATGAACAGCGGCTGGTACCGGTAAGGTTCGCTCATGTGATCTCGGCGATTGAAGCTCTAGACTGGGTTTTACAGACCGCTTTCGAACGACGGGTGGTTGACCGACCCATTGCCAACGCGATCGAATTGGCCGGTTGGCTCGATTTGCCTCTGGATGACGCATCCGTGTTGGTGGTGACCGGGATGAATGATGAACACGTACCAACTTCAGAAGTCGGGCATCAGTTTCTGCCGAACGAGTTGTGCAAGCAGTTGGGAATTTTGGATAACGATCGAAGATTTTCCAGAGATTGTTATGCCTTGTTGGTCATGACATCGGTTCGCGAGAACTATCAATTGATTGTCGGTCGACGAGACGACAAGGGCGAGCCGTTGAAACCGAGTCGACTATTGTTCGCCGATGATGCTGCCGTGTCCGCGCGGCGGGCCAAAGCGTTTTTTGGCTACGGCGGCAAGTCCGGCACCAGAATCTGGCTAGGCGACAAAAACTCCGCGACAACCGAACAACAATTGGAGATTCCGCATCCCGTGGTTACCAAGACAATCACGCAGATCTCAGTTACGAAGTTTCGTGAATACATCAAATGCCCCTATCGGTTTTATTTGCAACATGTCTTGGGACTGGAGTCGGTGTCCGACGACTGGCGCGAACTGGACGGTGGAAAATTTGGCGACCTGACACATCATTGCCTCGAAGCGTTCGGGGTCAGCGATGTGCGCGAATCAACCGATGAGAAACAAATTTATGAATTCTTGAACGATCGTTTGAATGTGTACGTGCAGGAACAATTGGATGGCTTGCGTTTACCGGCAGTCAAGATTCAGATCGAGCAATTGCGATTGCGATTTGAGCGACTGGCGACGAAACAAGCCGAACATCGAGCCGCGGGTTGGCGCATTGTTTCCACGGAGGAAATGCTGGAACACGATTTCGAAGTCGATGGCTCACCGTTTCGCATCCGCGGCAAAATCGACCGGGTGGACCAACATGAAATCACGAATCAAATCGCCGTTTGGGACTACAAGTCTTCGGATAAAGGTGCCAAGCCCGACGAAGTGCACTACGCAAAACGCAAAAAAGAATGGAAAGACTTACAGTTGCCGCTCTACCGACATTTGGTGAAAGAAGTCGGTGCCGTCGCGGGCGGAGATTTTTCCAACGTTATCGTCGGCTACGTTTTGTTACCGAAGAAACTGGATGACGTCGGTTTTTTCGAAGCGACTTGGACAGCTGACGAATTGTCGACGGCGGATGATGCCGCCAAACAGATCATTCGCAATTTACGCAAGTCAGTTTTTTGGCCGCCGAATCCGAATCCGCCGTTGTATTCGGAAGAATTCGCGGCGATTTGCCAAGACTCTGTTTTTGAGCAATCGTCGACTGTGGCCGGCCAGCGTGCCATCCTGGAAGTTGATTTCGAATCGCTGGAGGCCAGTCATGGGTAATGAATCCGCCATCCGTGAACTCGCCGACGAGTTTCCCAACACGATCATAAGTGCCTCTGCTGGAACCTCCAAAACATTTGCGCTGTCGAATCTCTATTTGAGACTATTGTCGTCCGGCGCCGAGTGTCAAACAATTCTCGCGACCACGTTCACCAAAAAAGGGGCGGGCGAGATTCTAGACCGCATCATGGATCGACTCTCCGACGCCGCGCTCGATGACAACGCTGCGGCTGGATTGTCGGTTGAATTGGAATGGCAACTGACCCAACCACAAGCGGCCACTGCACTGCACCAATTGCTGAAAAATTTGCATCGATTAGAAATCGGCACGCTGGATAGTTTTTTCAATCGGATCGCCAAATTATTCAGTCTTGAACTGGGACTGCCCCCCACCTGGGAGATCGTCGAAGAGCAACAAATGGGCCGTTTGCACGACCAAGCGATTCAGCAAGTGTTACAGGATGAGGCGGTAGTGAGTTTGCTGCACATGCTCTCCAAGGGAGAAGCGGCGCGCCGAGTGGCGACGTTGATTCATGACACGGTCGAACAAGTGTATCGGATCTACCGCGAATCGGGACCCGCGCCTTGGGATCGCTTGCCCAAAACCGGTCAATTTCTCACCGACGGGCAATTGGAAAATGTCTTAGCCAGAATGGAAAGTCTGGAACTGCCGGGCACGGCTTTGCCAAAGCAATGGAGTCTGGTGACGGAATTGGCCAGGACTGGTGATTGGGCGCAGTTTGCACTGACGACCTCGTTTCAAAATGTGCTGGATGGCAAACTGAAATTCGGCAACGCAAAACTCACTCCCGAAATGGTTGGGATCTTCGAGGAATTGCGACCGCACTGCACGGCGTCGATCGAACAACAGTTGATTCAGCAGAATCACTCGACTCGTGATTTACTGATGGCATTTGACAACGTGTTGAAAACCGCCAAGGACGCCACCGGCGATTTGGGTTTCGACGACGTAACGGAACGACTGCAGGACTTTGTAAGGAAATGGGATGCCGACCGGTTTTCATTTCGCTTGGATCACCAGATTCAACATTTGCTGTTGGACGAGTTTCAGGACACGTCGCTGGCTCAATGGAATGTGATTCGACCCTTTGCTCGCAAGGTAACTGAAAGTAGGTCGGCGCAACGATCGTTTTTCTGCGTTGGTGATATGAAGCAGGCGATTTTCGGTTGGCGTGGCGGCGTGGCCGAGATTTTTGATCTGGTAGATTCGGAACTGCTCCATTTACAAAAGGCAGAAACACTGACTAAAAGCTACCGCAGCGCCCCGCCCGTCATTGATTTGGTGAACCAGGTTTTTCTCAACGTTGATAAGTACTGCAGCGGGGATGTCGTTTGTGATACGGCGATCAAGGATTGGGCCCAATGGTTTTCCCAACATACGACGGCACGCCAGGAACTTCCCGGTTGTGTGACCATTGAAATGGCAGCCGATTGCGCAGAATTTTCCAAAAAAGAAGACCAAACCAAAGACTCGTCACGCAATGCTAACGTCATTCAAAAGACCATCGAGCGCGTGCAAACGCTGAAGCAAACTCTGCCCGCCCAAAAAACCATTGGTTTGATCGTCCGGACCAATGCGGAAGTCGGTCAGTTGATTTCCTATCTGCAGCAAGCGGGCATTTCCGCCAGTGAAGAAGGCGGCAGCGCATTGACGGACTCAGCCGCCGTCGAATTAATTTTATCAGCCTTGTCGCTGGCCGATCAACCGGGAGACAGCCTCGCCAGGTTTCACGTTGCGCAAAGTCCGCTGGGCGCAATGCTTGGTTTAATAGCAGAAACGGATGCGAATCAATCTGAGTGTGCCGAGTCCGCGATGATGGCAGCAGCGCGTTTGCGTTGCCGATTGATCACCGAGGGGTATGGGCCCGTGGTTGAATCGTTGGCGCGAGTTCTGTTGGATCGTTGCACGCAACGAGAATTGAGTCGGTTGCAGCAGTTGGTTCAAGTCGCCTATTCGAGCTCTGCTAATAAGGACTTGTGGCAATTGCGACCTGGCAGGTTTGTCGGCTATGTACGCAATGATGTACGAGTCACCGATCAAAGTTCAGCGCAGGTTCGCGTGATGACGATCCACAAGGCCAAAGGGCTGGAATTTGACGTGGTCGTTTTGCCAATTCCGGTGACCAGTTCCGGTTGGGCGGGATTGACTCCCAATGTGGTGGTCGGACGAGAGAGCCCAACCGCGCCGATTAATGTGGCAACGCGTTATGTCGGGGAAAAATTGCGCAAGTTGTTACCGGCTGGTTTTCAACGACTATTTGAACACGAGCGCCAACGAAATGTCCGCGAAGCGATGTGTGTCCTTTATGTCGCCCTGACGCGTGCCGCCCATGCGACGCACGTAATTGTCTCGCATGGTGCGAAGCCCGATCACAAATCGGCGGCAGGAATTTTGTTGGCTACCGTTTGTCCGGAAGTAGATCGGCAGGAAGGCTTGCTCTATGAACAGGGCGATCGCGACTGGTTCAAAGCTGGGATGGTCGAGCAAGTTGTTGAAAAGGCTGCGAAACAATCGACGAAATTACCGCGCAAAAACTCCGGCCGAAAAAAGTCCGTTGACGTCGCTTCGGGGGCCAAGAAACTGAATTCCGATCCTTACAATTTGAATCAATTTTACTTGGACGACGCCGCGGAATTGGGGTCTTCGATCATTCTAAACGAGACTCGGTCGGGACGCGGAATTCCGCGAACCAGTCCATCGCTGTTGGAAGGCGGTGATCGAATTCAGCTGAAACGGATTTTCCAAAGCGCGGGTGCCCAAGCTGCGATGGAGCGCGGAAGGCAATTGCATGCCTGTTTCGAGTTGGTCAAATGGTTGGATCAGTCGATTCCGACTCGTCAACAATTGCAAGATCATTTACATCGGTTCAGCCCGACCACGAAGGATTTCAGTTCGACCATTGCTGATTTCTATCGGGCGATTGAACATGTACAGGTGCAAAGTTTGTTGAATCTGAAAACGTACCAAGAGTTGTTCATGATGCATTTTCCTCTACCGGGGCCGATACTGCTGGAGGCCCAGCGGTTGGAAGTCGAAAACGAGCGACCGTTTGCCGTTCAATTGGAATCCGGGTTGTTGCAAGGCGTGATTGATCGTCTGGTTTTGATCTACGAAGGGGATCGGCTGGTCGCCGCTGACGTGATCGATTTCAAAACCGATTTCGTACCACAGACTGGGATTCAACAATTGATCGAATATTATCGTCCGCAACTCGCGGGCTATCGCGCAGCGGTGTCGAAATTCACGCGATTGCCATTGGAACAGATCGCGACTCGTTTGGTTTTCGTTGAATCGGGTCAACTGATAAATTTGGACTTGGTGGAAAGCGAATTTTCGCCCAATTTGACTGACCCGCCGCCATTCAGGCTGCCCCCAGGGTCAAATACGTCTGATTCGGAAACAGACGGACTGGATCGAACGACCCATTTTAAGAAAAAAGGCCAACGGGATACATTCGTTCCCGTTGACCGTCAACAAACTTTTTGGCCCACCGATTAAGGCGGAAATCCGCTGCTTTCGCAGCGTGATTTATTCTTCAATCAACGTAACCGACTTGATCAGATCGAGATTGGGGAACTCTTTCAAAATGTAAGCGTTGCCTTGCGTTTTGAAATCGCCTTGAATGTCTTTGCTAGGATCGTTTTCGCCATATTCGGTGTTGATCTTCTTGATGACTTCCATTCCTTCGATCACTTGACCGAACGGTGTAAAGCCCATGCTGTCCAGATTGGCATTGTTGCCAAGGTTGATGAACAGTTGAGTGGAACGGCTATTGGGCGCGCCTGTTTTGGCGAAAGTAATAAAACCGGGCAAATTGGATTTGCCGGCATCGGGATCGTCTTTGAAATTGGCTTCCGACCAAACTTCATTGACGGCCGGATCGCCATGGATACCGAATTGAAACATGAATCCTTCGATCGCTCGGAAAATGGCAGTATTGTTGAAATAGCCGATGTCAACCATGTTATAGAACCGGTCGGCGCCGTTGGGGGACCAGGCGCGAACGACCTCTAAGACAAAGTCGCCTTTGGTTGTCGTAAATTTTACGCGAAATTTTTCCGGGGCTTGTTTGTTGGCCAAGGCGGGATCGGCCAATCCTGGATTGGGACTGGCAGTTTCTTGAGCGTTCGCCGCGCCAATGACGGGAGGCTTTCTCGTTGGAGTTTGGTCGACCTGGGTTCCTTGTGCAGCACAGCCATTTGTAAATGAAACCGTGACTGCCAGCATCGTTAACGCGGAAAATCGCTTCAAGGCGAGCATGGGGAAATACCTTATGGATGGGTTAAGTAAGATTTTGGTTGGTTCGAAAGTCAGCTTTAGCATAACGTTTGATTGGTGCGTTGTCATCCATCAACCGACGGGCGATTGTGAGCGTGCGCCAGGGGTTTGATCGTGGGAACTACGTAGCCGGGGACATTTGGTTCACAGTATGCGCTTGCAACATTGGACTAGTTTTCCTCAAATAGCTTTTTCCATTACGAAATCGAGAACTTTTTTATCAAAATCGAACCCCCTCCGTCATCATGCCAAAATTCTCGCGCCGCGCGCACAATTTGCCAGCTTCTCCAATCCGCAAACTCGTCCCATTTTCGGATGCAGCCAAAAAAAGAGGGATCAAAGTCTATCACTTGAACATCGGCCAGCCTGATATTGAGACGCCGATCGAATTCATGCGAGCGATCAATGCAGCCGACACGCGCGTCCTGGCCTATAGCCACTCGGCGGGAATGGAGCCGCTGCGACAACAGATTGCCGCCTATTACGGACGCTGGAATCACGTCATTACCAACGAACAAGTGTTGGTGACGACCGGAGCGTCCGAAGCTTTGAATTTTGTGATGACAGCGACAATGGATCCCGGTGAAGAAATCATTATTCCAGAGCCGTTTTATGCCAACTACAATTCGTTTGCGTTGGGTACCGATTCAGTAGTCGTCCCGGTAACAACGCGCATCGAAAATGATTTTGCTTTGCCCCCGATGGAGGATTTTGAGGCCAAAATAACTCCGCGGACGCGCGCGATCTTGATTTGCAATCCAGGCAATCCAACGGGCGTGTTGTACCCGAAACCAGCGTTGGAAAAATTGGCGTCGATTGTCAAGAAACACAATCTGTTTTTGATTGCGGACGAAGTGTATCGCGAGTTCAATTACGATCGCGAGCCGCATCATTCGACGCTGGGTTTGCCCGGAATCGAAGACCATGTGGTGGTCGTCGATTCCATCTCCAAACGATTTTCGGCCTGTGGTGCGAGGATCGGCTGTATCGTTTCGCGCAATGCCGAATTGATGCAGATGGTTTTGAAATTGGCTCAAGCCAGACTTTCGCCACCTACATTGGGACAAATTGGCGCCACCGCAGTTTATCAATTGCCTCCCAAATTTTTCGATGGCATCGTGCAGGAGTACGCGCGCCGACGGGATATCCTCAAATCGTCGTTGGATCGACTGCCCGGCGTGCTTTGTCCGCGAGTCAACGGAGCGTTTTATGCGATGGTGCGATTGCCAGTCGCCGACTCGGATGATTTTTGCCGCTGGATGCTGGAAGAATTTTCGTACCAAGGCGCCACCGTGATGATGGCCCCGGGCGATGGTTTTTACGCAACTCCGGGCTTGGGACGCAATGAAGTGCGCATCGCCTACGTGTTGAACTGTGAGGACCTGCAAGCCGCGATGGAGTGTCTCGCGAAAGGACTGGCAGCCTATCCAGGTCGCACCAACGTGTGATCGACGTACCGATACCAGCAAGCTCCGCCGTTGCGAGCTACTATTTAAACCCAGCTTACGCTGCACTCGCCGCTTTTTCGACGACATATTCATAGGGTACATCGATCGGAATTCCGAGCGGCAATCCCAGCGACCAATAGACCAGCAGAACCAGGGTCCAAATAATCAAAAACGTGATCGAGTAAGGAAGCATCATGGCACCGACTGTTCCGATGCCCGAATTCTTAACGTAGCGCTGACAAAACACCACGACCAATGGGAAATACGGCATCATCGGCGTGATAATGTTCGTTGTCGAATCGCCTACTCGAAACGCTGCCTGAGTTAACTCGGGCGAAATCCCGGCGTACATCAACATCGGTACAAAGATGGGCGCCAACATGGCCCATTTCGCCGACGCCGAACCGATCAACAAATTCACGACGGACGTCAGCAAAATCATGCAGACAATAATCTGCCAAGGTTTCAATTTGGCGTCGCGGATAAAACCCGCTCCCTTGAGTGCCAACAAATCGCCGATCCCCGAATTTTTGAAAGCGGCGATAAACAGCGCGGCGAAAAAAACCAGCACCAGATAATATCCCATCGTCTCCATGGTCTTTGTCATGCCCTTGACCACATCGCGGTGACTTTTAAATTTCCCGGAGACGTAGCCATGCACCAAACCAGGAATTACGAAAAACACGAATATCAACGGCACAATCATGTGCATCAAGGGCGCTCCAGGCGAATCAGCTTTAACCGGTGTCAAGGTTAAGACGACATCGGCGCCCGATCGATTGAAAAGAAATTCGGCCGGTTTGGACTTGCTGCGGTCGCGGGTGAAAGCCAGATATTCAAACCTATCCGAAAATGTTTTCTTGATCGTGGCGCCGGCACTGTCGGTTTCTCGAACTTCGATCAGGCGGTCTCCTGGCAAGACGCCTAACATCGCCGCAGAACCTGCTACCGATTGGACAATCGCATGATCATCCGTTTTAAGCGTGATACCGAAATCGGCAACCGAATTTTTGATTGACGTCAGCGCTCCAAAAGAATCGCGCAGTTCAGACGTTTTCGGCCAAGCCCAAACAATCATGGCAATTCCGGTCAACAAAATGGACAATAGCCCCAGCTTCAGACCCCAGCGATCGCGGTTGGTCAACTCGTCAAACTTCGGAATATCATCCGGATTGCCATCGATTTCTGTCGCTCGCAATCGAGGCTCAACGACAAAATCAGTGAGCAGCCAGCCAACGGCCACGATGACGACACCAGAAATCGCCGTAAAGAAAATATTGCAGAGCGGATTGACCACGTATTCCTTGTTGACCATATCGACCCCAGTTTGGGTCAACGACGACAGCAATGGGTCGATTCCAGAAACGATGAAGTTCGCTCCAAAGCCTCCCGAAACTCCGGCGAAGGCCGCCGCGATGCCAGCCAGCGGATGTCGCCCCGCAGCATAAAACATGATTCCACCAATGGGAATCACCAAAACATATCCCGCATCGGCGGCAGTGTGACTCATAATCGCGACGAAAATCAACATCGGGGTCAACAATCGATTGGGCGTAAATCCCAACATGGATTTTAGACAAGCGTTAATGAACCCCGAATGTTCAGCCACCGCAACACCAAGCAACGCGACCAGAACGATACCCAGTGGCGGGAATTTAGCAAATTCGTCAACCATCATCGTCAGAAATGTCGACAGACTCGCCAACGTCAACATGTTGGTAATCTTGATCGGCTTGAGTTCGCCCGGTTTCGTTTCGGTAAATTCCATACCCGAAAGCCAAACCGAAAGGCCCCAAGTCACTATCAAACCGATAATAAACAACACAGCTGGATCAGGAAGTTTGTTACCCAGCCATTCCAATAAATCCAGCACTCGAACAATCAATCCCCGGTCTGCGGGAAACTTCTGGGTAGGTTTATCGGCCATGAAAATTCCGTCGTGAGTTCCATTGAGTTGGGATCTGGATCGATATTCTGCACGAAACGACCTGATATCTCAATTAACAACCGCTGAATTAGGTCTTTATTTCGACACATCCCGCCGTTGTCACGTACTGGTCGCGAGGCCCTGCTCCGCCAACTACCGCACCTGGTTGCGAGGCTTCGCCTCGCAACCCACTGTTTTGCTGGCTCCGCCAGCGATGCCTGCTCGCGGTCACGGAAGATGATTGGCCGCAGCGAGACAGAGCCGCCAAGACAGTGCGTTTCCAAGGCCAGAGCCTTGGAACGAGTCGTCAACGAGTTGGCGAAAAGTGAGAATTCGCTTCGTTTCAGAACATTAATGTGCATCAACCGCGGCGAACCTATTTTGTATGACTGGGCGAAATTTGTGTTTCCAGGGTCAGCCCAAACAACAAATACAGGTTGATTGAATCCAATAATCCACTAAATTGTGAGAACTACTGCGAACCAACCATCGATAGTGCCATCCTGCTGGTCGCGGGCCTCGAAAAACAATGCCAGAATCAGCACAAAAACTACTGCACGAATTAACGGCCGCAGGTCTATTGTCGTCCGCTGAGATTACCAAGTTTGATCGCGAGGTAACGGTTGGCGTGGAGGCACTGCTGGATCGTCTGGTCGCCGACAGCCGCATCACACAATATCAAGCCGCAAAATTTCTAGCCGGACAATCCAGTGACATTTACTTTGGAGACTACGTAGTCCTGGAAGAACTTGGCCGAGGCGGAATGGGAACAGTCCTGTTGGCGAAGCACCGACGTATGGATCGGGAGGTCGCCATCAAGATTCTACCGGTGACGACTTTGGATTCCGCACCTGCTGTGGCCCGGTTTTATCAGGAGGTAAAGGTTGCGGCCCAGTTGACTCATCCGAATATTGTCCACGCCTATGATGCCGGCGAGCATCATGGATTCCACTACTTGGTGATGGAGTATGTTCGCGGACACGACTTGGCGAAAGTCCTGGATCAACTAGGTTTCATTCCTGCTTTATTAGCACTCGACTACACTACGCAAGTTGCCCAAGGACTGGACTATGCCCATCGCAAAGGCGTTGTGCACCGCGATATCAAGCCGTCGAATCTCTTGTTGGACAACGAGGGGACCGTCAAGGTGCTGGACTTGGGGCTGGCGCGAATCGGACGCGGGGCGGGAATCGGAACCGATGTTTCACTGCATTTGACAACTACGGGTCAAGTCATGGGTACTGTGGAATACATGTCGCCCGAGCAAGCCGAAGATACTCGCGACGCCGACGCGCGTTCAGATATTTACTCGTTGGGATGCACGTTCTTTCGCTTGGTCACTGGCAAATCTCCATTTGCCCGCGATACGGTTGTGAAAACGATTTTGGCCCATCGAGAAGCTCCGGTTCCTTCAAGGGAATTGGAACAGGACCCCGCCTTGGTCTTAACAATCCCACTTTTTCAAAAAATGGTGGCCAAGAATCCCGCTGACCGATTTCAAAACATGAGCCAGTTGTTGGTGGAATTGCGCCGGATCAGCGAATTGATTAGCCAATCCGAGCAATCCGTGTCGACACTTCGTGAGACCCATCGGACGAACCCTCCCTTGTCGGATCAATCACCGACAATTGCGCCCGGACACTATGTCGGGCCCAACGCCCTTGGTATTACAACACCTGGCGAAATTACGATCGAACATTCTTCGAAACCATCGCTGCGTGACGGCGGACAAGCATATTCTCGACCCGAAAATCTGGGTAGTCCGTCCCCAAAAATGTCTTATCAAACATCGCAGTCGACGGAAATCGTCGATGCCATGCCGCTGACATCCGATGGCCGGAGTTACGGATCGCAGAATTTCTATTTCCAAGGTGTGAAGCCTCATCGAGGCGGGACGATCATGGCGATGGGAATCTTTTCACTGATGTTGACCGGTTGTGGGGTGGGAGCGATCCTGGGACTGATTACATGGGTTTACGCCCACAACGATCTATCGGAAATGAAACAGGGGCTGCGCAATGCCGATGGCATGAACATGACGCGGGTCGGCAAAATCATGGGCATGGTCTCGGTCGGAATCGTCGCCTTGGCAACGGTGGCCGGTATCATTGGTTCAGCCTTTTAGGCGATCGGCTCTTAGACCTCCCAGCCTTTTAGCCGGTTCGCAATAGCTTTCATGTCCTTCTTGCGTTTCTCAAACATTCCAAACATGACCAGAATTCCCATTCCCAGCGCGATCCCGAAAGCCCACCACGGCCAGACGTGATTCAGTCGGTGATGTGCATGAGCAACCATCGTGATCATCGACATCAACAAAAACAAACTGCCCAAGTACAGGAACGAGCGAATCTGCAACAAGATTCCGGACATGATTCCAATGACTGACAAAACAGCCAACACCATCGGTGGCCACAGTTTGTCACCCAAGCCGCTAATAAAAATCTCGCTGGTGGAACTGACGTAAATCACCGCGACGCAAATGTATCGCAACGTCGCCAGCTGCGATGGCAACAATGAATGGCGGGAAAGCTGGCCGGCAATCAACACCGACACCGCCGGCGGAATCAACCAAAGCTGTGGATGATCAAAAAACGACAACGATGGAAATTTCGTATCATAGAACATCCAGAGTGCAAAATTGCCAAACAGAATTGCAGCAGCGCCACTGAGAATCGAACCCTGAATGTAGCTAATCATCAAGTAGGCCAATCCGACCGTCAACATAATCAACGGTCCATCGGCTTTCGAATC
>JANNWZ010000090.1:0-17899 GCA_031409295.1 Mariniblastus sp.
GAGATAGAATCGAATTCCGCAGACAAGGGAATTTTAATTGTCGCTCAATCCGAAATTCGAGCACTCAATCCGCTAGCATCCAGCGCCAGCACGGAAGTTCTAATTGTCGCGGACAGGGAATTCTAATTGTCGCTATACACCTTGCATCCGGCAGTTGAGTCATGTGCTGTGCATCACGGTATTTTTACAACCTTCAAGGCCGGAACTTCTCAAATGTCTTGCCGTTGAATTTGTACGCACCTCCGTTGTGCGTCCCAAGCCATAAATCGCCTCGATTGTCCTTATAAACAGCGAACACCTCAACCGCGGTAGAACCTTCCTTGATTGGGTAATGGACTTTCTGCTGTCCGTCGTATTTGAACGCGCCCGCCCGCAACGCCGCCGTCCACAGACTGCCGTTTTTGTCTTCAATGATCGACATGCCGTCAACGATGTTGCCTTCCGTCCGATCTTGTAGCTTGTCGAAGCCGTTCACTGCCCGGAATCCATCGAAGGAAGCTTGGCCCGAGTAGGTGAACCAGAAGTTTCCTTTCTTGTCCTCGAGGATGGACCGAACCGGGGCCTCTAGCAAGGTTTTATCGGTGAGCCAATCGAATGACGTGCCGTCATACCGACACACGCCGATGCAGGTGCTGCCGAACCAGAGGTTGCCCTTGCTGTCCTTCAGAATACAGTACACGTCATACGGGCTGTAAATCGCATTCGGGAATTTCGAGCGCGGCATCTTCGCAAAGTGCTCGTCGCCGAGCTTGGTCTTCGGGAATTCCAAACGGTAGAGCGAATTACCATCATAGCGGAACACGACACCGGCATCCGGAGGTCCGACGAACCACAGATCATCGGCTTGCTTTTTCCAATCTGTCGGAGGGGAATTCGTCGAAGCACTCAGCGTCGTGAAGGACTTCCCATCGAATTTGCTAATGCCTTCATAGGTCGTGAAGTAAATGTTCCCCGACTTGTCTTCTTGGACCCCCCGAATCCGATCGCTACGCAACCCGTCCTTCATAGTAAAGTTGACGATGACTCTCCCATCATAACGGTACACGCCTCGGTCATTGCTCCCGAACCAATAGTCATCGTTCTTGGCTTGAAAAACGTACATCACGCTCTTGCCCAGCTCTGAAACGATCTCACCTTTGGCAACAGATACGTTCGAATCGACGCCATTGCCATTCTGCCGCGCCATGCTCGATGAAATCTGGGCTTGTCCAGAGGCAGCGGCCGAGGTGACGGCCAGCAAGAAGTTAAGTAAATATCCAGCGCGGACGATTGCAAAGTCAGTCATAGAACTTGTCGTAAGTCACTTTCCGAGTGAGGGTGATTGCGCTCGACGCTAAACGGCACGCATCAGCGGGCCGGCGCGAGACGCGTTGATTCCAAAACCGACCCGACCGCCGGCTCCGTTGCAGGCGATTGTTACGTCCGGTTTGTCGCCGAGCAGCAGAGTTCCTCGCGACCATGCCATTCATGTTCGATCTTTCGCATCAACAACGCGCAATCAAATTGTATTGAATCTCGAGGGAATCGCGAGCTGTCGTCGAAATAACTAGATTCGATCTTTTCGACATTGAGGGTTTCCATTTTCCAGTCGCGACATCGAAGTTCCACGCCATCGTATTTTCCTTCGATATGCGTTACGGAATAGCCTAACGACCCGCGCTTGAAGAAGTCAGAGGCGACCGACAAGGACGAGAATACGGAGGTCTCTGGGAAAGTTTCCGTTACCGTGCCGATTATTGAAACATGCGTTTCGTCGTCATCGCTGGTCAAGTTAACCGAAAGTGATTCCGTTGTCTCTTTTACGGCAAAAGAAGCGTGATGATGAACGCCTGGGAAAATCCGACCGCCAACAAGAGTGTTGAGCAGCGAACTCGTGTCTCTTCGGGGAATATACACGCCCTCAAGCGTTTTTCCATCAAGATGCCATTCGACCGCAATTCGATGTGCTGCGTTTTCCGCGCCGATCCCCCAACGGAAGGGAAAGAAACGAGGACGTATCGACTTGAGTCGTATCAAACAAATGCCGCCAACAGCAAATCCGTTTACGATCTTGGGACGAAAAGGGTGTGGAAGAATCGCTTTCATAACAATTGGATCGATTCGATAGTTCGCAAGTATGCGTCTGTCGATTGTTCCCCGCACGACCGGAAGCTTCATTTGATGTCCTTCAAGGCCGTAACCTCACCGATAACGCAACGTCGGCCACAAAATGTTGAATTCTGAAAACACCCGATCCGCCGCTTGTTTCGGCAAGTTCTGTTGATACCGACCGTCCCGTTCTCCGGAAACAGAGCAGCTGGTCTGTCCCCAATCGTGTCAACTGAAATCCGTGCAATGCGCTAAACCCGCTGGCATTCTACATGCCCCCATGGCCTTGTGAAGCGCCAGGTTTGGCATGCCTTGCCTGCCGCCGGCGCTGCCACCATCCGACGTACCGCGTTAGCGCCCAACACGCGATCGCTGCCGTTATGGCGTTGACCACGAACACGGGGACAACTTTGCCATAAATGCCGGGGACACCAAGGGCGAAGCATGCACCGTCCACAATGGCCACCGGAGCTAGGATCAGAGAAGTCGGTGCGCGAACCGGCTTGGGGAGATCCTCGTGAACGAATTAGAACCCGGTCATCGCCGCGGCCACTAGGGTAACGACGGCGAAATAGATCACCGCAATTCGTAGCTTCATGCAAATGCCTTTCGCCGAACAATTATCATACGGAACGCAGTAAATACCCAAACGCTTGGACTTTGGTTCCGTGCGACGAGACTAGCTGTTTCTCGGTAGATTGTCTATTGTTTTGTTTTTTCCCTTCCATCGAAATGTTCCGCGTTTCAGAAATGTGCGGACGTCCGTACGCTCCCGGATTATACGGACTTCCGTATACACCCCTAAATGGATGAGGATAGGAACAATAGCTAGTTCACCTAAACTTCTCGACTGTGATCGGGACGTTCTGCGACTTCGGCACCAGTCGATTCGGACCGAGGAGTCTTACTTTCGCTGGATTACCGAGTTTCTCAAATATCAACCGCGAGAAAACAGGGCAGTGGTGGCTACATCCCAGTGCTCGGACATTCCGATGTCAGCGCGACGATGGTCTACACGCGTGTCGGTACGTTGGCTGCGACGGGGGTGCAGAGTCCACTAGACACGTTGTGATTCCGTGATGGGCAGCAAAGCAAGTTGGTCGTTTCCAAACGTGCATGTGGATTGGCAATCCGTCGCAGGTTGCAATGTTTGTAGTTAGCCAAAGGCGATGTTGAACAGTGGCCAGTTGAATTGTTTAACGGCTCTCCAGATGCGATGTAGAGTCGCGCAGCGAGTCCATGTCATTCGGTTGGTCGATTGTTGATCAACCTGAAGTTGACGGGAGCGTGCCACTGGCTTGCCGTTAAACAACTCGCCGGATGGACAAACGACTTATTATGCGAATTGCTGGTCGCCCCAAAGTGCGAGGTTGACTAGGGGCCAGTTCCACATGGCCAATTGCGGCGGCAAATTCGACAAATCCTGGAGAGCTGGACTGCGAAAAAGTTCGTTCGCAAAGGGACTGATTCGCAATGTCTGCGCGATCCACGCTTGCCAGTCGTGGGCGAGCCATTTGGGAAGCGGGGTCGGAAAGCTCATTTTCGGTCGCTCGGCCATTTCGCCGGGCATCCAGCGCGCCGCCACGCTGCGCAAAATCCGTTTGGAACGCAGACTACCACGTTGCGCCAACTCGAGCGAACTGAGCCAAGGTTGTTTTTCTGATGGTTCAACGTCGATCTTGAAGTGATGTGGAATGCGAAACGCCTGTTCCACTACCAAGTGATCGGTGTAGGGGACCCGGGCTTCCAAGCCAGCGGCCATCGTGGCACTGTCCAGTCGGCCAAGTAGACTTTCGAGGTTCAACCGAAACAGTACGCGGGCGTATTTCTCGACCATCGGTCGATCTCCCTGCGAGTCGAACAGTCCATCGTAGAATCGTTCGACAGAGCGATCGGCGTCGGCCTGAACCCACGCAGCGTCATTAAATAGACTGGACTGCGAATTTCGAGGAATCAACCCGTTGGTCAGCAGGTAATGATCGGAGGGGGAGTAAAACTGGTCCCGTCCATATTGTTTCAGTAGACTTGTGCGTGATTGATCGGCTTGCTCGGAATGAATTTGGTGTAGCGCGTTGGCTCGATCGAAATCGGCGCCCGACCAGTGCGGAATAGCGTAACCACAAAATGCTTCGTCGGCGCCCTCTCCGCCGATCGCGACGCCCACTTCTTTTTTCAACGAGCGGGCGACGTGATGAATGATCACGTCGGTCGGCGTGGAAAGCGGGGTCGCATAATCGGTCACCAATTGCCGCCAAGTCTCACGATACTGATCCTGCGAAACGCGGATCGCCTGATAGTCCAAGTTCAGGCGGCGGGCAAAGTTCTCGGCATGAAAAAAGTCACTCACGCGATCAACTTCAGGTGAATCCTGATTTCCATCGACTCCTCCACCGCATCGTCCCGTAATGCTTTGTTGCGTTTGGTTGTGCGTCATGCTGGCCAAGGTATTGGAATCAACGCCGCCACTGAGCATCATGCCAACGGGCACGTCGCTCTTTAGGCAATCGGCCACCGAGGCACACAATCGTTCATCCAACTCTTCCACAGCCTCTTGGTAATTCTGGCGTTCGAAGGTCGGCTGATCGAGTGTCCAATAGATGTCATGCCGCAGACCGTCGTCGTTGCCGGCGATAATTTCGGCCGGCCGCACCGCATGAATTCTCTCGAAAACAGTCTGATCGTCCAACGTTAAACGCAATGTCGATAGGTAGTGCCGGATCACCACCAGATTCGGCGCGGCGGAAAAACCGGGATGGCGTTTGATTGCCGCAATTGAACTGGCAAACACGAATTCATTTTCGATCTGCGCGTAGAACAACGGCTTCACGCCGCAACGATCGCGAACCAACCACCATTTATTCTCAACCAGATCGACGATCCCAAACGCAAACATCCCACGCAACTTTCGCACGCAGGATTTGCCCCATGCCAGCCAGGCGTTCATCAAGACTTCGGTGTCCGAATGCGTGTGGAACTTAAATCCAAGTCGTTCCAATTCGACCCGCAAGGTATCATCGTTGTAGATTTCGCCGTTGAATACCAATGCCAGCCGCCCATTGGGCGAGATCCATGGTTGCTTCCCTCCCGCCAGATCGCGGACGGCCAGTCGCCGATGGGCCAGCGTGACATTTTGATGTTGGAACAGTCCCGCTTCATCGGGCCCGCGCGCCGACATCGTCTCGCGCATGGCGAGCACATCGCTCGGCGACAATCGCGATTCGGTTGGGCGACGAGCAATGATACCGAGAATTCCACACATGTAGGGTGTATCGACGGTGAGGCTAGCTGCCATTGAGACCGAGTGAAATAAGGGGATTTTGACTACGATAACGATTTGTCGGTGGCCGGGTGCTGGCAGTCGTTGGCGGTCAGCGTTCTCGGTACCAACTTTCGCGTCGCGCATCGCTATGATTTTTGTTGCCGAGTTGCCGCATGTTGTCCTGCTTTGGTTGGATCTATTAATCGTTACGGATGTAACGCCTGGTTTTCGTAAGTTAACTCACATCCTGAACAGCCATTGTAAGCGGCGCGCGCTGATCAATGGACGACTTGCCAACCAATTGGCATACTGGGGGCCCCAAACTTTCGAGCCCGGCTCTTACCCACGTTGAGAAACGAATTACCCATGCGCAATTTTCCAAAATCGATTTTATTGTCATTGATCGCCCTGAACTTCAGTCCCTTTGCGTCCGCTCAAGACGACTGGTCGCGGTGGCGTGGTCCGTCCGGAAATGGAATCGCTGTCGCCGATCAACAGCCGCCGACAAGTTGGAGTGCAGACCAGAATGTGGTTTGGAAAGTTCCGGTCCCCGGCCGCGGACACTCGTCTCCCATTGTCGTCGGTGACAAAATTTTCCTGGCCACAGCTGACGAGGACAAGCAAACGCAATCCGTGGTTTGTTTTGACCGCCAGACGGGCCAACAACAATGGCAAACCGAACTCAACCAAGGCGGATTCGATAGGAAAATTCACTCCAAGAACACACATGCCTCGGGAACGATTGCGACTGACGGCACGCAGGTGTATTGCGTATTCAGTCATCACGGCAGTGTGAACTTGACCGCTTTGAGTCTGACGGGGGAAATCCAGTGGCAGAAAAAAGTGGGCCCCTATCAGTCGCAATATCCGTTCGGTTTTGGGGCCTCGCCGATTGTGCATGCGGGAATGGTGATCGTGCCAAACCAGAACGATGCCGAGTCTTGTATTATTGCCTTTGATGCCACCAATGGCGAACAGAAATGGCGCACCGATGCGGATAAGCAAAGCAGCTACTCGACGCCGGTCGTCGCGGAAACGGGGGGCAAATCGCAATTGTTGTTGAGTGGTGCCAATATCGTCGCGGCGTATGACCCCGCGAATGGAAAACAACTTTGGAAAACGCCGACCAAATGGCAAGTCAGTTGTGGAACGTTGGTATGGAATAATGACAGGGTGTTTGCCAGCGGAGGGTATCCGGCTTCGCAGACATTGGCGGTCAATGCCGATGGTTCGGGCAGCATGGTTTGGGAAAATGTTCAAAAAGCTTACGAACAATCGATGTTGATTCACGAGGGCTTTCTGTACGCGCATTGTGATAACGGAGCGGTCTATTGCTGGCGTGAATCCGACGGGCAAGAAATGTGGAAACAGCGATTTAGCGCAGCCGGAAATCCAGCGCAAAGTGCTTCGCCAGTGCTGGCAAATGGAAACATCTATTTCACGGCAGAAAACGGCGAGACCCTGGTGATCAAAGCTAGCTCTGACAAATTGACGGAAATCTCTCGCAACAATTTGGGTAATGAGGCCTTTGCTTCAATGGCCGTTTGCGGCAATCAGATATTCTCACGGATCGCAATCAACGACCCGGACAATGATACGCGTCAGGAGTGGCTGTTTTGCATTGGTGAAACGGCCACTGACCGGAATGAGAAAAACAGCATTGGAGGAATTTCTCCAAAGAACTAAACTGCTCGTTTTCCCCTGACCTTTCGAATCTTAATCGTGACATCCCTGCATTCACCGCGACGTATTTTCTCCGATACTGAATCCCGCCAGGAGCGTCATGCGCGGCGGCGCGCGATCAGTCAAACGCATTGGGCTCGCGAACACACCATCAATCAGCCAGCCGATTTTTCGGATGTCGCGCCGGCCGATCGAATGCGATTGATCCAACTGTATGGTGATTTTTCGCTGGCCTATTCGACGGCGGTGCAACCCTTGCTCAAGCATTACGGCGACGGCTCAGGATACATCGCCTACCGACAACGATTCGGCGTAACGATCGCGCTCGGCGATCCGGTCGTGGCGGATAAACACCGTGCCGCATTTCTCGATGGGTTCATTGCGAAGTTCCGACAACCAGTGTTCTGCCAAGTTTCCAGGTCCGCCGCCGAGATCTTGAACGCCCGCAAATACCGGGTCAATGAACTGGGATTCGACACTGCGTTGCCGCTGGCCGAATATTCGTTGGCGGGCAAGGAAAAAGAATGGTTGCGGTATGCGGCGAATTGGGTTCAGCGCCGCGGGTACAAAATTGTCGAAGCTGATTTTGATTCCATAGATGTTGATCGCGTCGAAGCGATATCGGAAGCTTGGCGAAAAACACGCACGATTAAGACCAAAGAAGTTCGATTTTTGAATCGGCCAATTGTGCTGGAACCGGAAGCCTTTGTACGCCGGTTTTTCCTGCTCGATTCTGCGGGAACGATTCAGGCGTTTGTATTCTTTGATCCACTGTCTCGCGGCGGAAAAATTTCTGGCTATGTGACTTCTTTCAAGCGACGACACCCCGACGCGCCGCCCTATGCCGAGCAAGCGATCATGAGGGTTGCCATTGAACGAATGAAAGCCGAAGGAGTTGGCGAGATTCGATTGGGTCTGTCTCCTTTCGCCGGGATCCAAAACGGGGAGTTTAATCGAAGTTGGTTCACAGCCAACATGTTTCGGTGGCTATTTGCTTCAAAAGTGGTAAACCGCTGGGCTTACCACTTGAGCGGCCATGCTGAATACAAACGTCGATTCCGCGGCGTCGAAGAGCAAACCTATTTCGCCTGCCGCACTCAATTCAGCGGTCGACCGCTGGCCGCATTGATTGGTCTGTGCGGAATCGCTTGACCTTTTGGGTCTCATCCAACCCCAAATTTTCGCGTTCCCATGGTCCACAAAGGGGTGGTACCGCAATCCCGATGGCAAGACTGCTGGCATTATTGCTGGCTTTATTTTACTGCCAATACTGGTCGATGAATTAGGGATAGTCTATCGATCCAGGAAACCAACATGTCCTATGCAGAAATTCTACATCACGCGGGATCAATCAATCGTGAACTTGCGTGGGCCATCGAGGCGGCAGCGGTCGCGGGTGAAGTGATCAAGAACGGCGCGGGTCAGTTGCGCGGATTCGACCGAAAAAGCATTGGTGATTTAGTCAGTGAAGTCGATCGCCACGCCGATCAATTGATCACGGAAACCTTGCGAAAGTATTCTGACATTCCGATTCTATCGGAAGAGCTCAGTCCCGAGATTGAAGCTTGCGATGAGATGTGGATTGTGGATCCACTCGACGCGACCAACGCGTATCTAATGCAGGCGGGCGACCAATATCCTGCCGTGCTGATCGCCAAGTATGCTGGCGGCAAAACTGAATTGGGTGTGGCCTATTTTCCATTAACCGGCGAATGGTTTTATGCTCAAGAGGGCTGTTGCGCGTGGAAAAATGGCCAACGCCTTAAGATCAGCGAAGCTCCCCCGGCCAATTTGCGAAATTCTTGGGTGGAAATGAATCAGTATGGCGATGCCTCGCTCGAGACCTCGGCGTTCGCGTTATTGCGTCAAGTCTTGCGCTCGGAGGGGGGAGCGAGTCTGGTAACAACGACGGTGCCGAATTCAGGCGTGGCGTTGCGCATCGCCGAATCAAAAACCGGCCTGGTGGCGGCAATTCACGACAACCGCGCCGATCACGTCAAGCAGGCGGCCTGGGATTTGGCCGCACCCCAATTGATTTTGCAGGAAGCAGGTGGTGTGTTTATGAATCTGGATGGACAGCGGACCGATCCCTTTCGCGCTGAGGTCACGCTGGTGGTGCGGAACGAAAAAATCGCCGAAGAAATTATTCGTTTGCTGCAACCCGTTGCCGCCTGAAAGTCAAACGGTTATTGTCGTAGGTCCGACTAAACCATCGTCTGCGACTGACTATGTCTCCATCCAAACCAATCGAAATTCAGTTGTTCACGGACGGTGGTTGCAGCGGCAACCCTGGTCCCGGCGGTTGGGCTTTTATTCTGCGTCACCTACCGTCTGGCAAAGTGTCCGAAGGCAGCGGTGCCGAACGTGAAACGACCAACAACCGCATGGAATTGGAGGCCGTCGTCCGCGGTCTCAGCCTACTGAAACGGCCCTGCCACGTGGAGCTGTTTACCGACAGCGTCTATGTTGGCAAAGGCATTTCCGAATGGATGGCCGGCTGGAAACGAAATGGCTGGCGACGCAAAGAAGGCAGCCGCTGGGCCGAGCTGAAGAACGCCGATCTGTGGCAACAACTGGACGTATTGATCACGAAACACCAGATCAAATATACGCGAGTTGCTGGTCATAGTGGCCATCCGGAAAATGATCGTTGCGACGAGCTGGCCGTTGCCGCGTATCAGAAATTTCTCACCAGCTAGAGAGCAGCAGTAATATCGCGGCTGGAAGTCGGCGCAATCGTCACGTAAAATCGAGGCATGAGCGACTCCTCCCCGACAACTCCGGAAAAACGGCTGAACCAACCCGTTCAATTCATCAAAGGGGTTGGTCCCCAGCGCGCCGAATTGTTGGAAAAATTGGGACTGCGGACGGCGGCGGATATTCTATTCTTCTTTCCGCGCACGTACCAAGACTTCACCGAACTCCATGACATCACGGAATTAGCCCAAGAGCAACTTGCCGCGATCGTCGGCACGGTCGACGATATCGATCAGCTGATTTCCGGCAACGGCAAACACATTCTGTACGTTTTGATCAAACAGAATCAGCAATACCTCCGCGCGGTCTGGTTTGGGCAGCCGTTTCTGCTGCAAAAATTTCAGCTCGGCCAACGCGTGTTGTTTCGCGGCCAAGCCAAATTGATCGGCGGTCGGTTTCAGATGAACCATCCCAAAGTGACTTGGCTGGACAGTGGGCAAGATGTCGAATCCGAGCGTCGACTGTTGCCGGTGTATCCGCTGACGGATGGATTGAATCAGCGCCAGCTGCGCGAGATTGTGGCGCGCGTGGTGGACGATTACGGCGGGCTGGTTCAGGAAGCGTTTCCCGCAGCGCTACGCCAACAGTATTCGGTTTGTGAAATCGAAACGGCCATTCGCCAGATTCACGCGCCACAAAATGAAACCGAAGTGGCTAGCGCGCGGACTCGATTGGTCTATCAAGAACTGTTCATTTTGCAACTGGCTTTGGCGATTCGACGACATCGTCTGCAGACCAACAGTGTCGCGCCAAGGCTGGAGTTGACCCCGAAAATCCGCGCGCGAATTTTGGGAAGATTGCCGTTCGAGTTGACACCCTCGCAGGTCACGGCCATGAACGAAATTGCCGCCGATATGGGACGCGCGTTCCCCATGAACCGACTTCTGCATGGGGAAGTCGGATCTGGCAAAACAGTGGTGGCGGTTTGCGCCATGTTGCTGGCGGTAGCGCATGGCTATCAGGCGGTGTTGATGGCTCCCACAGAAATTTTGGCCCAACAACATTTTCGCACCATCCAGAAACTGCTGGAACACAGTCGCGTGCGAATTTGTGGCTGGACCGGTGGTATGAAGACCGCCGAACGAAAATCCAACGCGACCGCGATCGCTGCCGGGGAGATCGACATCGTGGTCGGCACACAAGCGGTCGTGGCGTCAAAGCTGGAATTTAAACAGTTGGGTTTGGCCATCATTGACGAGCAACACAAGTTTGGTGTCCAACAGCGAGCCCTGCTCAGACAATCGGGTCCTGATCCGCACTACCTCGTGATGACCGCGACGCCCATCCCGCGCACCATCGCGATGACTTTGTTTGGTGATCTCGATGTGTCGACTTTGGAACGAACCAGCGGCATCGGTCAAAAAGTGCATACCTATCTCGGTCAGGACAATTCGCGCGAGCAGTGGTGGGAATTTTTCGCGAAAAAACTGCGCGAAGGTCGCCAAGGATTTGTCGTTGCTCCTTTGGTTGATGCGGAACCCGAATCCGGTTTGAGCAGCGCCGAACGATTGTTTGAGTCGTTGACCAATGGACCGCTGGAAGAGTTTCGCCTGGACTTGATGCATGGCCGCCAATCGAGCGAGCAAAAAGAAACGTCGATGGCCAACTTTGTCAGCGGCAAAACGCAAGTTCTGGTGGCCACAGGCGTCGTCGAAGTTGGTATCGATGTCCCCAATGCTACGGTGATGACCATTGAGTCGGCAGAACGATTTGGTTTGTCGCAATTGCATCAGTTACGGGGACGAGTCAGTCGCGGCCAACACCCCGGTTATGTGTGCGCGTTTTCCACCACCGATGATCCTGAATCCAACTCGCGATTGTCGGCCTTTTCGCAAACTGCCAACGGATTCGAATTGGCCGAAATCGATTTGCAAATTCGGGGACCAGGAAATTTATTCAGCGCGCAACAATCCGGGCTGCCGCCATTGATGATTGCCGACCTGATTCGCGACGCAGAAATTCTAACGCAGGCCCAATCCGCTGCCCGCGAGTTGATCGCCAACGATCCCGAATTGCAACAGGAAGGATTGTCGCGGTTGCGGCAGTTGGTGTTTGCACGTTACGGCCATGCATTGGAGGTTAGCGACGTCGGGTAAATCGTGTGTACTGGCGTCGATTGTCGACGATGTGGCCAAACTATCGTTGCTGCGATTCAGCCCACACGCCAACCACGATCGAAACGAGCACTCCGCCCCCACACAGGATCGAAAGCGCCCCGAAAACAATGCCGATCCAGGCATGAATGGAGCCTTTGATGATTGGGTTTTTCTTTCTTCGACTCAACCCCATGATGCCCAGAATGAGGGAAGCTATGCCGAATGGTAGCCCAAGCAACGGTATCAGCGCGACGATTCCCAAGTAATAAGCGATTAGTGCATGAGGGTTTTTGTAAGGGATCATTCCACCGGTCGCGTCCCCTTCATTGGCTGGCGGATACATCGGTTGGCCAACAAGTTGAGCGGTGGGAGCTTGAAAGGGATTTTGGGATGGCTCGTTCGCCATTAGTAGTCGCTCCAGGAAAGTGGTTTGGGCCCAGGCAGGTTGGAGGAAGCTCTTTATTTTTCCAACAACCACATGGTCGATTCGTGAGCCACGATTGTAAGCTCGACAAACAAGCGGGTCGACCAATGCAACGCCAAAAAACAAATCATTCCTTCCGCTGGAATGAAGTCGGTCCGGTTCGCCTGACCAAACAATAAGCAGCAAGAATGAGGGAACACTTCGATCGAAGTCGACTGTGGCATGTCGAAATTGAAAGGCCATTGGCGATCGAATCGACCGTGCACCTGTTCTCAAACCCCGACGGGGACTTCTGCTCCCACGCGCCAATCCGTCAACACATCACTGTCGCGAATGACTTCGCGATACAGCGTGTCGCGTTCGACTGGCTCTCGGCCGGCCTCTCGAATCAGGTTTTTGAGCCGGTCGACCGACAAAAATTCGGGAGTGGTGGCCCCGGCATCGTGATAAATTAACTCATGCCGCACGGTCCCGTCCAAATCGTCAGCCCCATAAGCCAAAGCGGTTTGCGCGGTTCCGATCCCCAACATGATCCAATAGGCTTTGATGTGGTCGATGTTGTCCAACATCAACCGACTGATCGCGATATTCCGCAGGTCATCGATGGCGGTTGGTTTCTTCAGTTGTGCCAATCCTGTATTTTCCGGATGAAACGCCAACGGGATAAAGGTCTGAAAACCGCCTGTTTCATCCTGCAAGCTTCGCAAGCGAATCAAGTGATCCACGCGGTGATATGGTTTTTCAACATGACCATACAACATGGTACAATTCGTCCGAATGCCCAACTGATGAGCCGTGCGATGAATATGGATCCAGTTGTTGCCGTCCGCTTTGTGCTCGCAAATTTGATCGCGAACTTCCGGATGAAAAATCTCGGCACCGCCACCCGGCATACTGCCCATCCCGACGCTGCGCAATTCAGTCAGGATGTCCGCTGTCGGGCGTTTGGTCAAGAACTCAAACCAGTTGACTTCGACCGCGGTCCAGGCTTTGAGATGCAATTTCGGGTACGCGTTGTGCAACAGCCCGATCATGTCGCGGTACCACTCATATTTGCGTTGATGATGCAGCCCGCCGACGACGTGCATTTCCGTGCAACCGTTTTCCACCGCCTCCTGACCGCGCTGCAAAATTTGCTCATCGTTCATGGCGTAGCTTTTCTCGCTGCGGAGATCCGACCGGAACGCGCAAAAGACGCAGCGATAAACGCACACGTTGGTCGCGTTGAGATGCGTATTGATGTTGTAGTAGGCCGCGTTGCCGTTTTTGGTTTCGCGAACTCGATTGGCAAGTTGTCCCAAATCATTGACCGAAATTTCGGGATCGTACATCAACAGTCCATCGTCGAAACTCAATCGTTCACCCGCTTCGACTTTGTCGCGAATGGCCTTCAAACGGGGAGCAACGGAATAAATCATCTTAGTTCTTTAAACTGAAAAAGGGGTGGAGAACGTGGTCGTACCGGCAACCAGCGGACCGACGAAAATTCTATTTAAGCGGTCCAAACTTGTCCACGCGGTTTAGACGTTAACCGCAATTTGGGCTAAGTAATTAACGCCAGCGGGAGCCATCCCTTTGACTCCATCCGCACGAACTACGACCACAAATCGACAGCAGTTCCCAGCAACAATCCGAAACTGATCACCACGTTTACTTGAAAAAATGCCACATTGACCCGTGTCAAATCGTCCGCACGAACCAGCGCGTGTTCATAAATCAACAACCCGCCGATCGCGAGCAATGCCAGGCCATAGATCCAGCCCAATTCCAAATTGGGGCCTCCCAATTCGCTCGCCCACAGTAACATCACAAGGCATCCAAACATCACCAGATGACATATCGCCGCCAGCCTCAACGCTCCCGCCACGCCCCACCGCACCGGGACGCTCTTGAGTTTCGCAGAACAATCAAACTCGTAATCCTGACAAGCATAGATGATGTCAAATCCGGCAACCCAAAACAGCACCGCTAAACCCAAAATCAAGGCCGGCCACAAATCTGCGGGATGTTGCCAGACGATCAATCCGCGTATCGCCAACCAAGTACAAACAGGAGCCAACATCAAAGCCAACCCCAGCCAAAAATGTGCCAACGACGTAAATCGTTTGGCGTAGCTATAACCCAACAACACACTCAATACGGGAACTGATACCCCCAGCGGTAACCAGTTCGGCAAGAACAAACACGTCCCCGCCACAAAAATCAGCGCCGAAAAAATTGCGAAGATCAACACCGTGCCAACCGACAACTGTCCCGTCGGCAAATGTCTCTGGGCAGTGCGAGGATTTTGCGCGTCCAGTTTTCGATCCGCCCACCGATTGAAGGCCATGGCCGCGCTTCTGGCACCTACCATGCAGATCAAGATCCCCACCAATTCAATCCAGCGAAATTCCAGTTGAAAGTTGTCCGGTACCGGTGCAGCCCAAGCCATCAATGCCGCCATCAACGCAAACGGCAACGCAAAGAGCGTATGGCTGAACCGGATCATCTCGAGTAGTTTGCGCAACATTGGGTGGTGGTTTAGTTTTCAGTGGTTCAGTGGTTCAGTGGTTCAGTGATTCAGTGGTTCAGTGATAAGCCGCAGGCAACAACGTTTAACGGCAAGCCTCAGGCGAGCAAAAGCCACTTCGCCTTCGGCTTGCCGTTAAACGTATTCAGCTTGATTCAAATTTCAATTCAACGAACTATACCCATCCAATTCGCCTTTGGCTTGCCGTTAAACGTATTAATATCCATCCGCTTCGCCTCCGGTTTGCCGTTTAAACGTACTCAACTCCCCCAGCGTTTCATCAGCACATGCGGGATGTCCAAGTGATCGAGAATTCTGGCCACGACAAAATCGACTAACTCCTGAACTGTTTGATAACCATGATAAAACCCCGGCGAAGCAGGCAAAATTGTCGCCCCGGCGGCGCAAGCGGTTCGTAAATTATCCAATTGAATCAAGGACAGGGGCGTTTCACGAGGGACCAAAATCAAGGGGCGTCGCTCCTTCAGGTGCACGTCGGCGGCGCGCTGAATCAGATTCTGACTTGCCGCATTGGCGATTCCCGACAACGTGCTACCGGAACAGGGGCAGACGACCATCGCACTGGTTTTGAATGAACCGCTGGCGATCGGCGTCATGAAATCTTTGTAGTGGTTGTACTTGACTTGCCGATTGATGTTGGTCCGATCACCGGCATAGGTCGGTAAAATTTGCTCGATCGAAAATTTATTCAGATCGATTTGCAAGCCCAGTTCATGCTGCAACACCAATCGGCCGGATTCGCTGATAGTCAGATAGACCTCGATGTCGGTTTCGAGCAGGACTTCGAGCAACCGTTGACCATAGATTACACCGCTGGCCCCGGTGATCGCGAGTACAAGTGGGTACTTCATGGGTTCACTGCTTGATTCCGATGTACAACGTCGCGATCCCGCCCGTCAGCGGATAAAATTTTGCGGAGGAGCAGCCGGCCGCCAGCATACGTTCGGTAAGTTTTTCGTAACAGGGAAATTCGCCGACACTATCGGGCAGATAGTTGTAAGCACTGGAATCATTCCGCGCCAAGAACTGACCAATCCGCGGTAATACATTTTTGAAATACCAGCCATACAGACCCTTGATGGGTTGGTAACGCGGAATCGAAAATTCCAACACCGCAATCTGCCCCTGCGGTCGGCAAACGCGAACCATTTCGGCCAGTCCTTGATCGGTATTGGCCACGTTGCGTAAACCAAACGCGGCGGACACAATTTGAAATTGGTTGTCTTCAAACGGCAGGTTTTGCGCGTCGGCTTCGACGAAGGTTACGTCGCGCTGGCTCTGCTGGGATTTTTGAATACCGACCTCCAACATCTCATAGCAGAAATCCGAACCCACGACGGGAACCGAACCCTGGGTATATTTTTGAAACGCGAAAGCCAAATCGCCCGTTCCGGTGCAGACGTCGAGAATCGGGTCCGTCCGATTGGGCGCGAGTTTGCGAACGGTTTTCCAGCGCCAATATCGGTCGACGTTCATCGACAACAAGTGATTCATCCGATCATAATTTGGCGCAATCTCGCCAAACATCTTTCGAACACGGTCGTCGGATTTGTCAACGGTCATTAAATAGCTATTGGGTCTGCCGGGCTGTCGCCATATCGTCTCTAGAAAAACCGAGCGAATCAGGATACATTAACCCGATTGATTTGACACGTAGCCTTTCCCCGTTTCGAACCCACCTCACCCGTGAACTTCCCACCTGCCGAAACTGCGAATTCGACCGAAACTGGCCCGGAATTGTCGTCGATCGCCGATCCTTTTCGAATCTCACCCAAACGCATCGATGTGGCTTTTTTGCCAGCCCTGGTGCGACCCGAGAGCTTGCTGGATCGGACTGTAATTCTGACTGATGTCCTCCGCGCGACCACGACCATCATTCACGCCTTATTCAACGGTTGTCAACAGGTCCTTCCCCAACCCAGTATTGATGCAGCGCGAGCCTGTCATGCCCAAGTCGCCAATTCGGTAATGGGAGGTGAACGCGGCGGAAAAATAATCGCCGGTTTCCATCAGGGGAATTCGCCACTGGAGTACACGCGCGACCGGATCGACGGTAAATCACTGGTCTTGGCCACGACCAACGGAACCGTGGCGATGGAACATTGTCGGACGGCCAAGCGAATATTGATTGGCGCGATGATCAATTTGGGCGCGATCGCGGAACAATTGACGGAGCACGATCGAGTTACGGTGGTCTGTTCGGGTACCGATGGCCACATCACCAGCGAAGACGTGATTTTCGCCGGGGCGCTGGTCGAACGGATCTTGGCTGCGACAATTCCTGTCATCAACGGAAAAAACAATTCGACAACCGACTTCACCAGCGCCCCACAATTTCACCACGAACAGCTGTCGGATCTGGCGGCAATCGCACTTAATCATTGGCAGAGCACGAGTCGCGCAATCGCTCAAGGCGCTAAACTGTCCCAGTTTTTTCGACTGGCTCGCGGCGGAATCAACTTGGTTAAGATCGGCCTGGATGCGGACATCGAATTTGCGGCGCAAATCGATGCTGTGCCGATTGTTCCCGAATTGGATGTCGCCGATTGGTCAATTCGCGTGCCAACACGCCCAACCAACGTCGGCTAAGATGTTGGTAGATTTGCTGTCGAGCCGACAGTCGGCTTCCCCGACCCAATCCATTTCGTCACACCTTTTTAGAAGATACTATCCATGAATATGGAAACCATTGTCTCGCTGTGTAAACGTCGGGGCTTCCTGTTTCAGTCCAGCGAAATCTATGGCGGGTTGCAAGGATTCTGGGACTACGGCCCGTTGGGAGTCGAACTCAAACGCAATGTAAAAAACGCCTGGTGGCAAGACATGGTGACCGGCCATGACGATATGAATACACTGGCCGGCGCGCCGACTCCCTATTCGATGGAAGGATTGGATTGCTCGATCATCATGCACCCGCAAGTCTGGAAATGCTCCGGGCACTACGATTTGTTTCACGACTTCATGGTCGATTGCCGAGCGACCAAAAAACGATATCGTCACGATCAATTAAATGGTCGCTGGGTCTCGGCCAAAGGTCGTAAGGTTTTCGTCACCGCGCCGGC
>JANNWZ010000091.1:0-13333 GCA_031409295.1 Mariniblastus sp.
TTCCTCGGGTCGGGAGACGACGATCCTGGTTACGCCGATGCTGACTTCAAAATCCGGCTGCTATTTGCATGGTTCAGAGATTGGCAAGGAAGAACCAACGGAAGAAAATCGGCTGGCCGCCTTAAGTTTCTTTCGCGACGAACAAATTGCTGTCGGTTCGTCGGGTTTTTCGTGAGGAACATTCTGTCCGATCCCGGTACGGGTTCGCGAAGATGTGCCTCCATCCCAAGTCAAAACGATGCTCGAATTTAACAGTGGTCCGATCGGCGGAATGATCGTCGAGGTGATCGATGCTCAAGACCATCTGCCGTAGTGGAATCGTCGTTCGCCGGTCGTTGGCGAATTCGCGTAGCGGACGAAATTCGCTTGAGGCGGAGCAACTCAAAAATTAGACACGCTCAGGATCCCTGCAATGAAGTTGAATCAAGCCTTCGTGCTCTTCAGTTGTGTGTTGCTGAATTTCCCTTACTCGAGTGTGATGGGGTCCGGTTATGCCGTCCTACAGCAGGATGAACTGCTAACGGAATTGCCCCGCCAAATTCGTGCCTATGGAACGATCACGGACGGCAATGACAATCCCATTCCGGCCGCACAAATGACCATCGTCATTCCAACCGCCAATAGTTTTGCGATTGCCGATTACGCCATCTATGATCCGTCGCTCGCGAATTCGACCACGGATATGTCAGGACGTTACGAAATTCCTTTTGCCGTACCTGATCCAAGATTGGCTCAAACCGGCAGTCAAGTGCAATTGCTGTTGATAGTTCGTGCCGAAAAATTTCGAACGGCAGTTATTGTAGTAAAGACTCCCCGGCTAATGATCGATTATCCATTGAACCTCGAACTGGAACCATGTGAGCCGCTAAAGTTGATCGTGATTGATAGTGACGGAACAGCAGTCGCTGGTGCAAGCGTTCAACCAGCCCGTATTTCCGGCAACCGGATTCCCTTGCGATTCGAAGCTGAAAGAGCGGGGACGACCGATGAGCATGGCGCGACGATTTTACCGGGTTTTGAATTGACGAACCTGAACGAAGTCTATGTTCAGTCGAAAGCACTTGGCAATCAACAAGTTCCCCTTACGATTCGTAACGGCCAAGCGACAGCCATGCTGAATGAAACGGGGAAAGTAACTGGATCATTCAAACTGCCCGTCGGAGCCGATACGTCGAGCCTCGGTGGGCGGGAAATTGTTGTTTTTAGTCACTCCACGATCGCTGACTATGTTGCTGGACCGACCCGAATTTCATGGGCGTTGAGACAATTGGATGACCATGGAAATTTTGTCGCCGATTCGATCGGAATGGGAACCGTTGGGATTGGGTTGCTTAACGACGCCGATTTTCCATTCGCAATGTCGCAATCAAACGCCGCCAAGGAATTCAAACTCGAGCCGAGCAATTTGTCCATCAACATGGAAACGACCTATTTTCCTGCGGCGACGGAAACCATTACTTTTACGGACGAGTCGCGCAACCCACTGGCTGGTATTCGTATGTCCGGTGTTGGTCGTTCGACAATTCCGCAAACGAACAAGGACGGCACGTATGCACATCGGTATGCGGAAGGGGAATCGCTTTGCGGTCAACTATTTCCCTTTGACCCAATGGATCTTTACCAAGTAACCAATCCATTTGGTGTGTTGCTGGAACGAATGGGCCGTCGCGATGGAAAATTGGTTCCGATAAAGGTGTCCCGTTCCCGGGCGCTTCGCGGTCGGGTGGTTGATGAAAAAGGGGATGTCGTTCCCGGAGCCACGGTTGCTTATTCCTTTCCCGCCGAGCGATTTACGATGCAACTCAACACGCTGTCTGATGTTTCCGGCAATTTCGAAATTCGCGGCCTCCCTCCGTCAATCCCGATCACGGTGCGGGCCAACGCTGCGGCGTTAGCGACAGACGACAACCAGACCATCACGGTGACGTCAGGTAGTATCGAGGAGTTGGTTGTAATCGTCTCTCCGCAAATCGTTGCCAGTCCAGCGGGTCGGATCGTCGATGTAGACGGCAATCCAGTATCCAAAGCTAATGTAACAGTGATGCGCGGCGAAATCCTACAGGCTGAAGGGTTTTCAGCCGAACAACTTAATCCCATCACCTTGATCGACGGTTTCTCGGGTACATTGACCGGCGCAGATGGCAAATTTCGCTATCCCCCTGTTGTCGACTTTGCCAACAAACTGCAGCTTCGTGTCGAGGCACCCGGATATCAATCTTTGGTGACACCCTATCTTAACGGAGCGACTCGACCGGTCGTCGAACAGACACTCAACTTCGGCGACGTGACGATTTATAAAAATCCCCAAACGAAGCAAGTATTAATTCGTTGTATCGATGCCCAGTCAGGACAGCCACTGCCAGGAACTGAGTTGGCTTTGGTCGGCTTTGCCGCTGGCCGTCGTTCGGCGACGACCGACGAACAGGGACAAATCCAATTGGAAGTCGTGGACTCGCCACAAGTCGTGGCCGCGCGCTGTTCCGATTATCAAATCCTGTTTCAGTTTTTTGATCGGATGGATGGCGATGTAACATTAAATCTGGTGCGAAAATTGAACGACGTTCCAACTCAACCCATGCCATGGTTTAAACACCAACGCGATGACTATTTTGCCGCAGGCAAAAAACTGCTGGACCAACTGCCGGTTCCCGACGCGAAGGAATCAACTTTCTATCGGCAAAACTTGTTTTTCTCAGCGCAGGCCGCGATGGATTTTCCAGCAATTGAAAAATTGCTCGGCGGAAAAGAATCCCCATACGAAAACCGTGATTATTTCCTGTTGTACATTGCTCCCAGTATCCTGCGTCAGGCCCCGGAACAAGCGGCTAAGTTCCTCCAGTCGACTGCTGATTTGCCAATTGACCAAAAAGCGTACTACCTGGCACTGGCCGCGCTGATGCAGGAATCACCGGACTTGAAAGAAGAAATGTATGGTGAGGCGGTTGTTGCTCTGAACGAATGTTCCGGAACAAGTCGGTTGATCGCGGCCGGGCAGATCGCGAAAGTAATGATCGCTGACGATCAAATTGATGCCGCGCGACAGATCGTTTCAGAAGCTTGGGATGTCGCGGATGAGTTGAAAGCGCTACTCGAATCGCAGAACCAACCTACAGATATCACACCGACGGAAGCAAAATTGTTGGTCGGCGAATCACGCGTGTTCTTTCCGGTACTGGGACTTGTCGATTTGGATTCCGCCGTCAGATTAATCCAGTCCAATGCCAGGGAACAAGAGAAACCGGGCATAATCGCCGAGGCGCTCGCGTTACATTCACTGGCCGAGGGGAGCGATTTATTGCATGTTTGTCAAGACTATGACATTGTGTTCGATAGAAATGGGATTTCGAATTTGTTACAATCCCTGGATGACACAAATGCAATGCGACCTCAGTTGGCCAAGTGGTGTGCCGCCAACGTTGAAAGGATGGAAGACTCAATGACCAAGGTTGCTGCGGCATTTTTTGCGGCCCGACACTTGCCGCCCGGTGAACAGCGGCGACACATGTTTCACGTAGCGACGGAGTCTCGAGCTGGATGCCAAGTTGATTATTACTTCGCTGATCCTGCGAAAGAAGCTTTGGAGGAAATTGCTAAATTTGATTCGCTCGAAATCGGCGAGCTGGATGAATTCATATTCGCCTCGTTGAAACATGCTCCAGTCTCCTGTCGCACCTATCAATTGATGGGCGTCTTGGGGCATCTCGCGCGGCTGCTCGCATTTCATGATCCGGAACTGGCGCGGAAGTTTCTTGATTCCGGCCTCACCACCGGGGCCTGGCAGATTGGCGCGGAAGCCCGCTCGCCGTTTGCCAGAAATCAGTTGCTAAATTCCGCCGCCTGGATCGATCCCACTTGGGCCACCGAAATCACCGAGACGATTGCCGACAAATACTCGGCCGATGATCCAGTGTCAAAACTGGAATTGTTTTCCGCGATGATTAGCGAATTGAACTCGATCGCCATTCGAAAAGGGAAATGACTAGATTCCGAGCGGTAGTCGTGAATTGACTATCGCGGCAAATCCATGCTTTGGTAACCGTTGTTACTTTCTATTTTGGGCTGGATGATGCACTAGGAATACAGAAGACAGAAAACGCCCCAACATAATGCCGCGACGAAGAATCCAATTGCCAGACTGCGGAGCCGTCGCCAGAAAAACATTGGTAAGCAAGTAACCAGTCCGATTCCGACCAACAGCAATCCGATCATTCGCATTGTTGCTGGACGGGGACCACCAAATCCTGGTCCAAAAGACGGCACCCATTCGGGGTCCAAGGCTGCTGGTAGCGTAGTTATCGCCAAAAAACCGAGGCCCGATCCGACAATAATTCCAATCAGCAATAGGGCCGATTCAACCAACCAACGATACCTCGGAAACGGGTAAACGTCAGCTCGCGGTAGCGATGTTTCCTTAATCGCAGCTTGCTTTTCTGAACTATGTTGGCCCGCCTCGTCTGATTTCAATTGGTTAGCCAATTTGTTCTGATTGGCGACTCGCGGTGGGCGGGTCACAACGAACCTGCCAAATGCAATTCCTGCAGCAAAACCTGACCCTGTCAAGACAAATAGCAACGTGCTATTGGGCAACGCACCCCACGTAATCATTTCCAAAAACAATGCGACCATCCAAACCACGACCAATGACAGACTAATGCTCCAGACATAGATCAGGGCCGGATCTCGTTGTTCCCGACGTACAACTAAACCGGCAATTCCCAAGACCAAACCGATAACGACAAAACCATTGAGCAGTCTTCCCAGAGTCCGCCTGAAATCAACTTCGATATGGGCATCGGCAGTTATCGCTTGCCAGGGCCAGCGAACTTTCGCTGACATTAGCCCGCCAGGTCGAGGGGGATCCCAAACGGGCCACTGCCAATTCGATTCTTGCAACCCAAATGAACCGCGTTGGGAGACTGTCGATTTTTCTCCCGCCAACTCCGGGAGATAGAGACTGCCTTGCCAATTCGGAAACAACGAGACGTATCCGATCCAGATCGTCAGTCCAGCGAGATAAAGAGTTCGTATGTATCGAGGTACGATCGGCGGCTTCCCTGTTTTCGCATTCGGCGAAAGTGTCGCCCTGTTAACTTCGTTGGCCTCGCCAGTGGGCCCGGAGTTTCGCAATTGACCAGTCCATCGCGCAACGCGTTTCAGGTTGGCGCGGCCAATTGCCAACCCGAGCCCCAACCAACTCGCAATGAACACTCCATACAACAGAATCATCGGCGAAAACATCAAATCAAATCGTTCTCCCTCCGATAGAGGCGCATTGGCAACGCTTTCGGTGATCGCGATTGCCGCCACCGCAGAACTGGCTCCAATAACCACGACCGTCCAGACAACCAACAGTATCCAACGCCCGTTAAACAACCAGTTAGGGACCCAGGCGATCACCAGCCACAACGGCGCGTACTGGAAACCCAGGGTAATTTTCTCTATCAGCGATGGAGTTTCCTCCATAAAGGGTATTTGAAACGGATTGCTAAAAAACAACCAACCTATCGGCACCGCGGTCGACAGGCACAATAACGCCGCCAAGTGAGATATCCATCGGCGCCACGCCGCCTGCACAATCAGGATGGGTAACACAACCAAAAGAAAACTGCACAGCAAGACGAATCCAATGAACATTGCCAAATTGCTGGGGCCAGCATAGGACTCCAAATCGTTATTGGACGAGGCCCACGGTAAAGGTCTCAGCAACCGCCAGTCGGACACACTCGATTTGAATCTCAAATCAATCGCCGACGGATTGGGTCTCATTTCCTCCACGATTCCATCCGGATCGGCGATTCGATGCGCGATCGCGACTCCATAGTATCCGTTAAAAACAACCACGGGGTTTTTAGCAATGATGTTGGGGTGGGGACTCCAGCCATTGCTCAATATTTGAACGACCTGTAAGTCAGCATGGTACTTCCCGCCCGATTCATCTCCCTGGCATTTCCACAACAGCTTGCCTGATGATGCTTTAAACGCAGCTACCCAATACTGCCCGGCGTTGGACGCCCAGACTTGCGCCTCACCATCCTCCGCATGCACGACCCGCACAGAAACATCGGGTTCCGCGGCGCGAACGCCGAAGCCTGCCAAACATTTCCGTTCACCAAAAACTTGTAGCGCCTTTAATTCGCCATCGTCAAATAGAAGCTCTTCGTTGCCATCGCCGTTGCAGTCGCCAACCCAACAAGGAAAGCCATCTTGATGATATGACTTTCGAATTTCCATCGGATATTCACCCTGCAACTCTCCATTTCCGGTGACAATCGTAACCACATCGATGTTGTCCGAGTCTCGCAGATTCAATGCCACCAGCGGAGGCAAAGTTGTGGATCTCAAGACAATCGGTGCGACCAAGCCAGACGCACTCGACGACAAGAATCCTTGCGGCACCACTCGTTCATATTTCCAAATCTCGCTGCCATTGCGCACATCCATTGCTTGCAAGACGGCCCTGCGACTCGAATTCACACCCTCCATGCGGTTTTCGAAAGATAAATACAGAATTTCGTCGCGACCGTCCTGATCGAGATCACAGGTTGCGACGCGGTCACATGATGGCAGTGTGCGTTGATCGAATGACTTAATATTCAGTGGATTCGACCACTTCTCGTTGCCATCTGCGCCCGAGACTGCGGTCAAGAAGAGTTCTGACCCGCGTGGACCGGTGCTTGTTTTTTCGACAAGCAAGATCAAGTCGGCAATTTCATCATCATCCGACTTGATCAACCGGGCCTGTGGAAATTTTTCAAAGCCTTGGATCCGATCCAAGGACAAAAGATTGTTGCTTCCTGCCGCAAAGCTGATCGGCGTGGTCCATTCGGGATTCGTTCCACCTACTTCCCAAAGCGATGCACCCAACACGGACTGCAACGAGCTTGAAGCCGGTTGCTGGCCAAGGGATTGTGATTGGTTGGTTGGAGTGAATTGATCAATTGACAATATCTCCAACCGTCCATCGCCATCCAGGTCGAGGCATTGCAGCGGAGGCCTGTACGCTCGTGGATTTGTTGGCGTTCCGCATTGCCACAAGCGTTTGCCAGATTTTCCGGACAGGACCAGAAATGGCACATGTCGGGAGCGCCCATTGCACCCCATTTGAACAACCACATCCGAAACTCCATCTTGGTCGACGTCCCAAGCTTCGAAGGATGCGCGTCCTTTTTCAACCGAATTCCCAATGTTGCCCGAGCTTGCTTCCGAAGAACCAGTAATTTCCATATTCAATTGCCTATCGTCGATACCGGTTTGCTCAACAAGCTGCTGCGGCGGCGAATTCAATCGATCAGAGTCCCAGGTATAGAATCGCCAATCGGAGAGACGCTGTTCTGTCGCATACTGCCAGATCAATGTTCCGGATTTACCGCTAATTGCCCGAATGTACAACTCCGATCCAACCAGCAAGTCGGTGACCGAATCACCATCGAAATCGGATGCCGCATAAACCGGTTCACCCAGAATTCGCCATTGCTCCGTGGAGTTACCGCGCGCGATGGTCAAGGTTTCCATTGTCTCAGCGTCCTGCATTGCTTGGCGAAACAGACACCAATCAAGCGTTCGATCTCCATCGACGTCGGCAAAAACTAATCGCTCGAATTCGTCCACCGACTGTTTGAGCTGACCGCTGCGGACGTCAAACTGTAACGCCAATTTTGGTTTGTTGGGTGCACTCAAGACCACTTGAAACCGTTGCGCATCCGCGAGGAAATCGACACTCTCGATGGAATCGACCGTGTTCGGAGCCAGTGTCTCTTCCGATAGCCAAAGCAAATCGCCACTGGCCCCACAACGGCATTCCGTTACCAGTTGCAACGGCGAGCCCCACATCGACGCAATCAACACATCTTCGACCCAGTCGCCATTAAGGTCCGCGCCGAAAGTGAACTGGTCGGTCCAGGAATCGCAATTCGCAATGCGCTGCGACCACATAGCCTCGCCTCGATCAGGACGCAAACACTCAACGGACGACCACGGCAACGACTCACCCTGGTAGCCAACGGCGTGGCTCACTCCGTTGGGTATCAATAGTGATTTCGCAGGGGACTTCGAAATAATTGGCCAACTCAAACGACGCTGATCCGCATTGAAAATAGGCACGCGGGCTTCCAACGTACGTGACCAGACCGGCTTGTCGAGTCCTAGTGACCAAGCCACCAAACGGGATTGAGGCAAACTTGTAACAAACGCGCTGGCATTCGGATTCGGAATTTCCGCGAGTGATTCGATCATTAACAATTCGTCCGTGCCGTCCGCGTCGAGATCGATTGCGGCAAACGGAACGGCGCTGACAACGCCAGTATCAACGGTCCCATGATCGCTGACCCCTGTTGCGACATCTAACATCCTGATTCGTGTTCCGGTTCGCACGACAATGCCACGCTGCTGCTGAACATTAATCAACTCGACTTGTTGCGCTTCCACATGCGGCGCGGTGATTCCAATTTTGCGATCCAAATGTCTCAGGTTTCGTCCATTCCGAATCAAGTGGGATGAAATACTATTTGAACCCGATGACCAGGGATCCGCCAAATGCCACTGCAGCGGTCCGTGAATTTCACTACCGTCCGGTAATTCAAAATCCGCATTGGCCAAATTGTGTCGCCAGATTTCATGACCATCAACGGCCGAAACCAAGGAAATAAATCGCTGGACTAAACTCGCGTCGGAACGAGGCTCTCGTGGATTTTGTCCCACGCTAACAAGCAAGTCCTGTTTGCCGTCGCCATCCTGGTCGGGCACCAGCATCGGTGGCTGCAGAATTTCACCGCGAATCCACGGAAATAGATTGTCGTCGGGCGCATCTGGAACCTGGGTTGGTGATTCGCCAAAAACCTGGTGCCACACAAATCCTCTGGACCGGGAAACGTTGCGCAAGGCAGATTGTTGCGATAGACAAATCAGTACTTCGTCGTATCCGTCGCCGTCCAAATCGCAACCCAGAGAAGTTACAAACTTGATCGCCGGATTGGATCCGAGCGGTGCCAAAGAGATCGCTGCCGTGTTATCCGTAGTTGACGGCAGGTCGCTTGAGTTCCTAAAACGTTCGATGTTTAGTTCTGTTTCACTCCAGGAGACGATGAGGGCGCGATCTTCTGCCGCCAACACACGATAACCCCGTTTAGGGGGCATCGGAAAATTCAGTCGCTGCCCGCCCAAGTCCAATTCAATCCAACGGTAATCCCGGGGTTGAAGCGCGAGTGAATAATCCAGTGAGGGCAAGCCAGCAGTAGATGCGCGCAGAATGTATTCTTTCGACGGCAACTCGATAGACGCTTGAGTCGGCAACGTGATCGGCAACCCCACTCGTTCACCTTGACTGTCCAGAAACGCCGTTACGACAGGAGCTCCAATCGATTTGATTTCCACGCGCGCCGTGTGGTATTGGCGATAACCAGACCACGCCGCTGCTAAACCGATCAACACGAATGTGATCGCCGCGACGACCGCAGCTGAATAGCGAACGGACGTTTGGTGCCGCTTGAGCCACTTGCCCGCGATCTCGAGTTTGCTGGTTCGGCGGGCGCGAATCGGACGGCCCTCGCTGACGCTGCGCAGGTCTTGAGCCAGATCACGAGCCGACGAGTATCGGTCGATTCGGTCTTTGTTCAGACATTTCATCACAATCGTCGACAAATCGCGCGGGACGTTCGGTTGAACCTTGTCCAACGCCGTTGGTTCCTGCGACAGGATTTGCTGGATCACCGTCACTGGAGAATCACCATCGAACACCGGCCGGCCGGCCAGCAGCTCGTACAATGTCGCGCCCAAGCTGTAAATGTCGCTTCGATGGTCGATGTTGTGTGTCGCTGTGGAAGCCTGTTCCGGGCTCATGTAACGCGGCGTTCCCAACATCGCTCCGGCCAGACTCAATGTTTGGTCGGTACTGCTTTTGGCAAGTCCGAAATCCGTTAACCATAATCGCCCAGATTGGTCCAACATCAGATTGGAGGGCTTGATATCGCGATGCACGATGCCGCGTTCGTGAGCATGAGTCAATGCTTCCGCCGCCTGCAGCCCCCAATCGACCACGCGATCGGCGTCAACCACAAAGGGCGCCAGACTGGACAACTTGTCCAAACTATTGCCATCAATCAGTTGCATGGCGTAGTAGTTCACCCCATCCTGATTACCCACGGCAAAAATCGGGACGATGTTGGTATGGTGCAGATTGGCGATGGTGGTCGCCTCGCGTGCGAAACGATTGATCGCTTCCTGATCGCTGGACGCCGCGAACCACAGGACTTTGAGGGCGACTCGCCGATGCAACGAAAGTTGCTCGGCCTCGAACACTGCCCCCATACCTCCGCGCCCGATTTGTCGGATGATTTGAAAATCGCCCAATCGTTGTAGTTCGGTGCTACCGGCCGGATGAATTTGTCTCTCCGCACCTTTCAGCGTCTGCCCTAAAGATTTGGCAATCTGCGCTTGACGAGCCACCCATTCAGCGAGGTCCGGAACTCGACCACCCAGCGAATCGGCCTCGAATTGTTTCGCCAACTCAAACAGCTGCGCCGCCTGTTGCGTGGCAATCTTAATCGATACATCATTCCATTCCGTTTCAATTGTGGTGTCCATCGTCATTCGCAAAACTTGTCTGACCGATTCCGCGAACTCGGGGAAACGAACGATAATGGACTGTTCGTCGCAGTCCAACCCTCGACTGGCACGATATTCGATTTCGACCTTTAACAGCTCGCGAAACAATTCGGTTCGCAATCGTTGGGGCACACGGTCCAGCCAAGCGATCAGGGACGGAGGTTGGTCGCTTGAAGCTTGCCACGCCTGATCGAAATCCATGCACTGGCGATCGATTTCGATGCGCTCGGCGATGGTCAATTTGGCTGGATCAGGTTGGTTGGATTCTTTCATTTTCAGCCTTGCTCCAAATTTCCCGCACCAATTTCATCCGGCGTTCAATAGTGGCCAACGAACACGAATTCATTTGTGCAATTGCCAGATTGGAGTGCCCCTCCAGCCGTCGCAAGACGACACCGCGAAGTTCATCAGGAAGCAACTTCATCAACCGTTGACATTCCTCGATGACGATCAACTCCATCACCGGTGTCGGCTGATCGCTGGCAATCCCGTCAATTGGTCGTCGCGCGTCAGCTCCCGCCGGCTCTCCTTTTGCTCCTGCATCCGCCATTAATGCGGATTCTCCCATTACATGTCGTTTTTGCCGACTATGGAAGCGGATCCAATCAACGGCCTTGCGTTGTGTCATTCTGGAAAGCAATCGCCAAAGCTCGTCGCGGCCCCTCACCTCGGGGAATTTATTTTCTTGAGCGCCGGCAAAATAGCTATTTAGCACGCTCAACGCGACATCTTCCTCGTCGCCAACCCGTTTTGCGCCGCCATGCAATCGCAGTCGGGCCAACTCAAGCAACTGTGGAAAAAATCGGTCCCAAATTTCCTGCTGCGCATTCGGATCGCCTGCCTGAGCCCGAAGGATAAACTGGTTGACCGACGAATCGGTATTTTTCATGTCGTCAAAGTCCGGGAAACAACTGGGCCTATGGAAATCTCAGTCAATTGAAGATCGCCTTCGATTGTAACACGTACTACTCTGTCTTTGCCTGACAAACACTGTTCGACGAACCAAGCCTCGATCAAATGCAACTCTGGTGGATCCTGCCGCTCATTGGACAAGAGACCACGAGTTACAAATAGTAAGCAAACACGACATTTACTTGGTGTTAGGCAAAGCCAAAGACTGCGTTGAACTCACCGAAGCTGACATCGAAATGTTGTGACAAAACGACGCTCGCCTTTCAGCTCCGCGAAACTAAAAAAACATATATAATTGTCCAACATTGAACTAGCAACCTATTTTTCAGCGAACAGCGTGCTCAATGGGTCCGGTGATTCACTACCACCGTCTGGCGATTTTCAATTCCTAACAATACAGACGATTCGTTCATGAACCAACACGAAGAAATCCGATTGCCGCCGGGCCCGAAAGGGCGCTGGAGGCCGACCCTTCGTTTGATTCGTGATCCACGATCGGCGATGGAAGACTGGGTGAAGCAGTATGGCGACCCGTTTCTGCTACACGCTCTAAATGGGCCGGCTGTGGTTACTGGGCGTGAGGATTTAATCCGGATTATCCATGGACAGGACCCCGACATTTACGAGCCGTTTGCGATGCAGACGGCTGGCCCGATCCTTGGGATGGGCTCCATGTTGATCTTGCAGGGAGAACGTCATCGCCGAGAGCGACGGATGATGACGCCGATGTTTCACGGCGACCGCATGAAGGCTTATGGAACCACAATGCAGACGACGGCGATTGAACGAGTCGAACATCACATCAAACAGGATGTCGTTGCCACCACCGACTTGATGACGGAGATTTCTCTCGAAATCATCATTCGTACCATCTTTGGCGGCGATGACAGCCAACTCATTCAAAAAATGTTTGACGCCTGTCGGAAAGTGTTTGCGTGTGCCAGCCCGTTATTGTTTTTTTCCCGCCGCACGCATGTTTCATTTTTTGGCTGGACTCCCTGGGATCGTTGGTGCAAGGCCAAAGCAGAACTCTGCGACCTGTTGGATGTGGCGATTGATCAACGACAGAGATCCAATGCCCAACGGGATGACATTTTGGCTTTGCTATGTACTGCTCAATATGAAGATGGTCAGCGGCTTAGCCGCCAAGACTTGCATGCCGAGTTAATGACGTTTCTGTTTGCCGGCCACGAAACGACCGCACTGTCATTGGCTTGGGCGATGTATCATCTGCACCGTGCGCCGCAAATTTTGCAAACATTGCGGACTGAATTGGATGCGGTGCCTGACAATTCGCTGAATGAGTTGGCAACAGCCCCGTATTTGAAAGCCGTCATTCAGGAGACTCTACGCATCAATCCGATCGTCACCGAAACATTGCGCAAGTTGAAATCACCGCTGAAATTCAGCGACTACTATTTGCCTGCAGGGATGGCATTGGCACCGGCGACCGTATTGGCTCATTACAACGCGACCGTCTTTCCGGATCCGGACCTGTTTCGTCCGGAGAGATTTTTGGAGCGCAGCTTTACGCCGTTCGAATACATGCCGTTTGGCGGCGGTCACCGACGATGCATCGGTGCAGCATTTGCCTCCTACGAAATGGCGATGGTGTTGGGTGTGTTGCTTAAAAGATATGAATTCGAGTTGGTGGATTCTGAACCGGTCGTTGTCAAACGTCGGAACGTCACCATGGGTCCTTCGACAAAAATTCCCGTGCGCATCCGATTACGGTAGCTTCAATAGATCCTGCATCGCGTCGCCCATCGCATGACCGATACGGGTAAACCAGATCGGGCTGCCGAAATAGTGATAGGGAAAA
>JANNWZ010000092.1:0-7164 GCA_031409295.1 Mariniblastus sp.
ATCGGGACCAAAGAATCGATAGCCATGTCCGAGAAATAAGGCGCGATGAACTGGCGCGACGAATCGAGCCATCGGTCGCGTCAAGAATTCCGAACCGACGGGATTGGAAAGCGGTCCAAGCAATACGATCAACAGGTATGAGACCAGCACACCCGAAACGATCCAGCGCACGACTGGCGAATCGAAGCTGGATTTCTGGGCCAGGTTCTCCGGAACAGCTTGACCAGCTGCTGGTTCAGCGCCGCTCGATGCGCCGCGCGCCGGTTGGTTTCGATTGGAAACGTGTTTGGACATGAAGCTCAATGGGGAGGGACGAAATTTAAGGCGACTCGATTGTTTTCGTTAATCCACCGGCAGTCTACCGGGTGTGTGCGGAAAGTCCGATAGTTGCATTGTAATCGGTGTATCGAAGCTATTTGACTTTGGAACAATCAATCTGGTCGAATGCCGAGAAAGAACCATATTACAATTGTTCTATCCGGTCGCACAGAAACCGTCGAGACAATTGGCGAAGCTCATCATTCGCAGACGAATCGTCTGAGTGGTACAATCGAACCTTGGAATTGTCTTTTGTACCGGATCAGCGACAGCTGTAGGGATCCGGTCATCTTTGAAAAAGCGGTCAAATTGTCCTAATCCGAAATACTCTATGAGCGATACAAGCCGACGGCCTACCAAACTGACTTGGCTATTGTTGGGATTGATGGCGATTGAGATTGGCTTGTTGGTATCGCTTCGCAAGTTGGGTTGGTTCGAAACCGGAAACGTGCTGCAAATGCTCGGGTCAATTCTGGTAATGGCACTTCCCATTTTGATCATTGCCATTGTCCTTTTGCTGAATCGGTTTCGACTTTCGTTACGGATGATCCTGATTTTGATTGCGTTGAATGCTCTGCTTTTAGGGACGAGTGTCAAGCCGATGCTTGAATATCGTGATCAGCGTCGCGGTGGCTATCGACTCTTGACGGCGAATGCCAGACTTGACACCGAACAATACAATTTTCAACACGGAGCTAAATGGAATTATGGTCTCGTTAAGATTCCGACGATCGAGGAGCCGGTAATTTGGATTCCGCCGTGGATCTCATATTTTGTACGCGATATTCAAAAGGGGCCGGCGGATGTTTTGATCGTAAACATAGTCGTCGAAAGCGATGAACAATTGAAGTTGATTGCAGAGGAGGCGAAACGATTCAGCAATCTAAAGACTTTGTCAATCGATACCACTCAGATCAGCTCTGAGGGCATTTCGCGGTTGCCGTCAATTTTTGCGTCGTGCAAATCGCTTTCCGACCTCTATTTTTTCGGAAATGATATGGAAAAATTGCACGGAGGTCTGGCAATCGGCGATGGCCTGCGAGGTGTTTCCTTCTATGCATATCAAGGGCAACCACTGAGTGTTTCATTGGTTCGTGAGTTGACTAGTTTGGATCATTTGGAATCAATTTCGTTTAATTTTCAATGCGCCAATGACGAGGTTCTGCAATCAATTTCCCCTCGTCCCAAGCTCAAGAATATTTTGCTCCGTCAAACCGATGTTACGGAAGAAGCGATTCGAAAATTCCGGGAATCAAATCCAGATTGTGTGTTGAAAGTAATCGCCCCTGCAATTCCGGCGGCGGCAGCTGGGAACAATGACGAGCTACCTTAGACCAGCCATCAGCGAAGGCGAAACGCGGAACTAGACAAATGAAATAACCCTGGCGGTCAACGACCGTCAGGGTTGTTATTTTTTCCTGCAAGAATTAGTGGTCCCAAATTGGGGCAACCTTTAACGTCCCTATTTCGACGCAATTTTTTCGTCCGCCGAATCGAACTCGAAATCCAAGGCGTAAGTTTCCCCGGCCAGTAGATCGAGTTTCTTTTCTTGCCGAACGGTTTTTCCTGCACGCTGAACCGTAACTTCCACCGTGTAATCTTGCCAAGTCATGCCTGGTTCGAGTTTACTGGTTGCGAAGTGACGCAAATCTCCTTTGGCCGCGGTTTCCTTGCCGCACAATTTAATTTGTGCGTCTTCAGGAACATTGATCGCCAACGTCGTGACAGGTGCCGAGGCAAAATCGAACTCGACTGTTTCGGATTTGCCCGATTCAATTGTTACCAATTGAGTGCGGATAATTTCTTGTCCATCGCGTACCACTACGGCTTTGACTTGGTAGTGATAATCACTCGATGGTTTCAGATTTCGCGAAACGTAGCTCCGTTTTTCGCCAGCGGTTCGCGTCAATTTTTCATTGATGTAAACTTTGGCGTCGGCCGGAAGTAACAAATTCAAAACTGCCGATTGATCCGTCGGCTTGGTGGCACCTGTCGTGTCGTCATTTTCTGTTGGACCAGGATTTGGTGGCGTCGCGGGAAGGGTCGAATCAGCACCCGGGACAATCGGTGAGGTTATTCCGCCATCATAATAGATTCCTGGGACAGGGTTGAGCGGATCGGAACCACTCATTACACCATTGGCCGTAGACCCATTGTAGGTCGGAACCAGGCCATTCATTGAATAGCCTGGATCGACATAGCCGGTCGGCGAACCGTAGGGTCCGATCGAGTATCCCGAATCATAAATCGGTTGTGAGTAACTTGTTTCCATCGGAGCTGAGTACGATTGGCCGTATCCGCCAACCGAACCAAGATAGCTCGAACCGGTGCTACCGTAACTCGAACCAGTGCTGCCGTAACTGCCGTAGCTGGAACCCATTGAGCCGTACCCAGTGCTACCACCGGAACTGCCAGTCGAACCCATGGAAGAATATCCAGTCGAACCCCATGACGAACCAGTCGAGCCATGGCTAGCGTAACCGCCGCCTGATGAACCATAACCGCCGGATGATCCATAGCCGCCGGATGAACCTCCGGAAAATCGGCCACCAATTCGTCCAAGTAAGTTTCGCAAGGGTTGGCGTCCACCGAACAATCCACCGCCACTGCTTCCGCCATGGCTTCCCCAGCTGCCGCCGCTACTGCCCCAACTTCCACTTTGTGCTTGAAGCGAACCAGTTTGAACCAGCAACAAACCTGCTGAAATGAACGCTGCTAGCCACTTATTGCGCAGCTTTGGGGCGCAACCAATCCCAAGAATTTTCATCAATTTCTCCTAAAAATGAACGTCACAACAATAGTCAGATTTGTTTGACGCAATTAAGGATAATCCCGAATCCCGGTATTTCAAGTGGCTTTGGGCGATTTAGGGTGTTTGAATTGATTAGGGTTTTTTGTCACAGTTTACTGCTTGGGTAAGATGGTTCGGGCCAAATAGGACCGATCCGGCAGTGCCGATCGCTTCAGGTGGGGTTTTCACGTTTGTTTGGCCTTTTCCGGCCGCTTTCGGTCTCGGTTGTCGGCGTTCGAAAAGTCTGGCGCCCGGCGTTTTTTCACGTATTGCAGGCATGGGATATCGCATTTGTTGCAATGGAGAACGGACAATGATTACAAACCGGTTTAAGAGTTGCCAGGTTGGTTTGTCTGTCTCAACGCTGACGCCATTCAGCCGGGCTTTTTTATGGGCGGCCATTTTTGAATTGGTCGCAGCGCACCGGTCGTCGTGAAAAATATGACGGATTGGGGCGACAGACAACCGTCGCTGCGCCGCTGTCCAATGTGCGGACGACGGTTTATTCGCCGACAAACGGACTGGTGACTTCGCGGACCGATGCCAAGGGAGTTTCAACCAGCTACGGTTACGATCTGCTCAGCCGCGTGCTGACCACCACGGATCGGACCGGGAAACTGACGACGAATACTTATAACACGGCGGGTCAACTGGCTTCCATTACCGATGCCCAGGCCAAGGTCACGACCTATATTTACAACCTGCTCGGTCAGCGGACCAGTACGACACTGCCCGACAACACCGCCAAGGCGATGACGTATGACCCAGCGGGAAGATTGAAGAAAACGACGTCGGCGTCCGGGAAATCGCAGACCAATGTTTATGAATTCTCCGGAGTCCTCGACAAAATTGAGTTCCGTAACGCGGCCAATACGCTGGTCGGGACGGATGATTATACCTACGACGCGTTGTTGCGAAAAACCGGTTCGACCGGTCGCTATAGCGTCACGCAAGCGTGGGTCTATAATGATCTGGGCCAATTAGCGACCGATACCACGACTTACAGCGGGCAGTCTTATGCCGTGAATTTCGCTTACGATACACGCAGGGTCAGGCTCAATTTTCGGCTCAAATCGGTTTTGGTAGTGGGTTAATTTTGCTTTTCGAGAAGATGTAGCCACATGCAATCCGCTCGACTGCCGAAATTTGTGCCTGACCCTTTCGCCCAACGACAGGGCTCTCCAGCGATTACGGCGGCTTATACGTTCACCGACCGGAGTGAGCTGGATAAAATCAATTGGGCCGGTTCGCAGATCGAAGATCGGGCTTACGACGCGGTTGGATTGTTGACCGGTGTCGATCGACCGGGTGTCGATGAAACGCGAGCCTACGATGCACTCAACCGAGTGACTTCGATCGGCAATACGAATGTCGGCGATGGAACTTATACCTACGACGCCAACAGCAATAAATTAAGCGAGTCGTGGAGCGGTGCGATGGCGGCTTGGAATTTTGTCACCACCATGCGTGCAGGGTCAGGCTCAATTTTCGGCTGTGGAATCTCAGCCCTTCGATTGAATCATCTGCCGAAATTTGTGCCTGACCCTTTTGCCGGCGATCAATTCGATCGGTTCACGAACTTCATCCAATCCGGCCAATCAAAAACATTGGGGCTGACGCGCAGTGATATCGGCAACATCTCCAACATCAATCTCAACGGGACCAATACTGCGCGCGGGTATTCGAATATTCATGCCTTGACTTCGATCGGTTCCACCAATCAAGTGTTCGACACCGATGGAAATTTAACCAACGCTCAGACCGGTATCGATTTGGCTTGGGATGAAGCCGGGATGATGAAAGAGTCGATTGTCGGCACCGGCGATACGGCTGGCATCGAGGGGACTAACACATACGGTTACGATGCCGATCGGAAACGGGTGTGGAAGAAACGAATGCTCGAAAGCAGTACCAACGAGCATACGGTTTATATTCACGCCGGACCAAACGTGATTGCCGAGTATCCTGCCGGCACGGCCGCCGCTTCACCGACTCAGGAATATGTATACGGCCAAGAAATCGATTCGCTGGTGTTGCTCGTTCGCTCAACCGGCGGCGGAAGTGGCAATGAAAAATTAACCATCACGCGGAATCAACAGTGGAGCGTGACCGCTTTATCTGACGCTACCAGCGGCAACATTCTCGAACGTTACACGTACGATCATTTCGGTAAACGGACGATCCTGGAACCCAACGGCAGCACCGTTCGCAACACCAGTTCGTACAACATGCGTTTCGGTTACACCTCGCGTCAACACGACGCCGAAACCGGCCTCCTCTTCATGCGCGACCGTTATTACGATTCACTCACCGGTGAGTTTATTTCGACTGATCCGCTGGAATCTGTCGACGGTATGAGTTTGTTTCGGGGGTATTTCGTCCCACGTGGATTTGATCCATACGGATTGTTCTTTCGGCAGGAGCCCGATGATGGACTTATCGGTTTAGGCCAGCCGGATGTAGCAGTGGCAGTCGGCACTGGTGTGGCGGGTGGCTTAGCATCCAGCAGTTTTTGTCGTACTGTAATTGTAAGGGCACCCATGGCCGCTGGAGCAGGCGGCGGTGGATATTTGATAGGTAGATGTTGCTACAAATATGGTGGCCCGATTCCTTTCGTGATTACGAATGAACGCATTGTAGAGGTAATCTGTGATTGGTATTTTGTGGATAGTCACCCTGCACCAGATCCTGTTCCCGATCCGCGTGAAGATCCGGAACAGGATTGTCCTAAAGATCCTCCCGGAGATCCACCGAGAGAGTCTTGCAAATCTCGCGGCTTGACTCCTTGCGATGACGATTCGTTTGATTGCGGAAGTCCTGCGGAAGCTTGCCGACTCTGTAACAATAGAAGCACGACCCTTGGTCGATCGCGTGATGTAGACCTCGACGGGGATATAATTGAATCATCTGGATTGCAAACAGGAACCATCAAACATCATTCCTGCAAATGGAAAGGAAAACCGGTAGATTCGGTTTTTTGTGGTCAATGCTGTATAGACGACCAAGGAAAACCCGAGATGGTTGACCGATGCAAATGCGCTGCGAAAAGGAACTAGGTTCAATAGATGACTTCTAGAAATGAGTTTTGGTTTTTGGATGCGGCAATAGAAAATAGGGTTCCAATTCCACTGTTAATTAATCAAGAGTATGTTGAGCTATCCTTGAACAGGATTTTTCATGGCTTGACTATGAAACAGATTGCCGTTGAATTGTTTGATTTGAATCAACGAGGCCTAGTGAATTTTTTTATCTGCAGCGATGAAGCAGATTGTGAAAAATGCATTTCTTTCAAGGATTCAAATTCATTGGAAATTCAATGTTCTCAATCGAACAACCATCGCTGTTTTTGTTATGAGTTGACAGCAGAAGGAGGAGTTCAAATTGAAAGTCTATCGATTCTGGATTGGTCAAAATACTTAAGTTTTGAGGGTTTTAGTTTTGATTTTCAAGACGATACCGGAGAGTATTTTATGGCAAAACTAGAGGCAATGACCAACAAACCAATTTTTGATTATTGTAAGTCTGATTCTCTCGAGTATACCAAATGGGGTAATACTGAGGAATTGATACCTTGGCAAGCCACATATTGGAAACAAGTGGCTCAGGGAGTCCGAATCAATTTTAAATGTCGTGCGCGTGCATTGAAGCTTGAATTGGGTATGAAAGATATCACCAATTCCAATTATCGATTCGTCTGGAGAAAATATGGCTTTTCCAATGATTGCGAGTACATAGTTGGACAACATTTAGACAAATAAAAGGTGTCAAGTACCGTTTTGGCGAAACAGGTAGGTTGGTGATTGATTTGTTGTGTAAATTGTAGTCCAACAGATTGCATTCATCCGAAGTAAAAGCCGAGGATTGAGACCGTTTTGATTTTTTTTGAGTATGCGATTTCAATCGAGTTTTTAATTGATCGCGATAATCGACGGCACGAGGGGCGATCGGTGCCCAGAGCGAATGCGAGAGGCTTTGGCTGGCAGACAGGTCGCGAAAGTGACTTCGGACCAGCCGATTGTTAGCCCAGTTGGACACGATTTTGTCGGTTTTCGATT